>CAVXIX010000001.1:0-444416 GCA_963761965.1 uncultured Actinomycetota bacterium
TGGCCGGCTCGGCGTCGTACGCGCCGCCGGTGGCGGTGTCGAGATCGTCGAGGTCGACGACTCCAACGCTGCCGACGTGCTGGTCCACGACGCACACGAGCCCGACGCGACGACGGCGTTCGCACTGTCGCGGATCACCGACAGCGGCGTCGTCCACCGTGCGCCGATCGGCATCTTCCGTCAGGTCGAGCGGCCCACGTACGACGACCTGAGCCGTGAGCAGGCAACGCTCGCCGGCGAGACGCCGTCGCTGCAGGGGCTGCTCGACGGCCCCGACGCCTGGACCGTCGCCTGACCTCCGCGATTTGTGAGGTTGCAGGCGCTTCAGCGGCGCCGTAGCGCCTCCAACGTCACAAATCGCGGGGCGTTCAGGGTCAGAGGGCGGCGTAGGCCGGCTTGATGACGTCGTTGATGATCGCGAGTCGCTGGTCGAACGGCAGGAACGCGCTCTTCATCGCATTGATCGTGAACCAGCGCAGGTCGCTGAGCTCGTAGCCGAACGCGTCGACCAGGAGCTGGAACTCGCGGCTCATCGACGTACCGCTCATGAGCCGGTTGTCGCAGTTGACCGTGACGCGGAAGCCGAGATCCTTGAGCTTGCCGATCGGGTGATCGGCGATCGAGCGCATGCCCGGGACGGCGTTGGTCTGCAGGTTGGACGACGGGCACATCTCGAGCGGGATGCGCCGATCGCGGATGTAGGCCGCAAGGCGACCGAGCACAGGCCCACCCGGGGCGTCGAAGTCGATGTCGTCGACGATGCGTACGCCATGACCGAGGCGCTCGGCGCCGCAACGCTGGATCGCCTGCCAGATCGAGGGCAGGCCGAATGCCTCGCCGGCGTGGATCGTGAAGTGCGCGTTCTCGCGGCGGAGGTACTCGAATGCCTCGAGGTGCAGGATGGGCGGGAACCCGTCCTCGGCGCCGGCGATGTCGAAGCCCGCGACGCCGCGATCACGGTATGCGACGGCGACCTCGGCGATCTCCAGCCCGCGCTTGGCGTGCCGCATCGCCGTGAGCAGCTGACCCACCACGATCGGGTGCCCCAGACCGGCGGCCTCCTCCTGGCCCTTGACGATGCCGTCCTGAACAGCCTCGACGGTCTCGGCGAGGGAGAGCCCGGCCGACAGGTGCTGCTCGGGCGCCCAGCGCAGCTCGGCGTAGACGACGCCATCAGTGGCCAGGTCGACGACCGCCTCGCGGGCGACGCGAGCGAGGTCCTCGGGCCGCTGCATCACCGCGACCGTGTGCACGAACGTCTCGAGATAGCGCGGGAGCGATCCGGAGCTCGACGCCTCCTCGAACCAGGCGCCGAGCGACTCGGCGTCGCCGGCCGGGAGGTCGTGACCGATCTCCTCGGCGATCTCGACGATCGTGGCGGGCCGAACACCTCCGTCGAGGTGCTCGTGGAGGGCGACCTTGGGGGCCTTGGCGATCTGTTCGGAAGTGGCACTCACTGGGTCATCGTTTCACGACGCCATGAGGAGGACGACGGTCTCCGCCACGCAGGCCGGCTTGTCCTTGCCCTTGATCTCGACGGTGTGCTGCAACGTCGCGCGCTGGCCCTTCTCGATCTCCTCGACCTCGAGGAGCTCGACGCGGTTGCGCACCTTGGAACCGACGAGGACCGGCGAGACGAAGCGGACCTTGTTGAGGCCGTAGTTGACCCGCGCGACGTCGCCCGCGAACGCGTAGACCTGAGCGCCGAGGAACGGCAGCATCGACAAGGTGAGATAGCCGTGGGCGACGGTGGCCCCGAACGGCCCGTCCGCGGCGCGCTCGGGATCGACGTGGATCCACTGGCGGTCACCTGTCGCGTCCGCGAACAGATCAATCCGCTCCTGCGTGATCGCGACCCACTCGCTGACGCCAAGCTCTTCTCCGGCGGCCGCCGCAATCTCTTTGCTGTTGTTCAAGATGCGCATGCTGTCCAACCTAACGAATGCGGTCGATCACGACGGACGGCGCATCTGCGGAGCCCGTTCCGATGTCGTACCCCCCGTCGAGCGCTGCAACCGCGCGCTCGAATCGCTCAGGAGTGTCCGTCTGCAGGGTCAACAGGGGCTGACCTGCGGTGACGTCGTCACCGGGCTTGGCGTGCATCAGCACGCCCGCTGCCGCCTGCACCTGCTCACCCGGGCGGGATCGTCCGGCGCCGAGGCGCCAGGCCGCCACACCGACGCTCAGGGCGTCCAGACGGGTCAGCGTGCCCGACTGCCGGGGCGGTGATGACGTGCGTCTCCTTGGGTGTCGGCAAGGCTGCGTCAGGGTCGCCGCCCTGCGCGGAGATCATCCGCTTCCACACGTCCATCGCGGCGCCTGAGGCGAGTACGTCCGCAGGGTCCACGTCGTCCTTGCCCGCAGCAGCGAGCATCTCGCGGGCCAGCTCGACGGTCAGCTCGACGACATCGGCGGGGCCTCCGCCGGCGAGCACCTCGACCGACTCGGCGACCTCGCAGGCGTTGCCCGCGGTCAGGCCGAGCGGCGTGGACATGTCGGTGAGCAGCGCGACCGTCGTGACACCGGCGTCGTTACCGAGAGCCACCATCGTCTCCGCCAGCTCGCGAGCCATGGGCTCGGTTTTCATGAAGGCTCCCGAGCCGACCTTGACGTCGAGCACCAGCGCCCCGGTGCCTTCGGCGATCTTCTTGCTCATGATCGAGCTGGCGATCAACGGGATCGCCTCGACCGTGCCGGTGACGTCGCGCAGGGCGTACAGCTTCTTGTCGGCCGGCGCGAGGCCCGGGCCGGCGGCGCAGATCACGGCGCCGACGTCCTCGAGCTGCGCCATCATCTCGTCGTTGGTCAAGGCAGCGCGCCACCCGGGGATCGCCTCGAGCTTGTCGAGCGTGCCGCCGGTGTGGCCGAGGCCGCGGCCGGACAGCTGCGGCACGGCGATGCCGCACGCGGCGACCAGCGGCGCGAGCGGCAGGGTGATCTTGTCGCCGACTCCACCGGTCGAGTGCTTGTCGGCGGTCTTCCACGACAGCGACGAGAAGTCCATGCGCTCGCCGCTGTCGATCATCGCGGCGGTCCACCGGCTGATCTCGCGGCGGTTCATGCCGTTGAGCAGGATCGCCATCGCGAGCGCCGACATCTGCTCGTCGGCCACGACACCCCGGGTGTAGGCGTCGACGACCCAGTCGATCTGTGCGTCGTCGAGCTCATGCTTGTCCCGCTTGGCCGCGATGATCTCAACGGCATCAAACAGTTCAGTCATGCGGTTCCTCTTTCGACGTCGATGCGCTCGAAGCCGCGCAGCACCCAGGTCGGGCGGCGCGGCGCCTCCCCCGCCAGCGCGAGGCGAGGGAACCGGTCGAGCAGTGTCTTCAGGCTGATCTGCAGCTCGAGCCGCGCGAGCGGCGCGCCGAGGCAGAAGTGCAGGCCCATGCCGAAGCCGACATGGGGGTTGGGGTCGCGGCCCACGTCGAACGCGTCGGCGTCCTCGAACGCGTCGGCGTCGCGGTTGGCCGAGCCCATCAGGCAGGCGATCTTCTGGCCGGCCTTGATCGTCTCGCCGCACACCTTGACGTTCCTGGTGGCCGTACGCTCGAACAGCTGCAGCGGCGCGTCGTAGCGGATGAGCTCCTCGAGGGCGATGTCGACCGGCACCTCGCCCGAGGTCACCCGCGCCAGCTGGTCGGGATGGCTCAGCAGCGCATGGATGCCGTTGCCGAACACGTTGACCGAGGCCTCGTGCCCGGCGTTGAGCAGCAGGACGACCGACGCCACGAGCTCGTCGTCGGTCAGCTTGGCTCCGCGGCCGCGCTCGGTGATCAGGTCACTGATGAGGTCCTCGCCGAGGTTGTCGCGCCGTTCGGCGACGACCGCGCGCACGTAGTCGGAGAACGCCGTGCTCGCCTCGATCGCCTGGGCCCTGGTGGCGGCGTCGACGTTGGGCTCGTACATGTGCACGATGGCCTGCGACCAGGCCCGCAGGCGTACGTGGTCCTCACGAGGTACGCCCAGCAGGTCGGCGATGACGTAGACCGGCATCGGCTCGGCATAGTCACCGAGCACGTCGAACCGATCATCGAGGTCATCGACCATGGACGCTGCGAGCTCCTCGATGCGAGGCCTCATACGTTCGACGTGACCGCGGCCAAAGGCTCCGGCAACAAGCCGACGCAGGCGCGTGTGCGCGGGTGGCTCGTTCTCCATCATCTGGTTGCGGTGGAGCGCGTTGAACGGCTCCATCTCCGCAGCGGGCTCCCAGTCGGTCCAGATCCGGCCGAAGGCGCGGTTGCGCAGGACCTGGCTGACGGACTCGTGCGTCGTCGCCAGCCACACGCCCATCGGCTCGTGCCACAGGACCGGGCCGGTAGCGCGCAGGGCCGCGAGGACCGGGTAGGGATCGCGCAGGAAGTCGGGATTGCCGGGGTCGAGCTGGACCGCGTAACGCGTCAACGCTGGTCCAGGTCGTCAGCCCCGAAGGCGTCGGGCAGCACTTCGGTCATGGTCTTGACCCCGCTCGGCGTCATGAGCTGCATGTCGGGCCCGCCGTTCTCCCACAGCAGCTGCCGGCACCGCCCGCACGGCATCAGGGGAGCGCCCTTGCCGTCGACACAGGCCACGGCGATCAGTCGACCGCCGCCCGTCGCATGCAGCGCCGAGACCATGCCGCACTCGGCGCACAGCCCGACGCCATAGGCGGCGTTCTCGACGTTGCAGCCCAGCACGACCCGACCGTCATCGACGAGTCCCGCGACGCCGACCTTGAACTCGGAGTACGGCGCGTAGGCCCGACCCATCACCTCGGTCGCATACTTCGCCAGCGACGCCCAGTCGATCGGGTCGTCCGGACCCGAGATTCCCAGTGCCATTAACCTGCACTGCCCTTCCGGTATGGCTGGCCGTCGGCCGCGGGCATTCGCAGCCGTTGTGCGCCGAGCGCCAGCACGAACAGGGTCGTGACGTAAGGGGTCATGACGGTGAACTCGCGTGGCACGCTGTCGGTCAGCAGGAACCAGGCCAGGACGGCCGACGCCGACGACACCCATCACGATCGCGCCGCTGAGCTGCTTGCGGACCAGTCGCAGCGCCGCGATCAGCAGGAGCGCCAAGCGCGACGAGCAACAGCAGTGCATGGACCGCGTCGGTGTCACGCAGGCGCAGCGAGTCGGTGTAGCCGAACGTCAGCGCGCCGGCCAGCAGCCCGCCGGGTCGCCAGTTGCCGAAGATCATCGCGGCCAGGCCGATGTAGCCACGGCCGCCGGTCTGGCTCGGCGCTGTAGCCGCTGGAGGACACCAGCGCCAGGAAGCCGCCGCCGATGCCGGCGAGCGCGCCGGAGACCAGCACCGCGATGTACTTGTAGAGGTAGACGTTGACGCCAAGGGTCTCGGCCGCCTGCGGGTTCTCGCCGCACGAGCGCAGGCGCAGGCCGAACGACGTACGCCACAGGACCCAGGCGGAGACCACGACGAGCGCGAAGACCACGAGGCTGAGCGACGAGATGCTGGTCGTCAGCGCCTCGACCACCGAGGCGACGTCGGAGACGAAGAACCAGTGATGGTCGGCCACGTTGCTCGCCGCGTCGGAGATGCCGGGGATCGTGATGTTGGTCGGCGGATCCAGGCCGACGAGCTGGCGGGGTCCGCCACCCTCGTAGTCGGGGAAGATCGCCTCGGCCAGATAGGTGGCCGCACCGGCGCCGATCAGGTTGATCGCCACGCCCGAGACGATGTGGTCGACGCCGAACGTCACGGTCGCAACGGCGTGCAGCAGGCCGCCGATCAGGCCCAGCAGCGCCGCGCCGAGGACGCCGGCCCACGGACCGCCGTGGTAGGCGAAGAACGCCGCGCCCCACGTGCCGAGGATCATCTGTCCCTCGAGGCCGATGTTGACGACGCCGGCGCGCTCGGCCCACAGGCCGCCGAGTGCGGCCATCAAGATGGGGCAGGTCGCGATGATCGCGGCGCGGATCGTGCCGGTCGAGTCGAGGTCGTTGGTGTCGGTGACGATGCGCACGAGCGACACCACCGCGATGCCGACGAGCGACAGGTAGAACCAGTTCTTGGTCAGCCGGGCCACGAGTCCGGGCTGCGACTGCGGTCTTCGTCGTGGTCATGCCGTCGCCTCCTCGGCGGGAGCGAGCTCACTGGCCACGACCCGGCGCTCGAGCCTGGTGCGCCATCGGCGTACGACCTCGTAGGCGATGACCACCGCGAGCACCGCCGACGCCCTGCGTGATCTGCACGATGCTCGGCGACACGTCGGTGCCGAAGGTCAGCGTGTTGGACTGTGCCGACAAGAACGCGAACAGAACGGCGCCGAACAGCATGCCGAGCGGGCGGTTGCGGCCCAGCAGCGCGACGGCGATGCCGAGGAAGCCGAGCTGGGACTGGTAGGACGTGCCGTATGACCCGGCGGCGCCGAACAGCGCGGGCAGCCAGACCAGCCCGGCGACACCGCCGGACAGCATCATCGAGATCACGATCATGCGCTTGGGGTTGACGCCCGAGGCGCGTGCGGCCGTCTGCGGACTGCCCACTCGCGCGGAGGTCGAAGCCGAAACGGGTCTTGTTGAGCAGGACCCAGAAGCCGATGCCGACGATCACGGCGATGATCGACAGCGCCCAGATCTGCCCGTCCCGCGCTTCGTAAGGCGTGAAGCCCGTGACCATGCTGCTCTCGGCGATCTTGCTTGGTGTGCACCGAGTTGCCCTCGTGCACGCCGTGGCGGTCGACGAGGTAGCCGACCAGCGTGACGGCGATCGCGTTGAGCATGATCGTGGAGATGACCTCGCTGACGCCACGGGTCGTCCTGAGGATGCCGGCGATGCCCGCCCAAGCGGCGCCGACCGCCATCGCGATGATGATCGACAGGGCGACGTTGGCGAATCCGCCGACGTACGCGGCTCCGGCGAACGACGCCGCCGCGAACGACGCCATGAGGTACTGGCCCTCGATGCCGATGTTGAACAGGCCCATGCGGAAGCCGATCGCCGCCGCCACCGCAGCGGTGTAGATCATCGCGGTCTGGTTGATGATGTTGACCCGCAGGCGCGGCGAGCGGGTCGCTGAACATCGCGGACCAGAAGTCGCCGGGCGAGCTGCCCGACCGCGGCGATGACGATCGTGGTGACGAGCACCGAGACGACGATCGCGATGGCAGGCGCGAGCAGCGCCATGCCGACCCTGCGCAGTCGAACGCTGTTCATGCCGCCTCGCCTCCGGTCATGGCGGCGCCGAGATCCTGCGGCGTCACGGTGGATGGCTCGAACGTGCCGACGAACCGGCCGCGCAGGATCACCTGGATCGTGTCGGACAGGCCGATCAGCTCGTCGAGGTCGGCCGAGATCAGCAGCACCGCGAGGCCGGCCCGGCGGGCCCGCTTGATGTGCTCCCAGATCGCGGCCTGCGCGCCGACGTCGACGCCACGGGTGGGGTGCGAGGCGATCAGCAGCTTGGGGTCGCCGCTCATCTCGCGGCCCACGATGAGCTTTTGCTGGTTGCCGCCGGACAGGGCGCGGGCGAGCGTGTCGATGCCGGGCGCGCGTACGTCGTACTCCTCGACGATGCGCGTCGTGTCCTTGCGCGCACCGGAGCGGTTGATCCACGGGCCCTTGACGTTGGGCGCCTCGGTCTGGTGGCCGAGGATGCGGTTCTCCCACAGCGGCGAGTCGAGCAGCAGGCCGTGGCGGTGGCGGTCCTCGGGGATGTAGCCGATGCCGGCTTCGCGGAGCTTGCGGGTGTGCCAGTGCGTGACGTCCTCGGCGCCCAGGGTGATCCGCCCGCTGGTCGGGATGCGCATGCCCATGATGGTCTCGACGAGCTCGGACTGGCCGTTGCCCTCGACCCCGGCGATGCCGAGGACCTCACCGCGGTGGATCGCCAGCGAGATGTCGGTCAGCAGGTTGCGGCCGAACTCGTCGGTCAGCGTCACGTCGTCGAGCTCGAGCTCGACCGTGTCGGTGACGGTCGATTCCTCGGTCTCCGGCGACGGCAGCTCGGAGCCGACCATCAGCTCGGCGAGCTCGTGCTTGGTCGCGGTCTTGGGGTCGGCCGTGCCGACGGTCGTGCCGCGGCGCATGACGGTGATGTCGTCGGCGATCGCGAGCACCTCGTCGAGCTTGTGCGAGATGAACAGCACGGAGTTGCCGGCGTTCCTCAGCTCACGCAGGTTGGCGAACAGCGCGTCGACCTCCTGCGGCACGAGGACCGCGGTCGGCTCGTCGAGGATGATGATCTTGGCGCCGCGATAGAGGACCTTGGCGATCTCGAGCCGCTGCCGGGCGGCGACGCCGAGCCGCTCGACCAGGACGTCGGGCTCGAGCTCGAAGCCGTAGCGGTCGGAGATGCGGCGGATCTCGGCTCGCGCCGCGTCGCCGATGCCGTGCAGCTTCTCGGCGCCGAGCACCATGTTCTCGAGCACCGTCAGGTTGTCGGCGAGCATGAAGTGCTGGAACACCATGCCGACGCCGTGCTCGATCGCGTCGGTGGGCGACTTGAGCGCGACCTGCGGTGCCGTTGATCTCGATCGTGCCCTCGTCGGGCTTCTGCACGCCGTAGAGGATCTTCATCAGCGTCGACTTGCCGGCGCCGTTCTCGCCGATCAGGGCGTGGACCGTGCCCGAGCGGATCGTCACGTCGACATCATGATTGGCGATCACGCCGGGGAAGCGTTTGCCGATCCCTCGCAGCCTCACCGCATCCACATCAGACGGCACGGACACTCCTCCCGCAACTGTTCACAAGACACTGATTCGTGACACAAAAAGGTACGAACCTGGGCTGAACGCTACCGCGCCCAGCCCAGGCTCGTCGCTACTGGTTTGACCTGCTACTTCGCCGGAGCCGTCGGGACCTTGATCTCGCCGCTGATGATCTTGGCCTTGTAGCCGTCGATGTCAGATGCGATGTCGTCCACGAAGCCACCGGACGTCGAGTAGCCGACGCCGTCAGCCTTGAGGTCGTACGTCTGGTAGCTGGTCAGCGCCTTGCCGCCGTCGACCGACTTGATGAAGTCGTACGTCGCGGTGTCGACGCGCTTGAGCATCGACGTCAGGATGTGCGGCTTCTGAGCGGCGGTCGCCGTCAGGAACTGGTCGGAGTCGACACCGATCGCCCACTTGCCGTCGCCGGCATCGACTGCGGCGTCGAAGACACCGGAGCCCGAGCCACCAGCAGCGTGGTAGACGACGTCAGCACCCTTGTCGAACTCGCCCGTCGCGGCAGCCTTGCCACCGGCCGGATCGCCGAAGCCCTTGAGGTCGGACTCCTGGATGTAGGCAACCTCGACCTTGATGTCGGGCTTGGCGGCCTTGGCACCCGCGACGTAGCCGGCCTCGAACTTCTTGATGAGGTCGTTGTGGACGCCACCGACGAAGCCGATCGTGCCGGTCTTGCTCTTCTCGGCAGCGGCGACGCCGACGAGGTAGGAGCCCTGCTCCTCGGCGAAGCCGAGGTAGGCGACGTTCTTGTTGACGTCCTTGTCGGGATCGAATCCGTCGATCACGCCGAAGTTGACCTCGGGGAAGTCCGGAGCAACCTTGTTGACCGACTCGCTGTAGGCGAAGCCGACACCGATGACTGGTCGTGGCGCCGTTCTCGGCGAAGTTGCGCAGACGGTCCTCGCGAGCGGACTCGGCCTCACCATCGGCCGCCTCACCCTCGATGCACGTCGCGTCGAACTCGTCGACAGCCTTCTTGAGGCCCGCGTATGCCGAGTCGTTGAACGACTGGTCGCCGCGTCCACCCACGTCGTAGGCGAGACCGATCTTCGGTCCGTCACCCTTGGCCGTCTTGCAGACGTCCTTGCTGGCGGCGGGCTTGTCCCCACCCTTGTCCCCATCGCTGCTGCCACCGCAGCCCGCGAGGGCAAGGGCGGCGACGCACGCGACGGCGGAAAGCTTGGTCAATCGACGCAAAATTCCTCCTCGGTAGAGCCGGGACTCCGGCACGTTCTCAGACCCTAGTTGCCGTTCGGGTCCTTCGGGAGCGCCAAGGGGACTTTCAGACGCAGTTGATACCGATTCGTAACCTGTCCCCACCTTGGGGAGTTACCTCACCACGCTTCGCAGCTGGCGGCTTCGCCGCGAACGGCTCCCGCTGCGCTAGCGCGCCGTGCGTTCGCTCGCATGAGCGAACTCAGGACACGGCGGCGCAGGCGAGGACCTTGGCGCCGATCGCGATGGCGCGCTCGTCGACCCGCAGATTGCCCTGGTGCAGGTCGTACGTCGGACCGTCGGGCGTACGGGTGCCGAGCCGGCCCATCGCACCGGGCACCGCCTCGACGTACCAGGCGAAGTCCTCGCCGCCGAGGCTCTGCGCGGTCGACGCCACGCCGCTCGGGCCGATCGCCTGGGTGACCGCGCGACGCATGATCTCGGTCGCGCCGAAGTCGTTGACGACCGGCGGCACGCCGCGCGTGTAGGTCACGTCGGCGCTGACCCCGAACGGCTGGATGATGTCGCTGATCAGGCCGCGCACGAGGTGCTCGGCCTGGTGCCACGCGGCGGCGTCGAGCATGCGGAGCGTGCCGCTGAGCTCGCCGGTCGACGGGATGACGTTGGCGGCGTTGCCGGAGTGGATCTGGCCCCACACCATGCTGGCGCCGGCGCGCGGGTCGAAGCGGCGCGAGAGCACCGCGGGCAGCTGGGTCAGCAGGCTGCCGAGGGCGTACGTGAGGTCCTCGGTCAGGTGCGGGCGCGACGTGTGGCCGCCACGGCCGCTGAGCTGCACGTGGATGTGGTCGGACGCGCCGGTGATCGGACCCTCGCGCAGTCCGACGTGGCCGACGTCGAGCGACGGGTCGCAGTGCAGGGCGAAGATGCGCGAGACGCCGCGCAGCGCGCCGCCGGCCAGCAGCTTGACCGCACCGCCGGGCATGACCTCTTCGGCGGGCTGGAAGATCAGGCGTACGCGCACGGGGAGCTGCTCGTCGGCGTCGGCCTGCGCCAGCGCGACCGCGGCACCGAGGAGCGCCGCGACGTGGACGTCGTGGCCGCAGGAGTGCGAGACGCCCGGGACGCTCGACTTCCACGGGTCCTGCGAGGTGTCGACGACCGGCAGTCCGTCGAGGTCGGCGCGCAGCGCGACGATCGGGTCCGCCGTCGGGTCCGATCTCGGCCATCAGGCCCGTGCCCTCGAAGCGCTCGTAGGAGATGCCGCTCTTGTCCATCCACGTCGCGACGAGGTCGGTCGTACGCTCCTCGTGCCACGAGAGCTCGGGGTAGGCGTGCAGCTCACGCCGGACCTCGATGAGGTCAGGCGTGACCACATCGACGGATCGCGCGAGGGCATCGGACAGGGACATCTGTTCAGGATATCGCTGATTCGCCGCTCCCCGGCACTACTGTCTGGGCATGGACGTCTGGGACGTGCTCGATCACCCGGTGCTGATCAGCGTCGGGTTGTTCGTGGTCGCGGTCGTCGTCGTCACTGGCGTGGGCGATGCTGAAGCTCGCGTTCGTACGCGCGAAGGGTGGCCCCGCGTCCGGCGTCGACATCGGCGCGATCGTGACGGCATGGCGACAGCGCCCCAAGGCGTCGGAGGCCGTCGACGTCGCGCAGCTGCAGTCGATGATCCAGGAGGCGTTCCTCTCGGCGACGCCGGATGCCGAGATGACCGGCGAGACCAAGGAAGCCCGCATCGCGACGCTCGAGGCGCTGCACGCCGAGGGCCGGATCACGGCCGAGAAGCTCGCCGAGCTCAAGACGGCGATCGCCTCCGAAGGCTGAGCCACGCGGCTAGGGTTCGCGGCATGGATGACGGTTTCCCGGACGACTCGACGTTCGACGCGGTGTTCGCGCTCTTCCCGGTCCTCGTCGTCATCGTGCTGATCGTCGGCATTGCGCTGACGCTCATGAACTGGAAGAAGGCCGCCGATGCCGGGGTCAATCCTCTGACGATGGAGACCGAGGCGATGACGACGCTCATCAACAGCAAGGCCCTCGCGCCGGAGAAGTCGATCGAGGAGCGCCTCGCCGAGCTCGACGCCCTTCACGCCAAGGGCACGATCAGCGCCGCGGAGCTCGCCGCGGCTCGCGCAGAGGTGCTCAAGAACCCGTAGGAGTCGGGCCTTCGTATGGTCCAGCGCATGTCGCGCGCGACGGTCTGCAGCTCGCGGCGGTGGATGTCCTGCCGGTGCAGGTACCACAGCGTCCCGGCCGTGATGCCGAGCAGCGACACCGCGCCGCCGCCGATCAGCATCCATCGGGCGCCGTATGTCTCGCCGACCCAGCCGATCAGTGGGGCACCCATCGGCGTGCCGCCGAGGAAGATCATCAGGTAGAGCGCCGCGACCCGCCCGCGCATCATGGCGCTCGTCGTCATCTGCATCATGGCGTTGGCCGAGGTCACCATCGTGAGCGCGCAGAGCCCCAGCAGCGGCAGGATCGCGGCGAACGAGGCGTAGCTCGGCATCAGGCCCGCGATGATCTCGACGACCGCGAAGGCAGCGCCGGCGAGGACGACGAAGGCCAGGCGGGGACGCGCCCGCCGTGCCGCGAGGAGGGCGCCGACCAGCGAGCCGACCGCCATGATCGAGGCGAGCAGGCCGTACTCCCCCGCACCCTTGTGGAACACCTCGGTCGCCATCAGCGCGCTCGTCATCTGGAAGTTCATGCCGAACGTGCCGACGAAGAACACGCAGCACAGGATCAGGACCAGGTCGGGGCGCGAGCGTACGTAGCGGACGCCGTCGCGCACCGCGCCCTTGCGAGTCCCGGTGACCGGTGACGGCCGCAGCCGGTCGCCGTCGAGCAGCTGGAGCGACACGAACACCGCGACATAGCTGATCGCGTTGATCAAGATGACCCAGCCCGTGGCGCGGACACCCGAGCCGAGGGCCGCGATCAGCACGCCGGCGACCGCGGGGCCGATCATGCGGGCGGAGTTGAACGACGCGGAGTTGAGTCCGACGGCGTTGGCGAGGTCGTCCTTGCCGACCATCTCGATGACGAACGACTGCCGGGCCGGCGCGTCGAACGCCGTGCCGATGCCGAACACGAACGCGAGGACGTAGACGTGCCACGCCTGGACGACGCCGGTGATCGCCAGGACGCCGAGGATCGCTGCGGGAATCGCCATGGCGGTCTGGGTGAACCGCAGGACCGTACGTTTGGGGACCCGGTCGGCGACGACGCCGGCGATCGGGGAGAACAGCAGCGCGGGCAGCAGCTGCAGGCCTGTCGTGATGCCGAGCGCCGTGCCGCTGTGGGTCAGCTGCAGGATCAGCCAGTCCTGCGCGACACGCTGCATCCACGTGCCGATGTTGGAGACGAACGCGCCCATCGCGTAGATGCGGTAGTTGCGGATCGACAGCGCCCGGAACGTGGGGCTCAACTCGCCGCCAACCGTTCCAGCAGTGCGGTCGCCTCCCTCAAGGTCTTGCGCTCGGCGGTCGTGAGGTCCGCGAGGCGCTGCGCGAGCCACTCGTCGCGGCGATTGCGCTCCTCGGCGAGCACGGCATCGCCCTTGTCGGAGACCGAGATCAGCACCTGCCGGCCGTCGTCGGGATGCGGCTCGCGGATCGCGAGTCCCTCGTCGACGAGGCACGTGAGCGTGCGGGTGATGGAGGGCGGCTGGACCCTCTCGTGGGCGGCGATCGCGCTGGGCGTGGACGGGCCCGAGCTTGAGGATCGAACCGAGGACGGAGAGCTGCGTCGGCGTCAGGTCGGTCTGGCGCTCCTGGCGCAGCCGACGGTTGAGACGGGCCACCGACCGAGCGAGCTGGTGTGAGTCAGTGGGCATATGCGTTAGCATACCTCATTACCCATGCTAATCAAATGGCGTCGAGACGAACGCAAAGGACCGCGGCCCGAAGGCCACGGTCCTATGACGTAAAGGTGCTGAGGTCAGGCCTTGCCGTGCGCCAGGGCGCCGAGCAGGTCGCGGTTGAGCTGCGCGATCGTGTCGAGCGGGATGCCCTTGGGGCACGCCGACGTGCACTCACCGATGTTGGTGCAGCCGCCGAAGCCCTCGTGGTCGTGCTGCTCGACCATGCCGATGACCCGCGACTCACGCTCGGGCTGTCCCTGCGGGAGCAGGCCGAGGTGCGTGATCTTGGCGGCCGTGAACAGCATCGCCGAGCCGTTGGGGCACGCCGCGACGCACGCGCCACAGCCGATGCAGGTCGCGGCGTCGAACGCGTGGTCGGCGTCGTCCTTGGGCACCGGCACGGCGTGCGCGTCGGGAGCCGATCCGGTCGGCGCGCTGATGTAGCCGCCGGCCTGGATGATCCGGTCGAACGCCGAGCGGTCGACGACGAGGTCCTTGACGACCGGGAACGCGCCCGCGCGCCACGGCTCGATGTCGATGACGGCGCCGTCCTCGAAGCTGCGCATGTGCAGCTGGCACGTCGTGGTGACCTCGGGGCCGTGCGCGATGCCGTTGATCACGACGCCGCACATGCCGCAGATGCCTTCACGGCAGTCGTGGTCGAACGCGATCGGGTCGTCGCCGGACAGCGTGAGCTGCTCGTTGAGGACGTCCAGCATCTCGAGGAACGACATGTGCTCGCTGACGTTCTCGACGCCGTACGTGACCATCCGGCCCTTGTCGTCGGCGTTCTTCTGACGCCACACCCTGACGGTGATGTTCACTTGTAGCTCCTGGACTTCATCTCGACGTACTCGTACTCCAGCGGTTCCTTGCGCAGCGTCGGCTGCTCGTCGCCGAACTCCCACGCCGAGACGTAGGCGAACTCGTCGTCGTGGCGCAGCGCCTCGCCGTCCTCGGTCTGGCTCTCGGCGCGGAAGTGGCCACCGCACGACTCGCGGCGGTTGAGCGCGTCGATGCACATGAGCTCGCCGAGCTCGAAGAAGTCGGCGACGCGGCCGGCGCGCTCGAGGGTCTGGTTGAGCTCCTCGTTGACGCCGGTGACCTTGACGTTGGACCAGAAGTCGGCCTTGAGGTCGCGGATCATGCTGATGGCCTTGATCAGGCCCTCTTCGGTGCGCTCCATGCCGCAGTAGTCCCACATGATCTGGCCCAGCTCCTTGTGGAACGAGTCCACGGTGCGGGTGCCGTTGATCGACAGGAACTTCTCGATCCGCTCCTCGACCGCCGTGCGCGCGGCCACGACCTCGGGGTGCGAGTCGTCGATCTTCTCGTACGGTCCGTCGGCCAGGTAGTTGGCGATCGTGTAGGGCAGGACGAAGTAGCCGTCGGCCAGGCCCTGCATCAGCGCCGAGGCGCCGAGGCGGTTGGCGCCGTGCTCGGAGAAGTTGGCCTCACCGGCGACGAACAGGCCCTCGAGGTTGCTCTGCAGGTCGTAGTCGACCCACAGGCCGCCCATCGTGTAGTGCACGGCGGGGTAGATGCGCATCGGCTGCTCGTACGGGTTCTCGCCGGTGATCTGCGCATACATGTCGAAGAGGTTGCCGTACTTGGCCTCGACCTCGGGGCGGCCGAGACGCGCGATCGCGTCGGCGAAGTCGAGGTAGACGCCGAGCCCGCCGGGGCCGACGCCCTTGCCGGCGTCGCACTGGTACTTCGCGGCGCGCGAGGCGATGTCACGGGGCACCAGGTTGCCGAACGCCGGGTAGATGCGCTCGAGGTAGTAGTCGCGCTCGTCCTCGGGGATGTCGCTCGGGGCGCGGTCGTCGCCGGCCTTCTTGGGCACCCAGATGCGGCCGTCGTTGCGCAGCGACTCCGACATCAGGGTCAGCTTGGACTGGTAGTCGCCGCTGACCGGGATGCAGGTCGGGTGGATCTGCGTGTAGCAGGGGTTCGCGAAGTAGGCGCCCTTGCGGTGCGCGCGCCACGTGGCGGTGACGTTGCAGCCCATCGCGTTGGTCGACAGGAAGAACACGTTGCCGTAGCCGCCGGTGGCCAGCACGACCGCGTCGGCCGTGTGCGTCTCGATCTCGCCGGTGACCATGTCGCGGACGATGATGCCGCGGGCCTTGCCGTCGATCATGATGAGCTCGAGCATCTCGTGCCGCGTGTTCATCTCGACGGTGCCGGCGGCGATCTGGCGCTCGAGCGCCTGGTAGGCGCCGATCAGCAGCTGCTGGCCGGTCTGGCCGCGGGCGTAGAACGTACGGGAGACCTGCACGCCACCGAACGAGCGGTTGTCGAGCAGTCCGCCGTACTCGCGGGCGAACGGGACGCCCTGCGCGACGCACTGGTCGATGATGTTCACCGACACCTGGGCGAGGCGGTAGACGTTGGACTCGCGGGCGCGGAAGTCGCCGCCCTTGACCGTGTCGTAGAACAGCCGGTAGATGCTGTCGCCGTCGTTGCGGTAGTTCTTGGCCGCGTTGATGCCGCCCTGCGCCGCGATCGAGTGGGCGCGGCGGGGGCTGTCCTGGTAGCAGAAGCTCTTGACGTGGTAGCCGGCCTCACCGAGCGTCGCGGCCGCGGAAGCGCCGGCGAGGCCGGTGCCGACGACGATGACGCTGAGCTTGCGGCGGTTGGCCGGGTTGACGAGCTTGGTGCTGAACTTGCGCTCGTCCCAGCGGCGCTCGATCGGGCCCGACGGCGCCTTGGTGTCGTGGATGTCCTCGCCGACGGCGTGGAACTGCTCAGAGACGTTCGTGGGCATGTCAGCCTCCCAAGCCGAAGAAGTAGATGGCGAACGGCGGCGCGAGGAAGCCGGCCGTGATGACCACTGCGACGACGATCGCCGCGGAGTTCCAGAACGAGTCCCGGCGCTTGGCGCTGTAGTTCTGGCCCAGCGTCGTGAACGCGCTCCAGAAGCCGTGCCAGAGGTGGAACCCGACCGCGAGCATCGCGACGGTGTAGGCCAGCAGGACCCAGAAGTGCTCGAAGCTGTTGTGCAGCTTGCCGTAGGGCGTGTCCGACGCACCGCCGGGATGGATGTCGTTGGTCGTCAGGTTGAGGATGTGGAAGACGATGAACAGCGCGATCGTCACTCCGCCCCACCGCATCGTGAACGACGCGTAGCTGCGCTGGATGCCCGTGCGGTTCTGCTTGGTCTGGTAGCGCTTGCCGCCGACGTAGCCGGCCGCCTTCTTGTTGCGCCGCCACAGCGTGATCGCCGCGTACGCGTGCAGGAGCACCGCCGCCAGCAGCACGACTCGCACGATCCAGAGCAGTCCCTCGTGGGGCAGCATCGGCTCGCCGAACGTACGCAGGTGGTGCGCGTACTCGTTGAAGGCATCGGGGCCCGAGAAGGCCCGCAGGTTGCCGTACATGTGCAGGATCAGGTAGCCCACCATGATGAGCCCCGACACCGCCATCGCATATTTCAGGGCAACGGTCGACGTACGCGCCGACGGTCGCTTGCTCAGTTGGGTAGTCGCCACAACTCGCCAGCCTAGGACCGGTCGGGAACTTCCGCAAAGGCATAATGAGGTAAGGGTTCATAGCCTTTGGCTATGGTCCCGCATGCGGACGATGCCCTGCAGGTCAGGCCTGGTTGGCGCGCTTCTTGCGCCGGATCATCGGGTCGAACTTGAGGTCGACGACGCGCTCCTTGAGCGGGATCAGCGCGTTGTCGGTGATCTTGATGTGCTCGGGGCACACCTCGGTGCAGCACTTCGTGATGTTGCAGAAGCCCAGACCGTGCTCGTCCTGCGCCGCCGCCTTGCGGTTGAGCCCTGCTCCTCAGCGGCGTCGAGCGGGTGCATGTCGAGCTCGGCGACGCGCATCAGGAAGCGCGGCCCGGCGAACGCCGGCTTGTTCTCCTCGTGGTCGCGCAGCACGTGGCACGTGTCCTGGCACAGGAAGCACTCGATGCACTTGCGGAACTCCTGCGAGCGCTCGACGTCGACCTGCTGCATCCGGTAGTCGCCGGGCGCGACGCCCTCGGGCGGCACGAACGCCCGCACCTCGCGCGCCTTGTCGTAGTTGAACGACACGTCCGTCACGAGGTCGCGGATGACCGGGAACGTACGCATCGGGGTCACGACGATCGGCTCGCCGGGCGGCAGGGTCGACATCCGCGTCATGCACAGCAGCCGCGGCCGGCCGTTGATCTCGGCACTGCACGAGCCGCACTTGCCGGCCTTGCAGTTCCACCGCACCGCGAGGTCCGGGGCCTGCGTCGCCTGGATGCGGTGGATGATGTCGAGGACGACCTCACCCTCGTTGACCTCGACGTCGTAGTCGGCGAAGTCGCCGCCCTCGTCGTCGCCCCGCCATACGCGGAAGTGCTCCTGGTTGCCCATCAGTCGATCCTTCCGGCCGAGTTCTTCAGTGGTGAAGTACTTGCCCAGCTCGTCGCTCTCGAACAGGTCGAGCAGGTCCTCGCGCACGGGGATCTGCTCCTTGCGATCGACGTCGATCGTGCCGTCGTCGGCCAGGGTGCAGACCAGCAGGACGTGCCGCCACTCGGCGTCCATCTTCGGGAAGTCGTCGCGGGTGTGGCCGCCGCGGCTCTCGGTGCGCAGGATCGCCGCCTTGGCGACGCACTCGCTGACCAGCAGCATGTTGCGCAGGTCGAGCGCGAGGTGCCAGCCGGGGTTGAACTGGCGGTGCCCCTCGACCACGACCTGCTCGCCGCGCGCCTTGAGGCCCTCGAGCCTGTCGAGCGCCTCCTGGATCTCGTCCTCGCGGCGGATGATGCCGACCAGGTCGTTCATGGTCTGCTGGAGCTCCTGGTGCAGCGTGTAGGGGTTCTCCGAACCCTCCTGCCCGCCGTCACCGAACGCGGCGACCGAGCGCCGCGCGGCGACCTGGACGTCGTCGTCGCCGACCGCGGGCCGTTGGGCGCCCAGCGAGTCGACGTACGCCGCAGCGCCGGCGCCGGCCCTGCGGCCGAACACCAGCAGGTCGGACAGCGAGTTGCCGCCGAGCCGGTTCGAGCCGTGCATGCCGCCGGAGCACTCCCCCGCGGCGAACAGTCCGGCGACCGAAGCGGCGCCGGTGTCGGGCTCGACCTCGACGCCACCCATGACGTAGTGGCACGTCGGGCCGACCTCCATCGGCTCCTTCGTGATGTCGACGTCGGCCAGCTCCTTGAACTGGTGGTGCATCGACGGCAGCTTCTTGATGATGACCTCGGGCTTGAGCCGGCTCGACACGTCGAGGTAGACGCCGCCGTGCGGGGTGCCGCGGCCGGCCTTGACCTCGGAGTTGATCGCACGGGCGACCTCGTCGCGCGGCAGCAGCTCGGGCGGGCGCCGGTTGTTGTCGGGGTCGGTGTACCAGCCGTCGGCCTCCTCCTCGGTCGTCGCGTACTGCGCCTTGAAGACGTCCGGGATGTAGTCGAACATGAACCGCTTGCCCTCGGAGTTGGTCAGCACTCCGCCGTCGCCGCGTACGGACTCGGTGACGAGGATGCCCTTGACCGACGGCGGCCAGACCATGCCGGTCGGGTGGAACTGGATGAACTCCATGTTGATCAGCGACGCGCCGGCCCGCAGCGCGAGCGCATGCCCGTCGCCGGTGTACTCCCACGAGTTGCTGGTGACCTTGTACGACTTGCCGATGCCGCCGGTCGCCAGGATGACCGCCGGCGCCTCGAACACGAGGTGGCGGCCGGACTCGCGCCAGTAGGCCAGCGCGCCGGAGATCCGGTCGCCGTCCTTGGTGAGGTCCGTGACGGTGCACTCGGCGAACACCTTGAGCCGGGACTCGTAGTCGCCGGTCTCGGCCAGGTCCTCCTGCTGCAGCGACACGATCTTCTGCTGGAACGTGCGGATCAGCTCGAGGCCCGTGCGGTCGCCGACGTGCGCGAGCCGCGGGTAGGTGTGGCCGCCGAAGTTGCGCTGGCTGATCTTGCCGTCAGGCGTACGGTCGAACAGCGCGCCATAGGTCTCGAGCTCCCAGACGCGGTCGGGCGCCTCCTTGGCGTGCAGCTCGGCCATGCGCCAGTTGTTGAGGAACTTGCCGCCCCGCATGGTGTCACCGAAGTGCACCATCCAGTTGTCCTTGTCGTTGACGTTGCCCATCGACGCCGCGCAGCCACCCTCGGCCATCACGGTGTGGGCCTTGCCGAACAGCGACTTGCTGATGATCGCGGTCTTCTTGCCCTGCTCGCGCGCCTCGATCGCCGCTCTCAGGCCGGCGCCGCCGGCTCCGATGACGATGACGTCGTACGACAGTCGTTCGATCTCGGTCATTCACGACCCTTCTCGGTCTGTTGAGTGTCAGTTGATGATGCGGGGGTCGGAGAACCAACCGGCCGAGACGGCCATGATGTAGAAGTCGGTCAGCGCGAGCGTGCCGAGCGTCAGCCACGCGAGCTGCATGTGCTTGCCGTTGAGCCGCGAGACCCAGCCCCAGAGCTTGTAGCGCACCGGGTGCTCGGAGAAGTGGTTGAGCCGGCCGCCGATGATGCTGCGGCACGAGTGGCACGAGGCGGTGTAGGCCCACAGGGCGACGACGTTGCCCAGCAGCACGAGGTTGCCGAGCCCGATGCCGAACTCACCGTCGCCGGTCTCGAACGCCTTGATCGCGTCGTACGTGTTGATCAGCGAGATCAGGACCGCGGCGTAGAAGAAGTAGCGGTGCAGGTTCTGGCCCAGCAGCGGGAAGCGGGTCTCGCCGGTGTACTTCGCGTGGGGCTCGGCGACGGCGCAGGCCGGCGGCGAGAACCAGAACGCCCGGTAGTACGCCTTGCGGTAGTAGTAGCAGGTCATCCGGAACAGCAGCAGGAACGGCAGGGTCAGCGCGGCGTACGGCAACCACCACACGTCGGGCAGGAACGTGCCGAAGTGCGCGGACTCCGCGACGCAGCCGTTGGAGATGCACGGCGAGTAGAACGGCGTCAGGTAGTTGTAGTCGCCGACGAAGTAGTCCTTCTGCTGGAACACGCGGACCGTCGCGTACGCGATCCAGGCGAGCAGGCCGACGGCCGTGGTCAGCGGCGGGATCCACCAGCGGTCGGTGCGCAGTGTGCGGGCGGCGATCGCAGCGCGGCCGTCGCCGGCTTCCGGAGACGAGGTGGTGGTTCGCAGTGTGGCCACCGTCACACAGTAGGGCGGACGCATCCATCCGCCAAGTCATTGTGAGGCGGCCTTTCATAGCCATCGACTATCGTGGCTGCCGTGCAGATCCAGCAGCTGACCTACTTCGTCGCCGTCGCACGGACGCGGCACTTCACCCGCGCCGCCGAGCTGACCGGCGTCTCGCAGCCGAGCCTGTCCAAGCAGATCCGGGTGCTCGAGAACTCGCTCGGCACGCCGCTGTTCGTCCGCAACCGCGGCGCGATCGAGCTCACGAGCGCCGGCGAGGCGCTGCTGCCGCACGCCCAGCGCATCCTGATCGACACCGAGAGCGCCGAGCGCACGGTGCACGAGGTCGCGACGTTGCGCCGAGGCCGCGTACGCATGGGGGCCACGCCGTCGCTGTGCGAGGGCCTGCTGCCCGAGGCGCTCAAGGAGTTCCACGCGTCATACCCCGACATCGAGCTCGAGGTGCAGGAGGCCGGCTCCCGCGTGCTGACCCGCGAGCTGGCCGACGGCCGGCTCGACGTCGCCCTGCTGATCGTCCCGCTGCACAACGCCGACCCCGACATCCAGACGACGCCGATCCTGCGCGAACGCCTGGTGCTGGCGAGCCCCGCCGACGCCGACCTCCCCGATCGCATGGAGATCCGCGACCTCGAGGACCTGCCGCTCGTGATGTTCCGCGAGGGCTACGACCTGCGCGAGGTGACGCTCGGCGCCTGCGCCGATGCGGGCTTCGAGCCGAAGCTCTCGGTCGAGGGCGGCGAGATGAGCGCCGTCCTGCGATTCGTGCAGGCCGGCCTCGGCCACGCCGTGGTGCCGAGCATGGTGCTGACGACCCGCCCCCACCTGCGGGCGACCCAGCTCGACAGCCCATCGCTCGAGCGCGTCATCGCCCTGGCGCACCGCAGCACCGAGGCGCTGCCCGCTCGCCGCGCGCGCCTTCAAGTCCGAGCTGCTCAAGCACCTGAAGACGATGGTGTCCGACGACCTGGGCCTGGTGCGCTAGACGGAGGTGCCGGGTCCGAGGGCGAAGGTGTGCTGCGGGACCCAGCCGGCAGTGTCGTCGTGGTGGTAGAGCGCGAACTCGGTGACCGAGAACTCGCACTCGAACGAGCTGAGCTCGTCGTACGCCCGATCGAGGCTCGCGTCGTCGAGGTTGTGCGCGATCGTGACGTGGGGATGGAACGGGAAGTCGGGTTCAGGGGCGTCCAGCGCCCGGCGCACGCTCTTGGCCAGCATCTCGGTGTAGGAGATGCCCTGGCTCACCGCGATGAACACGACCGGCGACACCGGCCTGAACGTGCCGGTCCCGCGCAGTCGCATCGGGAACGGCGGGATCGACACCGAGGCACGCTCGAGCGCTTGATAGACGTCGTCGAGCGCGTCGGCCTCGTAGTCGATCGGGGGCAGCAACGTCACGTGGCTCGGCACGGTCTCGGCCATCGGGTCCCCGAAGGCGGCCCGCATCTTGCGCAGGTCGCTGCCATAGGGCTCGGGCACCGGGATCGCGATCCCGACCGTCACAGGAGTCACGGCGGTCATGAGTGCCGCACGAATCCGGAGCGGTCGTAGACGAGGTCGAGGGTCACGCTGGCGACCTCGCGGGCGCGTTCGGCGCCCTTGGCAAGGATGCGGTCGAGCTCGGCCCGGTCGCTGAGCAGCTCGCGGGTGCGTGCCCCGAACGGCTCGACGAAGTCGGCGACGATCTGCGAGAGCGCCACCTTGAACGCGCCGTACTGCTGGCCTTCGTACTGCTTGACGATCTCGTCGATCGGCTGGCCGGTCAGCGCGGAGTAGATCGTCAGGAGGTTGGAGATGCCCGGCTTCTCCTCCTGGTCGAAGCGGATGTCGCTGCCCGAGTCGGTCATCGCCGAGCGGATCTTCTTGGCGGCCTTCTTGGGCTCGTCGAGCAGGTCGATGACGCCGTTGGGCGACGACTGCGACTTGCTCATCTTGGACGGTGGGTTCCTGCAGGTCGTAGATCTTCGAGACGCCCTTGACGATGTGCGGCTCGGGCACCGTGAACGTCTCGCCGAAGCGGTGGTTGAACCGCTGCGCGAGGTTGCGGGTCAGCTCGACGTGCTGGCGCTGGTCCTCACCGACCGGGACCTTGTCGGCCTGGTAGATCAAGATGTCGGCGGCCATGAGGATCGGATAGGTGAACAGGCCGACGCTCGCGCGAGTCGGAGCCACCCCTGGCCGTCTTGTCCTTGAACTGCGTCATCCGGCTGGCCTCGCCGAAGCCCGTGATGCCGCTGAGCACCCAGGCGAGCTGGGCGTGCTCGGGAACGTGGCTCTGCGCGAACAGGGCGCTGCGCGTCGGATCGACGCCCGCGGCGAGCAGCTGGGCCGCGGCGATGTAGGTGCGCTCGCGCAGCGCTGCGGGGTCGTACTCGACCGTGATCGCGTGGAGGTCGGGGATGAAGTAGAACGCCTCGAAGTCGTCCTGGAGGGCGACCCATTGCTTGAACGCGCCGAAGTAGTTGCCGAGGTGATAGGAGTCGGCGGTCGGCTGGGCGCCGGACAGCACTCGGGGGCGACGTTCAGCGGGCATGGACGGCATTCTGCCAGCCACCGCCCACGTCGTAGGGTCGGGGCGTGACTGACGTACGCCGGTGGGATGTGCCCGGACGAGTGAACCTGATCGGTGAACACCTCGACTACAACGGCGGCCCCGTGCTGCCGATGGCGATAGACCGCTCCTTGACGATCAAGGTGCGGACTCGCGACGACGAGACGGTCAACCTGTGGTCCGACCTTCCGGGCTCGGCGAAGGTCACGTTCGGCACCGGCGTCCAGCCGGGCGACGTCGACGGCTGGGCCGTGTATGCCGCCGGCATCGTGTGGAGTGCCATGTCGGCGGGCCATCGCTTCGGCGGCGCCGACATCGTCGTGGAGTCGAGGATCCCGTCCGGTGCCGGAATGTCGTCGTCGGCGGCCCTCACCTGCGGCATCGCGTCGGCGCTCAACGAGATGCACGGGTTCGGCCTCGACCGCACCGAGCTGGCGCTGCTGGCCCAGCGGGCCGAGCACGACTTCGTCGGCGCACCTGTCGGCCTGATGGACCAGCTCGCGGTGCTCTACGGCGAGGCCGGGCACGCCGTGCTGATGGACACCGCCCAGTCACCGCCGACGACCGAGGTCATCCCGGTCACGTGGGAGGACGACGGGCTCACGCTGCTGGCCATCAACACCCGCGCGCACCACTCGCTGGCCGACGGCGAGTACGCCGCCCGCCGCAACGAGTGCGAGCAGGCCGCCGCGGAGCTGGGCGTCACGTGGCTCGCCGAGGCGACCCTCGACGCCACGATCGCGCTGACCGACGAAACCCTCAAGGCCCGTACCCGGCACGTGCTGACCGAGACGGCGCGCGTACGCGGTGCGGTCAACGCGATCAGCCGCCGGGCCTGGACGCAGCTCGGCACGATCTTCACGGCGTCGCACGCCTCGCTGCGCGACGACTTCCAGGTCAGCTGCCCCGAGCTCGACGTCGCGGTCGAGGCAGCGCTCGAGGGCGGCGCACTCGGCGCCCGCATGACCGGCGGCGGGTTCGGCGGCAGCGCGATCGCCCTGGTCCCGCTCGACCAGGTGGCGGCCGTACGCGAGCGGGTCGCTGCCCGATATGCCGCGCAGCAGTGGCGCGAGCCGGAGACCTTCGTCGTACGCGCCTCAGACGGCGCTCACCTCGTCGGCTGACATCTCCGAAGTCTTCCGGGCTCGATGCTTGCCAACCCTATTCTGGATGTGTAATATCCAGGATATGAAGTTGAGCGAAGGCGTCGAGTGGGCACTGCACAGCTGCCTCAACATGTCGTGGGTCGATGACGAGGCTGTCACCGCCGCGAAGCTGGCCGCGTTCTACCAGCTGCCGAGCGCGTACATGAACAAGCAGCTGCAGGCCCTGGCCCGGGCCGGCATCCTCACGTCGGTCTCCGGACCTCGGGGCGGGTTCCGTCTCGCCAAGAGCATCGCCGACATCACCCTGCTCGACATCGTCGTGGCCATCGAGGGTCCAGAGGACATCTTCCGTTGCGACCAGGTCCTGCGGCACGGTCCGGGCGGCTCGGACGACGTCGACTACCGCCAGACCTGCATCATCTCCGGCGCGATGCGCAAGGCCGACCTGGCCTGGCGCACGACCTTGGCGGAGCAAACCATCGCCGACATCAGGGCAGACGTCGAGAAGGCCTACCCCCACACCCGCGACGCGACGCTCAACCACTTCCTGAACGTCAGCTAGCGAACCCACCACCGAAAACGCACCACTCGAAGATCGCAATTCTGGATGTTTTGTATCCACAACCAAAAGGAGAAACAGCATGAACGTCTCAGTCGCACCCGTACTGGTCCGCGCCGACCAGGCCGAATCCGTCGTCGACGGGCCGACCAGCCTGATCACCCTTCTGGCCGACGCACCCGAGACCGGCGGTGCGGTGACGGTCAATCGCGCCACCCTCACCGTCGGCTCGCCCGGCGCGCCGCCGCACTCCCACACCCGTGCCGCCGAGAGCTTCTTCGTGCTGGACGGCGAGCTCCAGGTCCTCGTCGATGACACGGTGATCGACCTCGCCAAGGGCGACTTCCTGCTCGTCCCGCCCGGCACGACCCACGCGTTCGCTCCGCCGGCGGGCAAGGAGGCCGACATCCTGGTCATCTTCACCCCGGGCATGCGCCGCTTCGACTACTACCGCCTGCTCGGGCGCGTGCACACCGGCGAGGCGGAGGTCAGCGATCTCGCCGCGTGCTCCGAGGAGTTCGACAACCACTACGCGGTGAGCGAGGTCTGGGCAGACCGGTAGCAGCTGCGGACGACGGCGAGGCGACCCGCGCCGGGGGTCGCCTCACTGTCGTCTGCCGGCCGCCTGCCACGCATCGGTGATCCCGAGCACGAGCGTGAGAACCTTGTTCCGTGAGCACCAAGAACCGCATCGCGTACCAGGGCGAGCCCGGCGCGAACTCCCACATCGTCGCCAAGGAGCACTACCCCGACTGGGAGGCGCTGCCGTGCGCGTCGTTCGAGGACGTCTTCGCGGCCGTGGCGGGCGGCGATGCCGAGCTCGCGATGATCCCGATCGACAACTCGATCGCTGGGCGGGTCGCCGACATCCACCATTTCCTGCCCACCTCGGGGCTGCACATCATCGCCGAGCACTTCCTGCGCATCCAGTTCAGCCTGCTCGGGGTGCCCGGGTCGAGCCTCGACACGATCAAGACCGTGCACAGCCACGTGCACGCGCTCGGGCAGTGCCGCAAGATCATCAAGCAGTACGGGCTCACGCCGATCATCTCCGGTGACACCGCCGGTGCGGCCCGCGAGATCGCCGACGCCGCCGACCCCAGCCAGGCCGCGATCTCCCCGCCCATGGCGGCCGAGATCTACGGCCTCGAGGTCCTGGCGTCCGACATCGAGGACGAGGACCACAACACGACCCGGTTCGTGGTGCTCTCGCCGGAGCCCAAGCGCGCGCCGGCCGGCAACGGGCCGACCGTCACGAGCTTCATCTTCAACGTCCGCAACCTGCCCGCCGCGCTCTACAAGGCGCTGGGCGGCTTCGCGACGAACGGCGTCAACATGACCAAGCTGGAGAGCTACATGGTCGACGGCTGGTTCACCGCGACCCAGTTCCTCGCCGAGGTCGACGGGCATCCCGACGACGTACCGCTCGCGCGGGCGCTCGAGGAGCTCACGTTCTTCACGACCGACGTCAAGATTCTCGGGGTGTACCCGGCCGACCCGTTCCGCTCGCTGGCCCCATGAGCTCCGCCGCATGAAGTGGCCACTCAGCGTCCCCGTCCTCAGCGACGGGGTCGTGACGCTCCGGGCGCACACACCGGCCGACATCGACGCGTTGGTCGAGATGGCGGGCGACCCCGAGATGCAGCGTTGGACGCGATCCCGATCCCCAACACCCGCGAGATGAGCGAGCAGTACGCCTTCACGGTGCTCCCGCGCGGCTGGGACGACGGCACGCACCGCGGCTGGGCGATCGAGGTCGACGGCCGGTTCGCCGGCAACATCGACATACGCCAGTCCCCCATCGCGGACATCGGGTTCGCGCTGCACCCGTCGGCGCGGGGTCGCGGAGTCATGGCCCGGGCCGTACGCCTCGCCGTCGACTGGGCGCTCAACGAGGGCGGCGTCGAGATCGTGCACTGGCGTTCCCACGTCGGCAACGAGGCATCGCTCCGGGTCGCCCACCAGACCGGTTTCACCCTGCACGGGCTCATGCCGGGCATGCTGCACGAACGCAGCCAGGTGATCGACGCGTGGACCGGCTCGTTCCGCTTCGGCGACAGCCCGCTGCCCCGGACGCAGTGGGCCGAGTCGACGGTGCTGGAGTCCGACCGCCTGCGCCTGCGCCCGTTCACCGAGGCCGACGTGCCGCGCATCGCCGAGGCCTGCAGCGATCCGGTGATCCGGCACTTCCTCGCCGGGCTCCCCCATCCGTACACGCCGGCGATCGCTCGCAGCTACCTCGCCGACTGCGTGTGGCAGGCAGCAACCGGGGCCAAGGCGACCTGGGCCGTCGCGGACCGCGAGACCGACGAGCTGCTCGGCAACATCGCGGTCATGGACATGCTCGGCATCAACCCGACGTCGGGCGAGATCGGCTACTGGATGCATCCCGCCGCCCGTGGTCGCGGCCTCATGACGGAGGCCGTACGCGATGGTCGTACGCCACGCCCTCGATCCCGAAGGACTCGACCGGCGCCGGCTCGTGCTCTATGCCGCCGCCGACAACCCGGCCAGCAACGCGGTCGCCGTCGCCGCCGGCTACACGCACTACGGCACCCAACGCGCGGCCGAGCGCCTGGGCGACGGGTCGTTCGACGACCTGCACGGCTACGAGCTGCTGCGCTGACCGGGATTTGTCACCCGAAACAGACAGACTGTTGATGCAGCTCGTTGACACGTTTGTGAGTCGTCACTAACTTAGATCTGCCGCCATCAGCCCGGCAACCTCCGCATCGAGACCAAGGAAGTCCCATGGCAACCACCTCCGGCCAGACGACCGACCTGCCCGCCGACTACAACCCCTGGCCGGCCCTGTGGGCCATGGTCATCGGCTTCTTCATGATCCTCGTCGACAACACGATCGTGTCCGTCGCGACCCCGGTCATCAAGGAAGACCTCAACACCGACTACAACAGCGTCATCTGGGTGACGAGCGCCTACCTCCTGGCGTACGCCGTGCCGCTGCTCGTGACGGGGCGACTGGGTGACCGGTTCGGCCCCAAGAACATCTACCTGTTCGGCCTGGCCATCTTCACCCTCGCGTCGCTCTGGTGCGGGCTGACCGGCAGCATCGAGATGCTGATCGTCGCCCGCGTGGTCCAGGGCATCGGCGCCTCGTTCATGACGCCGCAGACGATGTCGGTCATCACTCGCACGTTCGCACCGGCCAACCGCGGCAGCGCCATGGCGCTGTGGGGAGCCACCGCGGGTGTCGCGACGCTGGTCGGCCCGATCCTCGGCGGACTCCTCGTCGACAGCCTCGGCTGGGAGTGGATCTTCTTCATCAACGTGCCGGTCGGCGTCATCGGCTTCGTCATGGCGTGGCGCCTCGTCCCGGTCCTGCCGACCCACACGCCACAGCTTCGACTGGCTCGGTGTCGCGCTGAGCGGCATCGGCGTCTTCCTCATCGTGTTCGGCATCCAGGAGGGCGAGAAGTACGACTGGGGCCAGATCACCGGCATCATCAGCGTCCCGCTGCTGATCGTGCTGGGCGTCGTCGTGTTCGCGGTGTTCCTGTGGTGGCAGAGCCGCATCCGCAAGGAGCCGCTGGTCCCGCTCGGCCTGTTCCGCGATCGCAACTTCTCGATCGGCAACGGCGGCATCGCGATGGTGTCGCTCGCGATCACCGCGATGTCGCTGCCGTTCTTCTTCTACGCGCAGGGTGTCCGCGGCTGGAGCCCGACGGAGTCCGCGCTGCTGATGGCACCGATGGCCGTCGTCCTGATGGTCCTGTCGCCGTTCGTGGGCAAGCTCGTCGACAAGGTCCACCCGCGCAACATCACGCTGGTCGGCTTCGGCACGGCGGCGGTCGCGATGTTCTGGCTGTCGCAGCTCATCTCGCCGGACACCCCGGTGTGGCAGCTGATCCTGCCGATGGCGCTGTTCGGCGTCTCGAACGCCTGCCTGTGGGCGCCACTCGGTGCGACCGCGACCCGCAACCTGCCGATGAGCGCGGCCGGATCGGGCGCCGGCGTCTACAACACGACCCGCCAGATCGGCGCGGTCCTTGGCAGCGCCGCGATCGCCGCGCTGATCGAGGCGCGGCTGGCATCGCACGGCCTCGAGGGCGCGTCGGCCGGGGGCGACAACTCCGGTGCCGCGATGCCCGACTTCGTCAAGGAGCCGTTCTCCGCAGCGATGTCCGACTCGCTGCTGCTGCCCGTCGTGGCGTTCGCGATCGGCCTCGTGCTGGTGCTGTTCTTCGCGAAGCCGTCGCACGCAGGACACGGCGGAGCCGCACCTGTGGCGGCCGAGCCGGTGCCCGCGGCGGAGTGACCCGAGTCGAAGGCCCCCGTCCACCGTGGTGTGGGCGGGGCCCTTCGCACGTTGCGCGGGTGGTCCATCGACAGAGATGTGACCTCGGTCATCTCGGCATGCAGGCACACGTCTCGCATCTTGAGATCTGCTCAAACCCCTCGCCAGCACCCCTAGTTTGAAGTCCGAGAGCACGCACGATGGCGGGCCCGGACCACGAGGTAGGACGATGACGATCACCCGCAGGAATCTGATGGCCGGAGCCGCGATCGCGGCGAGCGTTGCGGTCCTCACGGCCTGCGCCCCGTCCGCCTCGAACACCACGACCTCCGACGGCGACAAGACGACGCTCTCGCTCGTGGCCTACTCCGTGCCCAAGGCAGCCGACGGCGCCACTCGAGAAGGCATTCGCCAAGACCAACCCCGGCGAGGGCGTCACGTGGAAGCAGTCGTACGGCGCGTCGGGCGACCAGAGCCGCGCCGTCGTCGGCGGGCTCAAGGCCGACGTCGTGCACTTCTCGCTGGCACCTGACGTCACCCGCCTCGTCGATGAGGGACTGGTCGACAAGGCCTGGGACCAGAACGACAACAAGGGCATCCTGTCGACCTCGGTCGTGGCGATTGTCGTGCGCAAGGGCAACCCCAAGCACATCGAGTCGTTCGCCGACCTCGCCAAGCCCGGCGTCGGCATCGTGACGCCCAACCCGGGCTCGTCGGGCTCGGCGCGCTGGAACATCCTCGCGGCGTACCAGTCGGTCATCGCCAACGGCGGCAGCGAGGCGGACGCCAAGGCGTACCTCAAGAAGGTCTTCGCCAACGTCAAGGCGCTGCCCGGCAGCGGCCGCGACGCCACGACCGCCTTCCAGGGCGGCACCGGCGACGTGCTGCTGTCGTACGAGAACGAGGCGATCTTCGCGCGACAGAGCGGCGAGGCCGTCGACTACATCGTCCCGAAGCAGAACCTCCTGATCGAGAACCCGGCCGCCGTCACGACGAAGGCCGCTCCCGCAGCCAAGAAGTTCCTCGACTTCGCGATCAGCGCCGAGGGCCAGGGCATCTACGCGCAGTACGGATTCCGTCCGGTCGAGTCCGTCCAGGGCGTCGACGTCGGCACCGTCAAGGGTGCCAACGACCCGGCCAACCCGTTCCCGAAGATCGACGAGCTGTTCACGATCGACAAGACCTTCGGTGGCTGGTCGGCCGTCAACACCAAGTTCTTCGACGAGAAGAACGGCATCATCACCAAGATCATCGCGGAGTCCGGCAAGTCGTGACGACCGAGATCCAGCTTGCTCCGGGTGCGGCGCGCAAGCGTCGCACCCGGAGCGCCACGTCGCTGACGCGATCCTCAGGCCTCGGCCTGGGGGTCGCGTTGACGTGGTTCAGCCTGCTCGTCCTGATCCCCCTCGCGCTGGTCGTGATCCAGTCGGCCGACGGCGGCTGGGCGACGTTCCGCGACACCCTGACCAACTCCCAGACCGCCGCCGCCCTGCGACTGACCGTGACGCAGGCGCTGATCGTCACGGTGGTCAACGTCGTGTTCGGCACCCTGATCGCCTGGGTCCTCGTGCGTGACGACTTCCGCGGCAAGCGCCTGCTCGAGGTCATCATCGACATCCCGTTCGCCCTGCCCACGATCGTGGCCGGACTGGTGCTGCTGAGCCTGTACGGCCCCGACAGCCCGATCGGCATCAACGTCGCCAACACCGAGCGCTCGGTGTTCCTCGCCCTGCTGTTCGTCACGCTGCCGTTCGTCGTACGCACCGTCGAGCCCGTGCTCCTCGAGCTCGATCCCGAGGTCGAGGAGGCGGCCGCATCGCTCGGCGCCAGCCGGTTCACGACGCTGCGCCGCATCCTGCTGCCCGCACTGGCGCCGGCCATCACCGCTGGTGCAGCCCTGTCCTTCGCGCGCGGCATCAGCGAGTACGGCTCGCTGGTCCTGCTCTCGGGCAACCTGCCCAACAAGACCGAGGTCGCGTCGGTGCGCATCCTGACCTACATCGAGAACGGCAACGAGGCCGCTGCTGCGTCGGTCGCCGTGCTGCTGCTCGGCGTCGCGCTGATCGCCATCATCCTGCTGCAGGTGCTCACGAATGCCGTGGCCAAGCGTGGCTAGGGGGCGACGAGATGGCTAGCCGCATGCGACAGCCCAAGACCACGGGGACGTACGTACGCCGGGGGCTGGTCATCGCCTACCTGTTCCTGCTCGTCGTCTGGCCCGTCTCGCTCGTGGTCCAGCACACCTTCGCCGGCGGGCTCGACAACCTGCAGACCGCCCTGACCGATCCCGACGTGGTGTTCTCGCTGCAGCTCACGGTGTACGTCGCGGTGTGGGCCGTCGTCATCAACACGATCTTCGGCGTCGGCATCTCGCTGCTGCTGGTGCGCTACGACTTCCCCGGCCGCGGCATCCTGTCGGCGCTGATCGACCTGCCGCTGTCGGTGTCGCCGATCGTCGTGGGTCTCGCGCTGCTGCTGGCGTACGGCGGCAACAACGGACTCCTCGGACCGACGCTGCAGGATGCCGGGCTGCAGATCGCCTTCGCGCCGGCCGGCATCATCATGGCGACGGCATTCGTCAGCCTGCCGCTCGTGATCCGCGAGCTCGTGCCGGTGCTGCACGAGATCGGCACCGACCAGGAGCAGGCGGCCCGCAGCCTCGGCGCGGGCCCGTGGCAGACGTTCCGGCGCATCACGCTGCCGTCGGTCAAGTGGGCGCTGGTCTACGGCGTCGTGCTGAGCCTCGCCCGATCGCTCGGCGAGTTCGGCGCCGTCAAGATCATGTCCGGCAACATCGCCGGCCAGACCCAGACCGCCACGCTGAGCGTGGAGGAGAAGTACCAGGACTTCCAGCAGGGCACGGCATACGCCACGAGCTTCCTGCTCGCACTGATCGCGGTCGCGGCCCTCGTGGTCGTGTCCGTGCTCCGACCGAAGGAGAACCCCGATGGGGATTGAGATCCGCGGCATCAACAAGTTCTTCGGCGACTTCGTCGCGCTGCAGGACATCAACCTCAGCATCCCCAGCGGACAGCTCACGGCGCTGCTCGGCCCCAGCGGCGGCGGCAAGTCGACGCTGCTGCGCATCATCGCGGGCCTGGAGTCCTCCGACAGCGGGACGGTCGAGATCGAGGGCGTCGACACCACCAACGTGCCGGCCCAGAAGCGCAACGTCGGCTTCGTGTTCCAGCACTACGCGGCGTTCAAGCACATGACGGTCGCCAAGAACATCGCGTTCGGCCTCGAGATCCGCAAGCGCCCCAAGGACGAGGTCAAGGACCGGGTCCAGGAGCTGCTCAAGCTCGTGCACCTCGAGCAGTGGTCCGACCGGTTGCCGTCGCAGCTCTCCGGCGGTCAGCGCCAGCGCATGGCGCTCGCCCGAGCCCTGGCGATCGAGCCCAGCGTGCTGCTGCTCGACGAGCCGTTCGGCGCGCTCGACGCCAAGGTCCGCAAGGAGCTGCGCGACTGGCTGCGCCGCCTGCACGACGAGGTGCACGTGACGACGGTGTTCGTGACGCACGACCAGGAGGAGGCCCTCGAGGTCTCCGACAGCCTCGTCGTGATCAACGAGGGCCGCATCGAGCAGATCGGCTCCCCCGACGACCTGTACGACCGGCCGGCCAGCGACTTCGTGCTGTCGTTCCTCGGCCCGGTCACCCGACTGGGCGATGACCTCATCCGTCCGCACGACATCGAGATCTCGCGCTACGAGCAGGCGGCCACGGCCACCGGCAAGATCACCCGGTGGACGCAGGGTCGGCTTCGAGATCCGCCTCGAGGTCACCCCGGACGACAAGCTGCATCCCGATCCCGTCCAGGTCGTCGTGACGCGCGCCGAGGCGACGGCGCTGGGTCTGCACGAGGGCGACCAGGTCTGGCTCCGCCCGCAGGCCGGGGTCGAGCCCGTCGGTCGCTGACGATCAGCGCGCGCTCCACCCGCCATCGATCGTCGAGGACGAGCCGGTGATCATCGCCGCGTCGTCGGAGGCACAGGTAGCCGACCAGCGACGCCACCTCCTCCGGCTCGACGAGTCGCTTGATCGGCGTACCCGGCGAGCAGGACCTCGTCGACGACCTCGGTCTCTGCGATGCCGTTCGACCGCGCCTGCGCTGCGATCTGCGCGTCCACCAGCGGCGTGCGGACGTAGCCGGGATTGACGCAGTTGCTCGTCACCCCATGGGCGGCACCCTCGAGCGCCGTGGCCTTGGACAGTCCCTCGAGCGCATGCTTGCAGGTGACGTACGCCGCCTTGTTGGGCGATGCCCGCAGCCCGTGCACCGACGAGACGTTGACGATCCGGCCATGCCCTCGGGCGTACATGTACGGCAGCGCCGCCCGCACGAGCAGGAACGGCGCCTCGACCATCAGCTGCAGCATGCGGCTGAAGCACGAGCGGGTCGAAGCTCTCGATCGCGGAGACGTGCTGGAAGCCCGCGTTGTTGACGAGCACGTCGACCTCGAGCGCCAGGCCGGCCAGCGCCTCGGTGTCGGTGAGGTCGACCGTCCAGGCGTCGCCGTCGATCTCGTGCGCGAGCTCCTTGGCCGCCTGCTCGTCGATGTCGGCCACCGTCACCCGCGCACCCCGGCCGGCGAGCTCCCGCGCGATCGCCGCCCCGATCCCGCCGGCGCCGCCCGTGACGAGCGCCCGCCGGCCGGCCAGGTCGTTCATGCGCGTGCGGCGGGCTCGAAGGCCGCGGCGTCGGCGCGGTCGATGGCATGCAGCGAGGCGCCCTTGGTCTCGCGCGTCACGATCACCGCGACGATCGTGACCGCCGAGGCAGCCAGGAGGTAGAACGCCACCGGGACCGACGAGTCGTACTCGCGCAGGAGTGCCGTCGCGATGATCGGTGCCAGCGAGCCGGCCGCGATCGACGTCACCTGGTAGCCCAGCGAGACACCCGAGTAGCGCATCCGGGTCGGGAACATCTCGGCCATGATCGCGGGCTGGCCGGCGTACATGAAGGCGTGGATCAGCAGGCCGAGGGTGATCGCGAGCAGGATCGTCGGGTCATGGGCCGAGTCCATCATCGGGAAGGCGAAGAATCCCCAGGTCCCAGCCAGCAGGGCACCCACGGCGTACGTCGGCCGTCGCCCGATCCGGTCGGACAGCCGGCCGACCTGCGGGATCGCGAGGAAGTGGACGAGGTGCGCCAGCAGCATGAGCCGCAGGATGTCGTCGGTGTCGGTCTCGACCACGACCGAGAAGTAGGTGATCGAGAAGGTGACGACCAGGTAGTACATGACGTTCTCCGCGAACCGCAGGCCCATCGCGGTCAGCACGCCGCGGGGATAGCGTCGGAGCACCTCGAAGACGCCATAGGACTCGGCCTTGGTCTCCTCGACCTCCTTCTGCGCCTCGAGGAAGATCGGCGCCTCAGTGACCGTGGTGCGGATGTAGTAGCCGACGAGCACGATGATCGCCGACAGCCAGAACGCCACGCGCCAGCCCCAGCTGAGGAACGCCTCGTCGGACAGGGTCGACGTCAGGCCGAGGAGCACCAGCGTCGCGAGCATGTTGCCCATCGGCACACCCGCCTGCGGCCAGCTGGCCCAGAAGCCGCGCTTGTCGTCGGGGCTGTGCTCGGCGACCAGGAGCACGGCGCCGCCCCACTCCCCGCCGATCGCGAAGCCCTGGATGAAGCGCAGCACCACCAGGAGCGCCGGAGCGAGGTAGCCGATGCTGTCGTACGTCGGGATGCAGCCCATCGCGAACGTCGCGACGCCGACGAGGAGCAGGCTGAACTGGAGCAGCTTCTTGCGGCCGTGCCGGTCACCGAAGTGCCCGAACACCAGACCGCCGATGGGCCGCGCGGCAAAGCCGACGGCGTACGTGATGAAGGCCGCGATGATCGCATCGAGCTGGTTGTCGCGGGCGGGGAAGAAGACCTTGCTGAACACCAGCGTCGCAGCCGTGCCGTAGAGGAAGAACTCGTACCACTCGACGACCGTGCCGGCCATCGATGCCGCCACGATCTTCTTCAGGCCGCTCGTGGGGGTTGACTTGGCTGGGGCGGAACGTTCGATCGTCATATTGCCTCCGACTGTGACGCAGCACACAAATTCGCTGACCCGGACGAGTCTGGATGCATTCGTACGCACACGCAATCGCCAATGTCGCAAGCACGATCTGCAAGAATGCAGATATGGCCCGATCTGCACTGCCCAGCGCGGACGACCTGCTGGTCCTCCTCGCCGTCGGTCGCAGCGGCCGGTTCACGACCGCGGCGGATGCCCTCGGACTCAACCACACGACCGTCTCGCGCCGCATCGCCGCACTCGAGAAGAGCCTCGGCGGGCGCGTCCTCGCCCGAGGATCCGCCGGATGGGAGCTCACGCCGCTCGGGCAGGACGCACTCCAGGCAGCAGAACGACTCGACGCCGTGCTGCGCGAGCTGGCGTCCGGCCCCGGCGACAGTGGCGCCCTCGACGACGTCGTACGACTGTCGGCGACGGACGGCTTCAGCGCCTACATCGCCGCGCCCGCTGCTGCGCGGCTGCGCCAGAGGCATCCGGGCCTGGCCATGGAGATCGTCACCGCGACCCGGCGGGCCACCCAGCAACGTACGGGCCTGGACATCGAGATCGTCGTCGGTGAGCCACAGGTGCATCGCGCCGAGGCGACTCGACTCGCCCCGTACGTCCTGGGGCTCTACGCGTCGCGCGACTACCTCGAGTCACACGACGCACCGCGCACCGTGAAGGAGGTCGCCGACCACGGGCTCGTCTACTTCATCGACTCGATGCTGCAGGTCGACGACCTCGACGTCGCACGCAGCTTCGTCCCCTCGATGGCCGACGCCGTCACGTCGACCAACGTGTTCGTGCACGTCGAGGCGACCCGCGCCGGAGCGGGACTCGGGTTGCTGCCGTGCTTCATGGCCGACCGGCACGACGACCTCGTGCGGCTGCTGCCCGAGCGGATCGAGGTCGAGCTCGACTACTGGCTCGTCGCCCGCCCGGAGGCGTCTCGCCGACCGGGAGTCGCGGCGGTCACCGCCGAGCTCCACCTCGCGGCCCGGTCGATGCAGGACGCGTTGATGGGGCGCCGCGGTTCGCTGAGTCAGGCGTCGACGGTGCGGCGCTGTGCGGCGATGCCGAGCGCGAAGATCGCGAATCCCGCGACCGCGAGCGCGGCGCCGACCAGGCTCGAAGCGCGATAGCCGTAGCCCGCGGCGATCGCAGCAGAGCCGAGCCAGGCGCCGAGACCGTTCGCCGTGTTGAGCGCCGAGTGGTTGAGCGCTGCCCCGAGCATCTGCGCGTCGCCGGCCGCGTGCATCAGCCGCATCTGCAGGTTGATCGCGACGACCGAGCTGATGAGCGCGACCGCGAACACCATGATCATCGCGGGTATGACGTGCGGAGCGGCGAAGAAGAACACCACGAGTGCGGCGGCGGTGGCCGCGAATCCGTAGAGCACCGAGCGCTCGATGTTCCAGTCGGCGAGCACCCCCGCAGCCCATGAGCCGACGACCGAGCCGATGCCGAACACCAGCGCGAACCATGGGACCCATACCTCCGGCTGGTCGGCGACCTTGGTGACCAGCGGCGAGATGTAGGTGTACATCGCGAACAGCCCGCCGAAGCCGATCATCCCGGCCGACACCGCGAACAGCACCTGCGGCCGCTTGAGCGCCGAGAGCTCGCTCCGCAGCGATGCGTCCCCGTTGGCCGGCGAGTGCGGCACGAAGGCGAAGATCATCGCCGCAGTGGCGATCGTCAGCGCCAGGACGACCCAGTAGGCGCTGCGCCACCCGAGGTGCTGGCCAAGGGCGATGCTGGCCGGCACTCCCACGACCGTCGCGACGGACAGGCCGAGCATGACCGAGCTGACCGCCCGGCCCTTGTACTCCGGACGCACGAGCGAGGCCGCCAGCAGGGACGCGACACCGAAGTAGGCACCGTGCGGGAGTCCCGCGACGAAACGCGAGATCAGGACCGGGAGGTAGCCGCTGGCCATCGCGGTGATCGCATTGCCGACGCCGAGCGCCAGGATCAGGCCGATCGCCAGCTCGCGCTTGGGCAGCCGAGCACCCAGCGAGACGATGACCGGCGCGCCCACGACGACACCCAGGGCGTACGCCGTGATGATGTGGCCGGTCGTCGCGTTGGACTTGTGGATGCCGTCGGCGATCTTCTCGAGCAGGCCCATCGACATGAACTCGGTCGTCCCGATCGCGAACCCGCCGAGGGCAAGCGCGAGCAGGGCGAGCGTGAGGTGCTTGGTGCTCACACTCGTCTGGGGAGAGCTTTCGACGGTGGTCACCACACGTACAAGTCTCCCAGCGGGGCCAGTTGTTCCACGAATCGAGACAGTGTGCGTCGCCTCACGCCCCAGCGCGTCTTCGCGGTTTTGTAGGCGGCCGATGCCACGCTGTCCGGTATGCACGTGATCTCCGAGGCCGAGCGTCGAGCACGACTCGGCCGGCGCCATGCGCTGGCGGACGGGCATCGGGCCGAGTCGGTGGTCGACGCCGCCCGAGCCGTCGTCGCCCTGCACGGCACCGATCCCGCCACGACCGTCCTGTCGGCGCTGGCTCGCACCCGCGACGCCTCCCCGGCCGACGTCGAACGAGCGCTCTACGACGACCGGCAGCTCATCCGCGTGCTCGCGATGCGGCGGACCGTGTTCGCGGTCCCGCGCGACTTCGCCGGCGCGTGCCTGGTCGGTGCGTCCGACGTCGTCGCGATCCAGCAGCGCAAGCTCCTGCTCAAGCTGCTCGCCGACTCCGGCATCACCGGCGACCTCGAGGACTGGGTCGACCGTGCCGAGCTGGCGGCGCTGACCGCGATCGAGGCGGCCGGCGAGGTCACCAGCACCGAGCTCTCCGCAGGCCGACCCACTCCTCGCGACGCGGGTGCAGATCGGCAGCGGCAAGTTCGCGGCCACGCCGACCGTCGCGAGCCGGCTCATGACGCTGCTCTCGGCCGAGGGCAAGGTCGTGCGTACGCGGCCCCGCGGCAGCTGGACGTCGACGCAGTTCCGCTGGAGCACCATGACGTCCTGGTGCGACCTCGGCGAGCTGCCCGAGCTCGAGGACGCGATCACCGAGCTCGCCCGCCGTTGGCTGTACGCCTATGGCCCCGCGACGCTCGACGACCTGCAGTGGTGGACCGGCTGGACCAAGACCCGCACCCGTGCGGCTGTCGCGCCGCTCGACACCGTCGAGGTCGAGGTCGACGGCCGGCCGGCGCTGGTCCTCGCCGACGACGTCGACCCGGTCGAGACGCCGCGAGCCGTGGGTCGCACTCCTGCCCGCGCTCGACCCTTCGTCGATGGGGTGGAAGCACCGCGACTTCGTGCTGGGGCCGCATCGAGAGCGCGTCTTCGACATCAACGGCAACGCCGGCCCGACCGTGTGGGTCGACGGCCGGATCGTCGGCGGCTGGGCGCAGCGCGACGAAGGCGAGGTGGTCTTCAGCCTCCTGCAGGACGTCGGGGCCGAGGCCGCAGCAGCGATCGAGAAGCGCGCGGCCGAGCTCACGACGATGCTCGGCGACGTACGCCTCAAGGCGCGGGCGCGCGGCTGGACCGACGTCGAGAAGGAGCTCAGGACTTGATGGCGTCGCGGATCAGGACGCGAAGCTCAGCGGCCACGGCTTCCAGCGGCACCGGGCTGCGCTGGCTGCGGGCCATCACGACCGCACCCTCGAGACTTCCGACGATGAGCCAGGCGAGCCGCTCGGCTCGCTGGGGCGGCACGCCGTCGCGGCGCAGGACCGGCACGAGCATGCCCTGCCACGTCTTGAACACCGCGCTCGCCGGTCCGGCCGTCGCGGTGTCCTCGGTCGCGACGGCGAGCACCGGGCAGCTGGCCTCGTAGTCGCTGTTGATCAGGAACTCCCGCCAGTTGGCGATGAACGCGTCGAGGGCGGCGAGCGCGCCACCCTCGCCCGCCCGGGCCAGGAGCTTCTCGACCCGACCGGAGACCCAGCCGACGGCCTCCTCGACGAGCTGGTCCTTGCCCCGCGGGAAGTAGTGATAGGTCGAGCCGAGCGGCGCACCGGTGAACTTCGCCAGCTCGCGGACGCTCGTCGCGCCGACGCCGCGCTCGCCGATCAGCTGCGCAGCGCCGGCGACCATCTTGGTACGGGGATCGAGGGGCATACGTGCAGCATAGCTCCTTGACTATGACAGTTGTCATACCCTAGCGTCGGGTCTATGACAAACGTTATAGAGCACCAGCTGTGGGACACCATCACCTTCCCGGCCGACGACGGCTACGAGCTGCACGGGCGCTGGTTCGAGCCGAGCGGTGAGGCGCGCGGCGTCGTCCTGATCGTGCCCGCGATGGCGACCACCGCGGCCTACTACGCGACCTTCGCCTCATGGCTGCGCGACCGCGGATTCGCGGTCATGACGTTCGACTACCGCGGGCTACGGCGACTCGCTCGACGGGCCGATGCGCAAGGTCACGAACGACCTCGTCCGCTGGGCGCTCGATGCCCGCGACGCGCTGGAGCACGCCCACGTACGAGCCGAGGGCCTGCCCGTCACGTGGCTCGGGCACAGCCTCGGCGGTCAGGTCCTGGCGTTCGCGGACCACACCAAGGCCGACCGCGCGATCAGCGTCGCGGCCGGCACCGGCTACTGGAAGCACAACACCCCGAGCGCTCGCCGCAAGGCTCCCCTGCTGTGGAAGGTCATCGCTCCCTCCGCGATGGCCGTCGCCGGCTACTTCCCCGGCAAGCGGCTGCGCATCCTCGGCGACCTGCCGGCCAACGTCATGCGCCAGTGGGCTCGCTGGTGCATGGATCCGGACTACCTGCTCGGCGAGCTGCCCGAGATGCGGGAGCGATTCGCCGCGGTCGACATCCCGATGGCGTCGATGTCGTTCACCGACGACGAGCTCATGTCCGCGACGAGCATCAGCACCCTCGACGCGCTCCACACCGCCGTCGACACGACGCACATGCGCTACACGCCGCAGCAGCTCGGCGTCGACCGCATGGGCCACTTCGGGTTCTTCCGGCACAACCAGGTCGACCTGTGGGACGAGCTGGTCCTGCCGCACCTCGCCGAGCGCAGCGCCGTACCTGAGCCAGGGCGGGGGCTAGCCCCCACCCCTGCCGGTGGTCACCCCCCGGCAGGGGACCGGGAAACCCGGCGCCGGACCCCTGCGAGCGGTCGGACAACGCCCTGCCGCGGCACCCTCTGATCTTCCTAATGTCGAAGAGTCAGAGCACCAGCCGCCCGGTTCGGAGCTCAACCGTTCAAAGGAAAGGCTCCACCATGTCCCGCATTCTCTACCGACTCGGTCACTTCTCCGGACGCCACCCGTGGCGCATCCTGGCGGCGTGGGTCATCGTCGGCATCTCGGTCTTCATGCTCAGCTCCTCGCACGGCGGATCGCCGGACGAGAGCTTCAACATCCCCGGTGCGGAGTCGCAGCGCGCTGCCGACGCCGTGGCGGACCGGTTCCCGCAGGAGACCGTCTACACGTCCAACGTCATCTTCCACTCCGACAAGGGTCTCGACGATCCGGCCACCAAGGCCGCGATCGAGCAGACCGTGACCGAGCTGGCCAACGGCCACAAGGTCGTATCGGTCAACAGCCCCTACGACCCGCGGGGTCCGACGCTCAGTGACGACGGCAAGACGGCGTTCGCGACCGTCGCGTACGACACGGAGAAGATCAGCGCCGCACAGTTCAAGGAAGCCGCTGCATCGACCAAGGCCGCCCGCGACGCAGGCGTCCAGGTCGAGTACGACGGTGGCCTCGGCTACGCCAAGGCTGAAGCCGCAGCGCCCAGCAGCGAGAAGATCGGCATCCTGGTGGCCATCGTGGTCCTGGCCGTCGCCTTCGGCTCGCTCGTCGCGCTCAGCATCCCGATCGTCACGGCGCTGTTCGGCCTCCTGATCGGCATCAGCTCGCTCACGCATCATGTCCGGCATGGTCGCCGTTCCTGAGATCGCGAACATCGTCGGCATGATGCTCGGCCTCGGTGTCGGCATCGACTACGCACTGTTCATCCTGTCCAGGCATCGCCAGAACCTCGATGACGGCATGACCGTCCCCGAGGCGATCGGCCAGGCCAACTCGACCGCAGGACTCTCGGTGCTGTTCGCCGGCGTCACGGTCATCGTCGCCATCGCAGGCCTCCAGGTCTCCGGTGTCCCGATGATGACGGTCATGGGCTGGGCTTCTGCCTTGATGGTCCTGATCACGATGCTGGCAGCGATCACCCTGCTGCCCGCGATCCTCGGAATCGTCAAGACGAAGGTCAACGCCGCGAAGATCCCGTTCATCAAGCAGCGTCCTGCCAACGACCCCAGCTCGGGATCGGCTCGCTGGGCGGCCAGGGTCGTGAAGCATCCGGTTCGCTACGGGGTCGTCGCGACGGTCATCCTCGGAGTGCTCGCCGCACCGGTGTTCTCGATGCGACTGGGCTTCACGGATGCCAGCAACGACGCTGCGTCGACGACGACGCGCAAGGCGTACGACATCATGGCCGACGCGTACGGACCGGGCACCAACGGCCCGTTCCAGGTCGTCCTCGAGACGCATGGCGCACCTGACACCGACGCAACTGTCGCCCGGGTCGCCGAGGCACTCGCCACGGCCAAGGGTGTCGCCGTCGGTCGATCAGCCGACGTTCAACAAGGGCAAGGACATCGCGATCATCGGCGTCACGCCGACGAGCGCACCTCAGGACGCGGAGACGTCGGACACGCTGCACCGTCTGCGCGACACCGTGCTGCCCGACTCGCTCGGTGACAGCAAGGTCGAGTCGATGGTCACTGGTGGAACCGCGATGTCGGAAGACGTCTCGAACCGCCTGCAGGATCGCATGCCGTGGTTCCTCGGAGCCGTCATCGGACTGTCGTTCCTCGTGCTGATGCTCGTGTTCCGCTCGGTGCTCGTGCCGCTCAAGGCAGCCGTGCTCAACCTGTTGAGCGTCGGAGCTGCGTACGGCGTCATCGTCGCGGTGTTCCAGTGGGGCTGGGCGGCGAACCTGATCGGCGTCGAGGGCTCGGTCCCGATCATGCCGCTCGCACCGATGCTGATGTTCGCGATCCTGTTCGGCCTGTCGATGGACTACGAGGTCTTCCTGCTGAGCCGAGTGCGGGAGCAGTTCACCCGCCACGGCGATGCCAAGAAGGCCATCGTGGAAGGCGTTGCCAGCACGGGACGCGTCATCACCAGTGCCGCGCTCATCATGATCAGCGTCTTCGCATCGTTCATCCTGATGGCCGACGTCACGGCCAAGATGTTCGGTGTCGGCCTGGCCGTCGCGGTCCTGCTCGACGTGACGCTGGTCCGGATGGTCCTCGTGCCGTCCGCGATGAGCCTGCTGGGCGCCCGCGCCTGGTGGCTGCCGAAGTGGCTGGATCGCCTCCTGCCCAACATCGACCTGGAAGGTGGCCACGTGGACAGCGAGCTCACCGAAGAGGACGAGAAGCTGCTGGAGGAGGACACCAGGGTCCTCGTCTGAGGATCATGCAGCACAACCACTGGCGCGGCCGGTCCCCTCGGGGCCGGCCGCGCTGGCGCTTGCCAGCGAATCCCGCCTCCGAGGGCATACCGCTGGGGTAGTCTCCGAGGATGGTCCTGCGGGTCGTGTTCGCAGACGACAACTACCTCGTACGCGAGGGAGTTTCAGCGCTGCTCGGCCAGGTCGACGACATCGAGCTGGTCGAGATCGTCGATGACCCTGCGGCGCTGCTCAAGGCCGTCGCGATCCACAAGCCCGACGCGGTGCTGACCGACATCCGGATGCCACCGACCCACACGACCGAGGGCATCGTGGCGGCCAAGCAGATCCGCACGCAGTATCCCGAGACCGGTGTCGTCGTCCTCTCGCAGTACGTCGAGGAGGACTACGCGTTCGAGCTGCTCGAGGACGGCGTGGCGGGGCTCGGCTACCTGCTCAAGGAGCGGATCACCCAGCTCGACGAGCTCGTCCGCGCGCTCCACGAGGTGGCCCGCGGCGGTTCTGCGCTCGACCCCAAGGTCGTCGAGGGCCTGATGGCGCGCAAGGCCAGCGAGCAGTCGTCGCCGCTCCTGGGACTCACCGAGAAGGAGCGAGCGGTGCTCGAGTGCATGGCGACCGGCCGCAACAACGCCACGATCGCCAAGACGCTCTACATGAGCGAGCGAGCCGTCGAGAAGCACATCAGCTCGGTGTTCCAGAAGCTGCGGCTCGTCGAGGAGGGTGAGCTCAATCGCCGGGTGATGGCGGTGCTGGCGTATGTCGAAGCGACGTCCTGACGCCTCGCTCGCCACACCTTCGTGCGGCTGACCCCACCCCTGCGTACGGTCAACGCCCTCCCGCCAAGGGCGCGATCAGGAGCAGACTCGCGCCATGACTGCGCTAGTGGCCCAGCGACGCCTGCATCCCGACCGGGTCGGGACCGCGCTGGTCGTCGCCGGCCTCCTGGTGTTCGTCGCGACCGTCTACGTCGTGACGGTGCTCGGCGGCGGCATGCTCATCGGTCACACGTCCTCCCCCGACACCCGGCTGTCGATCCTCGCGACGCTGGTCGTCGCGCTCGGCCTCGGCCCTGTCCAGTCCGCGCTGCAGAAGCTGGCCCGCCGGGTCGTGGCCGGCGAGCGCGAGCTGCCGTACGACGTCCTGAGCCGGTTCTCCGCCTCGGTCACGCAGTCGCACGACGAGGAGGTGCCGGCGACGATGGCCCGCGTGCTGGCCGAGGGCACGGGCGCTGCCTGGGCGCAGGTCTGGCTGCTCGTCGGCGACGCGCCCGTCCTCGCGGCGACCTGGCCCGAAGGCGCCGCCGACGGGCCGTACGTACCGCGAGCGCCGAGCAGAACCCTGACGGGCAACGCACCTTGCTCGTCCGTCTGGCCGGCGAGACGCTCGGCGCCCTCCGCATCCAGGAACGACCCGCACCAGCCGCTGACCCCTGTCGAGCGGCGGCTGTTCGACGGGCTCGCGTCCCAGGCCGGCCTCGTCCTGCACGGCGCCCGGCTGCGGGCCGAGCTCGCACGCCGGCTCGAGGAGCTGTCGCTTCGCGCCGACGAGCTCCGCGCGTCACGTGGCCGGGTCGTCGAGGCCCAGGACACCGAACGGCGCCGGCTCGAGCGCGACATCCACGACGGGGCCCAGCAGCACCTCGTGGCGCTGGCGGTCAACCTGCGGCTCGCGCAGTCCCTCAGCGAGACCTCGCCGGAGGCGGCCGCCAAGGTCATGTCGGACCAGGTCGAGGCCACCGACCTGGCGATCGAGACGCTGGTCGACCTGTCCCGCGGCATCTACCCCGGCGCCCTCAGCGAGCACGGCCTCGGACCGGCCCTCACCACCGCCACCTCAGGAGCGACGACGCCGGTCGAGGTCGCGCGACGAGACGCAGGGCCGGTTCGATCCCGAGATCGAGCTCGCGGTCTACTTCTGCTGCCTCGAGGCGATCCAGAACGCGCTCAAGCACGCCGCGGCGTCACACGTACGCGTGACCCTCCGCGACGACGCCGGCGAGCTGGTCGCGACTGTCGCCGACGACGGCACCGGGTTCGACGTCGGACGGCGCACCCGACGGATCCGGCCTGAGCAACATGCGCGACCGGCTCGACGCCGTCGGCGGCAGCATCGCCATCGAGGCGTCGTCCGACGGGACCGTCGTCACGGCACGCGTGCGCCTGGACGGTGCTCGCATGACCCGGGCCATCGCGTGGTCGCTCGCCCTGGTCTCGGCGCTGGGCGTCATCGCGGACACGTTGCTCGTGTCGGCATACGGCTCCCTGTGGTCGACCCACACGATGGGGATCCACGGCTGGCCGTTCGTCGACCTCGCCGGACTCGGCTGCTCGGTGCTCGGAGCCGTCATCGTGATGACCTATCCGCGCCACCTGATCGGCTGGCTGCTGACGATCGTCGGCGTGACCACGTCGTTGTCCCTCGTCCTGGAGTCCTACAGCCACTGGGTCATCGACGAGGGCGGCCCGGGCTCCACGTCGGCCGGCCAGCTGGCGGCGTGCTTCGCGCTCGGGCTCGGCGGGCCGTTCGCGCTCAGCGTGCTCGGCGTGATCTTCCTGACGGTTCCCGACGGCGAGCTCGTCTCCCGGCGCTGGCGGCCGGTCGCCTGGGCGGCGTGCCTCGGATATGCGCTGTCGCTGGCGGGCCTGCTGATCACACCGCCGGCCAAGATCGTGAGCAAGGCCGACGCGACCGCCGGAATCGTCGCCCGGCGAGCTGCTGATGTCGATCGGGATCCTGCTCACCGCCGCCGCCCTGCTCATCGGGGTCGCGAGCATGGTCGTCAGGCTGCGACGGTCCCAGGGCGAGGCACGACAGCAGCTGCGCTGGGTCGTCTCGGCGGCGGCGTTCGTGGCGACGGCCCTCACCGCGATCCTCCTGGATCAGTCGCTGTCCTCGGACGGCAGCCAGTCGCCCGTCACGAGCATCCCGCTCTACGTCTCGTACGTCGCACTGATCGCCAGCATCGCGATCTCGGTCCTGCGCTTCCGGCTCTACGACCTCGACATCATCATCAGCCGCGCCGTCGCCCTGGCCTGCGCCACGGCGTTCGTCACCGCGGCATACGTCGTCGTGGTGGTGTCGGTCGGCGACCGCCTCGACGGCGAGGCGGAGAGCTTCGGCCTCTCGCTGGCGATCACGGCCATCGTCTCGCTGGCCTTCCAGCCGTTGCGGCGCTGGGTCGTGCGGCTGGCCGACCGGCTGGCGTACGGTCGCCGGGCCCAGCCGTACGACGCCCTCGCCGAGTTCAGCCGCCGCGCCGGCGACAGCCCGGCGCCGGACGAGCTGCTGCCCGCGGTCGCCGAGGCGGCGGGCCTCGCCGGCTCGGCGCTGGAGTCCACGTGCCCGGCTCGACCTGCCTGACGGTACGCATCGCTCGGCGACGTGGACCCCAAGGGCGGCGCGGCGCCAGCCACCGGGTGACTGGGTCGAGCTGCCGGTCGCCGACCAGTCAGGGCCCGTCGGCATGATCAGGATTCTGCTGCCGGCCACCCGCAACCTGCGCCGGCACGAGGAGCGGCTGATGCGGGACATCGCCGAACAGGCTGCCGTGGCGTTCCGCAACGTACGGCTCGAGGCTGCCCTGGCCGCCCACGTCGAGGAGCTCGACCACCAGACCGACGAGCTGGCCGCCTCACGCGGCCGGCTGATCCGGGCGAGCGACTCCGAGAGGCATCGACTCGAGCTCGCGATCTCCGCACGAGGTGCTGTCGCGGCTCCAGCGAGCTGCGCGCGAGCCTGGCCGCGCTGCCGGCGACACGGTCCGACCCCCGAGCAGGCTGCCGGCTTCGTCACGGACGCGACGACGGCACTCGAGTCGTTGCGCGAGCTGACCAAGGGTGTGCACCCCACGCTTCTGACCCGCAGCGGGCTGGCGTCGGCCCTGGCGTCGTACGTCGGGCGGAGCGCAGGTGGCACGACCTTGGTCGTCGAGCCGGCGCGTCTCAGCGGACCCGCTGGCCGGACCGGGTCGAGGCGGCCGCCTACTTCTGCTGCACCCACGCGATCATGTACGGCGGCGTCGGCACCATGACCCTGCGCAGTGCGCCGGACGCCGATGACCTCGAGGTCGAGCTCACCGGCACGGATCTCGACGCAGCGGCACGACAGTCGATCGTCGACCGGGTCGAGGCGTTGCGCGGCAGCTCTCGAGGACAGCGGCGACCGCGTCGTCATCCGGCTGCCGCGAGAGGTCGAGCGGTCAGCCGTCCCGGTGAGCTGAGGCCCACGCGTCGATCAGGCGGTCCGGCCCGAAGGCGCCCTTGGGCACGTAGTCCGACGCGCCCGAGCCGGCGAGATCGACATCGTCACGGTCGTACGTCGACAGCAGCACGACGACCGTCCCGTTGCCCTCGGCGAGGATGCGCCGGGACGCCTCGACGCCGTCGATGCCGGGCAGGTTGACGTCCATCAGCACGAGCTGCGGACGCAGGTCACGGGCGACCTCGACCGAGTCCTCGCCCGTCGCCGCCGTGCCGACCACCGTGAACCCGTTCGTGGCGTCCACGACGGCCTGCATCGCCCGCCGGTACGGCTCCTGGTCGTCGACGACCAGCACCCGTACGTCGGGTTCGTGGGACAACGCTTCGACCTCCATACGACCAGTGTGGCGGGCGGGGACCGAGCGCAGGAGGGGGTTAGCCGCCCTCTTGCGCGGCCGACCCCCACCCACGACGTCAGGCCAGGATGCTCAGGACCTCGGAGAACGTGGTCGACGGGCGCATGACCTGCGAGACCTTGGCGTCGTCGGGCCGGAAGTAGCCACCGATGTCGGCCGGCGATCCCTGCACCGCGAGCAGCTCGTCGTTGATCTTCTGCTCGTTGGCGGCCAGCGCGCCGGCGACCTCGGCGAACGCGGCGGCAAGATCCGCGTCCTCGGTCTGCGCCGCGAGCTCCTGCGCCCAGTAGAGCGCGAGGTAGAAGTGGCTGCCCCGGTTGTCGATCTCGCCGACCTTGCGGCTCGGCGACTTGTTCTCGTTGAGGAACGTGCCGGTCGCCCGGTCGAGCGTGTCGGCGAGGATCTGCGCCCGGGCGTTGCCGGTCGTCGTCGCCATGTGCTCGAAGCTCGAGGCCAGCGCGAGGAACTCGCCGAGGCTGTCCCAGCGCAGGTGGTTCTCCTTGACGAGCTGCTGCACGTGCTTGGGGGCCGAGCCGCCGGCGCCGGTCTCGAACAGCCCGCCGCCGTTGATCAGCGGGACGATCGAGAGCATCTTGGCGCTCGTGCCGAGCTCGAGGATCGGGAACAGGTCGGTGTTGTAGTCACGCAGCACGTTGCCGGTGACCGAGATCGTGTCCTCACCCTTGCGGATGCGCTCGATCGAGAACGCCGTCGCCTCCTGCGGGCGACATGATCTCGATCTGCAGGCCCTCGGTGTCGTGCTCGGGCAGGTAGGCCTCGACCTTGGCGATCAGGTTGGCGTCGTGCGCGCGGCTCGGGTCGAGCCAGAACACCGCGGGGGTCTGCGACGCGCGGGCACGGGTCACGGCGAGCTTGACCCAGTCGCGTACCGGGACGTCCTTGGTCTGGCAGGCCCGCCAGATGTCTCCCGGCTGCACGGCGTGCTCGATCAGGACGTTGCCGTCCTGGTCGACGACCTGCACGGTGCCGTCGCGGTGGCGATCTCGAACGTCTTGTCGTGGCTGCCGTACTCCTCGGCCGCCTGCGCCATGAGGCCGACGTTGGGGACCGAGCCCATCGTCGTCGGGTCGTACGCGCCATTGGCGCGGCAGTCGTCGATCACGGTCTGGTAGACGCCGGCGTAGCGAGCTGTCGGGGATGACCGCGAGCGTGTCGGCCTCGTTGCCGTCGGGTCCCCACATGTGGCCCGACGTGCGGATCATGGCCGGCATCGACGCGTCGACGATGACGTCGCTCGGCACGTGCAGGTTGGTGATGCCCTTGTCGGAGTCGACCATCGCGAGAGCCGGACCCTCGGCGATGCCCTGCTCGAACGCCGCCTTGATCTCGGCGCCGTTGGGCAGCTTGTCGAGGCCGGCGAGGATCCCGCCGAGACCGTTGCTCGGGCTGAGGCCGGCAGCCTCGAGGTCGGCGCCGTACTGCTCGAACACGGCCGGGAAGAACGCCTTGACGACGTGGCCGAAGATGATCGGGTCGGACACCTTCATCATGGTGGCCTTGAGGTGCACCGAGAACAGCACGCCCTCTGCCTTGGCGCGGGCGATCTGGTCCTTGAGGAAGGCGTCGAGGGCTGCGGCGCGCATGACCGTGCCGTCGACGATCTCGCCGGCGAGCACGGGGAACGCGTCCTTGAGCACCGTCGTCGTGCCGTCCTCGGCGACGAGCTGGATGCTGATCGTGCCGTCGGACTCGATGACGACCGACTTCTCGTTGGAGCGGAAGTCGTCGGCGCCCATCGTGGCGACGTTGGTCTTGGAGTCGCTGCTCCACGCACCCATCGAGTGCGGGTGCGCCTTGGCGAAGTTCTTGACCGAGGCCGGTGCGCGGCGGTCGGAGTTGCCCTCACGCAGGACGGGGTTGACCGCGCTGCCCTTGACCTTGTCGTAGCGCGCGCGGACGTCCTTGTCCTCGTCGGTCTGCGGGTCGTCGGGGTAGTCCGGCAGGGCGTATCCCTGGCTCTGCAGCTCGGCGATCGCGGCCTTGAGCTGCGGGATCGAGGCGCTGATGTTGGGCAGCTTGATGATGTTGGCCTCGGGCGTCTTGGCGAGGGCGCCCAGCTCAGCGAGGGCGTCGCCGATCTGCTGCTCCGGGGTCAGCCGGTCGCCGAACAGGGCGATGATGCGGCCCGCGAGCGAGATGTCACGGGTCTCGACCTCGACGCCGGCCGTCGAGGCATACGCCTCGATGACGGGGAGGAACGAGTAGGTGGCCAGCAAGGGCGCCTCGTCGGTGTGGGTGTAGATGATCTTGGCCATGAGTGCGACGACTCCTACGTGTGGATCAAAGATTGTTTGACATCAAGATATCTCACCGGGATTGACGCTCCCAGCGTCCCCCAGTGACGGCGGCCGGAGCCCTACCCTGTGAGGCAGGTCACACACTGTCCCAGGAGGCCCACGATGGCAGCACCCACCACATCCCACAAGCTCGGCGCCGAGGCGCTGGGCACGTTCTGGCTCGTGCTCGGCGGCGTCGGCACCGCGGTGCTGGCCGGGGCACGGCGGAGTCGGCACGCTCGGCATCGCGCTGGCCTTCGGCCTCACGGTCCTGACCGGCGCGTACGCGTTCGGGCCACATCTCGGGCGGGCACTTCAACCCCGCCGTCACGGTCGGCCTCGCCACGGCGAAGCGGTTCGACTGGAAGGACGCGCCCGGCTACTTCGCGGCGCAGCTCGTCGGCGCGACGGTGGCCGGCGGCGTCCTGCTACGTCATCGCATCAGGCGCCGACGGCTTCGATGCGTCAGCCAGCGGATTCGGCACCAACGGCTACGGCGACCACTCCCCCGGCGGCTACAGCCTGCTGGCGGTCATCATCACCGAGATCGTGCTGACGGCGTTCTTCCTCTACGTGATCTTCGGCGCGACGGCCAAGCGCGCAGCGGTCGGCTTCTCCGGCCTGGCGATCGGCCTCGCGCTGACGCTGATCCACCTGATCTCGATCCCGGTCGACGGCACCTCGGTCAACCCGGCCCGCTCGTTGGGCGTCGCCGTGGTTCGCCGGAGCTGAGCCGCTCAAGCAGATCTGGGTGTTCATCCTCGCGCCGATCATCGGTGCAGCGATCGCCGGCGTCACCCACGCCATGATCGTCGGCGAGGACACCGACTGAACGAGGGCCCCGGACGCCGTGTCCGGGGCCCTCACTTTCGTCGGTCAGGCCCCCTAGACGTCGTAGCGGTCGAGGTCCATGACCTTCGACCACGCGGCGACGAAGTCGTGCACGAACTTGCCCGTGGCGTCGTCGCTCGCGTAGACCTCGGCGATCGCGCGCAGCTCGGAGTTCGAGCCGAACACCAGGTCGGCCCGGCTGCCCGTCCAGGTGACCGCACCCGACGCATCGCGCGCCTCGTACGTCGACGAGTCGGCAGACGATGCCGTCCAGGTCGTGCCGAGGTCGAGCAGGTTGACGAAGAAGTCGTTCGTCAGCGTTCCCGGCTTGTCGGTGAGGACGCCCAGCGACGAGCTGTCGTAGTTGGTGTCGAGGACCCGGAGGCCACCCACCAGCACGGTCAGCTCCGGCGCACTCAGGTTGAGCAGGTTGGCCTTGTCGATCAGCAGGAACTCCGCCGGCAGACGGTTGCCCTTGCCGTAGTAGTTGCGGAACCCGTCGGCGACCGGCTCGAGCGCAGCGAACGACTCGACGTCGGTCTGCTCCTGAGTGGCATCCGTACGTCCGGGGGTGAACGGGACCTCGATGTCGTGACCCGCAGCCTTGGCTGCCTGCTCGATCGCCGCCGCGCCACCCAGCACGATGACGTCGGCCAGCGAGACGCCCTTGCCGAACGCCTGCTGGACGCCCTCGAGCGTACGCAGCACCGATCGCCAGCTGGTCGGGGTTGTTGACCTCCCAGCCGTTCTGCGGCTCCAGGCGGATGCGCGCACCGTTCGCGCCACCACGCTTGTCGCTGATGCGGAACGACGAGGCCGAGGCCCACGCGGTCGACACGAGCTGCGAGACCGTCAGACCCGAAGCCAGGATCTGCGCCTTGAGCTCGGCGATGTCAGCCGCGGCGAGCGGTTCGCCCGTCGCAGCCGGGAGCGGGTCCTGCCACAGCAGCTCCTCCTGCGGCACCAGCGGGCCGAGGTAGCGCTGGATCGGTCCCATGTCACGGTGCGTCAGCTTGTACCAAGCGCGGGCGAACGCATCCGCGAACTCGTCCGGGTTCTCGAGGAAGCGGCGCGAGATCGGCTCGTAGATCGGGTCGAACCGCAGCGCGAGGTCCGACGTCAGCATCGTCGGCGGACGCGACAGCGTGCCGTCCTGCGGGTCGGGCACGGTGTTGGCCGCGGCGCCGTCCTTGGGCTGCCACTGGTGCGCGCCCGCGGGGCTCTTGGTCAGCTCCCACTCGTGGGCGAACAGGGTCTCGAAGAACGAGTTGTCCCACGTCGTCGGAGTGGCCGTCCAGGTGACCTCGAGGCCGCTCGTGATGACGTCGCGACCCTTGCCGCTGCCGAACGACTGCTTCCAGCCGAGGCCCTGCTCCTCGATCGAGGCGCCCTCGGGCTCAGGCCCGACGTACTGGTCGGGGTCGCCAGCACCGTGCGCCTTGCCGAACGTGTGGCCGCCGGCGATCAGCGCGACGGTCTCCTCGTCGTTCATGGCCATACGGCCGAACGTCTCGCGGATGTCCCGAGCCGAGCCCAGCGGGTCGGGGACGCCTTCGGGACCCTCGGGGTTGACGTAGATGAGGCCCATCTGGACCGCAGCGAGCGGGCTCTCGAGCTCGCGGTCGCCGGTGTAGCGCTCCTCGCCACCCTTGTCACCGCCGAGCCACTCGGCCTCGGGTCCCCAGTAGACGTCCTCGTCGGGCTCCCAGACGTCGGGACGACCGCCGGCGAAGCCGAAGGTCTTGAAGCCCATCGTCTCGAGCGCGACGTTGCCGGTCAGGATCATCAGGTCGGCCCACGAGATCGCGGCGCCGTACTTCTTCTTGATCGGCCACAGCAGTCGGCGCGCCTTGTCGAGGTTGCCGTTGTCGGGCCAGCTGTTGAGCGGGGCGAAGCGCTGCATGCCGGCGCCGGCGCCGCCGCGACCGTCCCTGATGCGGTAGGTGCCCGCGCTGTGCCACGCCATGCGGATGAAGAACGGGCCGTAGTGACCGAAGTCGGCCGGCCACCAGTCCTGCGAGTCGGTCATGAGTGCCGCGAGGTCGCTGCGTACGGCGTCGAGGTCGAGGTTGTTGAACGCCTCGGCGTAGTCGAAGTCGTCGTCCATGGGGTTGGCGACGTCGGTGTGCTTGCGCAGGATCTTGAGGTTGAGCTGGTTGGGCCACCACTCCTGGTTGGCCGATCCCTCAGTCGGGTGGACCCGTCCGCCGTGGGAGACGGGGCACTTGTCCTTGGCCCTCGTTCTCCTCGTCGTTCATGTCGCCGACGACGGCGTTGTGGTCGTGGTTGTCAGGCATGGGGTTCCTCCCGGATCAGATGGATGGTTCAAGAACAGGTGCGGCGGCGCAGTCAGGGCAGATGCCCCAGTACGTCACCTCGGCCTCGTCGATCGAGAAGCCGTGGTCGTCGGATGCCGTCAGGCACGGTGCGCTGCCGTGAGCGCAGTCCACGTCGGCGATCGCACCGCAGGAGCGGCAGATGACGTGGTGGTGGTTGTCGCCGACGCGCAGCTCGAACCTCGCCGGCGAGCCGGCCGGCTCGATGCGGCGTACGAGACCGGCGGCGGTGAAGGCCTTGAGGACGTCGTAGATCGCCTGGGTCGAGACCGTGCCGAGCTCGGCCCGGGCCGCCTCGGCGATCGAGTCGGCGTCGGCGTGCGGCTGCCGGCCGAGAGCCTCGATGACCGCGAGCCGCGGTCGCGTCACGCGCAGACCGGCATCGCGCAGCTGCGCGACGGGGTCCTCGAGTGTGGGCATGACGCCATGCAATCACCTTTTCTGGAATCATTCAAGATTAAGTCGATGAACGTCTCGTGAACGCAGGGTCTGGTGGGTCGGGTCCGGTGAGGGTGCGCTAGTTTCGAAAGGAACCCCAGCCTCAAGGAGCACCTCTCGTGAGCAATACCCCCGTCAAGGTCGCCGTCACCGGCGCCGCCGGCCAGATCGGCTACAGCCTCCTCTTCCGCCTCGCCAGCGGATCCCTGCTCGGCCCCGACACCCCGATCCAGCTCCAGCTGCTCGAGATCACCCCGGCGCTCAAGGCGCTCGAGGGCGTCGTCATGGAGCTCGACGACTGCGCATTCCCGACGCTCGCCGGCGTCGAGATCGGCGACGACGCCGAGAAGATCTTCGACGGCGTCAACCTCGCCCTGCTCGTCGGCGCCCGCCCCCGCGGCCCGGGCATGGAGCGCGGCGACCTGCTCGAGGCCAACGGCGCGATCTTCACGGCGCAGGGCAAGGCCCTCAACGCCGTCGCCGCCGACGACGTACGCATCGGCGTCACCGGCAACCCGGCCAACACCAACGCGCTGATCGCGATGTCCAACGCACCCGACATCCCCAAGGAGCGCTTCAGCGCCCTGACCCGCCTCGACCACAACCGGGCGATCTCGCAGCTCGCGGCCAAGACCGGCGCCTCGGTCACCGACATCAAGAAGATGACGATCTGGGGCAACCACTCGGCGACGCAGTACCCCGACATCTTCCACGCCGAGATCGCCGGCAAGAACGCCGCCGAGACCGTCAACGACCAGGCCTGGATCGAGAACGACTTCATCCCGACCGTCGCCAAGCGCGGCGCCGCGATCATCGAGGCACGTGGCTCGTCGTCCGCCGCCTCGGCCGCCTCCGCGACGATCGACGCCGCCCGCGACTGGCTGCACGGCACCCCCGAGGGCGACTGGGCATCGATGGCCGTCGTCTCCGACGGCTCGTACGACGTCCCCGAAGGCCTGATCTACTCGTTCCCCGTCACGACCAAGGGCGGCGACTGGGAGATCGTCCAGGGCCTCGAGATCGACGAGTTCTCACGCGGCCGCATGGACGCCACCGCTGCCGAGCTGATCGAGGAGCGCGACGCGGTCAAGGAGCTCGGCCTCATCTGAGCCCACGCAGCACCGCGATGTGGCGCACAGTGCGTCGGACTCTCACCCGAGAATGGCCGACCACTGTGCGCCACTCGCGGTTGTGGGTCAGCCGGGTTGGCCGGGGATGACGACGGCGAGCACGACGAGGGCGACCCCGAGGGTCGACATCCAGAACACGTCGAACGCCTTGCCGCGCACCCGCAGCATCCCGGTGTGGTCGATCGGTACGACGACGCGGGCCAGCGCGCCGACCACGAACGCGGCGCCGATCACGATGACGCCCGTGCGCCACGGCCCGACGACGACGATCACGAGTCCGGCGAGCACCGCCAGCAGGTGCAGCAGGTAGAGCTGAGAGCCGCGGCTCCGGGGACCCATCACGGGTCGAGCCGCTCCGCGGTCTCCACGACGTTGGCCAGCAGCATCGCGCGGGTCATCGGGCCGACTCCCCCGGGGTTGGGCGAGATCCAGCCCGCCACCTCGTACGCCTTGGGGTCCACGTCACCCACGATCCCGTTCTCGTCACGACTCACCCCGACATCCAGCAGCGCGGCACCGGGCTTGACCATGTCGGCGGTGATGATGCCCGGCACCCCGGCACCGGCGATCACGATGTCCGCCCGGCGTACCTCTTCGGCCAGGTCACGGGTGCCGGTATGGCACAGCGTCACCGTGGCGTTCTCGCTGCGCCGGGTCAACAACAACCCCATCGGCCGGCCGACCGTGATCCCGCGACCGACGACCACCACATGCTGGCCCGCGATCGGCACCTCATGCCTGCGCAGCAGCTCGATGATCCCCCGCGGGGTGCACGGCAACGGCGCCTCCTTGCCCAGCACCAACCAGCCCAGGTTCGTCGGGTGCAGACCATCGGCGTCCTTGGCCGGATCGATCCGACCGATCACCGCGTTCTCATCCAGACCCTTGGGCAACGGCAGCTGCACGATGTAACCCGTGCACGCCGGATCCGCGTTCAGCTCATCAACCGCAGCCTCGACCTCAGCCTGCGACGCCGTCTCCGGCAGATCGATCCGCAACGACTCGATGCCCACCTGGGCACAGTCACGGTGCTTGCCCGCGACATACCACTGACTGCCCGGATCAGTGCCGACCAGGATCGTGCCCAGCCCCGCCGTGACACCCCGCTCACGCAGCGCATCCACACGTACGCGGAGCTCGTCCTTCATCGCGGCCGCAACCGCCTTGCCATCAAGAATCTGCGCAGTCACGGGACGAGTCTGTCACGCCGGTGCTGGTCCGCGAGCCGACTGGGCGGGCGGTCCTAGACTTCCCTCGCATGGCCATCCGCGCACAGCTGTCGCAGGAACGAAGTCGACTTCGGCGCGACGAGCTCCTGGCAGCGGCCATCGAGCTGTTCGCCGAGGGCGGGTCGCGAGCCATCACGCATCGCGCCGTCGCCGCGCGTGCGGGCTTGCCGCCGGCCACGACGACGTACTACTTCGAGTCGATCGACGAGCTCATCCGCGAAGCCCTCGGCGCGCACATCGACCAGTGGTCGCGCGACCTCGAGGCTCTGGCCAAGGTCGACGGCGCCGCCAACGCGAGCCTCGACGACGCTTCGGCGTTCATCTCCCGTGTCTTCGCCGCACGCGGGCCGGAGGTCGCCGCGCTCGAGCTCGCGATCTTCCTCGCGGCCGCACGCGTGCCCGAGCTCCGCGACAACGCCGCCCGAGCGATGCAGGCCCTCGAGGACCTGGCGACCAAGCTCCTCGAACGGGTCGGCGTCCGCGAGCCGGGCGCGCTCGCGGCCTCGATCGTCACCCTCATCCTCGGCACGGCCCTGCATCGCCAGTCGGGCCTCTACACCGAGGACGCCGAGGCGCACCTCCTCGTGTCGGCGATCCGTGGCCTCGTCGCGGCTCACGCGATCGGCCCCGAAGGCGTCGACCGGACGATCAGCCGAGCTCCGCGAGACCCAGACGTGACGGTGCGCCTCGGCTCGCTCGAGCTCGAGCCGGCCCAGCGACGATCTGCTCGCCCCTCCCGTCGTCGCCGCACTCGCGGCCATGCCCGCGGTCGCCGCCCAGGCGCACACCGTCGCGATCGACCCCGACCTCGCCGACACCGCGGCCCTGACCGAGCGATTCGGCCTCGACCCCGAGGCCTCGGCCAACTGCGTCATCGTGCTCGGCAAGCGCGGCGGCGAGATCCGGCCCGCGGCATGCGTGATCCTGGCCAGCACCCGCGCCGACGTCAACGGCCTCGTACGCCGCACGATCGACACCCGCAAGTGCTCGTTCGCCCCGCAGGACTGGGCCGTCGCCGAGACCGGCATGGAGTACGGCGGCATCACCCCGGTCGGCGTCCCCGAAGGCTGGCCGATCCTCGTCGACCGCGCCGTCACCGAGCAGCCGTGGGTGCTGCTCGGCAGCGGCCTGCGCCGCTCCAAGCTGGCTCTGCCCGGCGCCGCCCTCGCCGAGCTGCCCGGCGCGCAGGTGCTGGAGGGCCTCGGCCTGCGCTGACCCGGCGACCTCAGTGGAAGAAGTGCCGCGTGCCCGTCACGTACATCGTGACTCCGGCGGCCTGCGCGGCTTCGATCACGGCGTCGTCGCGGATCGATCCGCCGGGCTGCACGATGGCGCGTACGCCAGCGGCGATCAGGATCTCGGGCCCGTCGGGGAACGGGAAGAACGCGTCCGACGCGGCGACCGAGCCCGCGGCGCGCTCGGCTCCGGCGCGCTCGACCGAGAGCTTGCACGAGTCGACGCGGTTGACCTGACCCATGCCGACGCCGACCGAGGCGCCGTCCTTGGCCAGCAGGATCGCGTTGGACTTCACGGCGCGCACCGCGGTCCAGGCGAAGTCGAGATCGGCGAGCGTACGCTCGTCGGCCGGCTCCCCCGCGACGAGCGTCCAGGTCGACGGATCGTCGCCGGGCGCGTCGACGTGGTCGACGCGCTGCACCAGCACACCGCCGCTGATGCCGCGGAACTCGATCGGGTCGGGGTGCTCGTCGGCGGGGACCCGCAGGATGCGGATGTTCTTCTTGGCCTGCAGGACCTCGAGCGCGCCGTCCTCGTAGTCGGGCGCGACGATGACCTCGGTGAACACCTCGGCGACCTGCTCGGCCATGGCCACGCTGACCGGACGGTTGACCGCGATGACGCCGCCGTAGGCCGACACCGGGTCGCAGGCGTGCGCCCGGGCGTGCGCCTCGGCGACGTCGGCGCCGACCGCGATGCCGCACGGGTTGGCGTGCTTGATGATCGCGACGGCCGGCAGCTCGAAGTCGTACGCCGCCCGGCGCGCGGCGTCGGTGTCGACGTAGTTGTTGTAGGACATCTCCTTGCCGTGCAGCTGCTCGGCGGCAGCCAGGCCACCGCGCCAGTGCCGGTAGAGCGCCGCCGGCTGGTGCGGGTTCTCGCCGTAGCGCAGCACCGCCGACTTGTCCCACGTCGCGCCGGTGAACTCGGGCCAGCCGTCCTCGGACGGTGCGTACGCGCTGGCGAACCACGAGGCCACGGCGACGTCGTACGCCGCGGTGTGCGCGAACGCCTGCGCGGCGAGCTGCTTGCGCTGGTCGAACGTGAAGCCGCCGGCGGCGATCGCCGCGCGCACGCCGTCGTACGCCGACGGGCTGACGACGACCGCGACGCTCGGGTGGTTCTTGGCCGCGGCACGGACCATCGACGGGCCGCCGATGTCGATCTGCTCGACGCACTCGTCGGGGGTCGCGCCGGACAGGACGGTCTCGCGGAACGGGTAGAGGTTGACGATCACCAGGTCGAACGGCTCGATCTCGAGCTCGGCGAGCTGCTGCACGTGGTCGTCGAGCCGCAGGTCGGCCAGGATGCCGGCGTGGACGCGCGGGTGCAGCGTCTTGACCCGGCCGTCGAGGCACTCGGGGAAGCCCGTGAGCTCCTCGACCGGAGTCACCGGCACGCCCGCCGCCTCGATCGTCTTGGCGGTCGAGCCGGTCGAGACGATCGAGATGCCGGCGGCGTGCAGGTCGCGGGCGAGCTCCTCGAGCCCGGTCTTGTCGTAGACCGAGACAAGGGCGCGCTTGAGGGGACGGGTGTCAGTCATGAGCCATCTTTCGTGGAGTCGGTCCGCCGAGCACGACGGCCCGGTCATCGAGGTGGAAGTCTTCGCGCGCGAGCTTGCCGACCCACTCGACGAGCATCGCGCGCTCACTGGTCTTGATGCGTTCGTGCAGCGTGGCCTCGTCGTCGCCGTCGAGCACCGGCACGGCGACCTGGGCGACGATCGGCCCGGTGTCGACGCCTTCGTCGACGACGAACAGCGTCGCGCCGGTGACCTTGACGCCGTACGCCAGCGCGTCGCGCGGGCCGTGCATGCCCGGGAACGCCGGCGACAGCGCCGGGTGGGTGTTGAGGGTGCGCCCGCCGAACCGCGCGAGGAACGCCGGCCCGGTGAGCTTCATGAAGCCGGCCAGCACCACGAGGTCCGGCTCGTACGCCGCGACGGTCTCGGCGAGCGCCGCGTCCCACGCGGCCCGATCGGCGTACGCCGACGTCTTCAGCACGAACGTCGGTATGCCGTGCCGCTCGGCCCGCGCCAGCCCCTCGATGCCGTCGCGGTCAGCGCCGACCGCGACGATCTCGGCGCCGTAGTCAGGACTCGTCGACGAGTCGATCAGGGCTTGGAGATTGGTGCCGCTTCCAGAGACGAGGACGACCAGTCGAGCTGGCGTCCGAGGGCTGCGGGGCACGGCCTCCACGATAGTGCTTGAGCACCGCGCCGAGCGCGCCGCCCACCGCCATGACGGGCACCGCGAGCAGCAACGGCGTGAAGGCCGGCGGCCCGGCGTCGGCCATGCGCCCGGGACCGATCGCCCCACCGGAGAGCCCGACGAGGATGCCGAGCAGGAATCCGGCGACCCCGCCCGCCGCCGCGCCGAGCGCCACACGGGCCGACAGGCCGTCCCGCGCGCCGAGCTCGACCCGCCAGCCCGCCACCATGCCGGCCAGCAGCGGCACGAGGCCGAGCACGAAGACCCAGCCGGGGAACTCCCCCGGCGGCGGCAGGGCGGCCAGCAGCGGGAAGCCCGGCACGTTGCCGAGCTGCGAGCCCGTGAGGTCGACCGACGTGTCGGTGCCGAGCATGAACCCGGGCCCGATCAGCGCCGATGCGGTCCACAGCACCAGCGTCGGCGCCGCCAGCACGCACGCCGCCGCGAGGGCGATGCCGCCGCCGGTGCCCGGATCGAGCTGCGCCCAGATGTCGCCGGCTCGCGCCATGTGGCGCACGAGCTGCACGATCACGACCACGCCGGCGGCCGCGAGCACGACGAGCACGCCGGGGATCGCGGCGCGGGTGGCGAGGCGGATGTCGTCCGACGCGGTGAACCACAGGCGCTCGCCCTGGCCGTGACGGCGGACGACGCCCCACGCCGCACCGAGGCCGCCGACGACGAACGCGCCGAACGCGGCGCGGATGACCGAGGTGTGCACGCCGCCGGAGGCCGACGCAGCCGACGCGATGCCGGCGATCACGCCGTACGCACCCGCCGTGGTCGCCACGAAGGCGGCCAGCTCGTCGACCGGGTCGGCCACGACCCACGACGCCGTGCGCGCCACGAGGGCGACGCACACCAAGCGTGGCGCCGACGGGGATGAGCCCGAACGTCACCGGCCCCGCGTCGATGCCTGAGCCGAGCGCCACGAGCCACGTGCGCACCGTCGCGCGTACGAACGAGGCGAACGGCGGATCGGCCGAACCCTGCGCCACCAGCACGAACACCGCCGACACCGCGAGGGACAGGATCGCCGCCAGGAACGCGGTCAGGAAGGCCGGCCGGAGGTAGGGGGTCTCGACGGGCGCAGGCACCAGTTCATCCTCCCTGTAAAGTTGCGTCGTTGCACACAGGCACGCCGGACGTCAGGAGGAGGCTGGAGATGACTCGCGTCGACGAGTTCAACAGCTTCTACTCATCGACCTTCTCGGACGCCGTGCAGGTCACGTACGCGGTCTGCGGCGACCGGCAGGTCGCGTTCGAGGCGACCGTCGACGCCTACCGCCGGGCGTGGCGCGACTGGACCAAGATCCGCAACCACCACCCCCTCGGCTGGGTCCGCAACGAGGCGTGGAAGCTCACGGCGCTCAGCCGCGGCACCCACCCGCTGCGCCGCAAGCACGAGGAGGACAGCGACACCCAGCTGCTCGAGGCCCTCGCCGAGCTGAGCGTCGACGACCGCCGCCTGATCGTCCTCATGACGCTGGGCAACACCGACCTCGAGGAAGCCTCCCGCGAGGTCGGCGTCCCCGCCGAGGAGGGCATCGAGAGCGTCACGACCGCCTTGGCCAGCCTCGAAGGCGGCCCTGCGGCCAGAGCATCGACACGATCGAGCGGCGCATGCACGCCCTGGCCTCGGCGACCGACGTCGCTCGACGGTGCCGCCGGCCGCGACCGTCCGCACCGCCGCCAAGCGTGGCCGTCAGCGCAACACCGTCCTGCTCGTCGCCGCCGCCGTCGTCGCGATCCTCGGCGGAGGCTTCGTCGCGACCGAGGGCGACGCCCTGGCCAGCAGCAGCGCCCTCCCCCATCGCCAGAAGATCGGCGCCGAGCGCCCCGACGTCCTGCTCGACGCCGAGAAGATCGACAAGGGCAACCTGCTCTCGTCGGCGCAGGTCAGCACGCTCGACCCCGAGAGCACGTGGAAGGTCGACGGCACCGACGAGAACGTCGACAACACCACGCCCTACGCGACCTGCCCGACCAAGCGCTATGCCGACAAGGACCCGCTCAAGGTCTTCGTCCGCACGTTCACCGGCGCAACGGCGTCACCAACGAGCGCGTCGCCCAGGCGATCGAGGTCTCCCGCAGCGACGAGATCGCCTCCAAGACGTACGAGCGGCTGGTCCAGTGGTACTCCGACTGCGAGCACCCGCGGGTCCAGCTCGTCGCGGCCTACACCGTCAAGCGCGAGTTCGGCGACTTCCAGATCCTGCGGCTGCGCTCGCACCGCTCCCCCGAACGTACGTTCACGGTCGGCTTCAGCCACTCCGGCACCGTCACCAGCACCCTGGTCCACGAGGCCGACGGCGCCAGCGGGCCCGAGCATCCGGGTGTTCGCCCGTACGCTCAACGACTCGGTCGCCAAGGTCTGCAAGGACAGCGGCGGCGTGTGCACCGACCAGATCACGGTCACGCGCACCGATCCGCCGCCGACCTCCGACGCGCCGTCGTTCCTGGGCATCGTCGACCTGCCGCCGATCCGCAACATCGACAAGGTGTGGGCCGGCGCGTCGGTCCCGGCCAAGACCAACCCCGCCGCGACGCAGTGCGACGGCGCGAGCTTCACCGGCAAGGACGTGACGCGCGCCGACTCCCGCATCTACGTGCTCTACCGGCGCCACGACGCTGCCCAAGCAGTTCGGCGTCGCCGAGACCGTCGGCCGCTTCTCGTCCGCCGACAAGGCCAAGGCGTTCGTCGCCAAGGCCACCAAGCGGCTCAACGGCTGCTCCGACAAGAACCTCTCGGCCAGGATCGACCAGCACGAGTCGTTCAAGAGCGGCGAGCTACTCCGGCGACGTGTGGCGGGTCAGCGTCGAGGTCACCAAGGGCAACCGCGCCTACTACCGCATGTCCCTGATCCGCCGCGGCGCCGACGTGGCGCAGGTGACCTTCACCCCGGCCGGCACCTACGACATCAGCCAGAAGACCTTCAAAGCCATGGCCGTCAGAGCCGCCACGCGCCTGAAGTACGCGCGAGTAACCCGACGCACCCGCGCCGCGAGCGACCGCGACGCACCTCGCCGCGAGGTGACCCGCGACGCACCCCTCGCCGTGAGGTGAAAAGACCGTTGCGGGAGGGCGCCGAGCTGAGGGGTCCGTTACGGTCCGTCGACGAGCCGGCGACGCAACGCGAGCCGACGACGCCACGACGCTTGTCGATGGACCGTAACTGACCCGTGAGCGCTGGTGACGACGACGCAACGCCAGCCGACAGACGAACCGCGGTAGCCACCCAAAAACATAAAAAGAAGCCCCCTCACCCAAGGTGAGAGGGGCTTCTGCGGAAGACGAAGGACTACAGGCCCTTCAGGATCTCCCGCATGAGCTCGGCGGTCTCGGACGGCGTCTTGCCGACCTTGACGCCCGCAGCCTCGAGGGCTTCCTTCTTGCCCTGCGCGGTGCCCGCACCGTCGGCGACGATGGCGCCGGCGTGGCCCATCGTCTTGCCCTCAGGAGCGGTGAACCCGGCGACATACCCGACGACGGGCTTGGTGACGTGCGCCTGGATGTAGGCCGCGGCCTTCTCCTCCGCGTCGCCACCGATCTCGCCGATCATGACGATCGCCTTGGTGTCGGGGTCGGCCTCGAACGCCTCGAGCGCGTCGATGTGCGTCGTCCCGATGATCGGGTCGCCGCCGATGCCGATCGCGGTCGTGAAGCCGTAGTCGCGCAGCTCGAACATCATCTGGTAGGTCAGCGTGCCCGACTTCGACACGAGGCCGATCGGGCCCGAGCCGGAGATCGTCGCCGGCGTGATGCCGGCGAGCGCCTCGCCCGGCGTGATGATGCCGGGGCAGTTGGGGCCGATGATGCGCGTCTTCTTGCCCTGCGCGTACGCCCAGAACTCGGCGCTGTCCTGCACCGGGACGCCCTCGGTGATGATCACCAGGAGGCCGATCTCGGCGTCGATCGCCTCGATGACGGCGTCCTTGGTGAACGCCGGCGGGACGAACGCGACCGACACGTCAGCGCCGGTCTTCTCGATGGCCTCGGCGACCGTGCCGAACACCGGCAGCTCGACGGTGCTGCCGTCGGCGTCGGTGTGCTCGACCGTCGTGCCGGCCTTGCGGGCGTTGACGCCGCCGACGACATTCGTGCCGGCCTTGAGCATCAGCGCGGTGTGCTTGGTGCCCTCACCGCCCGTGATGCCCTGGACGATGACCTTGGAGTCCTTGTTGAGGAAGATCGACATGTCAGGCTCCTTCGTTCGCGAGCTCGGCAGCGCGGTCAGCCGCACCGTCCATCGTGTCGACGAGCGTCACCAGCGGGTGGTTGCGCTCGTTGAGGATCCGGCGACCCTCCTCGACGTTGTTGCCGTCAAGGCGTACGACGAGCGGCTTGGACGCCTCGTCGCCGAGGATGTCCAGCGCGCCGACGATGCCGTTGGCGACGGCGTCACACGACGTGATGCCGCCGAAGACGTTGACGAACACGCTCTTGACCTGCGCGTCGTTGAGGATCACGTCGAGGCCGTCGGCCATGACCTGCGCCGAGGCTCCTCCGCCGATGTCGAGGAAGTTGGCGGGCTTGACGTTGCCGTGCTTCTCACCGGCGTACGCGACGACGTCGAGCGTGCTCATGACGAGTCCCGCGCCGTTGCCGATGATGCCGACCTCGCCGTCGAGCTTGACGTAGTTGAGGCCCTTCTCCTTGGCCTTGGCCTCGAGGGGGTCGGCCGCGGCCTTGTCCTCGAACGCGGCGTGGTCCTCGTGGCGGAACTCGGCGTTCTCGTCGAGCGAGACCTTGCCGTCGAGTGCCTCGAGGACGTCGCCCTCGAGACGGGCGAGCGGGTTGACCTCGACCAGCGTGGCGTCCTCCTCGACGAAGACCTTCCAGAGCGTCTGGACCGTCTGTGACGGCCTGCTCGGTCGAGCGCCGCGGGGAACTTCGCCTCGGCGACGATCTCGCGCGCCTTGGCCTCGTCGACGCCCGTGCCGGCGTCGATCGGGATCTGCTTGACGGCGTCGGGGTTGGTCTTGGCGACCTCTTCGATCTCGACACCACCCTCGACGCTGGCGATGCACAGGTAGCTGCGGTTGGCGCGGTCGAGCAGGAAGGAGAAGTAGTACTCCTCCAGGATGCTGGCGGCCGGCGCGATGAGCACCCGGTTGACCGTCAGTCCCTTGATCTCCATGCCCAGGATGTTCGACGCGTGCTCGTAGGCCTCGTCGGGGGTCTTGGCGAGCTTGACGCCGCCGGCCTTGCCGCGACCGCCGGCCTTGACCTGCGCCTTGACGACGACGACGCCGAGCTGCTCAGCGGCGACCTTCGCCTCGTCCGGTGTGTTGGCAACGATGCCCAGGGTTACCGGTACATCGTGCTTGGCGAAGAGCTCCTTCGCCTGGTATTCCATCAAATCCACGGTGGAGTCCGTCCTCTGTTGACGTCCGATACGCTCAGCAGCCGGCCGGTGGCCGACACCAATTGAGCCTTTGCGACTCTAGCCCTTAACCGCGTGTTCACGCGCGTTGGCTTCGTCACACACTGCCGGGAGGATTCGATGAGCGCCGAGACGATCACGTCGTCCGACGTCCAGCTGCGCGTACGCGTCGAGGGCAACGACAACGGTCCCGTCGTCGTCCTGGTCCACGGCTTCCCCGACAGCCAGCGGGTGTGGGACCGCGTCGTCCCGCTCCTCACGCCGGATCACCGCGTCGTGACCTACGACGTACGCGGCGCGGGTGGCTCGTCGGCGCCGGCGGCGCGCTCGGGCTACCGCATGAGCAAGCTCGTCGGCGACCTGGCCGCGGTGATCGAGCACGTACGACCCGACGGCGGTCCCGTGCACCTCGTCGGTCACGACTGGGGCTCGGTCCAGTCATGGAGCGCGGTGATGCGCGAGTCCTCCGACGCTCGTCTCACCGGCCGGATCGCGTCCTACACGTCGATCAGCGGTCCCGGGCCTCGACATGTACGGCAACTTCTTCCGCGACGGCCTCGCGCGCGGGCGGTTCGCCGCAGTCGGCCGGCAGGCCCTCCAGTCCTGGTACGTCGTCGCGTTCCAGGCGCCCGTGCTGCCCGAGCTCGTCGCCCGCCGGTTCGGTCGCCGCCTCCGCGCCGCGATGGCCCGCAGCCAGAAGCTGGACGGCCAGCACTGGGGCGACACGTTCGAGGACGACTTCCGCAACGGCGTCAACCTCTACCGCGCCAACGGGCTGAGCTTCCGGCGCGGCACGACCTCCGTGCCGGTGCAGCTGGTCGTGCCGACCAAGGACTCGTTCCTGTCCCCGGCGGTCTATGCCGATGTCGCGGAGTTCGCGCCGGATCTGCGGCGGGTCGACGTCGTCGCCGGCCACTGGGTCGTGCAGTCGCAGCCCGGGGTCGTCGCCGACACCGTCCGCGCGTTCGTCACCGAGATCGAGGCTCGCCAGGAGGTACGTCGAGAGGCGTGACGAGCCACGTCGCCCGCACCGAGCTCCACGCAGAGCTCGGCGATGCGGGCCAGCGACTCGGCATCGCCATCCACCACGATGCTGGCCGCGTCCTCCGCGATCAGCGCGCGTACGAGCTGCTCCGGGGTCTGCTCACCGCCGACGTAGACGACCTCCTGGCCCTCGTCGCGAAGCCGCCTGGCGGCCCTCCGGGCGCGCTCGCCGTCGCCGATGGAGCCAAGGACGACACGCTGTCTTACCATGAGAACGATGCTCCCACAAGCGTGAAGACCGTCACATTTTTGCCCGATATTGAGGCGTAAACCGGGTCATTTGTTGTTTTCAGCGCGAATTCGGTTTCGCTCGGCCATGGCGTGTCGGCTAGGCTTCCCGAGTCCTGTCGTCACTTCTCCGGAGGTTTTTTGCGTGTCTTCGTCTGCGCCTAAACGCCGACTGGATGTACGCCAGGAGACCCCGAAGCGAACACCGGGCAAGCGGACCGCTCAGCGGCGCATGACCCGCAAGCGCAGTTTCAGACCCACCCCAGCCATGGCCGGAGCATTCATCCTGGTCCTGGCTGCTTTTGGTTCCATGCTCCTCGGCAACACGTCCGACGGCGATTCGCTGGCCAACGACAAGTACCAGACGATCTCCGCAGAGCTACGTCGGTCCCGATGACGCCGCGGCCAACGGCAAGGTCGACATCAGCCGCAGCTTCGACCGCGAGCTGGTCAAGAAGCAGACTCAGCAGCAGGCAGAGCAGGTGCTCAAGGCCCAGGCCGGACCTCAAGAAGAACGTCGACAAGTTCGCCAAGGAGATCCCTCAAGAACCAGTGGGTCCTCCCGGTCACCGGCTACCACCTGACGGCACGCTTCGGACAGCGCAGCGGCCTGTGGTCCACGGTCCACACCGGCCTCGACTTCGCCGGCCCCTCCGGCTCGACGATCGTCTCGGTCGGCGCCGGCGTCGTGAAGTCGACCGGCTACGAAGGCGCCTACGGCAACCGCACCGTCATCACGCTGCGCGACGGCACCGACATCTGGTACTGCCACCAGAGCCGCATCGCGGTCACCGTCGGCCAGACCGTCGACCCGGGTGAAGTCATCGGCTACACCGGCTCGACCGGCAACGTGACCGGCCCGCACCTGCACCTCGAGGTGCACCCCCACGGCGGCGGCCCGGTCGACCCGTGCCGGTCCTGCGCCAGCACGGCATCAACCCCTGACCGACTCCGCCTCAACCCTCACCCGACGGTGAGGGTTGGTGTCCGGACGCCCTCAGCCCCGTCCGCAGCCTCAGAGCTTTTCGACCGGGGCGTAGCGCAGCAGCAGGCGCTTGACGCCCTGCGAGCCGAAGTCGACCGAGGCGACGGACTTGTCGCCCTGGCCCTCGACCGCGACGACGGTGCCGAGGCCGAAGCTGTCGTGGCTGACCCGGTCGCCCGGCTCGACAGCGACACGACCTCGCGCGGTCGCCCGCTTGGACCGGCCGCGACGTTGGACGACGCGGAACGACGACTGGGCCGTCGCCGAGGCTGAGCTGGGCGTCCACTGCGTCGGCGGCGAGGCGAGGCGCCGCCAGTCGACGAGCGCCTCGGGCAGCTCGTCGAGGAACCGGGACGGCCGGGTTGTAGGACGGCGCGCCCCAGGCCGAACGGGTCGTGGCGCGGGTGACGTAGAGCCGGGTACGCGCGCGGGTGATGCCGACGTAGGCCAGCCGGCGCTCCTCCTCGAGCTCCTTGGTGTCGGCCAGCGAGCGCATGTGCGGGAACACGCCGTCCTCGAGCCCGGTGAGGAACACGACCGGGAACTCCAGGCCCTTGGCGGTGTGCAGCGTCATCAGCGTCACGACGCCGTCGCCCTCGTCGGGGATCTGGTCGGCGTCGGCGACCAGGGCGACCTGCTCGAGGAACGCAGCCGAGCGATCCGGCGGCCAGGTCGGGCTCGTCGGAGATCGCGTCGACCGCGTCGGAGGGCTCCTCGTCGCCTCGAGCCTGCTCCTGCAACAGGTCGTCGGCGACGTGCTGGCCCGACGACGAACTCGCGGGCGACCGCGACGAGCTCGGCGAGGTTCTCGACCCGGGTCTCGTCCTGCGGGTCGGTGCTCTGCTCGAGCGTCGAGAGGTAGCCGCTGCGGGTCAGCGCCGCCTCGAGCACGGCATCGGCCGGCGCGCCGACGTCGGCCATCGCCATGAGCTCGGACATGACCGTCGTGAACGCCTGGATCGCGTTGAGCGACCGGGTCGCGAGGTCGGTCGCCTCGTCGGCGCGCGTGCAGCGCCTCCCAGAAGCTGATGTCCTCGGCGCGTCGCCAGGCGCTGGATCGCGGCCTCGGCCCGCTCGCCGATGCCGCGCTTGGGCTCGTTGATGATGCGCCGCAGCGAGACCGCGTCGCGCGGGTTGACGAGCACGCGGACGTAGGCCAGCGCGTCCTTGATCTCCTTGCGCTCGTAGAAGCGGACGCCGCCGACGACGCGGTAGGGCAGGCCGACCCGGATGAAGACCTCCTCGAAGACCCGGCTCTGCGCGTTGGTGCGGTAGAAGATCGCGACGTCCTTGGCGGCCGGCGTCGCCGTCGTCGGCGAGCTTGTCGATCTCGTCGGCGATGAACTGGGCCTCGTCGCGCTCGTCGTCGCCGACGTAGCCGACGATCTTCTCGCCGTCGCCCTCGGCCGACCACAGCTGCTTGTCCTTGCGGCCCTCGTTGCGGCTGATGACGGCGTTGGCGGCCGACAGGATCGTCTGGGTCGAGCGGTAGTTCTGCTCGAGCAGGATCGTCGCGGCGTTGGGGAAGTCGTCCTCGAACTCGAGGATGTTGCGGATGTTGGCGCCGCGGAACGCATAGATCGACTGGTCGGAGTCGCCGACGACGAGCAGGTCGGACTCCTCGTCGGTCAGCTCCTTGATGAGCTGGTACTGCGCGTGGTTGGTGTCCTGGTACTCGTCGACCAGGATGTGCCGGAACCGGCGCCGGTAGGTCTCGCGGACGTCGGGCCACGCCTGGAACAGGTGGACCGTGTTCATGATGAGGTCGTCGAAGTCCATCGCGTTGGCCGCCTGGAGGCGCGCCTGGTAGGTCTCGTAGGCCTCGGCGTAGATCTCCTCGGTCGGGTTGTCGGCCTTGCCGGCCGCCGCCTCGTGGTCGACGAGCTCGTTCTTGAGGTTGGAGATCCAGTTGAGCACCGCCCGCGGGTTGATCGCGCTTGGGGTCGAGATCCATGTCGCGGCAGACCAGCGTCATGAGCCGGCGCTGGTCGGCCGCGTCGTAGATCGTGAACGACGACGTGAAGCCGAACTGCTGGCCTCGCGACGCAGGATGCGTACGCACGCGGAGTGGAACGTCGAGACCCACATCATGCGGGCCGCGGCCCCACGAGATCGGCGACCCGCTCGCGCATCTCGGCGGCGGCCTTGTTGGTGAACGTGATCGCCAGGATCGAGCCCGGGATGGGCGCCGCGCGCGGCGATCAGCCAGGCGATGCGGCGGGTCAGCACCCGGGTCTTGCCCGATCCGGCGCCGGCCACGACCAGCAGCGGTCCGCCGGGGTGCGACACGGCCGCCCGCTGGGCGTCGTTGAGCCCCTCGAGCAGGGTCTCGGAGCGGGGACGGCGCCTGTCGGCGGACTGTCCGGAGCGGCGGCAGGCACAGGGAACGGCGAACGTCATCGTGCCTCCCAGCCTAGTTGCCGCGAGCCGGACAGTCGCCCGCCTCGGAGTGCGCGTCGGACGTAGACTCCCGTGCCATGGACGGCACGGTCAGGATCCGGACGGCGAGCGAGGCCGACTTCGATGTCCTGACCGACCTCTGGGAGCGGTCGGCGCGCGTCGAGCCACGCGTTCATGGACGACGACGAGTTCGTCGAGCTGAAGCCCGCGCATCCGCGACCTGCTGCTCCCGTCGATGGACGTCTGGGTCGCCGAGCGCGCCGGCGAGAAGCTCGGCTTCGTCGGCGCGCGCGGCGAGCACGTCGAGCTGCTCTACGTCGCGCCCGGAGGCACAGGGCCGGGGCATCGGCCCGACCGCTGCTCGCGCAGGTCGCCGAGGGCGGTGCCGACCGAGCGTCGAGGTGTACGCCGACAACGCCGTGGGCCTCGGCTTCTACCTCTCGCAGGGCTTCCGCGAGACCCGCCGCGATCCCGACCGACGCCGCCGGCCGCAGCTTCGCGATCGTCCACCTGGAGGCGCGCATGAACCTCGTCACGGTCGACACGGCCGGCGCCGAGCCGCCGTACGAGCAGGTGCGCCGGCAGATCGCCGACGGCGCCGCGTCGGGCGCGCTCGCCGCCGGGCACAAGCTGCCGACCGTACGTCAGCTGGCGACCGACCTCGGGCTCGCCGCCAACACGGTCGCCAAGGCCTACCGGGCGCTCGAGGCCGACGGCGTGATCGAGACGCACGGGCGGCGCGGGACGTTCATCGCGAGCCGCAGGCTCACCGACGCCGAGGCCGAGTCGGGCGCGCAGACGTACGCCCGGCTGGCCCGCACGCCAGGGGCTGTCGCTCGACGAGGCGATCCGGCTGGTCGAGAAGAGCTGGACACCCTGAGAGCGTCTCAGCCGCCGCGGGATACCGTGCGCCGTGCACCGCTGTCACATGCGCCACTTCACGCTCCTCGTCGGCCTGCTGTTCATCGCGGCATCGCCCTGATGGGCCTCGCGCTCAGCGGCTACGGCAGCAGCGACCGCTCGCATCAGCAGCCGCCGCGCCTGCCGGGCCACGACGTCCAGGACAAGCTCGACAACGTCCGAGTCAGGCGTCACTCCGCCATCGTGTTGGGCCGGCGCCACGTACGTTCGAACGGCAGCCGCCAGGCGCGCGGCGCGATGAGCTGGTGCACGGCGTTGGGGCCCCAGGTGCCGCCCGAGTAGGGCCGCACCGGTGGCGGGTCGTTGAGCAGCGGCTCGGAGATCTCCCACAGCCGCTCGATGCCCTCGGCGGTCGTGAACAGCGTCCGCTCGCCCCGCATCGCGTCGTAGATCAGCCGCTCGTACGCCTCGAGGACCTCGCCGGCCCGCTCGGTCTCCTGCATCGCGAACTGCATGCTGAGCTTGTCGAGCCGCATGCCCGGACCGGGGCGCTTGCCGTAGAACGACAGCGACATCTTCGACGAGTCGGCGAGGTCGAACGTCAGGTGGTCCGGGCCCGGCGAGGCCGACGCCCGAGCCGGCGGGGAACATCGACTTGGGCGGCTCGCGGAACGCGATCGAGATGATGCGCGCTCCCTCGGCGAGCTTCTTGCCCGTGCGCAGGTAGAACGGCACGCCGGCCCAGCGCCAGTTGTCGATCTCGGCCTTGAGCGCGACGAACGTGTCGGTCTCGGAGTCGGCGGCGACGCCCTCCTCGTCGCGGTAGCCCTGGTACTGCCCGCGTACGACGTGGTGCGGGTCGAGCGGCAGCATCTGGCGGAAGACCTTGTTCTTCTCCTCGCTGATCGAGTCCGAGTCGAGCGAGGTCGGCGGCTCCATCGCCATGAACGCCAGGACCTGGAACAGGTGCGTCACGACCATGTCCTTGAACGCGCCGGTGCCCTCGTAGAACGCCGACCGGCCCTCGACGGACAGCGTCTCGGGCACGTCGATCTGCACGTGGTCGATGAAGTTGCGGTTCCAGATCGGCTCGAACAGGCCGTTGGCGAAGCGGAACGCCAGGATGTTGAGCGCCGCCTCCTTGCCGAGGAAGTGGTCGATGCGGAAGATCTGCTCCTCGGCGAAGACCTCGTGCAGCTGCGAGTTGAGCGACTTGGCGCTGGCCAGGTCGGTGCCGAACGGCTTCTCCATGATGATCCGCGAGCGCTCGACCAGGTTGGCGGCGTCGAGCGTGTGCACGACGTCGAGCGCAGCCTTGGGCGGGACGCTGAGGTAGTGCAGGCGGCGCGGCGAGCCACCGAGCTCGGCCTCCAGCGCTGACGCGGCCTCGGCCAGCGCCTCGGGGCCGGCCTTGACGTTGACGTACGACAGCTTGGCGGCGAACTCCGCCCACTGCTTGTCGTTGAGCGGGCGGGTCGTGAACTCGCGGCACGCCTTCTCGGCGAACGTACGGAAGCCGCTCGTCGTCGAACTCGTCGAGCGAGACGCCGATGATCCGCGACTCCGGCACGAGGTCCGACTCGAGCAGGTGCATGATGCCGGGCAGCAGCTTGCGGCGGGCCAGGTCGCCGGTGGCACCGAAGAGCACGATCAGGTGGGGCTCGTTCATTCCCACAGGCTAGACCTGTCGGGTTGCCGGCGGGTGAACTCGCTGTCAGCCGCTGTCAGGGCCGCCAGCGCGATGACAGCGGCCTGCAAGCGGCGCCGACCAGCATGGTCGACATGACCAACTACGCCATCAAAGCCGAAGGGCTCACGAAGCACTACGGCGACACCATCGCCCTCGACGGCATCGACCTTGCCGTTCCCGAGGGCTCCGTACTCGGAGTCCTCGGTCCCAATGGTGCGGGCAAGACCACTGCCGTCCGCATCCTCGCGACGCTGCTGCAGCCCGACGCCGGTCACGCGACCGTCGCCGGCCACGACGTCCTGCGCGATCCCACCGCCGTACGCCGCTCGATCGGCCTCACGGGGCAGTACGCCTCGGTCGACGAGCAGCTGACCGGCCGGGAGAACCTCGAGCTGTTCGCTCGCCTCCTCGACTTCAGCCGGCCGGACGCTCGGGCCCGCGCCACGGAGCTGCTGGGCCAGTTCGGGCTCACCGAGGCCGCCGACCGTCGCATCAAGACGTACTCCGGCGGTATGCGGCGACGCCTCGACCTGGCCGCGAGCCTGGTCGGCCGGCCCGAGGTGATCTTCCTCGACGAGCCGACCACGGGCCTCGACCCCAGCAAGCGCGACGACGTCTGGAACCTCGTCCGCATGCTGACCGCCGAAGGCACCAGCGTCCTGCTGACCACGCAGTACCTCGAGGAGGCCGACGCCCTCGCCGACGCGATCACCGTGATCGATCTCGGCAAGGTCATCGCCCACGGCACCGCCGCCGAGCTCAAGCAGATCGTCGGCGGCCGCTCCCTCCAGGTGCGCCCGACCAACGTCCGCGACACCGCGGACATCCGAGCCGTCCTGAGCCGCATCACCGGCCGATCGGTCGAGGAGCCCACCCGTGGGCTGCTCACGACGCCGATCGAGGACGAGAAGGACTTCACCGACGTCGTCGTCGACCTGGCCGCCCGAGGCATCCCCGTCACGGAGATCGCCCTCAAGCTGCCGAGCCTCGACGAGGTCTTCTTCACCCTCACCGGCAAGGCCGAGCGGTGCCCACGGGCTGAGCCCCGATGACGCCCGCCGACCTCGACAAGGAGCCCGTCTCATGACTTCCACCATCACCCTCCCCGACGCGATCGAGCAGCGCCCCGCGTCGTCCCTGCCGTGGGTGCGTCACTCCCTGACGCTCGCCGGCCGCTCGGTCAAGAAGATGATGCGTCACCCCGAGCAGTTCTTCGACGTGACGCTGCAGCCCGTGCTGTTCCTGCTGATCTTCGTGTACGTCCTGGGCGGCGCGATCGCCGGTTCGACGCACGACTACCTGCAGTTCGTGCTGCCCGGCATCTTGATCCAGACCGTCCTGTTCAGCACGATGTCGATCGGGGTCAACCTCAACACCGACATCAAGGAAGGCGTCTTCGACCGGTTCCGGTCGCTGCCGATCGCCCGGTCGGCACCGCTCGTCGGTGCCACGATCGCCGAGTGCCTCCGCTACACCATCACGATCGGCGTCAGCCTGATCGCCGGGTTCGTCATCGGCTACCGGCCGAGCACGTCGATCCTCGAAGTGCTCGCCGCGTGCCTGCTCGTCCTGGTGTTCGCCTGGTGCCTGTGCTGGATCGCGATCTGGCTCGGCATGGTCTCCCGCGAGGCCGGCTCGGTGCAGGGCATCGGCTTCATGGCGCTGTTCCCGCTGACGTTCGGCTCGAGCATGTTCGCCTCGGCGGACACGATGCCCGGCTGGCTGCGGGCGTGGGTCAACGTCAACCCCGTCACACACCTGACGGACGCGGTGCGCGGCCTGCTCACCGGCGGACCGGTCGCCGAGGACGCGTTCATCGCGCTCGGCACCGCCGGGCTGATCCTCGCGGTGTTCGCACCGCTGGCCGTCAGGGCATACCGCACCAAGGCCTGACCCACGCCGAGGCGGTGAGTCAGCGTCCACGCGCACGTCGCGACCGGACGCTGACTCGCCGCCCTACTCCGTGGCGGGCAGGGCCAGGGCGATCGCCTCGTCACGTGCGAGCGATCGCCCTTCGGCGTGCAGCTCCTCGAAACGCCCGGCACCCAACGACGTACGCAGCGTCTCGACGAGCTCGCGCACGTCGACGTTCATGCGATCTGCGCGGCCGCGTATGCGCCTCGGCCGCTCCCAGGACCCGCGCGGCGCGCTCGTCGTCGCCGTCGAGGTGCGCGAGGATGGCCGCCGCCGAAGCCACCTGCGAGACGATCGGCATGTCACGCGTACGGACGGCCGAGTCTCGCAGCCGCGGCCAGCTCGGACCGCGCTCCGTCGAGGTCGTCCGCGAAGGCTCGAGTCACGGCGAGCCCGGCCCGGATCATGGCCTCCATCTGACCGCCCCCGAACGTCGAGACGGTGTCGAGGCGCCGCAGGACGTGCTCGAGGTGCTCGATCGCGGCCTCGTCGTTGCCGGCGACGTGCTCGACGTGCCCCAGGCCGATCTGCGTGATGAGCTCGACGCGGCGATTGCCGGCCCGCCGAGCGTCGGCAAGCAGCCCGAGGAGCTCCTGACGCAGCTCGTCGACACCGTCGCCTTCCGCGACCGCGACGCGCAGGCCCATGACCTGCATCCGCGAGAACTCCGAGTCCTCGGCCGCGCCCAGCTCGTGGAGCAGCGGGATCGCCTCCTCCCACGATGGCGAGCGCCTCCTCGTAGTTGCGCGTCGAGCGACTGCACCATCGCCTGCTGGGACAGCGCCATCGCCAGGCCCCAGCGGTCGCCGAGCTCGCGGAAGCCGTCGATCGTCGGCTCCAGCAGCTCGACCATCTCGCCCACGCGCCCCTCGTTGTCGAGCAGGACGAGCTGCATCAGGTTGATCATCGAGTGGGTCCACGGATCGTCGGCCGCGCGGCAGCTCCCGGTCGCCGATGACGTCGAAGAACGCCATGGTCGCCAGGACGATGTCGACGACCTGGTGCTGCGGGTGGTGGGCGTCCCACACGCCGAGGATGCGATCAACCGGGCCCTGCCAGAGGGCCGGCCGATCGGCGTCACGGCTCGCCCATCACCAGGATGCCGGTCAGCGACAGCGCCTCGAATGCAGATCTCGCTCGCCGGGTCGGCCTCGCCCGGGAGCGCGAGCACCGCATCGGCCCACGAGCACGCCTCGACGTGCTGGCTGCGGATCGACCAGTACCACGCCAGCTCCGTGACCAGACGGGCCGCGTGGGGGCGGTCGCCGCGATCGATCGCGAACCGCAGCGCCGCCATGATGTTGGCCCGTTCGAGATCGATGTTCCGCACCGCTGCAGACCTGGTCGCCGCCGCGCAGCTGGGGTCCCTGCGTCTCGGCGACGTCGAGGAAGTGCTTGAGGTGGGCGTCGCGCACGGCCTCGGCCTCACCGCGCTCGATCAGCCGCTCGACGCCGTACTCGCGGAGGGTCTCGAGCATCCTGAACCGCGGGGTGTCGCCGCGCACGGGCACCAGGAGCGACTTGTCGGCGAGTGACTCGAGCAGCTCCTCGGTGTCCGTCGCCGGCGAGGGAGACGGCGGCGGCGCTCTCGACGGTCACCCCGCCCGGGAACACCGCGAGCCGCTCGGCGAGGTCGCGCTCGGCGTCGTCGAGCAGGTCCCAGCTCCACTCGACGACCGCCCGCAGCGTCCGGTGGCGTGGCAACGCCGTGCGGCTGCCACCCGTGAGCAGGCGGAACCGGTCGGAGAGCCGGGCCGCGACCTGGCGCAGCGGTCAGCGTGCGGAGGCGCGCGGCCGCCAGCTCGATCGCGAGCGGCTGGCCGTCGAGGCGTACGCAGATCTCCCGCACTGCCGGCAGCGTCTCGGCCGTCAGCGCGAACGACTGGTCGACCGCCTGGGCGCGCAGCACGAACAGCTGGATCGCGCTGTGCTTCATGGCGTCGTCGATCGAGCTGTCGGCGGCCGGCATCGTCAGAGGGCTGAGCTGATAGCCGAACTCGCCGATGATCCGCAACGGTTCGCGGCTCGTCGCGAGGATCCGCAGCTTGGGCGCGTGCGCCAGGACGTCGTCGGCGATCTCGGCGACCGCGTCGACCAGGTGCTCGCAGTTGTCGAGCAGCAGCAGGCCCTCGACGTCGTGGACCGCGTCGATGAGCCGCGTACGCTCATCCGGCCGCGGCGCGGACGAGGGCCGGTCGAGGACCGACACCTCGAGCAGGCCCATCGCCGAGAGGATCGCCTCCAGGATGCCGTCGCTGCCGGTCACCGGCGCGAGCTCGGTCAGCCACACGTCCTCGAAGCGGTCGAGCGCGGCCCGGGCGGTCTCGACCGCCAGCCGGGTCTTGCCCGCCCCACCGGGCCCGAGGATCGTCACGAGCCGGTGGTCGACCAGGGCCGCCTGCAGGTCGGCGATCGCACCCTCGCGGCCGACGAACGTCGTCAGCGCCGACGGCAGTGCCTGGTGCGCTGCGCCGCGGGCCGTGCTCGCCCCGCAGGATCGACAGGTGCAGCTCCTGGAGCTCCGGCGACGGGTCCGCTCCCAGCTCCTCGGCCAGCATGCCGCGCAGCCCGTCGTACGCCGTGAGCGCCTCGTTGGCGCGGCCGTGCGCGGCCAGCGCCGAGAGGTAGAGCACCCAGAAGCCGTCGCGGTAGGGGTGCGCCGTCGTGAGGTCGGCGAGCTCGGCGATGACGGCCGGGTCGTCGCCGGATCGGACCCGGTTGCGCAGGCTCGACTCGACGGCAGCGAGCCGCAGCTCTCCGAGCCGGTGCGCCGCCGACGGCGCGAACGGGAACTCGGCGACATCGGCGAGCGCCTCGCCGCGCCACAGCGCCAGCGCCTCGTCGACCCGGCCCGACGCCGACGAGGCGCTCGAACTCGACGGCGTCGACCGACGCGCACTGCAGGACGTACCCAGCCGGCGTCGACTCCAGCGCGCCCGCGGGGAGGCGCCGGCGGGTGCGGGACACGATCGACTGCAGGGCGTTCGTCGCGTCGGCCGGCACGTCGAGGCCCCACAGGTCGTCGATCAGGGTCGTCGAGGCGACCGGGCGTCCGGCTTCGAGCGCGAGGCGAGCCACGAGGGCGCGATTGCGCGGCCCGCCGAGATCGATCTCCTGATCGTCGGCGCGCACCCGCAACGGTCCGAGGACGTCAACCTGCACACGTGCCATTCTGCCGCACTGTCTCGTATGGACATGCCCCGTTTGTCACGCATCGCGGAGTCAGGCCGAGCGTGGTCACGCACCAAGCGTTCTTGTCACCCACCTCGGGTTGCAACCCTTGGTGCGTGACAAAACCCCGAGGCCTCATGGGAAACCGACAAACCCGTGACGTGGGTCAGATCAGGCGGCGGTCGTTGGCCCAGCGGGTCAGCTCGTGGCGGCTCGAGAGCTGAAGCTTGCGCAGGACGCTGGAGACGTGCGTCTCGACGGTCTTGATCGAGATGAACAGCTCCTTGGCGACCTCCTTGTACGCATAGCCGCGGGCGATGAGCCGCATGACCTCGCGCTCCCGCTCGGTCAGCCGGTCGATCTCCTCGTCGACCTGCGCGACCTCGATCGTGCCGGCGAACGCGTCGAGGACGAAGCCCGCGAGCCGCGGCGAGAACACCGCGTCGCCCTGCGCGACCCGGTTGATCGCGTCGAGCAGCTCGGGACCCGAGATGTTCTTGGTGACGTAGCCGCGGGCACCGGCACGGATGATGCCGATGACGTCCTCGGCGGCGTCGCTGACCGACAGCGCGAGGAACTTGGTGTCGGGATGGCGCAGGTGCAGGCGACGGATGACCTCGAGGCCTCCCCCGCCGGGCATGTGGACGTCGAGCAGCACGACGTCGGGCGTGGTCTCGGCGATGACCTTGACCGCGCTGTCGACGTCCTCGGCCTCGGCGACGATGTCGACCGGTCCGTCGATCTCGGCCCGCACGCCGGTGCGGAACATCGCATGGTCGTCGACGATCGCGACGCGCAGTGTGGTCATGGGCTCACTTCTTCTGTCGGAACAGGTGCTGGCTGGGCCGGGTCGGGCTGGTTGGTGTCGCCGCCTCGGACGGGCACGCTCAGCGCGACCTCGGTGCCCTCGCCCGGCTTGCTGCGGATGGAGGCGGTGCCACCGTGGCGCTCGACCCGCCCGATGATCGAGCCTCGCACACCCATGCGGTCCTCGGCGATCGACTCGGTGTCGAAGCCGACGCCGCGGTCGCGGACGAACACCTCGACCGTACGCCCGTCGGTCTCGGCGTAGACGTCGATGCGGTCGACCCGGGCGTGCTTGGCGGCGTTGATCATGGCCTCGCGGGCGGCCTTGGCGATCGCGGCGACATCGGGATCGAGCGCGGCATCGCCGACCGCGATGACCTCGACCGGCACGCGGTGCGCGTCCTCGACGTCGGCGGCCGACGCCCGCAGCGCCGCCACGAGCGAGTCGCCGGGCTTCTCGTCGTTGCCGTACAGCCAGGCCCGCAGCTCACGCTCCTGCCGGCGGGCGAGGGTCGCCACGACCGCCGAGTCGCCGGCGTTCTTCTGCAGCAGGGCCAGGGTCTGCAGCACCGAGTCGTGCAGGTGCGCGGCGACGTCGGCGCGTTCCTGCGAACGTACGCGCTCGCGCCGCTCCTCCGACAGGTCGCCGAGCAGCTTGGTGATCCACGGCCCGAGGATCAGCAGCAGGCCGAGGCCGGCGACCGCGACCGCGGAGGCGAGGTCGACGATCGCTGCCCAGCCACGTTCCTGGCTGAGGAAGTAGATGCCCGCGGTCGCGACGAGCACGGCACCGGCGGCGACTGCGCAGGGCGAACGCGAGGCCGCGGGTCTGGCGCATCCAGCGCCCCCACGCGGCGTCGTCGAACTGGCGCCAGATCACCGCGAGGCCGATGACCCCGATCAGCAGCGGGGCGAACAGGCCCCCGGCGATGCCGCGCCCACTGGCCTGGATCATGAACATCACGCCGATGCCGACGGCGCCCAGCGCGACGGTCTGGAACACCTCGAACGCACCGGGGCGGCCGCTCGTGCGCAGCCCGCGGCGGGTCGCCGACTCCAGGCCGGGCGACAGCTCGGGCTGGCGCAGCGGCAGGAACCGCCACAGCAGCAGATAGGCGATGACGCCCATGCCGTGGAACCACGTCGCGACGATGAAGGCCAGGCGGACGTAGAGGACAGGGACGCCGAAGTGGTCGGCGACACCCGTCGCCACACCGCCGACGAGCCGGCGATCGGCTGGTCGGTAGGCACGGCGGTATTCGGTCACCCCATGATCGTCACACGTACGCGCACGCGCGCGCCATCAGGAACGCCCCTCGCGCACCCTGAGCGGTCCCGGGTGGGATTCAGGGTCGTACCCGATGGTCCGGCAGGCCCGCCCTCGGACACGATGGAGGTATGAACGCAGAAGACACCCGCACCACCCCGCCGCCGGACGGCGACTTCGACCCGCACCGGCTCCGCACCATCACCGACATGAAGCGGTCGAAGGACGACCGCCTGCTCGGCGGTGTCTGCGCCGGCGCCGCGAAGTACCTCAACATCGACCCCGTCATCGTGCGCGTCGTGATCGCGGTGCTGACGCTCGTCGGGTTCGCCGGCGTCATCATCTATGCCGCCGCGTGGTTCCTGCTGCCGGCCGAGGGCGACGACAAGAGCGTCGCCGCCGACTGGTTCCACCTCGACAAGAACGAGGAGCAGGTACGCGTCGCGGGCCTCGTCGGCGCCGTCGTCCTGTCCGCGCTCGCGATCGTCGGCGACGGTGGCTGGTTCTGGGACGGCGTCCCGTGGATCCTGGTGCCGCTCGCGCTCGTCTACTACCTGTTCGTGGTCCGCCCGCGGCGCCGCCGACAGGCCGAGACCGCGCTCGCGGCCCAGTACGCCCCGCCGGGGGTCGACCCGGCCGACGAATCGGCCCGGGGCCCGGAGTTCACCGCCGCCAAGGCCGGCCTCGTGGCCAGCCAGAAGTACGCCAAGGCCAAGCGGGACCGGTCGTGGACGCTCACCTGGCTCACCCTGTCGGTGGCCGCCATCGCCACTGCGGCGACGGGCATCTACGACGCGTACAACGACGGGCCCCACTGGACGGCATACGTCGCCGTGGCGCTCGGCGTCGTGGCGGTCGGGCCTGCTGGTCAGCACGCTGATCGGCAACGGCGGGCCGCTGATCGGCTTCGGGGTCCTCCTCGCCATCACCCTCGCGATCGGCTCGCTGCTGCCCAACGGCAAGATCGGCGAGCAGACGCCGACGCCCGCGAACGCCGCCCAGGTCGACCCGCACTACCGGCACGGCATCGGCCGGATCGAGCTCGACCTCACCCAGGTCTCGCGACCCGCAGGCGCTGCTGGGCCGGACGATCAAGATCGAGGCCGGCATCGGCGAGACGAAGGTCATCGTGCCCGACGGCCTCAACGTCAGGGTCGACGTCCGACATCGACGCCGGCGAGATCCGGGTGTTCGACCGCAAGACGGACGGCACCGACACCGACCTCACCTATCCCGCCGCCAGAAGCGGGCGCCGCCCTGACGCTCGACATCCACCAACGAATCGGAGACATCGAGGTGATCCGCAGATGACCAGACACTCATTCCGCTGGGAAGGCCTGGCCTTCGGGCTGTTCTTCCTCTCCGCCGTCGGCAACTGGGCGGTGTGGAAGCAGGACCTCCTGACTCCACGACAGCTCGGCCTCACCGCCTCGGGGGTGCTGATCCTCCTCGGACTGCTCGGCGTCGCCGCCACCGTGTGGCAGACCAGGCCGGCCAACCGCGCCCGCAGCCCGTCCCCCGACACCACCGAAACCACCCAAGACCCCATCCCGGAAGGACCTGAAGATGAAGAAGCTCACCCGCAGCCGTGACGACAAGTGGGTCGGAGGCGTGTGCGGAGGCATCGCGACCTACACCGGCCTCGACGCCAACCTGATCCGCATCCTGGTCGCCGTCGGCACCGTGCTCGGCTTCGGCTCGCTGATCGTGGCGTACATCGTCGCGTGGGTCCTGATGCCCGCCGCGCAGCCGGCCGGCCAGCAGACCGTATGGGCGCAGGCTACTGACGTGCCAACCACTGAGAGCGCGCCTGCACCGCCGTCTGCGTGAAGTCGGAGAAGACGCCATCGACCCCGGCGTCGAAGAACGCCAGGTACTCGCCCACGGCATCGCCGTGGGCGAGCCTTGTCGGTGCTGCTGCGCAGGTCGGCCGGCAGGAAGTTGTTCTCGTTGCGCATCGTCCAGATGTGCACATCAGCCCGCAGCGTGGGCCGCGTCGACCAGACCCGGTCGGCTGCGCCAGGTTGCCGGCACTGTCGCGGGCGATGACGAGATCCTTGTAGGGCCCGATCCCATCGGCGTACGAGGCGATGAACTCCAGGCCCTCGGGCTCGCGCAGGTCGGCGTACGTGCGCTGGTCGCCCGCGACCACGAAGTCGCCGGCGCGCCGTGACGGTACATCAGCTGGACGACGAACAGCCGGCGTCCGGTCCCGGATGCGCCTGCAGGTTGCCGGACTCGAACGACTGGATCGTGATCTTGGCGTCTGGCGTGTTAGGCCCGCGGCGCTCGAGCGCCTGCGATCAGGAGGTCGTTGAGGCTGATGCCGACGCTCTGCGAAGTAGCTCGGATGCTTCGTCTCGACGTACACGCCGACCGGCTTGTCGCGCGTCTCGGTGCCCTGCAACGCGATGTCGAGGACCTCGTCGAAGGTCAGGATGGGCTCGACCCCGTCGAGCGGCGACATTCTCGGGCGAAGATCGGGGATGCGTTCCTTGGTGCGCAGCGTCTTGAGCTCCTCGAGGGTGAAGTCCTCGGTGAACCAGCCCGTGTGCTCGGTGTCGTCCACGAACTTGGTGGTCCGTGCGATCGGCGAACTCCGGCCGGTCGGCGACATCGGTCGTGCCGCTGATCTCGTTCTCGTGACGCACGACCAGCACGCCGTCCTTGGTCGCCACGACGTCCGGCTCGATGTAGTCGGCGCCCTGCTCTATCGCCAGCAGGTAGGACGGGCGGGTGTGCTCGAGTCGCTCGCCGGGGACGCCGCGGTGGGCGATGACGATGGGTGCGTGGGACATCGGACCATCAAACCGCATCCGTCCCGCCGCGGGTCAGCGCGCACGAGACGTACGGCACCATCGCGGCGGGGATCCGCGGCGGCCACCAGGTGCCCGTCGTGGCGCCGGAGCGTCGCAGCGACGCCGCCGTAGTACATCGTCAGGTCGGTCTCGGTCTTGACGACCTCGTCGGGCCGGCCGGCCCGGTGCACGTGGACGCGGGGGTGGTTGATGGCGTGCTGCAGGCCGAGCCGGCCGTTGACGAACCCGGCCAGGGCCTGCACGATCGCCGTCGTGATGCGGTCGGCGCCGGGCGATCCGATCGCGATCGCCGAGCCGTCGACGTGGTGCCCGACCGTCGGCGCCATGTTGGACAGCAGCCGCGTGCCGGGTGGCAGCCCGTGCAGCCCGCGGGCATTGAGCTCCTGCTCGCCGAGGCAGTTGTTGAGCCAGATCCCGGTGCCCTTCGCGATCATCCCCGAGCTGTAGCCCGACGACACCGTCACCGAGCAGGCGCCGCCGTCGCTGTCGGTCGCCGAGACGTGCGCCGTCGAGCCGGACTCCAGCACCGCGAGATGGTCGTGGTCGACGAGCTCGAGGAATGCCGCGGCGTCGCGCTCGAGGTCGTCGGTGTGGTCCAGCACCTTGAGCCGGTGGCCCAGCACGGCCCGCTGCACACGGATGAGGTGCTCGACGTCGTCGCTGTCCCATTCGCCGTACGGTCGGCCGTCCAGCATGCGCAGCATCGCGGTCACGCATACGCCGCCGACCGACGGCGGCGGGTTGGTGCCGAACGTCCAGTCACCGACCGTGCTCAGCAACGATGGGCGCACGACGGGGTGGTACGCCGCGAGGTCCTCGCGACCGAGGATGCCGCCGCGGGCGATCACGTCATCGCTGATGAGCCGGGCCAGGTCGCCGGTGTGCAGCGCGCTGGGGCCCTCGTCGGCGATCAGCTCGAGGGACCCGACGAGGTCGGGCAGCACGATCAGATCGGTCGTGACGAGGCCGTCCTCGTCGTGGACCGCGGCATCGCTCTCGTCGTCCCAGCCGAAGATCAGGTCGTGCACGTGCTCGAGGTAGTAGCGCGACGCCGAGCCGAGCCGGAACCCGCCGCGAGCCACGTCGATCGACGGCGCCACGATCTCGCGCCACGGCAGGCGTCCCCACCTCGCATGCGCTGCGCCGAACGCCGCAACCGAGCCGTGCGCAGCGACCGAGCCGGGGCCGATCGTCGCGGTGACCCCGTCGCCGTAGTCGGTGTGGATGTCCCACGTGCCGCCACCGAGCTCGCGCCCACGGCCCGGCATCTCCATCCAGCCGTCGACGGTCTGCGGCGCGCTGCCGTTCTGCGGCTGGACCGTGATGAACCCGCCCGAGCTGAGCGACACGATCCCGATCTCGTTGACCATCGTCACGAGGACTGCGGCCAGCGCCGCGTCGACAGCGTTGCCGCCGCTGCGGGCGACCTGCTCGCCGGCATCGGCGGCGGCCTCGTTGGGCGCGGCGATCGCGACATCCGGCATCTCCGCAGGCTACTCGCCCCGAGGGGTCCGACCGGTAGAGTTCGGGTCAGGTGAGCCGGGAAGTCTGGTCGGCGTGATGTCGCCGACCCCAGGGAGCCCCATGACGACCCGTTCGCCCCGCCTCTTCCGGCGCAGCTCGTGGCCTGAGGCCTCGCGCATCGCCGACATCCTGCGCCAGGAGACCCTCGGCGGCGCGCTGCTGCTGGCGGCGACCGTCGCAGCAGTCGTCGCGGCGAATGCCGGCGACGGGTACGCCTCGCTGCGGGACACCGCGTTCGGGCCCGACTCGCTCCACCTCCACCTCACGTTCGGCCAGTGGGCGTCCGACGGGCTGCTGGCGATCTTCTTCTTCGTCGCCGGGCTCGAGCTCAAGCGCGAGTTCGTCGCTGGCGACCTGCGCGAGCCCAGCCGAGCGGTGCTCCCGGTCGTCGCCGCAGTCGGCGGCATGGCGGTGCCGGCGCTGATCTTCGTCCTCGTCAACCTCGGAGGCTCGCTCGACGGGTGGGCGATCCCGACCGCGACCGACATCGCCTTTGCACTCGCTGTCCTGGCCGTCATCGGCAGTCACCTGCCGTCGGGCCTGCGCACGTTCCTGCTGACGCTTGCCGTCGTCGACGACCTCCTGGCGATCATCATCATCGCGGTCGTCTACACCAAGACGTTGCACGTCGAGTACCTGCTGCTCGCGCTCGTGCCGATCGCGATCTTCACGGTCCTGGTGCAGCGCCGTGTACGTTCCTGGTGGCTGTTGCTGCCGCTCGCCGCACTGGCCTGGGGGCTCGTCCATGCTTCCGGCATCCATGCCACGGTCGCCGGCGTCCTGCTCGGCTTCGCGGTGCCGGTGATCCGGCGCGACGGGAGCGAGGGCCCCGGACTCGCCGAACACTTCGAGCATCGGTTCCGCCCCCTGTCGGCGGTCGTCGCCGTGCCGGTCTTCGCCTTCTTCAGCGCCGGCGTGACGGTCGACGGCTGGTCCGGCCTGACCGATGCCCTGCACGAGCCCATCACGATCGGCGTCATTGCGGGACTGCTCATCGGCAAGACCATCGGCGTGTTCGGCGCGACGTGGCTGGTCTCGACGTTCACGCGCGCGGAGCTCGACGACGAGCTGGCGTGGCTCGACGTCCTGGGCGTCGCGATGCTGGCCGGCGTCGGGTTCACCGTGTCCCTGCTGATCGGTGAGTTGGCGTACGGCGTCGGCAACGCGACCGACGAGTTCGTCAAGACCGGGGTGCTCGTCGGCTCGCTCCTCTCGGCCATCGCCGCAGGTGTCGTCCTGCGGTCTCGCAACCGCCACTACCGGCGGATCGAGGCGCTGGAGCGCCGTGATGAGGACGGCGACGGCATACCCGACGTGTTCCAGGAGTGAGCGCGTATCGTTCGCTGGACACCCATCTCAACGTGTGACCCAAGTCACAAGTGACTACCTGTCTAGTTCGAAAGAACTATATGCACACTCTGTGGGTAAGCCTGTGAACATGGACACACCTGCAATTGCAGGCGGCGAGGATTTGACGGTCACAGCGATGACGACCATCGGGTGAATCCGGGCCGCAACCTGACCACCTCGTCGACCGACTCGATGTCCTTCCAGAGCACCAGGAACGACCCGCGCTGACGCCGCTCGAACCACCATGCCAACGGCGCTGGCGCCGTCACGGACGTACGTTCGTAGCCGAGGAAACCGCGCCGATGCTTGCGCGCCACGATCAGCCCGACCAGGCGCGCGTCGGCCAGCAAGGGCCCTGGTGCCCCGTCGACGGTGAGCCGGCAGTCGGCCACATACCCCAGATGCCCGTCAGGACCCACGACCCGACAGCCCAGGATGTCATTCAGGAGCATGGCGCCCCCCGGGGATTCGGGCGATCACCTGGTCGCGTACCCAGCGTTCGGGCCAGGTCACGTCGAACGACGAGCCCGGCTCGCCGAGGTCGATCGCGGTGCCGATGGCGCTGACCGCCGACCACGGCACACGATGCAGCCGCGACTCCGGCGGCCGCCCTCCGAACACGCGCGACAGGAGGTCGGAGCTGAGCACCAGGTTGGTCACGACGGGCGGCGAGTCCGGGTCGAGCTCACGCCCGCGCTCGACGCCCGCGACCTCGACATCATCGACATGGCCGATCGGCACGTCGGCGTTGTCGAGCACCTGTCGGTCCAGGATGTGCAGATCCAGGTCGAGGACCCGGCCGGCAACGTCGTGCTGGGGCAGCTCAGGCATCACGCACCTGCTTTCGTCAGGATCATCAGAGGGATCGCCGCGATCGCGGCAACGAGGATCACGACGAGGTAGACCGACGACACGGCGTTGAGCAACCGCCCGTTGACGTGCTCACCGACGTACTGCGGATCATTCGCGACGACCAGGATCGGCAAGTACGTCAGCGGCAGCGCGACGGCGGAGAACACCACCGAGTACTCCGTCACCAGGATCGGATCGATGCCCGTGAGCAGCACCAGGACCGCGACGATGAGACACACGATGATCGTCAGGTGGAACCGCGCGGCCTCCGCCGGACGCCGGAACTTGCCCCACGACCACCCGTTGAACTGCGCCAGGGCATATCCGGCCGACAAGCCGGTCTCGAGCGCGGCGCCGAATGTCGCGGCGACGACTCCGAGGATCACGATCGCCAGCCCGAGCTTGCCGGCGCCGATGGCGACCGGGAGGACGGTCTGCGACAGCGCATCGACATCGATCCCGCGCGGCAGCAGGACCGTCGCGGCGCAGCCCGCGATGAACAGGGACAGCAGGCCGCCGAGCGGGAAGCCGACCATCACGTTCGCCCGTGAGGTCACCAGGTCCTTCTCGGTCCACTTCTCCTCGACGCCACCGGAGGAGAAGAAGAACACCTCGTACGGCGTCATGGCCGCGCCGAACAGCGCGATCGCGTAGTACCAGTACGTCAGCGGCGTCTCCCGCGGGTGTGAGGTCTGCTGCAAGGCCTGGGACTTGAGGTCGCCCCAGTCCGGACCGAGCAGGAACAGGGCGACCCCGAACACGACGAGGGTGAGCCCGAGCAGGCCGGCGACGTTCTCCATGATCGAGAACTTGACCCGCCAGATCACGAGCCACACCGCGAAGGCCGCGACCGGGATCCACAGCAGCGGCTGGACGCCGCTCGCGAGCTGCAGCGCGAGGGCGATGCCGCCGACCTCGGCGGTCAGCGTCATGACGGTGATCATCACCGATGCCACCAGGTTGGCCGTGCCCGCACGGGGTCCGAGGCGCTCGCGGATGATCTCGAACGTCGCCCGTCCGCTGATCGCGGCGACCCGGCCCGACATCTGGGCGAACAGGCAGATGCCGCCCACGCCGACGACCACGACCCACGCCAGCGACATGCCGAATCGTGAGCCGACGACAGCGTTCGTCACGAGATCGCCGATGTCGACGAACCCGCCGATCGCCGTGAGGATGCCGAGAGCAACGGCGAAGTACTTCTTCATCGCGGCGGCTCCAGCTTCCCGGCCAGTCGGTCGAGGTCGGCCGACGAGTGCTTCAGCTCGGCGAGTGCTGCGCTGATGCTGGGCGCCCCGGGGTAGCCGGCGATCGCCTCGCTGGCATGCCGGACCGCGGTGTCCGCGTCGCCGAGCGCTTTCGTGACCGCCTCGAGCTGAGAGGCCGTACGCCGGTCGGTGGGCTTGAACGCCGAGGCCGTCGTCGATGCCGAGGACATCCGCACACCGGCCTCGTCGATCATCGTCTCGGCAACCGCGCTCGTGATGTCCCCGTCCTCCGACGACGTCAGGGCGAGGCGCGCTGCACCCACGGCGGACTGCGCCTCGCGTATGCCCATCGACATGTCTTGCGGACTGCCCGAGCACGCAGAAACCACGAGGACGAGTGTCGCGGCCACGGCCACCACCACTCGTCCGCGCATCGTCATCCCTCCGGCCCCCCGCGAATTTCGCGCCACCCCTTCGCATACCCACAGGTCAGCGCGCTCAAACCCGCGTTTCGTCACCTCGAGCCGGGGGTATGTGGGCCGCGACATGACGAACCGACAAGTCCTGACCCAGCTCCCGGGCGCCCTGCAGCCTGACCGTCTGCCGCCCCGGCGGCTGACGCGCACCGACCCGCCTCGAGGGTTCCTCGACTGCCGGGGTGAGTGGCAGTCCCTCGACGAGGACGAGGACCGCCATGCTCCTGCCTAAGGCACGTGGTGAGCTGAGCGAGGCGCTGTTCGACGCGATGCGTTCGGAGCCCGGTGACATCGGCCGCATCCCGCAGGTCGCAGCCACCGATGCCGGCGACGCCCAGATCGCGTTGTGGGCGATGTACGAGCTGCACTACTCCGGATTCGAGGACGTCGACGACGAGCTGGAGTGGCACCCAGGCGTCCTGGGCCTGCGCAGCGCGCTCGAGCACGACTTCGAGCGCGAGCTGCGCGCCCGGCAACCCGCGACCACGCTCGACGAGCCGTTCGCCGAGGCGCTCTTCACTTTCATCGCCGAGCACGACGGACCGTCCATCGCCGCCTACGTCCAGCGCAAGGCCGACCGCGAGCAGGTGCTCGAGCTCCTGCGGCACCGCTCGATCTACCACCTCAAGGAGTCGGACCCGATCGCGTGGGTCGTCCCGCGACTGTCGACGGCTCCCAAGGCGGCGCTGATGGAGCTGCAGTACGACGAGTACGGCGGCGGCGACCCCAACCGGCTCCACGCACACCTGTTCGCACTGGGACTCGAGGCGTCAGGACTGCGTGCGGACCCCTACGCGTACATCGATGACGTGCCGCTGGAGATCCTCGAGCTCAACAACGCGATGTCGCTGTTCGGGCTGCACCGACGACTTCGGGCAGCGTCGTTGGGACACCTCGCCGCCTTCGAGGCGACGAGCTCCCTGCCGTCCCGACGCGTGGCGCAAGGCCTCGCGCGCCTGCAGTTCCCGCCCGAGATGATCGCGTACTACGAGGAGCACGTCGAGGCCGACGCGGTGCACGAGCAGCTCGCGGTTCGTACGATCTGCGGCGCCCTCGTCGACCAGGAACCGCAGCTCGTCGACGATGTCGTGTTCGGTGCGTTCACGTGTCTCGACCTCGAGGACCGCTACGCGCATCGCATGCTCGACGCTTGGGAAGCCTCATGACCGAGGACCACGGGTTCGCGCATCCGGATGTCATCCTGTGCCCGGGCGGCCCGCTGCTGCTGCGAGGCGATCACCTCGTCGAGGATGCCGACGGCGTGGCCCACCAGACGGTGCGGCCGGTCAGTGCCGTGTGCCGCTGCGGCAAGTCCGCCAGCCAGCCGTGGTGCGACGGCACCCACAAGGTGCTCCCAGCACGCGATCGGCCCTAGTCAGCATCAGGACGGTGCAGTGGCCGGGTCGCCGGTCCCTCGAGGACCTCGCCGTCGGGCGTGAACCTCGAGCCGTGCAGCGGGCAGTCCCAGGTCATCTCCTGGTCGTTCCACGACAAGATCCCGCCCAGATGCGTGCACACGGCGCGCACCGCACACGTACGGCCGTCGACCGTCGAGACGCCGGTCGGCAGGATGCCGTCGCGGCCGACCTCACCCTGGCCTTCCGCCGGGCTCTCCGGCGCCTCCTTCAGCTCAGCAGCCACGAGGCCCTTGGCGAGGTGGACGCCGACGTTCAGGTTCAGCTCTGCGACCTTCGCGGCGCCCGCCGGCCGGGTGATCCGGCGCGACATGGGTTTGGACCACGACACGGGCTCCCCCAGCAGGCTCGCCGTCAGGTTGCGGGCCGCGGCCACGGCATTCGTCATGCCCCACTTGTCGAAGCCCGTCGCGACGTGGAACCGGCCGCCGCCGCGCGGGAGATGGCCGACGTACGGGATGCCGTCGTGCGACTGGTAGTCCTGGGCCGACCAGACATGCGTCTCCACGGCGCCCGGGAAGTAGATCGCCGTCCACTCCCGCAGCTCGTCGACGTGCCGCGCCTCCGAATCGGTACGCCCCACGGTGTGCCCGTTGCCGCCGATCATGAGCTTCGTCGTCCCGTCGGTGCGCATCACGTCGCGGATCGAGCGTGACGGCTGGCCGGCCGACAGGCTCATCGGCATCGGCGTCGTGGCGAAGTCGAACGCCAAGGCGTACGACCGCAGGGGCTCGAGCTTGGCGAAGTAGAGCCCGCGATCGAGGATCGGTGTGCCGGTCGCGAGGAACACGTCCCCGGCCGTCAGCTCCGTGCCGTCGTCGAGGTGCACGGTCGGCTGACCGGTCTTGGAGGCGCTCACGACCCGGTGGCCCTCGTGGATCGTGCCGCCGTGCTCCCGGACCTGGCTCGCCAGCGCGGTCAGGACGTCGATGGGGTCGAACTGGTACTGCTCGGGCAGGACCGCACCGCCGTAGTTGGGGTACGGCACGTCGAGCTCGTCCTGCCACCGCACGTCGAGGCCCAGCGACCGAGCCGCACCTTGCTCCTGGCGCGCGGCGTCGACCTGCTCGGGCTCTGCGGCATACGTGATGGCGTCACGGGTCTGCACGGGGACGTCATGGTCAGCGCAGAACCGGACCAGCCACTGCTGCCCCTCGAGGTTGGCGTCGACGTATGCCTGCGCGACCTGGTGGGACTGCTTGTGCAGGATCCTGGACAGCTTCGTGCCCTGGAGCAGCGAAAGCTTCGCCGTGGTGTTGCCGGTCGTCACGGCACCGACGCGACGTGCCTCGACCACCGCGACCCGCCGGCCCGCTCGCGCGAGCAACAACGCGGTGGTGAGCCCCGTCAGGCCGGCTCCGATCACGAGGTCATCGAGCCGCTCGTCGATCGGAAGTGGGTCGCTTGCCGGCAGGTCTGGTCGATCGAGCCACAGTGACGTCATGCGCCGGACATACCCGTCGGGATCGAGCGACAAACCCGGGGCGGTCCTAGGCTGGGCGCATGGCCGGCCTGCGTTCGATCGCCCAGGAGCTCTACAGCCGGCCGCTGTCGGAGTTCATCGCGGCCCGCAAGGAAGCCGCCGACGGTGCCGGCGACAAGGAGCTGGCGCGGCAGGTCAAGGCGTTGCGCAAGCCCAGCGCCGCCGCGTGGGCAGTCAACGCGCTGGCGCGAGAGCGAGCCGAGCTGGTCGAGGAGGTCGTCGAGCTCGGGGAGCAGCTGCGCGATGCCCAGTCCGATTCGGACGGATCGCGCACCCGGCTGCTCGATCGGGCCCGACGCGACCTCACCCGCCAGGCGCTCGACGAGGCTTCTGAGCTGGTGCGTGCCTCCGGCGGGACGCTGAGCGGCCAGGCTGCCTCTGGCGTCGAGGAGACCCTGCGCGCGGCGATGACCGACCCCGATGCGGCCAACGCGGTGCAGGACGGGTTGCTCGTGGCGACGTTCGCCGCCAACCCGTTCGAACCCGTCGACCTCACAGATGTCGTGGCGATCCCGCCGGAGGGAGCCCGTCCCCGCACGACGAAGCCGGCGAAGCAGGGACCGACGCAGCTGGAGCGCAAGCGGATCGAGGCGGCCGAGGCCAAGGTCGACAAGGCGCGCCGCAAGGCCAGGACGGCGACCGAAGAGCTCGAGTCTCTGGTGGAGGAGCGCGACGAGCTGCAGGAAGAGCTCGCCGAGCTGCGCAAGAGAGCCAAGGCGATCGAGCGGGAGATGGCCGAGACCGAGAAGGCCCTCGACAAGGCCGACACCGTGGCCGACGAGGCAGAGGATGCCGAGCGCAAGGCGCGGGACGCGCTGGAGGATGCCGAGGCCGAGCTGGATCGCCTCCGCGCCGGCGGTTGACGAGCCGGATTGCGGGTAGTTCGCGCTCGTCGAAGGGAGAGCCCATGACCGGCCACACCGTGCAGGCGCTGGTGATCGTCGACATGCAGGTCGACTACTTCAACGACAGCGAGCTCGAACGCTGCCGGGATGACCTGGTCGCCGCGTGCAACAGCTTGGCCGAGCGCGCGATGGCTGCTGGCGCGCCGGTCATCGAGGTACGCACCGAGCACAAGCCGGACCGATCGACCTGGGCGCTCAACATGCGTGACGACGGCCGCGGAATGGTCATCGAGGGCACGCCGGGAGCCGATCCCGTCCCCGGCCTTCGGAACGAGGGCACCATCACGGTGACCAAGACCCGCGACAGTGCGTTCTTCCGCACCGGTCTCGAAGACCTGCTCAGCTCGCGCGGCATCGAGACGATCGCCTTGGCTGGTGTGTCGACGGAGTCGTGCATCGCGACGACGGCCGCCGATGCGTACGCTCGCGACCTCCGCGTCGTGCTCGTCGACGAGGCAGTCGCGTCGGTCGATCCCGACCTCAACCGGCGTACGCAGGAGCAGCTGGCGCAGCAGTACAGGCAGCCGACCGTTCGGCTCGACGACGTGGTGTTCCAGGCGGCCGACGGGCGGCAGCTCACCGCCTGAGTGATGCCGGCAGCAGCTCGCGTACGCGCGTATGGGCGATCGCCGCACGCGCTGCGTTCATCCCGCACGCACCATGCACTCCGCCGCCCGGGTGCGCCGACGCCGACGCGAGGTAGAGCCCTCGGACCGGGGTCTCGGCGCGGCCTGCCCCCGGAACCGGCCGGAAGATCAGCTCCTGGTGCAGCTGGGCGGTGCCGCCGTTGATCGCCCCGCCGATCAGGTTGGCGTCGCGCTGCTCCATCTCGCGCGGCCCCAGCACGCGGCGTGCCATGATGCGCGACCCGAATCCCGGGGCGACCTCCTCGATCCGCGCCTGCATGCGGTCGGCGAACCGCTCGCAGTCGTCGCCGTCCCACACCCCGCGGATGCCGTCGTCACCGGCGTCGCGGATCGCGTCCTGCGGCACATGTGTGTAGGCCCAGAGGGCCTCGGTGCCGGCCGGCGAGCGCGTGGGATCGGCCGTCGACATCTGGCCGGCCAGCATGAACGGTGCGGCGGGGATCGCCCGCGCCGACACCTGTCCGAGCGCTTCGGTCATCTGCTCCACCGAGTCGGCGACGTGGAACGTGCCGGGATCGTAGGGCGGCGGCTTGGCCCAGGGCACGCCGCCGTCGAGAGCCCAGTCGACCTTGACCGTGCCGGGGTCCAGCTCGAACGACGTCATCGCCCGCACGGTGCGCGCCGGCAGGTCAGCGGCGTGCACCAGGCCGCCGTAGAGGTGCGGCGCAGCCACATCCGCCAGGACGGCACGTCGGGCGCCGAAGTGCTCACCGTCTGTCGTACGTACGCCGACCGCGCGGCGATCCTGGACCTTGATCCGCGACACCTCCGACGAGCAGTGGATCTGCCCGCCGAGCGACTCGAACCGGCGGGCCAGCGCCTTGGTCAGCTCTCCGGCTCCACCCTGCGGCACCGGGAAGCCGACGGTCTGGCCGAGCATGACCAGCAGGACGCCCATGAGCCCGGAACCCGGCGCGTGCAGCGGGATGTCCGCATGAGCCGCGTTGCCGGCGATCAACAGGCGCGGCGACGGTCCAGCAAACCTCGCGAGCCCGAGCTCGGCGGCAGGTGTCAGCAGCATGCGGACGAAGTCCAGCCCGCCGACGCCGCGGAGCCGAGCCAGCGCGCCCAGACCGTTCTTGACCGGAGGGAAGGGCGACAGCAGTGCCTTGACCAGCTGGTCGCCGATCCGGTCCCATTGCTCGCACAGCTCGAGCCAGGAGTCGCCGTCGCCGGGATGCTGCTCGTCCATCAAGCCGGCGGTGATGTCCCGGTCGCGGTGCAGCATGGCCCACTGACCGTCCTTCGTCGGGTGGCCCAGCACCGCTGGAGCGTGCTGCCACACCAGGCCGTGCTCCTCGAGGTGGAACGAGCGGATCGTCGGCGACGCCTCCGCGAGGGGATAGAACGCACTGAACGTGTCGTGCACGAATCCGGGATGGACGTCCTCCGCACTGCGCACCGCTCCTCCGACCTCGGGTTGCGCCTCGAGGACGAGGACGGACCAACCCGCGTCCGCGAGGTGGTTTGCGGCGACGAGCCCGTTGGGACCGGCGCCGACGATCACCGCGTCGTACGTGCGAGTCATCCCGGTTTGTCCTTGCCCGTCACGCGCGCGAACACGTTGCGACCCATGCCGATGAGGGCGTTGCCCTGCGAGCCGTGGAGCTGGTTGCCGGTGAACTTCGAGTCCAGCACATTGCCTTCCGTCGGCTCGACACGCGTGGTGCGGTCGCTGGCCATGACCCGGTAGAGCGGACCGACCAGCAAGTCGAACGCCCACGGCACAGCGTTGAACCCGAACCGCATGATGTCGTTGGCGAGCCCGATCTGCGTGCGGGCACGGTGCCGGTCGAGGCGGCGCAGCGCCGTCCGAGCCACTCGCTCCGGCGAGATCACCGGCGGTGGCGGCCGCCCGGCGAAACCGTCGTAGTTGGCGGCCTGCTCGTAGATCGGGGTGTCGACGCCACCTGGAGCGATGTAGGCGATCGTCAGGTCGTGGAGATCGCGGTTCTCCAGCTGCAGCTGGCGCGCGAGCGCCCGGACCCCCCACTTGCTCAGGACGTACGCACTCATGCCCGGAACGCTGATGTGCCCGATCACCGAGCCGAACAGCACGAGCGAGCCGGCGCCCTGCCGCCGCATGATCGGAATCGCGTGTCGGGCGACGTTGACCGAGCCGATCAGGTTGGTGCGCAGCACACCGTCGAAGACGTTGACCGGCACCTCCTCGGTTCGCCCGTACGCCACGACGCCCGCACAGTGGACGACCGCATCGATGCGCCCGTGTTGGGACGTCACGGCGGTCACCATCTTCTCGACCTCGGCGTCATCCCCGACGTCGGTCGACAGGACCAGCGTCGACGCGGCGCCCGCAGCCTCACACTCGCGCGCCACCTGCTGCAGCGGCGGCTCGCCCCGTGCGACGAGCACGACATGGTCACCCGCGGCCGCCGACTGCAGAGCCGCGGCTCGGCCGATACCGCTCGAAGCCCCCGTCACGACGAGAACCCGAGGGTCCGAGGTCACGGCTTGAGCACCACCTTGACGCAACCGTCCTGCTTCTTCTGGAACATCTCGTACGCCGCCGGCGCCTCCTCGAGCGGGAGGTGATGCGTCGCGAGCGACTCGACGCCCAGCAGGTCACCGTCCTTCTGCAGCACCTTGGAGATCTCGTCGGTCCAGCGCTTGACGTGGCACTGGCCCAACCGCATCGTGATGCCGCGGTCGAACATCTCCATCATCGGCATGGGGTCGACCTCGCCGCCGTAGACACCACTCACCGAGACCGTGCCGCCACGGCGTACCGACTTGATGCACGCGATGAGCGCGGCCAGCCGGTCGATCGCGAACTTGTCGGTCAGGGGCTTCGCCAGCGCGTCGGGGAGCAGCCCCACGGCGCTGATCGCGGTCTTGGCGATCGGTGAGCCATGCGCCTCCATGCCGACAGCGTCGACCGTGCCGTCAGCGCCCCGGCCGTCGGTCAGGTCGAAGATGGCCTCCGCAATGTCGTCGACCGAGTCCAGATCGATGACCTCCACCCCGTACGAGCGGGCGAGGTCGAGCCGCTCGGCGACGCGGTCGACGCCGATGACGCGCCGGCCGGCGTTGAGGGCGATGCGAGCCGTGAGCTGGCCGACCGGTCCGAGGCCGAACACCGCGACCGTGCCACCTTCCGGCACGTCGGCGAAGTCGAACGCCTGCCATGCGGTCGGGAGGATGTCGGACAGGTAGAGATAGCGCTCGTCCGGCGCACCCTCGGGCACCTTGATGGGACCGAACTGCGCCTCGGGCACCCGGAGGTACTCGGCCTGACCGCCGGGCACCGAGCCGTAGAGCTCGGTGTAGCCGAACAGCGAGGCGCCCTTGCCGGTCTTCTCGTTCTGCGTCGTCTCGCACTGCGCGAACAGCCCGCGCGAGCACATCCAGCAGTGGCCGCACGAGATGTTGAACGGTATGACGACGCGATCGCCGACCTTGAGGTCGCCGACCTCCGCACCGACCTCCTGGACGATGCCCATCGTCTCGTGGCCGAGCACGTCGCCCGGCTGGAGGAACGGCCCCAGCACTTCGTAAAGGTGCAGGTCAGAGCCGCAGATCGCGGTCGAGGTGACCTTGATGATCGCGTCGTTCGGACGCTGGATGACCGGGTCCGGGACTGTCTCGACCGACACCGATCGTCGTCCCTGCCAGGTGAGTGCGCGCATCAGTTCTCCTTCGTGGTTCGTTGGGCGTGATCGGCCGCCTCATGCCGGCCCTCGGCGATGAATGCGAGACGTCGCAGCGTCTCGACGTTGCGCCACTTGAGGCTGAGCCCCTTGAACGGCTCAGGCACCAGGACCCCGGGGCCGGCGGTGGCGTCCTCCTCGATGACGACCTCGGTCTGCGAGCCGACATCGCTGAGGCGGATGTCGACCTTGGCCTCGCCGACCGGCCAGGCGCGGGCCCGCAGCGTGATCGACCGGCCGGGCACGACGTCCAGCACCTCGGTGTGATCGTTGATCAGCAACGGCCACACGCCGACCGAGTGGTGGATGCGGCTGCCCTTCTCCGGCCAGTTCTCGTCAACGTCGCGCATACGCGTCGCGCCGACGACCCACAGCGGGTAGAGCCAGCCGTCGGCGAGGACCTTCCAGACGGCGTCGGGGGTCGCGGCGACGACGCGCGTGTTGACGCTCACGGGATGACCGGATCGGGAGTGGGGTTCATCTGTGTGCCCTACCCCCGGCACCGAGCGACAAACGGGGCGGATGCGACCGCGACTCGTACGCGGGATTGATCGCGACGATCCGGGGGTAAACGCCCCGCATGACGATGATTGACCTGGGCCGGCCGGAATCGGGCGACGTGATCGACCTGATCATCGAGGACCACCGGCGATTCGAAGCACTCCTCCGCGACCTCCGCAACGCCGAGAGCGACCGGGAACGCGTACGTGCAGCGTTCTCGGCCCTCCACGTGGCGCACGCCGAGGCCGAGGAGAAGCACGTCTATCCCGAGCTTCGACGCAAGAGCTCGGTCGACGCCGGGGACGAGCAGCACGGCGAGGAGGAGCACGCCGAGGGCAACGAAGCCCTCCTGGCACTGCTCGAGTGCTCAGGCACCGACACGCAGAAGTTCGACGACGCCCTCGAGAAGCTCGCCGAGGTCGTCAACCACCACCTCACCGAGGAGGAGCTCACGATCCTCAACCCCGCCCGCGAGGACGTGGCTGAAGCGACTCGGCTCGACCTCGGCGAGAGGTTCGCCACTGAGCGCAACCGGCAGATCGACTCCGACTGCGGCAACATCGTCAATGTCCGCCGGATCGTTCAGCAGGCCAAGGCCGAAGGACTCCTGGACGACCCAGAAGGCACGTGACCCGTGCGTGAGGTCGGCGTCGAGGAGGAGATGTTCCTGATCGATCCCCGCACCAGGCGGCTGGTGCCCGTCTCGGGCGAGGTGATCCACTCAACCCGTGAGGCGGAGGACGACCTCGACCAGGAGCTCTTCCTGCAGCAGCTCGAGATTCGTACCCGGCCGCACTCCGACCTCGCCGCCTTGCGGTTGGATCTCGTCAAGGAGCGCCGGCTTGCCTCGGAGTCGGCCGAGTCCGTCGGTGCCGAGCTCGCCTCGGTCGGCACGCCGATCCTGCCGCACGAGTCGGGCCGAACGACGCCCAAGCAGCGCTACGTCACGATGCTGGAGACCTTCGGCGACGATCGTCGGTCAGGGCGGTCTGGTGTGCGGGACCCACGTCCACGTGCACGTGCGACCAGGAGGAGGCGGTCGGGATCGTCGACGAGATCCAGCCGTGGTTGTCCCTCCTTGCCGCGATGTCGGTCAACTCGCCGTTCTATCGCGGCAAGGACACGGGCTACGCGAGCTGGCGCCGTCAGCTGTACGACGGCTGGCCCAGCGCCGGACCCGTGGAACCGTTCGGTGACACCGCTGGATACCAGGACGCGGTCCGCGAGCTGATCGCCTCGGGCGCGGCGCTGGACGAGGGCATGATCTACTTCGACGCCCGGTTGTCCCGCAACTTCCCGACGATCGAGATCCGGGTCGCGGATGCCTGCACCAATCTTGACGACACCGTGCTGATCGCCGAGCTGGCCCGCGCCCTGGTCGAGACCGCCGCCCGGTCACGAGCCGCCGGCCACGTCGGGCCACGCTGGCGGATCGACCTGCTGCGAGCCGCGCGATGGCGGGCGCGTCGCAACGGCCTCACCGAGTCGCTCATGGATCCGGTCACGCGTGCCATCGTCCCGGCCGAGAAGGCCTTGGCCGATCTCATCGATCACCTGCGCCCCGTCCTCGAGGAGCACGGCACGACGACCTTGGTCGAGGAGGGCATACGCCGACTGCTGATCGACGGCACCGGCACGGAGCGCCAACGCGCAGTCGCCGCGCGATCGTCAGGCCTCACCGCGGTGGTCGATGACGTGATCCGCCGGACGAGGGCGTCGTTCGACGTCTAGGTCGTACGGACCGGCTACTCCCACTCGATCGTGCCGGGGGGCTTGCTCGTGATGTCGAGGACGACGCGGTTGACCTCGTCGACCTCGTTGGTGATGCGGGTCGAGATGCGCTCCAGCACGTCGTAGGGGAGGCGGCTCCAGTCGGCCGTCATGGCGTCCTCGCTCGACACCGGGCGCAGCACGATCGGGTGCCCGTACGTACGACCGTCGCCCTGCACGCCGACCGACCGGACGTCGGCCAGCAGCACGACCGGGAACTGCCAGATCTCACCGTCGAGGCCGGCCGCCGTGGTCTCCTCGCGGACGATCGCGTCGGCTCGGCGAAGGATGCGCAGACGGTCGGCGTCGACGGCACCGACGATGCGGATGGCCAGGCCGGGTCCGGGGAACGGGTGGCGACCGACGATCGCCTCGGGGATGCCGAGCTGGCGGCCGACGTCGCGGACCTCGTCCTTGAACAGCGTGCGCAGCGGCTCGATCAGGCTGAACTCGAGGTCCTCGGGGAGACCGCCGACGTTGTGGTGGCTCTTGATGTTGGACGTGCCCGCTCCGCCGCCGGACTCGACGACATCGGGATAGAGCGTGCCCTGGACGAGGAACTTGACCGGGGTGCCGGGAGTGGCGAGCACTTCGCGCTCAGCAGCCTCGAAGACGCGGATGAACTCGCGCCCGATGATCTTGCGCTTCTCCTCGGGGTCGGAGACGCCGTCGAGGAAGCCGAGGAACTGGTCCCGCGCGTCGACGACCTTGAGGTCGACACCCGTCGCCTCGACGTAGTCCTTCTCGACCTGCTCGGCCTCGCCCTCGCGGAGCAGTCCGTGATCGACGAACACGGCGGTCAGCTGGTCGCCGATCGCCCGCTGCACGAGTGCCGTCGAGACGGCCGAGTCGACGCCACCGGACAGCGCCGAGATGACCCGGGCGTCGCCGACCTGCTGGCGGATCAGCTCGACCTGCTCCTCGACGATGTTGCTGCTGGTCCACGTCTGCCGGCAGCCGGCGATGTCGACCAGGAACGCCTCGAGGATGCGCTGGCCGTGCTCGCTGTGCAGCACCTCGGGGTGCCACTGCACGCCGGCGAGCTTGCGGTCGGTGTCCTCGAACGCCGCGACCGTGGCGCGCGGCGAGTTGGCGTTGACGAGGAAGCCCTCGGGGGCGGCGACGACCTCGTCACCGTGCGACATCCAGGAGGTGAGGGTCGTGGGTAGTCCGGCAAGCAGCGTGCCCGGGTCGACGACGCTCACGGCCGTACGCCCGTACTCGCGCTGGCCCGTGTGAGCGACGTTGCCGCCCAGCGCCTGCGCCATGGCCATGAAGCCGTAGCAGATGCCGAACACCGGCACCTCGGCGTCGAACAGCGACGCGTCGAGCTGCGGAGCGCCCGCCTCGTAGACCGACGAGGGGCCGCCGGAGAGGATGATCGCGGCCGGCTGCTTGGCCAGCATCTCGTCGATCGGCATGGTGTGCGGGACGATCTCGGAGTAGACCCGAGCCTCACGCACCCTGCGGGCAATCAGCTGGGCATATTGCGCCCCGAAATCGACGACGAGAACAAGGTCATGATCAGGGGCCACGCGCCCCATCCTATCGGCCGAAAAATATCTTCATGACGCGCGTAACCCAGTGTGACCACAGTCGTTTTACAGGGTGGATCTAACAACACTCCCTCCCGTTAGATCATGTGCTGCTCCTCGTGGCACAACAGGGCCCGACCCGTGAGCTCCCTCCCGGTCGGGCTCTGTGCATTCCGGGACCTTTTCGCGGGCAAGACCCACGCTGACGGGTCACTGGCCCGCTGACGGGTCACTTATTGCCCGCCGAGGGGTCACAAACTGCCGTAGGCCGAGGCGAAAACTGACCCGTCGGTGGGCACTAAGTGACCCGTCAGCGGGATTTGGGCTTAGCTCACGCCGATGATCGGGCAGGCGCAGTGCTGCCGGGGCGTCTGCGGGGACCACCGGATTCTTGGGCGCGACCGGCTGAAGCTTGCGGTACGCCTCGCCGACCGCAGGGCGTACGTCCTCCTCGCCCTTGTTGGGCCAGTACGACAGAGCGCGCTCGGCCTGGGCCGTGATGGTCAGCGAGGGGTTGACGCCGAGGTTGGCGCTGATCGCCGAGCCGTCGACGACGTGCAGGCCCTCGTGGCCGAACAGCCGCTGGTAGGGATCGATCACGCCGGTCTCCGGCGAGTCGCCGATCGCGCAGCCGCCCATGAAGTGCGCCGTGAGCGGGACGTTGAACGGCTCGCCGATCGTGCCGCCGGGCGTGCCGTCCATGTGCTCGGCCATCCGCTGCACGGCCTCGTGCGCCGGCGGGATGAACGACGGGTTGGGCGCCCCGTGACCCTGCTTGGAGGTCAGCTTGCGACGGCCGGTGATGCCGCGCTTGGTGTAGGTCGTGATCGAGTTGTCGTGCGTCTGCATGACGAGCGCGATGACGGTGCGCTCCGACCAGTGCCGCAGGTCGTAGAGCTTGAAGATGCTGAACTTCTGGCGCCACATCTCCTTGAGCCACACCCGCCAGCGCGGCGTGCTGGTGCTGCCGTCGGTCAGCACGGTCTGCATCAACGACATCGCGTTGGAGCCCTTGCCGTAGCGCACCGGCTCCACGTGGGTGTGCTCGTCGGGGTGGAACGACGAGGTGATGGCCGCGCCGTGGCTGTAGTCGACCTCGCGGCCGTCGGCGATCGCGCCGAGCAGGGCCTCTGAGTTGGTACGCGTCAACAGCCCGAGTCGGTCGGAGACGCCGGGCAGCGCCCCGCGGTCACGCATGCGGTGCAGCAGCTTCTGCGTGCCCATCGTGCTGGCGGAGAAGACGACCTGCTCGGCGGTGATCTTCTTGTGCGGGCGGAAGCGCCGATTCGTACGCCGGGTCTCGATCTCGTAGCCGCCGCCGGCGAGCGGCGTGACGGACGTGACCGTCGTGAGCGGGTGAACCTCGGCCCCGCCCTTCTCGGCGAGGTAGAGATAGTTCTTGACCAGCGTGTTCTTGGCGTTGTGGCGGCAGCCGGTCATGCACTCGCCGCAGTGCAGGCAGCCGGCGCGGTCCGGTCCGGCGCCGCCGAAGTACGGGTCGGCGACGGTCTTGCCGGGCTCACCGAAGAACAGCCCGACGGGCGTGTGGTGGAACGTCCCGCCCACGCCCATGTCCTCGGCCACCTGCTTGATGATCGTGTCCGCGGCGGTCTCGATCGGGTAGACCTCGACGCCCAGCATGCGCTTGGCCTGGTCGTAGTAGGGCGCGAGCTCGGCCTTCCAGTCCGTGATGTGCCCCCAGGCCGGGTCCTTGTAGAACGGGTCGAGCGGCTCGTAGAGCGTGTTGGCGTACACCAGCGAACCGCCACCGACGCCCGCGCCGGACAGGATGAGCACGTCCTTGAGCTTGTCGATGCGCTGGATGCCGTAGCAGCCGAGCTGCGGCATCCAGAGGAACTTGCGCAGCCGCCACGAGCTCTTGGCGAAGTCCTCGTCCTCGTAGCGCTTGCCGGCCTCGAGGACGGCGACCTTGTAGCCCTTCTCGGTCAGCCGCAGCGCCGAGACGCTACCCCCGAATCCCGATCCGATGACGATGACGTCGTAATCGAAATCAGGCACGCGGGGTCCTCCTCAGGATCCTGAGTCCAGCAGTGAGCAGCTTGGCGTACGTCCTGGGCTGCAGGAACGACGGACCGGCGACGGGAAGCCGCGCTGCACACCGACCGCCTGCGGTTCGGTGTAACGCAGGATGCCCTCGGCGCCCTGGCGGCGGCCGAGGCCCGACTGGCGCATGCCGCCCATCGGCGCGTCGACGCTGCCGAACGTGGCCGAGAAGCCCTCGTTGATGTTGATCGTGCCGGCCTTGATGCGCGGCGCGATGGCCTTGGCTTCCCGCGGCTTGCCCCACAGGCTGGCGTTGAGCCCGTACTCCCCCTGGTTGGCGAGCGCGACCGCATCGTCGACCGTGCGATAGGGGTAGAGCGAGACGAGCGGCCCGAACGTCTCACCGGCGAAGCACTCGGCCTCCTCGGTCACGCCCTCGAGAACCGTCGGCTCGTAGAAGTACGGTCCGATGTCCGGGCGAGCCTTGCCGCCGACCAGCACCGTGGCGCCGTGTGCGACCGCGTCCTTGACGTGGTCGGTGACGGTGTCGAGCTGGGCCTGCGAGACGAGGGAGCCGATGTCGGCGTCCCAGTCCAGTGCGGCGCCGAGTGCGAGGTGCTCGACCCGCGACACGAACGCGGCCTTGAACTCCTCGAAGCGCGACTCCGGGACGTACAGGCGCTCGATCGAGACGCACAGCTGACCGGCCGACGAGAAGCACGCCTGTACGGCGCCCGCCGCGGCCTTGTCGATGTCGGCGCTCGGCAGGACGATCATGGGGTTCTTGCCGCCGAGCTCGAGCGAGCAGCTGATCAGCCGGGCGGCGGCCTGCTGCGCGATGAGCTTGCCGGTGGCGGTCGATCCGGTGAAGCAGACATAGTCGGCGCGCTCGATGATCGCGGTGCCGACGACCGAGCCGGCTCCGCTGACGACCTGCCACACGTCGGCCGGGATGCCGGCCTTGCGCATCAGCTCGACGCCCGCGAGGGCGATCAGCGGGCTCTGGCTGTCGGGCTTGTGGACCACGGCGTTGCCTGCCGCGATGGCGGGGATGCCGTCGGAGATCGCCATCGTCAGCGGGTAGTTCCACGGGCTGATGATGCCGACGACACCCTTGGGGACCTGGTTGACCGTGATCGACGTCAGGCCCGGCAGGGCGCCGTTGCGGCGGCGCGTGCCGATCTGCTTCTTGAGGCGCCGGGCGTAGAAGCGTGCCGTCAGGGCCAGGTGGGCGACCTCGTCGAATGCATGGGAGCGGCTCTTGCCGGACTCGAGCTGGATCAGGTCGAGCAGCTCGTCCTGGTGCTCCAGCACGAGGTCGTGAAGTCTCAGCAACGCCTTCTTGCGGTCCCGCAGCGAGGTCTGGGACCAGGCTGACTGGGCCACTCGTGCCGTCGCGAAAGCCTCGTCGACGTCGGTGATGCTCGACACCGGGATGTCGGCGATCGGGTCGCCCGTCAGCGGCGAGTGGGTCGTCCGGTGCTCACCCGAGGTCGTACGGATGAGGCTCGTCAGCTCCGCAGCACGCGCAGGCGTGACGGGCGACGAGGTCGTGGGGGGCGAGTCGAGCGCGGTCATACCCTGAGTATGACATTCGCGGTGTCACATGACTACCGGCGAGTAGCCAGTCTCACATCGCCGTCACGATAACGCCGCGTGTCGGCGCGATTTCGAAGCTCTCACCCTGCAACGCCGGATCCCATGAGCGAAAAGATCCGCGTAATTCACGCGACCGTCACCATCGGCGAAATCGCCCTCGACAGCATGGTTGGCACGCAGGCGCACTCCCATCCACGCCTTGCGCTGAAGGGGAACGCTGTGAGCTCATCTCGGGCAGGATTCGTCGACCGTCGCGACGCCGCCATGGCATCTGTGCTGGCTGGCGGGGTGGTCGTGATCCTCGGATATGCGTCGGGCATCGGGATCACCCCGACCGACGCCGCAACCGCTGCGGCCCCTGCCGCCCAGCCGCCGGCCTCGGCGGCGCCCGTAGCTCCGATGACGATGCCTCCACCGGCGACGGCGATGCCAGGCATGCCCGCCATGCCCGGAACCAGCACGATGCCGGACATGTCGATGCCGGTCGACTCGCCGCACACCGCCACGACGCATCCGACGCCACAGCCGACCGAGCCAGAGCCGACCGAGCCCGCCGACACCTGTTCGCCGTCCGTGCTCGAGAGTGTGCCCGCGGTGGGCGAGCTGACGTCGTCCCTGCTCTCGTCCGTGCTGACCACGACGCCCGTCGTCAGCGATCTGGCCGCACCGCCGACCAAGGGCAAGACGTCGGGCCCGTTGACGTGTCTCGTGGGTACGCTCGTCGGCCCCACCTGTTGCCCAGCCACCACCACGGCAGCCAAGGACTCTGAATGATCAGCCGTCGCGGCGCCGCGCGCCTCGCGGCGCTCGCTGCAGCAGCAACCGCTCTGACGCTCGGCCTCGCGTCGCCCACCCAGGCACACGACGAGCTGGAGTCGTCGACACCGACCACCGGGGCGAAGCTCGACAAGCTGCCGGCGCACGCGACGCTGGTGTTCAGCGAGGCGCTCGGACCGGAGGACCTGACGATCAAGGCCGCGGGCACCCGCCTGAAGGTCGAAGCCGTCGCAGGCAAGCCATCGACACTTCAGGTCGACCTGAGCTCGGTCAAGCCCGCGAAGACCGTGCTGCTGACGTGGCAGGCCGAGGACCCCCACGACGGGCACGAGAGCTCGGGAGTGATCACGCTCCACGTCAAGGAGAGCAGCAAGGCGGCCGCGTCGCCGTCGGAGGAGAACGCCAACGCGCCGCCGGACGACTCGCGCCTGATCACCTGGGTGACGGTCGGGGCCCGCATCGTCGGCTACCTCGCGATGGCCGTGTTCGTCGGCGGCCTGCTGTTCATCTCCCTGCTCTGGCCCGCAGGTGCCGCGGAGCGCCGCACCCGTCGGCTGCTGGGCGTGTCAGTCCTGGCAGGCATCCTCTCCGCGGCGGCGTCCGAGGCCGTCGTCGTGTGGCGGTCGTCCGGAGGCATGACCCTCCGCGAGGCGCTCAACGAGGACTTCGGCCGAGTCACCACCGCAACAGCCCTCTTGTGGTTGCTGGCCGCGGTGGTCGTGGCAGCTGTCTTCCAGCGCGGTGACAGCGCCGTACGCGAGCTCCCCTGGCGGGTCGCAGCTCTCGTCATCGGCGCCGGCCTCATCCGTACGACCGGCATGAACGCCCACGCCACCCAAGGGCCTGAGCCGACCTGGGGAGCGGCCGCCGAGTTCCTCCACCTCGTCGGCATCAGCGCCTGGGTCGGCGGGCTCACGGTCATGACGGTGTGCCTTCTCCCCCGGCGTCGCATCGCCGAGCTGGAGCAGGTCGTCCCGAAGTTCTCGACCATCGCGCTCGTCTCGGTCCTGGTCATCGTGTCCTCGGGCCTCATCCTGAGCTGGCAGATCATCAGCTCCGTCGACGGGTTCTGGCAGACCCACTACGCCCGCGTCCTGCTCCTCAAGCTTGCGCTGTTCGGCACCGTGCTGCTGGCGGCGATGAAGAGCAAGAGCTGGGTCGGGCGGCACCTGACCGGCTCCTCACATCGAGGCACGGCCGTCGGCTCCTTCGTGGCATCCGTCGCAACGGAGACCGTGCTCGTCATCGCCGTCCTCGGCGCCGCAAGTGTCCTGGTCACCTCCAGTCCAGGCGTGTGAAGCACCACCCGAAGGAACCCACTCCCTCAGGAAGGCAAGTCAGATGAATCCCACACCGTCCACCAGTCCATTCCGGTCTCCGGAGCTGCGCCGCCGCAGCCTCGTGACGATCGCCTTGCTCGCAGCACTGGCGGCCACCCTGTCGCTGTTCGCGCTGCGGACATCACCGGCAACCAGCGATGCACTCAGGCCGGCCGCCGCGATCTCGAGCGACAGCAGCTCAGGCGGCCTGCTCGGTGGCTTGCTGCCGAGCACGAGCACCGTCACCACCCCGGTGGTCACGGGCGCACCAGTGGCGGCCGCACCCGCTGCGGCGCCTGCGGCGACGACACCCGCGCCGGCGGCCACGACCGATCCCATGCCGATGCCTGCGCCGTCAGACGCCTGCACCGGACTCAACTCGACGGTCGATGCGTTCATGCAGCACTTCTACGCGGCACACCTCGAGACGAGTGTCGGCCAGCAGGTGACGGATGCGCTCAACGTCGACCAGTACGTCAAGACCCACCTGATCCTGGTCGAGAACATGCTCAAGCCGCTGTTGGGTGGAACCCAGTCGACGCTCGACACGTTCCTGCAGCACGTCTACGCAGCGCACCTCGAGACGAGTGCCGGCCAGCAGGTCGCCGACGCCCTCGCGATCGACCAGTACGTCAAGACGCACACCGTCCTCGTCGAGAACATGATCAAGCCGCTGGTCGGCGCCGACCTCAGCTCGTGCTGAGGCTGTCCATCACCCAGACAACCGGAGATCTGGCCGAGTCGCAGTCGGCCAGCACTTCGGGTGAACCACAACCCATAGAAGGAGTGGCTCGATGAGTCCACATGTGAAAAGTTCGATGATCCGCACCGACCGGCTGGCCCCCAAACGGTGGGGCCTCATGACCCTCGTGATCGGTGGCGTGCTCACCGCGATCGTGTCCGTTGCCGGGCTCTCGGCCGGGGCGTCCGGAACCTCGGACACCCTCGCGGCGAGCGCAGCGACCACCAAGAGCAAGACCACGGTCAAGGCTGCCGCGGCTGTCACCAAGGAGGTGATGATCCAGAACTACAAGTACACGCCGGCGGCCCTGACCGTCGCGGTGGGCGACACCGTGAAGTGGACCAACATGGACACCGCACCGCACACGGTGACCGTCACGAGCGGTCCGGTGAAGTTCAACTCCGGCAACCTCGCCAAGGGTGAGAGCTTCTCGTACACGTTCACCAAGCCCGGCACGTACGCGTACTACTGCGCGGTGCACCCTGACATGACCGCCAAGGTCACGGTCACGGGCTCGCCGACCACGCCGACCCCGACACCGACGACGCCGAAGCCGACCACCCCGGCTCCGACTCCGACGACACCGGTGCCGACCACGCCCACCCCGACGCCGACGATGCCCCCGATGGGTGGCGGCGACGTCTGCACGGGCCTGGAGTCAACCGTGGATGCGTTCATGCAGCACTTCTACGCAGCGCACCTCGAGACGAGTGTCGGCCAACAGGTGACTGACGCACTCAGCCTCGACCAGTACATCAAGACACATCTGATCCTGGTCGAGAACATGCTCAAGCCACTGGTTGGCGGAGCCCAGTCGACGCTGGACACGTTCTTGCAACATGTCTACGCGGCGCACCTCGAGACGGGTGTCGGCCAGCAGGTCACTGACGCCCTCGCGATCGACCAGTACGTCAAGACGCACACCGTGCTCGTCGAGAACATGATCAAGCCGCTCATCGGCGAGGACATGAGCTCCTGCTAGGAGCCCCAACCGGGTGGTGGTCCGACCGAGTCGCAATCGGCCGGACCACCACCCACCAAGTATGGCCGGACCCACCAGCCTCGGAAGGACATTCCCATGCCAGCTCTGCTTTCCACTCCCACCCGCAAGGGTCCGCGGGTCCTGCTCGCCAGCCTCCTCCTCGCGCTTGCCATCGTGGTCGTGTGGCCGGCCTCCGAGGCGTCCGCCGCGACGCATCCGATCACGATCAAGAACTACGCGTACGGGTCCGGCTCGATGACCATCTCGCAGGGCGACACCGTCACCTGGACCAACCAGGACAGCGTGCCGCACGACGTCGTCGTGACGAGCGGCCCGGTGAAGTTCCGCTCGCCGATGCTGACCAAGGGCAAGAGCTGGAGCTACACCTTCAGCCGGGCCGGCGCCTACTCCTACACCTGCAGCGTCCACCCCGACATGCACGCGACCATCAACGCCAAGGCGAAGGCCGCCGCACCGGCGCCAGCCGCCACGACGCAAGCCGCTGCCGCGCCGACCGCAGGGCATACCGAGACCACGCCGTCCGCCACACCCACGACCCCGGCTGCCACGCCGACGACCGACGGGGCCCCAGCCGGCACGGCGTACGCCGCCACCACCGCTGACCAGGCTGGTCCATCGTTGGACCCCCTGCTCCTGCTGCTCGGGCTCTCCACGTCGATCGTCGTGTTCTGCATGCTGCTGATGGCCTCGCGGCCTCAGATCTCCGCCACCACCGAAGGAGCCTCCGATGGCAACTGACACCCTCGCCCCCGAACGGCGCAGCGAGAAGTCGCGGAACCCCGGCGGAGGCCTGTTCCGGGCCTTTTGGCGGTGGCACTTCTACGCCGCGTTCATCGTGGCTCCGGTCCTGCTGGTGCTCGCCACGACCGGGCTGATCTACCTTTCAGGTTCCAGCTCGAGCCGATGATGCACGCCGACGTCATGAAGGTCGAGCAGCCGGCCGACGTGACCCGCTACGTGTCGTACGAGGACCAGCGTGCCGCGGTCGCCAAGGCATACCCCAAGGCCACGATCTCCTCGATGACCGAGCCCAAGGGCGATGACCGGTCGACCGACTTCTACCTCAGCATGCCCGACGGCTCGAGCCGCGACGCCTACGTCAACCCGTGGACCGGTGAGGTGCTGGGCGACCTCAATCCCGACACCACACTGAGCGGCACGGCGATCCGGCTGCACGCCAACCTGATGCTGGGCACGACGGGTGACATGGTCATGGAGCTCGGCGCCTGCTGGGCCATCGTCATGGCGCTGACCGGCTACTACCTGTTCATCCGCGGTCGAGCCGCGCGGCTGCGACGCAAGGTCACCGGCGCCGCCGGGTCCGCGATGCGCAGCCGCCATGCGTTGATCGGGTCGGTGGTCGGCGTGAGCCTGCTGATCCTCCTGGTGTCCGGGTTGCCGTGGACCGGGTTCTGGGGCAAGCACGCCCAGACGATGGCGACCGACAACAGCACGTCGATGTGGGGCAGCGACCCGGGCTGCGGTCTCCAAGCCGGGATCGACCCTGGACGAGTCGTTGCCGCACAGCCACGTGCACGAGATCCCGTGGGCCCAGGGCGAGTCCAAGGTGCCCGAGTCCACCAAGGCCGGCGACGAGGTCTCGGTTGCGAACGTCGACACCGCCGTCGCCGTTGCCGACAAGGCCGGGCTGCACCACCCGCTCACGATCGCGTTGCCCGCCGACGACAAGGGCGTCTTCTCGGCGATCAGCTATGCGTTCCACGACCCGTCGCGGGAGAGGACCGTCCACGTCGACCAGTTCGGCGGCCAGGTCGTCGGGACGTACGGCTTCGCCGACTACCCCGCGCTCGCCAAGGTCGTGTCCCAGGGCATCGGGCTGCACGAGGGCCGCAGCTTCGGACTGGTGAGCTTCTGGGGCGCCGCGCTGTCCTGCTTCGCGATCATCTTCATGTGCGTGTCGGGCCCGATGATGTGGTGGCGCCGGCGCCCCAAGGGGTCCGGCTCCGTCGCTGCGCCTCGCGGGCGTATGCCGATGCGTGGCACGCCGCTGCTTGCGGTCGCCATCATCGCCCTCGGCGTGTTCCTGCCGTTCTTCGGCATCACGCTGCTGATCGCGTTGCTGGTCGATCAGCTGGTGCTGCGGCGGATCCCCCGACTACAGGCCTGGTTCAACGTGGTGTGACTCTCCTAGGAGAAGAGTCCTTCGCCCCAGTAGCCCTTGGTGCTGACGCCGGGAGGGCAGGCGAACAAGCCCGAGCCGACGTGCACGATGTACTCGTTGAGCAGGTCGTTCTGTGAGCCGGCGAGCGAGCGCTGGACCTGGACGAACTGCTTCTCGGGATCACGCTGGTACGCGATGAAGAACAGGCCGGCCGAGAGCTGGCCGAGACCGTCGGAGCCGTCGACGAAGTTGTAGCCGCGGCGCAGGAGCTTGGCGCCTTTGTTGAAGTCGGGGTGCGCGAGGCGTACGTGTGACTTCATGTCGATGACCGGCTCGCCACGGTCGTTCTTCTGGGTGAAGTCGAGCTGGGTGAACTCGTCGCCGCCGGACAGCGGAGCCCCGGAGCCCTTGCTGCGCCCGATGATGTTCTCCTGGCCCTCCAGCGGCTCGCGGTCCCAGATCTCGATGCGCATGTTGATCTTGCGCGACACGAGATAGGAACCGCCGACGAGCCAGTCCGGGCCGTCCTCCTTGGGCACCCAGACGAAGTCCTTGACGTCCTTCTTGTCCTCGAGCTTGATGTTGGCCGTGCCGTCCTTGAAGCCCAGCATGTTGCGGGCGGTGACCTGCGCCGACGACGTCGACGACGTACGCCCGAAACCCATCTGGGAGTAGCGGACCGAGGCCCGCCCGAACGCGATGCGTACGAGGTTGCGGACCGCGTGGACCGCGACCTGCGGGTCGTTGGCGCAGGCCTGGATCGCGAGGTCGCCGTCGCAGAGCGCCGGGTCGAGATCGTCGCCGGAGAACGCCGGCAGCTCCTTGAGCCGGTCGGGCAGCTTGCCGTCGAGCCCGAACCGGGCCTTGCCCTTGGCGTCGACGAACAGGCTACGGCCGAAGCCGACCGTGACCGTGAGGCCCGAAGGGGGCAGGCCCAGCGCTTCGCCGGTGTCCTCGGGCGGCGCGAACGGCGAGCCCGACACCGCGCCGAACTTGCCGACGTCGTTGCCCTGCGTCATCTGCCGCGCCGCTGTCGTCCAGTCCTTGAGCAGCGAGATCAGGTCGGACCGCTCCTCGCTGGTCATGTCGAGCGTGACGAAGTAGAGGCGATCCTGCGCCGGCGTGACGATGCCGGCCTGGTGCGCGCCCTCGAACGGGATCGGCAGGGCCGTGGGATCGGCAACGCCCGCGGCACTCTCGTCGCCCTGGCGGCCGACGGCATAGCCGCCGCCGGCACCGACCGCGAGCGCGCCGATCCCGGCCGCCCCGATCAGCTTGCGCCGGGAGAGGCCTGCCGTGGTCTCGTTCGTCTCGGACATCAGATCAGGCTACGCGGACTGGGCAACCACGGCGGCAACCCGGCTGATGGGCTCACTCACCGAGGCGACGAGGTCGGAGAGTCGCTTGATCTGGTCCTTGGTGAGCTTGTCGTAGAACGTCCAGTCGCCGTTCTTGTCCTGGTACTGGTCGAGGTCGGCATCGAGCGCCTTGAACTTGGCGTCGAGCTCCTTGACCAGGTCCGGGTCCTGCTTCTGCAGGACGGGGCGGAGCGAGGCGATGGCGGCCTGCGAACCTTCGATGTTGGCCTTGAAGTCCCACAGATCGGTGTGGCTGAACTCGTCCTCCTCGCCCGTGATCTTGCTGGTGGCAACCTCGTCGAGCAGGCCCTTGGAGCCCTGCGCGAGCTCGAGCGCGGTCAGCGGTGCGTCCTTGCCGAGCGCGACGATCTTCTTGACGTTGACCAGCAGCTCATCGGCGTACGTGCCCATGCCCTCGGTGTTGCCCTCGACCCAGAGCTGCTTCTCGATGCGGTGCCAACCAGTGAAGTCGCGCTTCTCGGCCTTGGCATCGGCCTCGCGCCCGTCGGTCAGCGGGTCGAGGTCGCCGAACTTCTCGGCGACGGGCTCGATGCGCTCCCAGTACGTACGGGCGATCGGGTAGAGCTTCTTGGCCTCAGCGACATCGCCGGCCTTGACCGCTGCGACGAACTCCTCGGTCTTGGCGATCAGGGCGACGGTCTGGGAGTTGACGTAGCGCTCGTAGGACGTCGCCGCGGCCTTGAGCTTGGCGGAGTCAGAGAGCCTCTTGGCCGCCTCACCTGTCACGGAGATCTTCTGGCGGATGCCGTCGCCGATCATCCCGGGCTTGCAAGCGCCTTCGTACGTGCCCTTGGGCAGGTCGACGACGAGGTTGCGGGACAGCCCGGGGCCGATGTTCTCGACCTCGCCCATGATCCGGTCACCCTCGGCGTAGACGTAGAACTCGGTGACCTTGCTGCCCTTGTTGGTGACCTTGAACGTCGACGGCCCGGCCTTGAGATCGGTGCGCGACACCTTGCAGTCCGAGTCGGAGGCGGCGACCGTGAGGGCGCCCGAGGCTGCGGAGTCGTCCTTGGCACAGGCGGTGAGACTCAGGGTCGCGAGGGCCAGGACACCCAGCGAGGCGAGTGCAGATTTCACGGTCGATCCTTCGGACGGAGTTAGGCAAGCCTCACCATCCTAGGGCATCGCCGCCGCCCCACGCACGAAGGGGCCACCGTGAGAACGGTGACCCCTTCGAGCTGGTGCTGACCCTCAGTTGAGGGACGGCGGAGTCTTGTTGAGCTCCGTGTTCATCCAGTTGTATCGCTTGGTGAACCAGTCCTTGAGCCAGCTGATCTCGCCCGGGTACGTCGAGCTGTGGGCGGCGTAGCGGCTACCGCCACTGGCCCACAGGGCTCGATCGTTCGCCGCGACCTGCAGCCCAAGAGTCTTGTCAGCACTCGTGGGCGTCACGCCGTTGGCAAGCTCCACGCCACCCATGGACGCCACGGCACGGTCGACCGCAGTACCTGCGATGTCAGCGAACTTGGGTGCCATCGGGCCGTCACCGGCATAGGCGCCCTCGCCCAACCAGCGATCGTGCAGCGCGTTGAGGAACCTGGGGTCCTTGGCGATGCGGGTGTACCAGTGGATCTTGTTGGTGTTGTGGTTGGGCGAACCGTTGCCACGAATCCACCAGCCGGTGGGCGAGGCGATCGACGTCGAAGCGCCCGTGGGTGCACCGGCACTGCGGTCGAAGTCCCAGATCGGACCCATGAAGAACTTGTCGGGCGACGCCGGGTCGACATTGTTCGTGTAGAAGAAGTTCGACCGGTAGAAGTCCGCGTCGTTGTCCTTCGTGAACTCGCGAGCCAGGTAGTAGTCGACCGCGGAGTCCATGTCGAGGTAGGTCGTCCAGTCATTCGGATCACCCGGCGCGTACGTGTTGGCCTTGGTGCCGCTCCAGTCACGCTTCTTGTCGAGCCCGTAGAGGACGTGCTCGAAGTTGGTGACCTTGTCCTTCAGCGCAGCCATCTTCGCCGCGGTCAGGCCCTCGGGATCCTCGGTGTTGTTCGCAAGCTTCTTGAACTCATCGGGATCCTTGTAGGAGAAGTCCTGGCCGGAGAAGCCCTTGAAGCCGAACGTGCCGTCGCCGTCCTTGTAGTGCGGGTCGAACTCCATGACCTGGCCGGTCGTCTTGCTGACGCTGACGCGGTTGCTGTCGATCTTGATCGACTCGACCAGCTGGTAGCTGCCGAGGTACTTGCCGTTGATGAACAGCTCGGCGAAGGTGCTCTTGGGAGTCCACTTCAGGCCGTCGAGCTGCAAGCCGAGGTTCCACGCCACCTTGCTGCGGACGAGGGTGCGGTCACCGTAGTTGGCCAGCAGGATCCACGTCTTGTCGCTCTTCATGCCGAACGGCTTCTGCTTGTCGGCGAACTTGAGCTTGTAGGGCTTCTTGACCTTGGTCGCGCTCGAGTTGCCGCGCACGGCGATCGTCTCGAGCGGCAGCGCTGCCGTCGCGGTGTCGCCGGACACGAGCGTCGCGGCGCCGGTGTAGTCGACGCCCTTGCTGGTCGGCGTCTTGCCCGAGTCGGTCGTCGCGTAGATGACGTTCTTGCCGAGGACCTTGGGTCCGGGGTTGAACGCGATGGTCGGCGAGTAGACAGCCTTGGTGCCGGTCGCGGCATCACCGGCGATGCGGTAGGACTTCGAACCGGTCACCGGCGAGGTCCACGCGAGGTTGCCGCCGGCTGCCTCGATCTTGTCGGTGCCGGGCACCTGGATCCACTTGCTGCCGCTCTTGTACTGCAGCGCGAACAGGCGACCCGCGATCACGGGAGACGCCACGCCGGCGGCCTTGAAGTTGTTGCCGACCCGCGCGATGTTGAGCGAGACGGTGTCCTTCTGCGTCTTCAGCGTCAGCTCGTCGCTGGTCAGCGCCGGGTAGGACGTGCCGCTGACCGTCGCAGCCTTGGCGACGACGCGGAACTTACGGCTCGGCGCCGTCGTGCTGACGTTGGTGAACGTGTAGGTCCCGTCCGCCGCTGTGGTCCCCGAGGCGTACTTCGACCACGAAGTCGTGTACTTCTGCAGCTCGACGGGGCGCGCAACGGGCGTGCCGATGTCGCCGGTCAGGGTGACGGGCTGGCCGACGAACGGCAGCGGGTTGGAGCTGATCGGCGCGGCCGGCGCGGCATATGCCAGCGAGCCTGAGAGGCCGACCAGGGAGGCGATCGCCAGGACGATGGCCGTGAAGAAAGCAGAACGACGAAGCACAGGGTCCCCCAAGGGAGTTGTTCAAAAATGAGAGAATTTTCCCGGAATCTTACCCAACATCGCGGGGGCCCGAGCCGAAATCCGAGAATCTGTCCGCTTTGTTGGGCGGCGCGTGCGGGGCCGAGCGAATGTCACTTCGCGAGCTGGCCGTCGATCCACCTGTAGCGAGCTTTGTACCAGTTGGTGAGGTAGTCGATCTCGCCGCGATAGGTCGTCGCGTGCGCCTCGTAGCGCTTCGAGTTGCTGGGCCATCGGGCGCGGTCGTCCTCAGCCGCCGGGCCGAGCTCTGCCGCCTGTTCCTTGGGCCCACGCTCCGCGATCGTCTTGAGCTCACCGCGCACCTCGAGCCACCTGGCGCTCACCGCCTTGAGGAACACCGGGTCCTTGGTCAGCTGGACGTACCAATGCGTCTTGTCCGTCTTGTGGTTGGGTGAGCCGTGGCCGCGCAGCCACCAGCCGGTCGGTTGCGAGATCGTCGTGCCACTCACGGAGTAGAGGGGTTTGGCGCCGGCGCTCCGATCGAAGTCCCAGCCCGGGCCCATGAAGAACTTCGCGGCGGGGTCGCGGTAGTCGTCGGTGTAGAAGAAGTTGCTCCGGTAGAAGTCGCCGTCGTTCTCCTTGGTGAACTCCTTCAACAGGTAGTAGTCGACCGCGGAGTCGAGGTCGAGATACTTCTGCCAGCCGGTCTTCGGGTTCTTGAAGTCCGGGCCGTAGAGCACTTTCTCGAAGTCGAGGATGCGCTTCTTCATCCCGGCGACCTTGGCGTCGGTGATGCCTTCGGGATCCTCGGTGCCGTCGTCGTTCTTCTTGCGCTCGTCGGGGACCTTGAACGCGTACGGCAGCTTGTGGTCGCCGTAGAAGCCGGGCACCTTGTCCTCGACGAAGTGCGGGTCGACCTCGATGACCACGCCGTTGTTCTCGCTGATGTCGATGCGGTCCTTGCTGACCTTGATCGACTCGACGAGCTGATAGCTGCCTTGGAAGCGGCCGTTCAGGTAGAGCTCCGCGAACTCGTTGCGCGGCGTCCAGCCCAGGTGGTCGAGCACCGAGCTGACGTCCCACGCGACCCGACTGCGTACGAGCGTGCGGTCACCGTAGTTGGCGAGCAGGAGCCACGTCTTGTCCCTGGGGAACCCGAACGGCGACTGCTTGCGGTCGAACTTCAGCTTGTAGGGCCGCTTGACCTTGTCGGCCGAGGAGTTGCCGCGGACGGCAAGCTCCGCGACGTCGAGTGGCCGCGTGGCCTCACCGTCAGCGACGAACAGAGCCTTGCCCTTGACCGACTTGCCCTTGACGACCGGATCCTTGCGGTTGTCGGTCGTCAGGTAGATGACGTTCTTGCTGAGCTTGGCCGGGCCCTTGGCGAACGACTCGACCGGCGAGTACACCTTGGGCGCACCCTTGAGTGCCGAGCCCACGAACCGGTACGACCTCGTGCCGCCGAGCGGGAACTGGGTCGAGACCGTGCCGTCGGAGCTCTCCTCGATCGGTGCGCCGAGCGGCTTCCACGTGTCTTCGTCGCGGTACTGGAGCTGGAACGTGTGTCCCTCGATCGTCGGGGACGCCTTGCCGCTCGCGTGTCCCTCGTTGCCGAGGCGATAGACACCGAGCGAGATCTTGTCCTCGTGGGTCTTGATCCTCACCGACTTGCTGGTGATCAGGTCGGATCCATCCGACTTGGGCGCGATGACGCGAAACCTCGACGACTTCTCCTTGCTGCTCAGCGTGAAGGAGTACTCCCCGCTGGCCTTCGTCTTGGTCGTCTTCTCGGTCTCCCACACTCCCTTGGTCCGATTCTGCAGCTCGACGAGTCGCCCCTCGTCGTCGCCGATGTGACCCGAGAGGCTGAAGGGCTGGCCCGAGACCAGCGTCTTGATCGAGCTCTCGGGCGCCGGAGCGGTGGTCGGCCCCTTGCAGGCCGCAAGGACACTTGCCGCCAGGGCAAGTGTCACCGCGGTCCGAAGTGCTGCGGCTCGGCGCATAGGTTCGCTGTGCCGCGTCAGGGCAGCTGAGCGGTCCCACCGGAGAGCTGCTGATCCATCCAGTTGTAGCGGTCGTGGTACCACTTGGTCACGTACTCGACCTCGGCGGCGTAGCTGGAGCCACGCGCCTTGTAGCGCTTTGCGGTGCCGGCCCAGCGCGCACGATCGTTGTCAGCTCCGACACCGATCGCAGCAGCGATCGCGGCCGTGTCGTTGGTCGAGACCGTCGAGAACTTGTCGCGGATCACGAGCCAGCGGGCCTTCACAGCGGCATCGAACGCCGGGTCCTTGAACATCTGCACGAACCAGTGGGTCTTGTAGTTCTTGCGACCGCTCGGCGTGCCGGTGCCGCGGATGTACCAGCCCTGCGGCGACGAGGTGTACTTGTGGGCCGAGTCGGTGTCGCTGATGTTGCCCGCACTGCGGTCGAAGTCCCAGACCGGACCGAAGTGGAACTTGTCGTCGGCCGCAGGATAGAGCGGGTCGCCGGGTCGGTCCCAGTACAAGTAGTTGCTGCGGTAGAAGTCGCTGTCGTTGTCCTTCGTGAACTCCCTGACCAGGTAGAAGTCGATCGCGGAGTCGACGTCGATGAACGAGGGGTAGCCCGTCGCCGGATCGTTGCGGGTGGCGGCTGAGGAGGAGTAGAGCTTGGCCTCGAAGGCATTGGTACGCGCCTTGATCGCCGCGAGCTTCGCCGAGGTCACGCCCTCCTCGGGATCGTCGGGCAGGGTCTTGTACTCGTCGGGGTCCTTGAACGCGAACGCGATCTTGTGGGTCGACAGGAACCCGAGCTTCGAGTTGGAGACGCTTGACCCGTCGGTCTCCATGATCATCCCGGTCTTGGGGCTGATCTTGACTCGCTTGTCGTCGATCTTGACCGACTCGGTGAACAGGTACAGGCCGCGGTACTCACCGTTGATGAAGACCTCCGCGGACCGGCTGTTCGGGGTCCAGGACAGGGTCGGGGCCAGCTTGCGGCCGAGGTCGAGGCCCACCTTGTCGCGCATGAAGGTCTGGTCGAGATAGCTCGCCAGCATCGTGTAGCTCTTGCCCTTGTCGGGCATGCCGAACAGCTTGAAGCTGTCGTCGAACTTGATCTTGTAGGGCTTCTTGTCATAGCCGGAGGTCGAGCTGCCGCGCACGCCGATCTTCTCGATCGTCTCGGTGCGCTCCACGCCAGCCGTGCTGATGACCGCTGATCCGGTGTACTCCTTGCTCTTGCTCGTCGGCAGCACCCCACCGGCGACGGTGATGCGGATGACGTTCGCACCCAGCGTCTTCGGGCCGGGGGTGAACTTGTAGGTCGACGACGTGAACGGCGTCGAGCCGTCAACGGACGCGGCGACAAGTCGATAGGACTTGGCCGTGAACATCGCGGCGCCCGTGATGTCGAACGTCGTGGCGACCGTGCCGGCGGCATCCTCCGCGAGGGTGGCAACCGGATTCCACTTGCTTCCGCTCTGGACCTGCAGCTCGACGGACCGGTTCTCGATGGCCGGCGTCAGGGTGGCTGCCACGTCGGCGATGTCGCCGTTTCCGGTGTTGCGCTTGATCGAGAGGCTCGCCGTCTCCACGGTCGGCGCGATCGTGGCTGCCGGATCGCTGACGATCGCTGGCGATTGGGCGAGGCCTTGGCGGCCGAGACCCGGAAGGTCTTCGCGCTGGTGATCTTCTGGCTGAAGTCGTAGAGGCCGGCGGCGTCGGTCGTGCCGGAGACGACCTTCTTCCACGAGCTGCCGCTCTTGTACTGGAGCTCGAGCTTCCGCACGACCGGCGTCGTGATGTCGCCCGTGATGTGGACCGTCTGGCCGGTCAGCACGGCGGCCGGCGCGACGGTCGGCGCCGGCGCGTTGGTGACCGCTGTTGCGGTCGACGCTCCTGACACGACGAGGATGGGCGAGGCGATCATCGCGATGGCGATGACGATCGTGGGTGGACGACGCATCGGGAGCTCCGGGAGTAGGACGAGCCAACGTCTAGCAATTCGGACTCTAAGCGCCGTTCTGCGTCACGTCTTGGAATTGCCGAATGTGACCTCGTCACCGACCGACACCTTGCCGGTCGCGAGCGGAATGATCCGGATGCCGAACCAGGTCTTGCCCTCCCACCTGCGATGACGGGCCAGCGTACGGATCGGTTCCTTGCCGTGAGCCAGCGTGACCGGGTCGATCGTCGTGACCATGCACCGGTCGCAGTGCTCCGCGAACCGATAGGGCACGTCACCGATGCGGATGCCGCGCCACTCGTCTTCCACGAAGGGGACATCGGATCCGTCGACCACCACGTTGGGGCGGAAGCGCCGCATCGCGATGGCCTGCGGCTCGTGCTCCTCGGCGACCCACGCCTCGAGCTGCGCCAGGGACGACGTCGTCGTCAGCAGCAACGGACCGGTGTCGGCCAGGTTGAGCGGCTCGGCACCGAGCCCGCCGTGCTCTTGGGAGATCGGCCGGCGCACCGGATCGTCCTGCCAGACGAGTCGCACCGGCTCATCGAGGAGCTGGCTGAACCAGTCGCCCGCTGCGTCACCGGCGTCGACCATCGTCGCGAGCCGCGTGACGTTGACGGGTACGTGGGGTCCACCGAGGGGCACATCGACCGCGAGGGGTGGCCGGCCCGGCGCTGTGACGGTCAGGGCGCCGGACTCGTCCGGCGTCGCGGTGACGGTCAGGAGCCGGTCGTGCCTCGTGGCGTTGAGCCTGACGCCCTGCAGGTCGACGACGGCCCAGCGGCGGTCGTCGCGCAGTCCGGCGAGCTCGACACGTCGCCGACGCCAGGTCGATCGGTCCGGTCGCCTTGACCGGATAGATGTGGATCGACTCGACCCGGATCACAAGATCTTCTCGAAGCACAACGAGTAGGTGACGTCCTCGTAGGGCGGGTAGACCGGGATCGGGGTGTAGCCATGCCGGTCGTAGAACTTCAGGGCGGCGAGCTGCCGGTCGCCGGTGTGGATGATGACGCGGCGGGCGCCCTCGTCGCGCGCCGCGTCTTCCATCGCGGTCAGGAGCTCGTCCGCGATGCCCGCCCCACGGCGGCTCGGCACGACATACATGCGCTTGATCTCGAGCTCGCCGTCCAGCTCGCGGAGGCAGGCGTGGCCCACCGGGCCGTCGTCGTCGTACGCCACGACGGTCGCGACGATGGATGACGGCTCGATGCCCTCCGAGCCCGAGCGGTGCACCGACGACGGGTCGGAGGCGTAGAGCTGGTTGCCGTACGCGACGTGCTCGTCACGCAGGGCCACTGCGTCAGGGTGCTCGAACGGCACCCTTTCAGGTTCGTTCCTGCGCTGAGGGTTATCCGACGACGACCTCGACCCGCTGGAACTCCTTGAGGTCGGTGTAGCCCGTCGTCGCCATCGCCCGACGCAGCGCACCGATGAGGTTCATCGTGCCGTCGGGGACGGACGAGGGACCGAACAGGACCGACTCGAGGTCACCGACCGTGCCCATCTCGACGCGTGCGCCTCGCGGCAGGTCAGGGTGCCAGGCCTCGGCGCCCCAGTGGAACCCGCGACCCGGAGCCTCGACGGCCCGCGCGAACGGCGAGCCGATCATGACGGCATCCGCGCCGCACGCGATCGCCTTGGCGATGTCGCCGCTGCGGCCGATCGAACCATCGGCGATGACGTGGACGTAGCGACCGCCCGACTCGTCGAGGTAGTCGCGACGCGCGGCCGCGACATCCGCCACGGCGGACGCCATCGGCACCGAGATGCCGAGGACGCGACGGGTCGTGTGTGCTGCGCCGCCACCGAAGCCGACGAGCACGCCAGCGGCTCCGGTGCGCATGAGGTGGAGCGCCGCCTGATAGGTCGCGCAGCCACCGACGATGACCGGGACGTCGAGCTCGTAGATGAACTCCTTGAGGTTGAGCGGCTCGGTCTGGCCCGAGACGTGCTCGGCGGACACCGTCGTGCCGCGGATGACGAACAGGTCGACGCCCGCGTCGACGACGGCGTCGGCGAACTGCTTGGTCCTCTGGGGAGAGAGAGCCCCAGCCACAGTGACACCCGACGAACGCATCTGCTGCAGGCGAGCGGTGATCAGCTCGGCCCGGATCGGCTCGGCGTAGATCTCCTGGAGGCGCTTGGTCGCCAACGGCCCGTCGATGCCCGCGACCTCCTCGAGCAGCTTCTCGGGGTCCTCGTAGCGGGTCCACAGGCCCTCGAGGTCGAGCACGCCCAGGCCGCCGTGCTTGCCGAGGGCGATCGCCGTCTCGGGGCTCATGACCGAGTCCATCGGTGCGGCGATGACCGGCAGCTCGAAGCGGTAGGCGTCGATCTGCCACGCAGTCGAGACCTCTTCGGGGTCGCGCGTACGCCTGCTCGGGACGATCGCGATGTCGTCGAAGGAGTACGCACGCCTGCCGCGCTTGGCCGTGCCGATCTCGATGTCTGCCATGCGTACAGCCTAGTGCCGTGCGGGGACCGACTGACCTACTGGACGCCTCGTTGGATGTCGTCGAGCGACAGGTCAGGGAGCATGCCGGCCGGCTTGCTCGATCGGCGCACGAGCACGGGCTGGACGTCGTCGCTCTCGCGGGCCAGACGCGTACGGTGTGCCGGCGAGCGCGAACCGCAGCGCGCGGGACAGCGTGCTGACCTTGGCGTCCGACGGGCTGACCTGCGGCGCCGCGGCCTTGATCGCCATCGCGAGGATCGGCAGCGTCCCGCCGTGGTTGGCGAGCTGGTCGAGATAGCTGCGCACCTTGGGCTCGGTGAGCACCTTCTTCATGATCGCCTTGTAGTCGTCGGGCGATGACGCACTGCCCTGGTGGACGACCGGGATCTCCTTGGCGATCTTGTGCCACTGCGGCTTCGCCGGGGCGCCGATTCTGCGGTGCCGGCTCGGGCTTCTTCGCCGGCTCTTCTTGGCGGCCTTCTTGGCCGGAGCCTGCGGTCGCCTTCTTGGCCGGCGCCTCGGCGCGCCTTCTTGGCCGGCGCGCTCGGTCACCTTCTTCGCCGGAGCCTTCTTGGCCGGCAACTTGGCAGCCGGATCGGCGAGAGAACACCGGCTTCAGCGCGGCCAGCCGGCGGGATCGGCGTGACCTTGAGGGCGACGTACTGGTCGACTTCCTTCTCGAGCACCGAGTTGACCGGGTGGTTCGACAGCGTCGCGCCGACGACGTACTTGTCGAGCTCGTGCAGTCGGCGTACGAGCGGCACGAAGTCACCGTCGGCCGACACCAGCACGAACACCTCGATGTGGTCGAGGTCGGCGGCGACGCGGAGACAGTCGACGACGAGCACGATGTCGGCGGCGTTCTTCTCGGCCTTGCCGACGGAGAACACCTGGACCGTCTCGACCCGGCTCCGTTCGACGTCGCGCCGATAGTCCTCGAGGCCCAGCGCGTTCCAGTCCGCGTACGCCCGGGCGACCGCGATGCCGTTGGCGCCCGCCTCCTGCGAGGCAGCCTTGTCGATCTGGTTGAGGATGTCCTCCATCGACACGTCAGGGATGTCGAGCTTGCCGTAGCCCTTGAACAGGTTCTCGGCATCGATGAAGACGGCGACGTTCTTGCGGATGGTCACGTCACGAGGCTAACGGTGGTCAACGTGACGAGTAGTTCGGTGCCTCGGCGGTCATCTGGATGTCGTGCGGGTGGCTCTCCTTGAGCGACGCCGACGTGATGCGGACGAAGCGGCCCTTGTCCTGCAGCTCGGGGATCGTGCGCGCGCCGACGTAGAACATCGACTGGTTGAGCCCGCCGATGAGCTGGTGGGCGACCGCCGACAACGGACCGCGATAGGCGACCTGGCCCTCGACGCCCTCGGGCACGATCTGGTCGTCGTTGGTGATCTCGGCCTGGAAGTAGCGGTCCTTGGAGTACGACTTCTTGCCCCGGCTGCTCATCGCGCCGAGCGAGCCCATGCCGCGGTAGGCCTTGAACTGCTTGCCGTTGACGAAGACGACCTCGCCCGGCGACTCCTCGACGCCCGCCAGCATCGAGCCGATCATGACGGTCTCGGCGCCGGCGACCAGTGCCTTGGCGATGTCACCCGACTGCTGCAGGCCACCATCCGCGATCACCGGGACGCCGGCGGGCTTGGCGGCCAGCGACGCCTCGTAGACCGCGGTGATCTGCGGGACGCCACAGCCCGTGACGACACGGGTCGTGCAGATCGAGCCGGGCCCGAAGCCCACCTTGACCGCATCGGAGCCGGCGTCGACGAAGGCCTGCGCGCCCTCGCGGGTCGCGACGTTGCCGCCGATGACCTGGACGTGGCGGGTCGCGGGGTCGGTCTTGAGCCGCTTGACGATGTCGAGGAGCATCCGGACGTGGCCGTGGGCGGTGTCGGCGACGAGCACGTCGACACCCGCGTCGATCAGGGTCGTGGCGCGCTCCCAGGCGTCACCGAAGTAGCCGATCGCCGCGCCGACCATCAGGCGCCCGTCGGCGTCCTTGGAGGCATGCGGGAACTGCTCGGACTTGACGAAGTCCTTGACCGTGATGAGTCCGCCGAGCCGGCCGTCGTCATCGATCAGCGGGAGTCGCTCGCGCTTGTGCTTGCGCAGCAGCAGCGTGGCGTCCTCACGGGCGATGCCGACGGGCCCCGTGATCAACGGCATGGGGGTCATGACCTCGTCGACCTTGGTCGTGGCCCACTCGGCGACCGGGGTGAATCTCAGGTCGCGGTTGGTGATGATGCCGAGGAGCCGGTTGTCGGTGTCGACGACGGGCAGTCCGGAGACGCGGTACTCGCCGCAGATGCGGTCGAGCTCCTCGAGCGTCGCGTCGGGGCCGATCGTCACGGGGTTGGAGATGATGCCGGTCTGGGTGCGCTTGACGAGGTCGACCTGGTAGGCCTGATCGTCCAGCGACAGGTTGCGATGCAGGACGCCGATGCCGCCTTGACGGGCCATCGCGATCGCCATCCGCGACTCGGTGACGGTGTCCATCGCGGCGCTGATCAGCGGGATCCTGAGGTTGATCTCACGCGTCAGGCGAGACGTCGTGTCGATCTCACTGGGATTGAGGTCGGAGAATCCGGGCAGCAGGAGGACGTCGTCGTACGTGAGTCCGAGGGACGCAAACTTGTCAGGAATGCCCGTGTGCTCCATTGCCACATCCTATCGCCCCGGGGAAGGGCGACCGCGGGCCCAGCCGGGGCCGTGCGACCCGCATCACAGAAGATCCGACATTGAACCCGTACCCGCAGTATGATGCCCCAATGGACCGTAAGCCAGGGCGCCCGAGGGCACTCACTGTCGACGTCATAGCGCAAGCCGCGCTTGACGACGGAATCGCCACGTTCAGCATGCCGTCGGTCGCCCGGCGGCTCGGGGTCGCTCATTCCGGTCTGTACCGCTACGTCGAAGATCGTGATGACCTGCTCCTCCAGGCACTCGACAAGGCGATTCTCGCCGCGTCGTGGCCAGACGCCGACCTGCCTTGGCAGGACCTGCTCAAGGGCATCGGCGAGACGATCTGGCTGATGTGCGAAAACCATCCGGGGCTCGACACCGCTGCGCTCGGCGCACCCAAGTCGCCGCGCGCCGTCGAGGACCGGATCGAGAAGTACATCGACTCGCTCCAGCGCCAGGGCTTCCTGCTCGAGGACGCCGCAGTCGCCGTCGAGTTCGTCATCACGCTCGCACTGACGGCATCCGCAGAGATGCGCCGACTCAAGGCGTTGGAGAAGAGCCATGCCGACGGACCGCGGGTGCCGGTCCTCAAGGCGTACGACACCGAAGAGGTCTGGCGCGGGCGCGGTTGGTACGACCGCAAGCTCGACATCGTCCTGGCCGGACTCGACCAGCGCCGCTCCTCCTAGGGCGCGTACTTCTCGAGCTGGGTGGCCAGGCGGTTCATGATGTCCGCGTACGCCCGATAGCTCGGCGGTGCCACCGAGGTCCACGGGATGTACGCCTTGTCCTTCGCGGCCTGCAGCGTCTGGAACACCGGCTGGTCGGCGAGGATCGCCAGCCCCGCCTTGCCGACCCGGTCGTCGTACAGGAGCACGTCACCCGGGTAGAGATCGGCCTTCTCCCAGCTGAGGGTCTGGAAGTAGCCGCCCTCGTCGGGCTTCGTCGGCGCGACGATCGGCAGCTTGAGCTGGTCGCGCCAGTACTTCAGGTCGGGGCTGACCTCAGGGTTGGAGACGTAGAAGACGTCCTTCGCGGGCGATCCGACCAGGATCTTCCTGCTGCCGAGATCCTTGCCGGCCTGCTCGACCCGGTCGGCCGCAGCAGCGAAGTCGGCGTGGGCCTTCTGCACGGTCGTGGAGTCGACGTCGGCGCCCAGAGCCTTGGCGGCCCGCTCGGTCGAGTCCAGCATCTGCGGCAGGGTCTTGCCGTCGAAGCTCACGACCATGATCGGCGCGAGCTGCTTGAGCTTCTTGGCAGTCGCATCGTTGACGTACCAGAGGTCGCTCTTGAGATAGGCGCTGGTCACGACGAGGTCAGGCTTGAGACTCGCGGCCTTCTCCAGATCGATCGAGCCGTACTCGCCGCCGCCCGTGACATCGGTCGCCTTGCTGATGTCGAGGCCGGCGACCTGCGAGTCCGGCTTGCCCTCGGCATTCTTGAGCGGACCGAAGGTGCCGACGATCTTGTCACCGAGACCGAGGTCGGTCAGCGCCGCCGCGACTGACGACTGCACGATGAGCCGCTTCGGCGCGGCATCCAACGAGATCGACGTGCCGAGGTCGTCCTTGTACTTCCAGGGGCCGGAGCCCGCGTCGTCGGGCGCTGACGTGCCACATGCGGTGAGCACCATCAGCGATGCGGCGGCCAGAGCCGCTCCGAGCTTCTTCACAGCTTCTCCTCGAGGTCGTTGACGAGCGTGTCGATGATGCGGGCGTACGCCTCGTAGCCCGGCGGGGTCACGGCGGCCCAGGGGACGTACGCGTCGGCCTTGGCGCCCTTGATGGTGCCGAACACCGGCTGCGCCTTGAGGCTCTTGAGGCCGGCGGCGCCCAGGCGGTTGTCCCACAGCACGACGTCGGCGTCGTACGTGTCCGATTTCTCCCAGCTGAGCTCATCCCAGTAGGAGTCCTTCTTGGCTTTCACGTCGGCTATCGGGAGCCCGATCGACTGGTAGTACGCGATGTCGGGGAACTGCGCCGGGTCGCCGGCATAGAACAGGTCGGCGGTCGCGGAGACCGGCAGGACGGTCTTGTCGCCGAGCCGGTCACCGACGGCAGCCAGCCGCTTGCTCGCCGCGTCGAACGCAGCGCGGGCCTCGACGACGTCGTCATCCTTCAGGTCCGCCCCGAGCCTGGCGGCCACCTTCTCGACCGACTCGATGGTCTCGACCAGGTCGAGCCCCTGGAAGTTGATCGCGAGTGTCGGAGCGAGCTTCTCGACCTGCTTCGCGGTGGCGTCGTTGAGATACCAGAGGTCAGGCTTGATGTACATGTTCGTGACGATGAGGTCGGGCTTGAGCGCCGCGAGCTTCTCGAGGTCGAGGGAGCCGTACTCACCACCGCCGGTGACGTCCGTGACCTCGTCGAGATCGAGGCCGGCGGCCTGCGGGTCGACCGATCCATCGGGGAGCTTCAGGGGGCCGAACGTGCCGACGATCTGGTCATCGAGGCCGAGCTCGGACAAGGCGGCCGCGACCGAGGACTGGGCGACGATGCGCCGTGGCGTGTTGTCGACCGAGATCTTGGTGCCGCGATCATCCGTGTAGGTCCAGGGGCCGCTGATGTCGTCGTCCGAGGAGGACGACCCGCACCCGGCAAGGGTCAAGAGGGCGATCGCGGCGGGGGCTGCGAGGAAGGCTCGTTTCATAAGGGCAGCCTAACCTAAGCCAATGGCTACTCCTGAGCCGCCTCGTACGTGAACTCCGCCTCACGCCGGTCCTCGTCCAGCCGGGTCAGACGTACGCTGACCTGCGCACCTTCACGCAGACCGGCGCCGCGACAGCGAGCGATGGCCGGAGGCTCGCGCAACATGACCTCTCCGCCCTCGCGATCGGCGTGCATCACGACCGCGTCGAACTCCTCGCCCACATGCCCCGCCAGCGCCCATATCTCGGCCTGGTCGATGCACGTGCGGTCGGCCTTGGACGCGCGTTGGTCCGACGTCCGCATGATGTCCGGCAGCGTCGGCAACGCCTCGCGCACCCAGTCGGGAACGGCCCGCTTCTCGCAGATCGCCAGGCAGACCTCGGTGCCGAAGCGGTCCGCCAGCCGACGCAAGGGCGCCGTCACGTGCGCGTACGGCCCTCCGACACCGGCGTGATCAGCTTGAGCGGGCGGTGACCCGTCGAACGCCTCGTAGCCGGCGCCACGGAGCAACCCCGTCGCATCCGTCATGAGCGCAAGGGATGCCGGCAGCGCCGGATCGAGCGCCACGAGCACGTCGGCTGGTGTCGCGCCGTCCGGAACCGGGACGTTCAACGCCCGTGCTGTACGGAGGAACTTGGCCTCGGCGCGCTCGTCGGCGGGCGGCAGCGTACGCAGGAGGCCGACCTGGGCCTCGAGCATCATCTGGGCAGCGGCCATGCCGGTGAGCAAGGAGACCTCGGCATTCCAGCCGTCGACGTCCGTGCGCACCCGCACCACGACTCGCCAGTCGTCACCATCGCGCTCGACCTCCTGCTCGGGCAGGGCCAGCTCGAGCGCGCCACGGTCGACACGTACCTTCTGGCGCAGTCGGCCGAGATCGGCGAGCGGTTCGAGCGACGGATGCGGCGAGCCGGCGTCGAACGACTTCTGCACGCCCTCGTAGTCGAGCTGCGCCACGGACCTCACGCGCGCGCGGCGGACCGACACGTTGCTCAGAGCACCATCAGCGGCGACGTCGATGGTCCACACCGCCGCACCCCGCACCTGGTCGGCCAGAAGGCTCAGCGCGCCCTCCGAGAGCACCGGCGGGTGCAACGGGACGCGGCCGTCGGGAAGGTAGATGGTCTGGCCCCGTCGGCGAGCCTCGCCATCGACCGCGCCGCCAGGCGGGATCGCCGCTCCGAGATCTGCGATCGCATAGTGGACCTTGAAACCGTCGCCCACGCGCTCGAGGAACATCGCCTGGTCGAGGTCCTTGGCACCGGGCGGGTCGATCGTGACGAACGGGATCGCGGTCGCGTCCTCGACGTCTCCCCTGTCAGCTGCGGCGATCGTCGCAGCCTCGGCGAGCACGTCAGGCGCGAACCGGTCCGTTTCGGCGGCGGGCGGCAGATCCAGGTCAGCACGGACGCCCTCGAAGTCGTGCTGTGGAGTGCTCACCCGGATGAATCTAGCCCGAACGCGAAAGCGGGCCCCACCCGAAGGTGGAGCCCGCCATCACATGGTGTCGATCTAGTGGTTGTGACCTGCGTGCGCGTCGGCAGCCTCTTCGGCCGGCTTCTCGACGATCAGCGTCTCGGTCGTGAGGAGCATCGCGGTGATCGACGCGGCGTTGGCCAGCGCGGAACGCGTGACCTTGACCGGGTCGAGGACGCCCTGGGCGACCAGGTCGCCGTACTCCTCGGTCGCCGCGTTGTAGCCCTCGCCGCTCTCGCGGACCTTGTTGACGACGACCTCGCCGGAGACGCCGCCGTTGCGGGCGATCCACTCGAGCGGGGCGTCGGCGCCGATGCGGACGATGCGGACACCGATCGCCTCGTCACCGGTCAGGCCGAGGTTGCCGTCGAGCACCGACACGGCGTGGACGAGAGCCGAGCCGCCACCGGCGACGATGCCCTCCTCGATCGCCGCGCGAGTCGCCGAGACGGCGTCCTCGATGCGGTGCTTCTTCTCCTTGAGCTCGACCTCGGTCGCTGCGCCGACCTTGATGACGCAGACACCGCCGGCGAGCTTGGCGAGGCGCTCCTGGAGCTTCTCGCGGTCCCAGTCGGAGTCGGTGTTCTCGATCTCAGCCTTGATCTGGCCGACGCGACCGTCGACCTCGGCCTTGTCGCCGCCGCCGTCGATGATCGTGGTGGCGTCCTTGGTGATGACGACGCGGCGAGCCGTGCCGAGCACCTCGAGGCCGACCTGGTCGAGCTTGAGGCCGACGTCGGGCGTCACGACCTGCGCACCGGTGAGGGTGGCGATGTCCTGCAGCATGGCCTTGCGGCGGTCACCGAACGCGGGAGCCTTGACGGCCGCCGACGTGAAGGTGCCACGGATCTTGTTGACGACGATCGTCGACAGCGCCTCGCCGTCGACGTCCTCGGCGATGATGAAGAGCGGCTTGCCGGCCTGGACGACCTTCTCGAGGATCGGCAGCAGGTCGCTGACCGACGAGATCTTGCCCTGGTTGACGAGGATGTAGGGATCGTCGAGGACGGTCTCCATGCGCTCGGTGTCGGTGACGAAGTAGGGCGACAGGTAGCCCTTGTCGAACTGCATGCCCTCGGTGAACTCGAGCTCGGTGCCCATGGTGTTGGACTCCTCGACCGTGATCACGCCGTCCTTGCCGACCTTGTCGAACGCCTCGGCGATGAGCTGGCCGATGACGGCGTCACGCGACGAGACGGTTGCGACGTCGGTCATGTCCTTGACGTCGTCGACGTCACGGGCAACCTCGTGCAGGCGCTTGACGACGGCCTCGACAGCCGCCTCGATGCCCTTCTTGAGGCCGACCGGGTTGGCGCCGGCAGCGACGGCACGCAGGCCCTCGTGGACCATGGCCTGGGCCAGCACCGTCGCGGTCGTCGTACCGTCACCGGCGACGTCGTTGGTCTTGGTGGCGACTTCCTTGGCCAGCTGGGCGCCGAGGTTCTCGAACGGGTCGTCGAGCTCGACCTCACGGGCGACGGTCACACCGTCGTTGGTGATCGTGGGGGCGCCCCACTTCTTGTCGAGGACGACATAGCGACCCTTGGGGCCGAGGGTGACCTTGACGGTGTTGGCCAGCTTGTCGACGCCGCGCTCGAGCGAGCGGCGGGCGTTCTCGTCGAATTCGAGAATCTTGGGCATTGTCAGCTTCTTTCAAAAATTATGGGTGCGACGGGGTGAGAAACGTGAGAGGCCCCGGCGCCCTCGGAGGGGCGCCGGGGCGTCAGATCACGAAACGACAGCGAGGACGTCGCGAGCGGACAGGATGAGGTACTCCTGGCCGTCGTACTTGACCTCGGTGCCGCCGTACTTGCTGAAGATGACCTTGTCGCCGACGGCGACGTCAAGAGGAACGCGGTTGCCGTTGTCGTCGACCCGACCGGGTCCTACGGCGATGACGTTGCCCTCCTGGGGCTTCTCCTTGGCAGTGTCCGGGATGACCAGACCTGATGCAGTGGTCTGCTCGGCTTCGACAGCCTGGATGACCAGGCGATCCTCGAGCGGCTTGATGGTGACCGACACGTGTCGACCTCCCCTTTCAGGCGGTGGAACTGTGGACGCTGGTGGGCACGCCGTCGCGGGGGTCGTACTCACCGATGCTTGGCACTCTCATGGCGAGAGTGCCAATACGAAATCTAGCACGGTGCTGGCACTCGACCCAAGGGAGTGCTAAACGCGAGTTCAAGGCTCGCTCGACCCACGTCGCCCGCGTACGGGTCTCCGCACGGCAGACTGCTCTCCATGGATCTGGCGACCTTTCAGCAGCTGCTCTCCCCTGCGGGGCAGCTGTTGCTGGATGAGGTCGCCCAGCGGGCCGGCGCCGAGTCGGATCTGGCGCTGGGCACCCGGCTCCGCAAGACGTACGCCCCGGCGCTCGTCGCGGCGGCGGTGACGCAGCACCACCTGCGCGGCAAGGCGGTGCCGAAGTTCGGTGTCGACGCCGCACGGATGTACTTCACGCACGACGCCCTCGAGCAGTCGACGCGTATGCCCGTCGCCACGCATCGCGCGAACCGGCTCGCCTCGACAGGGGCCACCGGCGTCGTCGACCTCGGCTGCGGAATCGGTGGCGACCTGGTCGCGCTGGCACGTGCGGGCCTGCGGGTCCGGGGCGTCGAGCTCGATCCCGTCCGCGCCGCGATCGCGTCGGCCAATCTGCGCGCGCTCGAGCTCGACGGCGAGGTCAGCTGCGCGGATGCCCGCTCGACGGACATCGGCCCGGATGAGGTCGCATTCATCGACCCCGCACGTCGCGACGGCCGCGGGCGTACGTTCTCGACGGCCGACCTGCAGCCGCCGTGGGACTGGGTGCGCCAGCTCCTGGCGGGCCGGGCCGTCGCCAAGCTCATGCCCGGTCTCGCCCACGACGCCGTGCCGCAGGGCATCGAGGCCGAGTGGGTCAGCGACGGCGGCAACCTCGTCGAGGCATGCCTGTGGGGCGCGCCGTTCGCGACCGCAACCCGCCGGGCGACGGTGCTGCCGTCCGGATCGGGGCTCGTGGCGACCGGAGAGCCCGTCGCGGTCGCGGACGTCGGGGCCTACCTCTACGAACCCGACGACGCCGTGATTCGCGCAGGCCTCGTCAGCGAGCTCGCCGCGACGATCGGCGGCTGGCTGCCCGACCCACACATCGCCTACGTCAGCTCCGACGGTGTGCACGCGACACCCCTGGCCCGCGGTTTCCGGATCGTCGACGAGCTGCCGTACCGGGAGAAGCCGCTCAAGGCCGCACTGCAGGTGCGCCGGGTCGGCACGCTGACGGTCAAGAAGCGCGGCGTCGACATCGTGCCCGAGGAGCTGATCCGCCGGCTCAAGCTCAAGGGCCCCAACACCGCGACGGTCATCATGACGCGCGTGCTCGGCGACGGTCGGGCATACCTCGTCGAACGCCTCTGAACCTCCGTACGCTGAGGGCATGCGGATCGACCTCAATGCCGATCTCGGTGAGTCGTGGCCCCGCTGGGAGTCCGGCGAGGACATCGCGCTGCTCGACGTCGTCACGAGCGCCAATGTGTGCTGCGGGGCGTACGCCGGCGACGCGGAGCTCATGCGGGCGACCTGCGAGGCAGCGGTGTCGCGCGGCGTGACGATCGGCGCGCAGGTCGGATATCCGGACCGGGACAACTTCGGCCGCCTCCACCTCGACCTGCCCTCGGCGGAGCTGACCGGCGAGCTGCTGAGCCAGATCCTCCTGCTCGACGAGATCGCCCGGTCCGTCGGCGGCACCGTGTCGTACATCAAGCCGCACGGCGCGCTCTACAACACGATCGTGGACGACGACGTCCAGGCGCAGGCCGTGGTCGACGCGATCCAGGGGCTCGCCGCGCCGCTCCCCCTGCTCGGGCTGCCGGGCTCGGTGTCGCTCTCGATCGCCGAAGCGGCCGGCATCCCGATCGTCCGCGAGGGCTTCGCCGATCGTGCGTACACCTCGGACGGCCGGCTCGTGCCCCGCAGCGAGCCCGGCGCGGTGCTCGACGACCCGGACGCCGTGGCGGCGCAGGCCGTACGCCTGATGGACAGCGTCTCGTCGGTCTGCGTGCACAGCGACAGCCCCGGCGCGGTCGAGCTCGCCCGCGCCGTACGCTCCGCGCTGGAGGCCTGCGGCGCCGAGCTGACGAGCGCCGCGCCATGAACCTCAAGGCGTACGGCGACACCGCGCTGCTGCTCGACTGCGAGTCGCTGGACGAGGCGCAGAGCTGGTTCGCCGCGCTGCACCGTGACGCCGAGGCGGTGCTGGGTGCCCGGAGCGTGCTGCTGCGCGGGCAGCCCGACGCCTTGCGATCGCTCGTCGCCGCCACGACACCCGCTGATCCCGCAGCACGTCTCGACGGGCCGGAGGTCGAGGTGCCCGTCCGTCTATGACGGCGACGACCTCGACGACGTCGCCCGCCTCACGGGACTGACCACGGCCGAGGTCGTCGAGGCGCACACCGGCACGCCCTGGGCGGTGGCGTTCGGCGGATTCGCGCCGGGCTTCTGCTACCTGGTCGGCGGCGACCCGCGTCTTCACGTGCCACGTCGCGACTCGCCGCGTGCCCGGGTGCCCGCCGGGTCGGTGGGGCTCGCCGGGCGAGTTCAGCGGCGTCTATCCGCGGGAGTCGCCGGGCGGATGGCAGCTCATCGGCCGCACCGACCTCACGATGTGGGACACCGCCCGGGAGCAGCCGGCGTTGCTCGTCGCCGGGATGACCGTCAGATTCGTCGTGGCGTCATGACGCTCGTCGTGGAGTCGCCCGGACTGCTGAGCCTCCTGCAGGACCTCGGCCGCCCGGGTCTGGGTCACCTGGGGGTGAGTCCGTCGGGGGCGTTCGACCGCTCGGCCCTGCGCCAGCTCAACCTCGTGCTCGGCAACCAGCCCGGCGCCGCGGCCCTGGAGGTGCTCGGCCGCGGGCTCTCGTTGCGGGCCGAGACGCCCGCCATGGTCGCGGTGACCGGCGGGGCCGGATCGATCACGGTCGACGGCGACCCTTCGGCGTACGGACGGGCCATCCCCCTGCATCCCGGTCAGCGATTGACGCTGGGCGCACCGACATCGGGCCTGCGGGCGTACGTCGGAGTGGCCGGCGGGTTCGTCGCGCCGGAAGAGCTCGGCTCTCGCTCGTCCGACACCCTGGCCGGGCTCGGTCCGGCCCCACTGCAGGCGGGCGACCGTCTGGAGGTCGGGCCGGCGAGCCACCCCCCGGACCTCGAAGACATCCCCCCGATCGGCCGCAGCGGTGAGCTCACGCTGGACGTGGCACTCGGCCCGCGCCACGAATGGTTCACGCTTGCCGCCATCCGGCTGCTGCTCGAGGCGCTCCTGGCAGGTCAGCCCAGCCTCGGATCGGGTCGGCGTACGCCTGGACGGTCCTGTGCTGGAACGCTCGCGCACCGAGGAGCTGCCGAGCGAGCCGTGCATCCGCGGCAGCATCCAGGTCTCGGCAGCCGGCCAGCCGATCGTGTTCGGCCCGGATCATCCGGTGACGGGCGGCTATCCCGTCATCGCTGCCGTGCTCGACCGGCACACTGACCGGCTCGCCCAGGCGGCGCCCGGGCAGGTCGTGCGGTTCAGCCGGGTCAGCTAGGCCGCGACGACCTGGGTGACGGGCATGCTGGAGTCGGCCGGCAGGTCGAGCGACGACGGCGGCAGCCCACGGCGTACGACCTCGGCGCCGAGCGCGGCGACCATCGCGCCGTTGTCGGTGCACAGCCCCATGCGCGGGACGCGGATCTGGATGCCGGCCTTGGCGGCGCGCTCCTCGGCGAACTGGCGCAGGCGGCCGTTGGCGGCCACGCCTCCACCGATGATGAGCGTCTTGACGTCGTGGTCGAGGCACGCGTCGATGGCCTTCTTGGTCAGCACGTCGCAGACCGAGTCCTGGAACGACGCCGCGATGTCGGCGACCTCGAACGTACGACCCATGCGGTCCTCGTGCTGCACGTGGCGGGCGACGGCGCTCTTGAGGCCGGAGAACGAGAAGTCGTAGCGGTGCTTGTCGAGATCGCGCCCCTGGGTGAGACCCCGGGGGAACGCCATCGTCGTGGGATCGCCGTCGCGGGCGACGCGGTCGATGTGCGGCCCGCCGGGATAGGGCAGGCCGAGGAGCCGGGCGACCTTGTCGAACGCCTCGCCGGCCGCGTCGTCGATCGTCTGCCCGAGCAGCGTGATGCCGGTGACGATGTCGTCGACCAGCAGGATCTCGGTGTGGCCGCCGCTCACGAGCAGCGCGACGGCCCGTTCGTCGAACCGGCCGTGCTCGAGCTGGTCGACCGCGACGTGGGCCGCGAGGTGGTTGACGCCGTAGAGCGGCTTGTCGTGCGCCAGCGCCAGCGCCTTGGCGGCCGCGACGCCGACGAGCAGCGCGCCGGTCAGGCCCGGCCCGCTCGTCACCGCGATCGCGTCGACGTCCTGCACGCGTACGCCGGACTCGGCGTAGGCCTGCTCGAGCGTCGGCACCATCGCCTCGAGGTGGGCGCGGCTCGCGACCTCGGGGACGACGCCGCCGAAGCGTACGTGCTGCTCCATGCTCGACGAGAGCGCGTGGGCCAGCAGCTCCGTGCCACGCACGATGCCGACGCCGGTCTCGTCGCAGGACGACTCGATGCCCATCACCAGACGGTTCGCTCACGCCGCCATTGTGACAGGCCCGTGTGGCAGGTCGGCGCATGACGAGAACTGACGACCCCGGACTCGACGGACCGTGGGACGAGCGCACGCTGCTGCTGCACGATGCTGCGCTACTCCAGGAGACCGCCGTGTGCAAGGTGCAGCGGACTCGACGAGGACAAGGCGCGCCACGCCCCGATCGCGACCTCGCCGCTCATGACGCCGGCGGCGCTGCTCAACCACCTGCGCTGGGTCGAGCGGTCGTGGGTCAACGCCGACCTGTTCGGCGGCGAGGACGATGGGCCGTGGACCGATGAGGACCCCGACGCGGAGTTCGGCGAGGGCTCGGAGCTGCCGCTCGACGAGGTGATCCGGCTGTACGAGGAGGAGGCGGCGCGCACTCGCGGTGTTCGCGAGGTCGACCTCGACATGCGCATGGAGGGCACCTACAGCGGGGACCCGCTGACCGCCCGGTGGATCCTGCTGCACCTGATCGAGGAGACCGCCCGCCACAACGGCCACCTCGACATCCTGCGCGAGATGGCCGACGGCTCGGTCGGCTAGCCGTCGGGTCGCCTGTGTCAGGGTGGGCCCATGGTCCGTACAGACACGCCCCCTGCCGGCGACGAGCGCTCCGTCCAGATGCAGATGCTGGAGTACGTCCAGCAGACCGCCCTGTTCAAGGTGCGCGGTCTCGAGCCAGGAGCTCGCGCGCACGGCGCCGGTGGCGACCTCTCCGCTGACCAACCCCGCCTCGCTGCTCAACCACCTGCGGTGGAACGAGCACTACTGGATCGAGGTCGTGACACTCGGTGGCGACGACCGGGCGCCGTGGAGCGAGGAGCACCCCGACGGCGAGCTCGAGGCGGGCCTCACCGTGCCGATCGAGGAGATCATCGACGGCTACAGCGAGCAGGTGCAGCTGACCCGCACCCTGCTCGCCGACCTCGACTTCGACGCCGAGACGGAGAAGCCGCTCAAGGACTTCCACCCGACCGTGCGCTGGGTCGTCGCCCACCTGATCGAGGAGACCGCCCGGCACAACGGCCACCTCGACCTGTTGCGCGAGATGGCCGACGGCTCAGTCGGCGACTAGCTCGCTGGGATCCCGCTGGGAGTGACATTCTGCAACCGCCGTCGCGCGTCCGCCTGCAAACGTCACTCCCAGCGGGGTTACTCGGCCTTCTTGGCCGCCCGGCGCGCGGCGCGGGCGATCAGCTCTTCCTCGTCGAGCTTCTTGGCCTGCTCCGGCGTCGGGGCGGTGCCGCCGTGACGTGCGGGCGCCCACCACTGGCCCTCGGGGCTGAGCGGATAGTCGGCGATCGCCTTGTCGAGCAGCGCCGGTCATGGCCTCGCGGAGTCGCGCCGTCTCGGCGACCGGGTCCTCGCCGGTGACCTCGAGCGGTGCGCCGACGTGCAGGCCGATGGTCTTGCCGCGACCCTTGAGGTCCGACGGGTGGTCCTTGGTCTTGAGCAGCTGGGTCCCCCACGTCACCATCGGGATCAGCGGGACGCCGGCCTCGGCCGCCATGCGTACGGCGCCGGTCTTGAGCTCCTTGATCTCGAACGAGCGGCTGATCGTGGCCTCGGGGAAGATCCCGACGATCTCGCCGTTGCGGGCGTACTCGACCGCCTGCTCGTACGACGCCTGGCCGTTGTCGCGGTCCACCGAGATGTGGTGGAGGGAGCGCATGATCGGCCCGGAGATCTTGTGGTCGAACGCGTCCTTCTTGGCCATGAAGCGCACGAGCCGGCCGCTGGGGTGCGCCGCGAAGCCGTCGAAGATGAAGTCGACGTAGCCGATGTGGTTGGCCGCCAGGATCGCGCCGCCGGTGCGCGGGATGTGCTCGGTGCCTGACATCTGGAACTTCATGCCGAGGGCCTTGAACAGCGTCTTGGCGGTCAGGATCACCGGAGGGTACGTGAAGTCGCGCATCAGATCAGCCTAGTGGACACGCGTGCACCGAAGCGATGATCGAGAGCAGGCTCACGCCTTGCCTCGCTCAGTCGTCTTCGACGCTCCGCCACTAGTCGTCTTCGACGACGTGGACGGCGGCCTCTTCGGCGCTGGCTCCCGCGCCGTCGATGCCGACGTCCTCGCCGACGAGGTCCTTCTCGGTGTCCTCGCCGAAGCCCTCGTCGGGGTCGACCAGTCGGCCCGCGCGCTGCCGTGCCGACCTCACCGTCGTCGAGGTCCTCGCCCTGCTCGGCGTACGGATCGGCGTCGGGCTCCTCCTGCCGCAGGCGCTCGTCGAGCGACTCGCCCTGCAGCGCTTCGTCCGCCGTCGTGCCGAAGCCCTCGCCGCGGTAGCTCTCAGGCGGCGAGTAGCCCGAGTCCAGCGTCTCGTCGGGATTGTCGAAGATCGCGTCCTGGTCGGGGCCGTCGCCGTCGTCGTCGAAGGTGTCTGGAGTCTCGGTCATGAACCCAGCCTGACACGCCGCCCTCAGGATGCAACGTGTGCGTCGATCTCGACCTCCACGAGGTGCTCCGGCCGGGCCAGCGCCACGACCTGCACCATCGTGGCGACGGGTCGTACGGCGTCGAAGATCTCCTTGTGCGCCCTGCCGACCTCGTCGAAGTCCGCGATGTCGGTGACGTACATCCGCGTGCGTACGACGTGCTGCGTCTCCATGCCCGCCGTGGCGAGAGCCGCCAGCGCGATGCCGAACGCGACCCGGGTCTGCTCGTACGCATCGCCGACGCCGACGACCTCACCCTCGACCGTCGCGGTCGTGCCGGCGACCCACGCGCTGTCGCCGATCCGGACGGCGCGGGAGTAGCCGACGACGTCCTCGAACGGTGACGGCGAGCTGAAGTTCTGCCTCATCGGGCCTCCTCGAGCTCGAGCTGCATGACGAGCGCGTCGACGCCGCCACGGTAGTAGCCGGCGCGCCGGCTGATCGTGGTGAATCCGTACGCCGTCGTAGAACCCGAGCGCCGCCTCGTTGTCGGCAGCGACCTCGAGCAGCATGCGGGTGGCGCCTTGGGCGCCGGCGGCGGCGCACAGCGCGTCGAGGAGCTGGCGGGCGACGCCCTGACGGCGGCGCGAGGGCATCACGGCGATGCGCTCGAGGTCCGCGACGTCGCCGGCGACCGAGATCGTGCCGTACGCGTCGAGGTCGTCGATCAGCACGGTGTTGCGCTCGCCCTCGATCGCCGCGGACACCAACGCCTCGCTCCAGGCCTCGGCGCCGAAACACGCCGCGTTCGATCACCGTGATCGCGTCGACCTCGGTGACCATCGCGGCATGGATCATGCGCGTTTGGTCGCTGCCGAGGGAACGGCGTCCGGGCGTCTCAGGTAGAGCGGCTCGAGCGGCAGCGCCTGCGCCGTGCCGGCCACGACGATCCGGGCGAGTGCCGCGGCCCGCGGGTCATGCGACTCGCCGGCGGCGCGCAGGACGCCGTCGTAGAGCTGACCGCCGCGGCCGTACGTCGGGAGGTCGGGATGGCGCGTCGCGACGCTCGGCCGGAAAGTCGACATGTGGACCGTCGAGGCGTACATGGTCCGCGCCGTAGCGGGCCCAGTAGACCTCCTTGCGCCGCGCATCGGTGGCGACGAGGAACTCGCCCTCGACCTGGGTGTCGGCGGCGATGATGTCGAGCGTGCAGACGCCGTGCGTCGTCAGGTCGAGCGTGGAGCCGAGCGTCAGGGCCGTCACGACGCCGACCCGCAGGCCGGTGAACGGTCCCGGTCCCACGCCGACGGCGACGTCCGTCAGGTCGGCCATCGTCGCACCCGCCTGGCCAGCGCGTCGCGGATCGCGGGCGCGAGCAGCTCCCCGTGCGCCATGGCGCCCTCGCCGGCGGCTTCACCGACGACGCGCTCGCCGTCGTGGACGGCGACCGTGATGGCCGGGGTGGCGGTGTCGAACGCAAGCAGCAGCACGCCTGAACCCTAACGCCGACGGGGTCACTCAGTTGCCCCGTGACGGGTCAGGTGTACCAGGAGTCGCCCCCGTGACGGGTCAGTTGTCGCCCGCCGACGGGTCAGTTGTCGCCCCCGACGGGTCAGTTGTGCCCGTCACCGGGACCAGAAGTGACCCGTCAGCGGGCCAAAAGTGACCCGTCAGCGGGCAGAGTGACCCGTCGGCGGGAGATAAGTGACCCGTCAGCGAGGGTCAGGAGAGGAGGGTCGAGCGGAGCGGGACGCCGACCCAGCGGGAGCCGTGGGGCTTGACCGTGACGACGCGCGGCTCGGCCTCGTCGACGAGATCGCCCTCGTGCGGGGTGCCGAGCGGATCGATCGGCCGGGCCCCGCGCACCTCGATGCGTACGTGCAGCCAGCTGTCGGCCAGCTGCTCGGCCATGCCGTCGCCCCACTCGACGACCGTGACGGCTTCCTCGGTCGTGGCGTCGAGGTCGATGTCGTCGAGCTCGGCCGCGCTGCCGAGCCGATAGGCGTCGACGTGCACCAGCGGCGGGCCGTCGGCGAGTGACGGGTGCGTGCGGGCGATGACGAACGTCGGGGACGTGATGGGACCGCGTACGCTCAGCGCCTCGCCGAGCCCCTGCGTGAACGTCGTCTTGCCGGCACCGAGATCGCCCGACAGCACGAGCAGGTCACCGGGCCGCAGCAGCGTCGACAGCTTGGCCGCGAGGGCATGCATCTCGTCGGGCGTCGGCACCTCGCGGGCGAGCCACAGCGTCTTGCCGAACTCGATGAACTGCCGGTCGCGGCCGACCGGGTAGTAGAGCCGGCGCGACCAGAACTGCACGGTCTCCGGCAGCTCCTCGCGCACGTCGAGCCAGATGCCGTCCTTGCCACGCTCCTCGGCGGTGTCCTCGGCGACACCGACCATCGCCGACGCGACACCGCGGGCCTGGATGTCGGGGTCGACGCAGACCCGCTTGAGCCCGAGCTGCCCGGGCCGCGACTCGTCGAACAGCATCGCGCCCATCGGCAGGCCGCGTCGCTCGACCAGCAGACCTCCGGCCGTGCCGAGCACCTCGGCGACCGACTCGACGGTCTCCTCGGACGCCGTCGACGGCGGATCGAGCGCGGGTCGGGCACCGAACGATCGATGGATGATGTCCACGATCTGCGGAGCGTGCTCCGGCCCGGCATGTATGACGTTGAGCGCGGTCATGCGATGTCCTCCAGGACGTCCTCGATGACTTTGGTGACCTTGGCGTGCTCCTCGAACATCACCATGTGGCCGACGTCCTCGAGCGCGACGAGCTTGGCGCCCGGGATCGCCTCCGCGAGGCGCCGGCTGTGCTTGATCGGCGTGATCAGGTCGGCCGTGCCGCCCATCACGACGGTCTTCGCGTTGCCCATGACCTTGAGCCCCGCCGTCAGGTCGAGCGTGACGAAGTTGGGGTAGAAGTCCATCAGGACGTGGGTCGGTGACTTCAGGAGCATCTCGTTGGTCATGTCGACGTGGCGCTCCTGCGCATTCGGCCCGAGACCCCAGCGCCGGACGATCGAATAGCTGTTGAACGTACGCCCCCAGTCGAGCACCGGCGACGTCACCCGGAGCAGCGGGACGAGGTAGCGCAGGGCCGGGCTGCTGCGCATCAGCTTGCCGGAGCTCGTGCTGATCAGCACGACACCCTTGACCCGGCGGCCGAACTGCTTGGGCTCCGCCGCAGCGAGCTCCATGATCGCCATGCCGCCCATCGAGTGGCCGACGAGCACGATCGGCCCGCGCGGCGCGACGGCTGCGATGACGGTCCGCAGGTCGTCGGCGAGGTGCGGGATCGACGAGTTGTCGTGATAGCGAGCGCCCGGACTCCCCGTGCGAACGGAGGTCGACGAACACCATGCGGACCTTGCCCCGCAGCGCGAGCCGTTGGTAGTGCCAGACGTCGATCGACTCGACCCAGCCGTGCACGAACACGACGGTCGGGGTCTTGCGTTCGGCTTCGTCGATCTCGACGTTGAGCTGCACCCCGTCGGTCGCCGTGACCTGCACGGGATGGCTGCGGACCGAGCCGAACTCGACGTCCTCGCCCCGTCGCAGCCGGCGCTGCTGGCGTTGCCTGCCGTTGAGCAGCGTCGCGACGACCGGCCGCCACAGCCCGGCGGTCGTCGCGAACTCGCCGCCGCTCATGCCGCCGCCTGCAGAAGACCCTGCGCCGGTACTTCTGACTCCTGCGCTCGCTTGCCTCCCCCACGTACGTACGTTCGATGCGGCCACCGAGCCTGGTCACGACCTCGTACGCGATCGTGCCCGCAGCCACGGCCCAGTCCTCCGCGGTCGGCTCGCCGTCGCTGCCGGGTCCGAACACCGTCACGAGGTCGCCGCGGGCCGCCTCGGCGTCGCCCAGGTCGACGACGAACTGGTCCATGCAGACCACGCCGACCTGACGCGCACGCGCCGCCGCCGAAGCCGACCTCCGCGCGGTTGGACGCCGTGCGCAGGATGCCCTCGCCGTAGCCGATCGGCACGAGCCCGAGCGTCGTCTCGCGCTCAGCGGTCCAGGTGTGACCGTACGACACGCTGGTCCCCGCCGGCACGCGCTTGACCGCAGCGAGCCGCGCCCGCAGCGTCATGACGGGGGTCAGCTCGGTCGCGTACGCCAGCTGCGGATCGGGCCGGATGCCGTACGCCGCGATGCCGACGCGCACGAGGTCGAGGTGCGCCGACGGCCTGGTCAGGGTGGCCGCGGAGTTGCTCAGGTGCCGCAGCGCCGGCTCGATCCCGGCCGCCCGCAGCTCGTCGACGCGCCAGGCCGAACGCGGCCTCCTGTGCGGCGTTGGCCGGGTGGTCCGGTTGGTCAGCGCACGCGAAGTGCGACCAGACACCGGTGATCTCGACGCCGCCAGCCATCTGCGCGACCGCTGCTGCCGCGACCAGCTCCGTCCACTGCTCCCCCAGCGCGCCGTTGCGCGACAGCCCGGTGTCGACCTTGAGCTGGACCTTGGGGCGTACGGACGCCGGCGCCGCGAGGATCTCGGCGAGCTGATCGGCCGACGACGCGGTGACCTCGACGCCGGCGTCGATCGCCGCCGCGAAGTCCGCCCCGGGCGCGGCCAGCCAGCAGAGCAGGTCACCGCGTGTCGCCCAGCCCGCGCAGAGCGAGTGCCTCGTCGAGCGTGGCGACGCCGAGCCAGTCCGAGCCGGCCTGCCGCGCGGCGCGCGCCATCTGCGCCGCACCGTGGCCGTAGGCGTCGGCCTTCACCACCGTCATCAACGCCGACTGCGGCGCGCACGCCTTGAGCGCGGCGATGTTGGCCCGGAACGCGTCGAGGTCGATGACCGCCTCGGCCTGCGGCGCGGTCACGCCAGACTCCCCTGCACGAATGCCGCAACGGTCGCCGGCAGCTCGTACGCCACGTCGGTCGCGACGATCGGGCCGTCCGGGTTGGCCCGGACCGAGGCGACGCCGTGGAGGTAGGCCGCGATCGAGCCCGCGTCGCGCGGGTCGAGGCCGGCGGCCAGCAGGGATCCTGCGAAGCCCGCGAGCACGTCGCCCGCGCCGGCCGTGCCGAGCCACGACGATCCACTGCGGTTGACCCGCGTGGGCGCGCCGGACTGGGCGACGAGGGTGCGCCGGCCCTTGAGCAGCACCGTGGCGTTCCAGCGCTCAGCGGCCGCGGTGGCATGGCCGAGTGGATCGGCTTCGACCGCGTCGCGGGTCGTGTCGAGCATCGTGGCGAGCTCGCCGGCGTGCGGAGTCAGGAGCGCCGGCACGTCGAACGTCGTCGGGTAGGTGTTGCAGCGCGCTCGCGTCGACCACGACCGGCACCCCGTCCTCGAGAGCCATCGCCAGCTGCGACTCGGCATCGTCGCCGCTGCCCGGGCCGACGACCCACGCCTGCACGCGGCCCCGGCCCGCCACGACCTCGGGCGCGCGGTCGACGACACGCTGGCTGAGCGTCGCGTCGCCGACGAACCGGATCATCCCCGCCAGACCGGCCTGGGCGCCCGCGACGCACAGGTGAGCCGCTCCGGCGTACGCCGCGGAGCCGGCGGCGATGCCGAGGACGCCGCGGGAGTACTTGTGCGACGTCTCGCCGGGGAGCACCGCGTCGAGCAGGTGTCCGTCGGACGCCTCGATCGCCTCGATCGAGGGCAGCGTGAGGTGCGGCGCGAGACCGATGTCGACCAGTGACGTCGCGCCGGCGGCAGCAGCAGCCGGGTCGGCGAGCAGCGCAGCCTTGTAGGTCCCGAAGGTCACCGTCGTGTCCGCCCGAACGTACGACGCCGGCACGCGTCGCGCCATCGACGTCGACGCCCGACGGCACGTCGACCGCCCAGACGTACGGCCGGCGGTCATCGATCCAGGCGGCCCACTCGGCGGCCTTGCCGGTGAGACCCGGGCGCGCCCCGATGCCGAAGATCGCGTCGAGGCACCACCGCTGCGCGCTCGGCGCTGCCGACGACCTGAGCACCGGCAGCCGTCGCCGCGGCCAGGCCACCGGCGTGCACGGCAGCCTCGTCGAGCAGGCACAGGTCGACGCGCACGCCGCGGTCCAGCAGGTGCGTGGCGGCATACAGCGCATCGCCGCCGTTGTTGCCCGGTCCGATCAGGCACAGCACGACGTCGCCGGCCGGGATCAGGTCGAGGCGATCGGCGAGCCCGCGCGCGGCCCTCTGCATGAGCTCACCGTCGGGAAGGGTCGCCGCGAGGGCCTCCTCGGCGGCACGGATGTCGCCGACGGTGTGAGCACTCAGCATTCAGCCACCACGAAGGCCGTCGCCACGCTGGTGTCGTGCGAGATCGACAGGTGCACCGTCACGATCCCGAGGGCGACCAACCGTTCAGGCGCGGCGCCGTGCAGGGCGAACGAGGGCGCGCCCCGTGCGTCGTTGACGACCTCGAAGTCCTGCCACGACAGTCCTGAAGGCGCGCCCATCGCCTTGGCCAGCGCCTCCTTGGCGGCGAAGCGCCCGGCCAGCGACTCGACCGGCAGCTCGCGCTCGGACTCGGTGAACAGCCGGCTGCGCATCGTCGGCGTACGTTCGAGGGTCTGGCGAACCGCGCCAGATCCACGACGTCCACCCCGATGCCCAGAATCGTCATGTTCAGGTCACTCGACCGTGACGGACTTGGCGAGGTTGCGGGGCTGGTCGACGTCGTGCCCCAGCTGGTTGGCGAACTCGCTCGCGAAGATCTGCAGCGGGCACCGTCGCGACGAGCGGTTGCAACAGCGTCGGAACCTTGGGCAGCCGGATGAGGTGATCCGCGTACGGCACGACGTCCTCGTCGCCGTCCTCGGCGAGCACGACCGTCAGGGCACCGCGGGCGCGGATCTCCTGGATCGAGCTCACCGTCTTCTCCTGCAGCTGGTCGCGGCCCCTCGGCGGGACGATGACGAAGACCGGCAGGCCCGGCTCGATCACCGCGATCGGGCCGTGCTTGAGCTCACCCGCTGCGAAGCCCTCGGCGTGGATGTAGGCCAGCTCCTTGAGCTTGAGCGCACCCTCGAGCGCGACCGGGTAGCCCACGTGACGGCCGAGGAACAGGATCGACTTGGAGCCCGCGAGCTCGGTGGCGAGCTTGCGCATCTGGTCACCCTCGTCGAGCAGCCGCTGGATGCCGGCCGGGATCTTCTCGATGTCGGCGATGATGTGGGCGATCTCGTCGCCGTACTTGGTGCCCTTGACCTGGGCCAGGTAGAGCGCCAGGAGGTAGCAGGCCGTGATCTGAGCCAGGAAGCCCTTGGTCGAGGCGACCGCGATCTCCGGTCCGGCGTGGGTGTAGATCACGGCGTCGGACTCGCGCGGGATCGTCGAGCCGTTGGTGTTGCAGATCGACAGGACGCGCGCCTTCTGCTGGCGGGCGTAGCGGACCGCCATCAGGGTGTCCATCGTCTCGCCGGACTGGCTGATCGAGACGACGAGCGTCGAGCGGTCGATGATCGGGTCGCGATAGCGGAACTCCGACGCGAGCTCGACCTCACACGGGATGCGGGTCCAGTGCTCGATCGCGTACTTCGCCACGAGTCCCGCATAGGCCGCGGTGCCGCACGCCACGATGATGATGCGGTCGACGTCGCGCAGCTCGCTGTCGGACAGCCGCATCTCGTCGAGCTGCAGATGCCCCTCGACCGAGTGGCGACCCAGCAGGGTGTCGGCGACGGCCTGCGGCTGCTCGGCGATCTCCTTGAGCATGAACCACTCGAAGCCGCCCTTCTCGGCAGCGGACACGTCCCAGTCGACGTGATACTCCTTGGTCTCGGCCGGGTTGCCGTCGAAGTCGGTGACGACGATGTCATCGGGCGTGATCGTGACGACCTGGTCCTGGCCCAGCTCGATCGCGTCGCGGGTGAACTCGATGAACGCCGCGACGTCGGAGCCGAGGAAGTTCTCGCCTTCGCCGCGACCCACGACGAGCGGCGAGTTGCGGCGCGCGCCGACGACCACGTCAGGGTGGTCGGCATCGCAGATCACCAACGTGAAGGCGCCCTGCAGACGGCGGCACACAGCGCGGACGGCCTCGGACAGGTCGTCGGTGTGCTCGAGCTCGTCGTGGAGCAGGTGCGCGACGACCTCGGTGTCGGTCTCGGAGATCAGCTCGTGGCCGGCCGCCTCGAGCCCGGCGCGCAGTGACGCGAAGTTCTCGATGATGCCGTTGTGCACGACCGCGATGCGCCCGGTCTCGTCGAGGTGCGGGTGCGCGTTGCGGTCGTTGGGCGCGCCGTGCGTGGCCCAGCGGGTGTGCCCGATGCCGGTATGGGCGACGGGGAGCGGGTTGGCCTCGAGCTCCGCGTCGAGATTGACGAGCTTGCCGGCCTTCTTGGCCGACGCGATCGTGCCCTCGTGGACGAGAGCGACGCCGCCGGAGTCGTATCCGCGGTACTCAAGACGCCTCAGACCACCCATGACAACGTCCAGCGCAGAGCGCTGTCCGACATAACCGACGATTCCACACACAACGTCCAGACTACCGGCGGTGGCCCGCCTCCGACCCACGCGGGAGAGCCCGCGAGGGGACCGAGTGCACCCGTCATACGAGGCAGGCGGGAGAATGGTGGCATGTCGCGCGACCAGTCACCGTATGTCGAGCTCGAACGTGCCGCCTGGGCCAAGCTCGCCGGCGACGCCCCACAGCCGCTCCAGCCGGCCGAGATCGAGCGCGTACGAGGGCTCGGTGACGAGCTCGACCTCGAAGAGGTCCGGCAGGTCTATCTCCCGATGACGCAGCTCATCAGCATGCGCGTACGCCTGGCCGGGGCGCTCTATCAGGCCACCGAGGCGTTCCTCCACGCACCGCAGACGCAGCGCACGCCGTTCGTGATCGGCATCGCCGGCTCGGTCGCCGTCGGCAAGTCGACGACGGCGCGACTGCTCAAGGAGCTGCTCGTCCCACTCCCCCGACCATCCGGTCGTCGAGCTGGTCACGACCGACGGGTTCCTGTTCCCCAACGCCGAGCTCGAACGCCGCGGACTGCTCGAGCGCAAGGGCTTCCCCGAGTCGTACGACCGCAAGGCCCTGCTGCGGTTCGTCATGGAGGTCAAGTCCGGCGTCGAGGTCGTCTCGGCACCCGTCTACTCCCACCTCACCTACGACCGCACCGACGAGGTCGTGACGCTCAAGGCTCCCGACATCGTGATCGTCGAGGGCCTCAACGTCCTCGCGCCGGCCCGGCCCCGCGGCGACGGCAGCCCGGGACTCGCGGTCAGCGACTTCTTCGACTTCTCGATCTATGTCGACGCCTCCGGCCGTGACCTGCGCCGTTGGTACGTCGACCGCTTCCTGACGCTGCGCAAGACCGCGTTCGCCGACCCGGCGTCGTACTTCCACCGCTACAGCGCCCTCACCGACGAAGAGGCTGAGGCCCGCGCCGGCCAGCTGTGGGACACGATCAACCTGCCCAACCTGCGGGAGAACATCCAGTCGACCCGTGGCCGGGCATCCCTCGTCCTGCGCAAGGGGCCCGACCACTCGGTCGACTGGGTGCGTCTCCGCAAGATCTGAGCGCGGCGACTACTTGGTCGTGGCCGTCACCTTCGTGGTGTACGACGAGCGCCCGACCCCATCCGGCTCGACCGACGCCACGTCGATCAAGTAGGCCTTGCCCTTGGTCAGGCCCGTCACGGTGGCGGTGTTGACGTCACCGAGCACGACCTTCGTACGCACTCCCGTGCCGATGCCGTAGTAGAGGCGGTAGCTCGCCGCACCGGATGCCTTGGTCCAGCTCACGGTGAACGACGTGGCGGTCACTCCGGTCACCTTGAGCTTGGTCGGCGGCAGCAGCGCACTCGTCGAGACGTTGATCCTCGGCGAGGCCGGTGACGCCGACTTCTTGTCCAGCGACAGCGCGGCGATGTCGATCGAGTACGCCTGGCCGTGCTTGAGCCCCGTGAGGTTGGCGCTGGCCACGTCGCCGACGACCAGAGTCGTCCGCGTCCCGGTGCCGATGCCACGGGTGATCCGGTAGTTCTTCACGCCCGGAACCTTGGTCCACGTGACCGCGATGCTCGTGCCCGCACGCTCGGAGAACGACAGGTCGGTCGGCGCCGTGAGCGGAGCCGTCGTGGCATTCAGGCGCGGCCGGCTGTAGGTCGACTGGGTCCCGTCCGCCTTGAACGCCGAGATGTCGATCGAGTACGTCGTGTTGGGCTTGAGCCCGGTGAACGTCGCGGTGTTGACGTTGCCGACCTCGAGCTTGGTACGCGTGCCCGTGCCGATGCCCTGGTAGAGGCGGTAGTGCGTCGCGCCGGTCGACTTCGTCCAGGTCACCGTGATCGTCGACGCGGTCGACGCCGTCTGCGTCAGGTTGGTCGGCGTGCCGAACACCGGAGGCAGTCCGGTGACAGCCGAGGTCTCGGCGCTCGTCACCGAGTCCGACGTCAGGCCCGGCTTGGATGCAGTGACCTTCACCGAGAGCTTCTTGCCGCTCTCGTTGCCCGTCGGGGTGAACGTCTGCGACGTCGCATTGGCGATGTTGCTGCCGTCGGCGAGCCACTGATAGGCGTACGAGATGCCGGTGGTCGGCTTCCACGTGCCGTGATCGGCGGTGAGCTGCGTCCCGACGACCGGGGCCGCGGGGATGCTCGGCGGCGTGACGTTCGAGACGGCGGCCGGATCGATGGCGCCGGTCGCCGCGCTCGCCTTGACGGCCGAGTTGTAGCCCGCCTTCGCGGCCGTCACCTCGACCGTGATGTGGCTGTCCACCTCGGCAGCGGTGAGCAGCAGCGTGTTGTTGCTCTCGCCGCCGATGACGTTGCCGTCCGACTTCCAGACGTACGTGAAGTCGGTGGGCGTGGGCGTCCAGGTGCCGTTGGTCGTCGTCAGGGTCTGGCCCTGGCGCTCCGTGCCGCTGATGACCGGCGCCGAGTTGTTGACGATCGCGTTGGTGACCGCCGTCGTCTCGTTGCTGGTCTTGTCGAGCGGCGTCAGGGCGCCCTTCGATCCGGTCACCGTGACCGAGATCTTCTTGCCGAACTCGTTGACCGTCGGAGTGAAGCGTCGCCGACGTGGAGTCGGCGGCGATCGGGGAACCGTCAGCGAGCCACTGATAGGCGAACGTGACGCCCGACGGGTTCCACGCGCCAGTGTCGACCGAGATCGGCGTACCGACGACGGCGGCCGACCCGATGCTGGGCGGGGTCGTGTTGGTGACCGACGACGGGTCGATCTGACCCGTGGAGTTGCTGCCCTTGGTCGCGTCGCTGTAGCCGACCGCAGACGCCGTGACGTCGACGCTGATCGGTCTTTCCGACCTCGTCCGAGGTCAGCACGAAGGTGCTGTTCTTCGCCTGAGCACCGGGGATCGCCGTGCCGTTGGCCTTCCACTGGTACGTGTAGGTCGTGCCTGCGGGCGTCCAGCTGCCGTCGGTGGTCGACAGCGTCTGGCCCTCGCGCTCCGTCCCGGAGACGACGGGGGCAGCCGTGTTCTTGACGGCGCCCGCCGCAACGGGACCCGTCTGGTCGCTGGTGGCGTCGAGCGACGTCAGGTTGGTCTTCGACCCGGTGACGCGCACGGAGATCGCCTTGCCCAGCTCGCTGGTGTCCGGCGTGAAGGTCGCTCCGGTCGCGTTGCTGATCTCAGCGCCGTCGGCGAGCCACTGGTAGGCGAACGAGACGCCGGCCGGAGCCCACGTGCCATCGTGCGCGGTCAGCTCGGAGTCCACCGCGGGCGAGCCGGTGATGCTCGGCTTGACCGAGTTGCTGACGGCCGTCGGGTCGACGACACCGGTCGGATCGCTCTTGGCGCTGACCCCGTCCACATACCCGGCACGGTGTGCGACGACCTGCGCCGTGATGGTCTGGCCCACCTGGGCGGACGTCGGCGTGAACGTCGAGCCCGTCTCACCGGAGATCGCGGTTCCCGGGTTGTCGCTGGAGAACCACCGGTAGGTGAAGCTGTCGGCCGCGGGGATCGCGGATCCGACACTCGCCACCAGCACCTGACCGACCTGCGGGGAGCCGGCGACGGTCGGCTTTGCCACCGTGAGGAACTGGCCCGATGCCACCGCAGCGGTTGCCGTGCTGGTCGCAGGCACCGAGGTCGAACCCGACTTGGAAGCCGTCTCCGTCACCGTGATCGTCTTGCCGACCTGGTCGGCACCGAGGACCAGGGTCGTGCCCGTGGCTCCGTCGATGTCGACTCCGCCAGCCGACCACTGGTAGGCGAAGGTGACGCCCGAGCTGGGCGTCCACGTGCCGGGGGTCACCGTCAGCGTCTGGTCGATCTTCGGCGTGCCGGTGATCGTGGGCTTGGTGTTGTTGACGAGCTGGTCGTCCGGTGTGACGGTCTGCGCCGGAGTGGACGGGCCGCTCTCGCCTGCGGCGTTCTTGGCCGTGACCGTGACGGTGTACGGCTTGTTGGACAGTCCGCTGAACGTCGTCGAGGTGGCCGGAGCGTTGACCGACTTCGGCGAACCTGTGACGTTCGTCGAGCCGTCCTTGACCGTCACGACGTACGACGTCGCGTTGCCGACCGCGTCCCAGGTGACGCTGATCGCGCCATCCGTGGTCTTCGCGGCGTGGACGTTGTGCGGGGCCGTCGGGAACGACGTGAAGCTGTCGAGGGTGACGGCGTCCGTGTAGGACTTCTGCAGGCCCTTGCTCTCGTCCGTGGCGTGCGTCGCGTCGCCGTAGTAGGTGCTGTCGCCGGAGTCAGCGACCAGTGAGACGGAGGCGCCCGATGCGAGCGGGTGCGGCACCGAGACGATCGATTCCCAGGAGCCAGTCGTCGTCGCAGCCGGGTCGTCGAGCGACTTGACCGCAACCGGGCTGTCGGCGGGGTTGCCGTCCCAGGCGTAGAGCTTCCACTGCGGGCTGGTCGGCGGGTCGGCCTGCGCCGTGATCAGGTACTCGTCGTCGCTGTTCTTGCGGATCTCGCGGATCGTGCGCCCGCCGAGGTCGAGGTAGATCGGGTCACCGAAGGCGGGGGTTCCGCCGCCGATGATGAGGCTGTCGGCGTTGGTGACCGGCACGATCACGGCGCTGGGCTTGCCGTTGTGGGTGATGAGCGGAGACCGGAACCCGAGATACGCCGTCGAGGTGCTCCCGGGGGCGAACTCGATGCCCTCGATGTTGAAGCCGTTCGCGATCGTTCGCCGGCACTCCCTGAGCCTGCCCGGCGGCGAACTTGAGGCGGTTGCCGTTGGCCTGGTCCCAGACGCGCAGGGCGTCCCACAGGCCGGCGTACTTGCCGATGTAGGTCACGTCGGTCGAGGCGCCTGAACCCGTGATCGCGGCGCTGAAGAGCACCCGGCGATTGGGCTTGAGGTCACCGTCGCTGTTGTTGCCGTGCGAGCCGATGACGTACAGCACGTCGCCGACGCGCGTCATGCCTTCGAGGTCGCCGCCGCCATTGCCGATGCCGGCCGTGCCGGGCCCGCTCATGTCGAACGTCTTGACCGGTCGGCCCGACTGGTTCTGCTTGTAGAGGCGCAGCGTGCTGTCCTCGGAGCTGACCGCGAGCGTGTGGCCGTTGCCCACGTCGACCGCGCTGGAGAGATCGCTCGACTCATAGAAGTAGTGGCCGGTCGCGGACGCCGGGGTGCTCGACGCGGCATAGAAGACCTGTGTGGTGCCGGTGTTGTTCTGCAGATCCTTGACCGTGAACGTCACCGTCGCCCGGCCCTTGGCGATCGGGACGAACTTCGCCGTCCGGGTCGCGCCGGCACCTGTGAAGGTGATGTTGGCATTCGGGAGCACGGCTGGTGTTCGACGACGTGGCGGTCACCGTGAGGTCGGTGGCAGGAGTGTCGGAGTCGGCGAGGTTGACGTCCTGCGTCGGGTTGTTGGCGTCGCCGATGCGTTCCTCCGGCAGTGGAGTTGTCGGTCGAGATCGTCGGGGCGCTGCTCGAAACCGTGCCGGGATCCCACCCGGTCGGCGGCAGGGAGACGCCACGGAAGGCGTGGCCGCCAGCCGCCTGGGCGACTGTCGTCTCCGAGCTTGCGGTGAAGTCGCCCGTCGGAGTCGTGTCGTCGACCTCGACGATCTTGTTGCCGGTGCCGCTGCCCTTGGTCAGGTAGAGCTGCACGTTGCCGCCGCTGACGCGACCCGTGAGGAAGGGGTAGTCGCCGGTCTTGACGGAGTTCTGCTTGGTCCAGGTCGTGCCGTCCGTGCTGATGTACTTGCGGATCTCCCCGGCAATGATGGCCTTTGACGTGTCGGTGTCGATGACGACGTATGCAGTGTCGATCACCGTCGAGGACGATGAGTTCGCACCGGTGTGGAGCAGCAGCATCGCGTCCGGCACGTAGTCCTTGGACGGTGCCGTCGCGCCGACGATCGTGCCGTCCAGTGCAATAGCCGACGTCGCCGACGTCGGAAGGCCGGCGGTGTTGAATCGACCGAAGCCCAAGAGATTGGGTTGTCCGACGTCGCGTACAGCTGGTTGCCAGCGATCTGGATCTGTCGAACGTTCTTCTGGTTGGAATCGGTGATCTGGATCTTGGACGCAGCGCCAAGGGGGACCTTGATGACGCCGGCCTTCGGCGTGTCGGAATCACCGTTGCCGGAGACATAGAAGCTCTGGCCGTCGCGTGCTCACCGCGGCGCGCGGCGCGCTCGCCAATGAGCGTGTTCGTGCTGAGCACCGTCGACGTGTCGACCGCCGCTGCTCCGCCGGTGGTCGAGATCCTCGCGACCATCCGCTGGATCTGAAGTGCCGTGGTGTTCTTCGGGTCAGCGGACGCCCGGAACCCAGTCGGGCCCGGGACCGCGTGATATCCAGCGACCGACAGCGAAGTGGCATCGGCGCTCAGGGCGAGCGCACCGTTGCCGTTCGAGTCACCGCTCAGGGTGAACGCCTTGGCCGCGCCGGCGTCGGCCGTCGGCAGCGGTACGGGCTTGGTGTTCGTGGCACTGCCGTCGGCGTTGACCGTCAGCACAGTCGCTCCGGAGAGCCCCTGGGTGCCGGCGTTCGTGACATCGACGACGACGAGCTGGTCGGAGTTGTCCGCCGAGGCGCTCTGCGCGGTGAGGCTGACCGAACCCAGACCACCGGCGGCGAGCGCCACGGTCAACAGGAAGGTGCGCGAACGCGCGAAGACGGAGGCGTGGCGAAGGGCCATGGGGTGGGAGTCCTTTTCTCGTGTCTGGCAGCAAACGCGAGCGGCTATATCCCCAAGCCTCGAGTCGTTCGACCAACCTCGACGAGCCTAGGTGAGACGGCGCCGGTGTGTGTCCGGAATGGCCTAATCTCCCCTCAATCTCAGGAGGATTCACCCTGCGTTCACGGACGGGCGCTCGGCCACTAGGTCGTACGGACGTACTCCCCGAGCCAGCCGACCTGGCGGAATCCCATCTTCTCGTTGACCGCGATCATCGGGCCGTTGCTCGCCGCGTTGAACGTGTGGACGTACCGCCGGGACTCGAGCAGGTCGGCAGACTCCTGCATCGCCCGCACCTTGAGCGAGAGCCCGAGCCCATGCCCACGGTGGTCTCGCAGCACGAGGGTGTCCCACTGGTAGGCGTCGGTCGGATCGCTCTCGGAGAACACCAGCTGCGTGTGGCCGGCCAGGACTCCGTCAGGAGACACCGCCGCGACGACCTGCATGACGCGCCCCTGCTCCACCAGCAGCTGCTCGTCGGAGCGTATGCGTGCCCGGTCGAAGAACTCGTTCTCGAGCGGATAGTCGCCCGACGGCGCCTCCTGGACGATGAGCGTCAGCAGGTGCGCGTACTGGTCGATCCACTCCTCTGGGCACGGCCCGCGCCACGCGTGCAGCACGTACTCGTCGCGCGGCGGCGCGGGTGGCATCTCGGCCGGCAGGGTCAGGACTCGATGGGCATCGACCAGGTCGCGCCGAAATCCCCTCGCCTCGGCGAACGCGGTGTGCCCTGAGCCGTCGTGTCCGACATCCCACCGCACTTCGGCGAACAGCGTGTGGCGGCCCGCAGCTCGGGCGATCTCGTCGAGCCGCGCCAACACCGCCGAACCGTGCCCGAGGCGACGGTGTTCCGGCAGGACGACGACGTCGATGTAGCCCAGATCGAGGTTGTCCTTCTGCGGCATCTCGAGATAGCCCATGCCGACCACGGCGCCCGAGTCGTCGCGGGCGAGGACGCCGTGGATGTCGACGTGCGGCGCATCCAGGAGCAGCTCGGCTCGCTGCTCACGAGCTGTGTAGGGCCGCTCCCACTCTTCGGAGTGCCCTCCGGCGTACGCCGCGTGATAGGCCGCGAACTGCTCGTCGTCCGTGGGGTCCAGCGGCTCGACCGTCGTCATCCCGGAAGTCTATGAATGTGTCCGAGGGGCACGACAGCATGGGGGCATGACCACGCACGAGCACCACCGCATCGACTACATCGAGCTGCCCGCGAGCGACGTCGCACGCGCCAAGGACTTCTACGCCGACGCATTCGGCTGGGCGTTCAATGACTACGGCCCCACCTATGCCGGCATCCAGGGCACCGAGGCCGGCAGCGAGGTCGGCGGCCTGAATGGCGAGGCGACTCCGGGTCGGGGCGGCTCGCTCGTGCTGCTGTTCTCAACCGATCTCGACGCCACCGTCACGGCAGTCACAGCAGCCGGCGGCGAGGTCGTCGAGGGCCCTTACGAATTCCCTGGCGGTCGCCGGTTCCACTTCCTCGACCCCAGCGGCAATGAGCTCGGGGTCTGGTCAGAGCGCTAGGTCTGCAGCGCGAGGGTCGAGCGCACGACGGCCGCGAGGTGCTGGGCGACGTCGTATGCCTCGTCGTGCGTCGCCGCCTCGACCATGACCCGGACGAGCGGCTCCGTGCCGGACTGGCGCAGCAGCACCCGTCCGCTGCTGCCGAGACGCGCCGCGGCGATCGCGACCTCGCCCTGCAGCACGGGGTCGGTGTCGGCGCGGGCCTTGTCGACGTCAGGAACGTTGATCAGCACCTGAGGCAGCCGCGTCATCACCGAGGCGAGGTCCTCGAGCGACCGGCCGGTCTCGCGGATGCGAGAGGCGAGGTGCACGGCAGTCAGGACTCCGTCGCCCGTCGTGGCGAAGTCGGCCATGATGACGTGCCCGGACTGCTCGCCGCCGAGGTTGAACCCGCCCGAACGCATCGCCTCGAGGACGTAGCGATCGCCGACGGCGGTCTGGATGACCGTGATGCCGGCGGCGTGAAGGGCCTGCACGAAGCCGAGGTTGCTCATGACGGTCGCCACGACCGTGTCATCCGTCAGGCGGCCGGCATCGCGAGCCGCGATGCCGAGGATCGCCAGGATCTGGTCGCCGTCGACGACCGCGCCGGAATGGTCGACGGCCAGGCAACGATCCGCATCGCCGTCGAAGGCGAACCCGGCATCGGCGCCGTGGTGAAGCACCGCCTTCTGCAGGTCGTCCAGGTGCGTCGAGCCGCAGTTGAGGTTGATGTTGAGACCGTCGGGCTCGGCATGGATCGCGATGACCGTGGCGCCGAGCTGCTCGAACACCTGGGGTCCGACCTCGTATGCCGCGCCGTTGGCGCAGTCGAGCACGATCGTCAGGCCGTCGAGACGTCCGGGAGCAGATGCGACCAGGTGCTTGACGTACGCCCCCACGCCCGCGTGGCTGTCGCCGATGCGACCGACGTCGGAGCCTGTCGGCCGGTCCCACGGCTCTTCGAGGCGTTCCTCGATCTGCAGCTCGAGATCGTCATCGAGCTTGAGACCTCCGCGCGCCAGGAACTTGATGCCGTTGTCGGGCATGGGGTTGTGGCTGGCCGAGATCATGACGCCCATGTCGGCCTGGAGGTAGGACGTCAGGTAGGCCGCACCAGGGGTCGGCACGACGCCGAGCCGGTGCACGTCAACGCCCGCAGACGCAAGACCCGCGACCACCGCGGCCTCCAGGAACTCTCCTGAGGCGCGGGGATCGCGGGCTACGACTGCGGTCGGACGTTGGTCGGCAAAGGCACCGACCTCGCCGAGGATGTGGGCCGCTGCGACCGCGAGGTCGACAGCCAGTTCTGCGGTCAGGTCGCGGTTCGCGAGACCGCGAACCCCGTCCGTACCAAAGATCCGACCCACAGCGTCGGGTTTAGCGCTTGCTGTACTGCGGAGCCTTACGGGCCTTCTTGAGACCGGCCTTCTTGCGCTCCTTGATGCGCGAGTCGCGCGTCAGCAGTCCGGCCTTCTTGAGGACCGGGCGGTTGACCTCTTCGTCGATCTGGTTGAGCGAGCGGGCCACACCGAGGCGAAGCGCGCCGGCCTGGCCGGTCATGCCGCCACCCGTGACACGGGCGATGACGTCGAAGCGGTCCTGCAGACCGGTCTCGGCGAAGGCTTCCTTGGCAATCTGCTGGTGCAGCTTGTTGGGGAGGTACTCCTCGAGCGGCTTGCCGTTGACGGTCCACACGCCGGTGCCCGGAACGATGCGGACGCGCGCGATGGCTTCCTTGCGACGGCCGGTTGCAGCACCCGGAGCGATCGTCGCGGGCTTGTCGGAGGTGACAGCGGAGCCAACGGTCTCGGAGGTGTATGCAACACCCTCGGCGTTGGTCTCGAACTCGGTCTCTTCGGTGGTGGTCTCAGTCACGATGCTCTTCTTTACTGGGAGATCTGCGTGATCTCGAACGGCTGGGGCTTCTGGGCGTGGTGCGGGTGCTCGGGGCCGGAGTAGACCTTGAGCTTCGTGATCAGCTGATCACCCAGACGGTTCTTGGGGAGCATGCCGCGGACCGACTTCTCGATCGCCTTGCGGGCATCCTTGTCGAGCAGGTCACCGTAGGCGATGGACTTGAGTCCACCCGGGTAGCCGCTGTGACGGTAGGCCAGCTTGTCGGTGCGCTTGTTGCCCGACAGGGCGACCTTCTCGGCGTTGACGATGATGACGAAGTCGCCACCGTCGACGTGAGGTGCGTAGGTCGGCTTGTGCTTGCCGCGGAGCAGCGTCGCAGCCTGGACGGCGAGACGGCCCAGGACGATGTCCTCGGCGTCGATGACGTGCCACTGACGGGTGATGTCAGACGGCTTGGGGCTGAACGTGCGCACGGCGTGACCTTCTCGTTCTTTGGTGGTGTGGCGGGTAGATCAAAACTTTCGGTGGTCGTTTCCGCGGGTCAAGCCGACGGAGACACGACACACAAGGTTAACCGGCAGCGGCCACTTGGGTCAAAACGAGTAAGGCCGCCGTCTCACACTGAAGACCCCAGATCGTGTGAATTCGGTGGCCGCACTAAGTTGGTTGAGTGCTGCACCACCTCGCAGCAGGGCATTTCCCCGCCGTCACAGGAGACCCATCGTGACCGAAAACCAGACATTGACCGTCCGCGACAACCGGACGGGCGAGGAGTACGAGCTCCCGATCACCGACGGCACCGTCCGCGCGAGTGACTTCGGCAAGATCGGAAAATCGGAGGACATCCCGGGCCTCGCGGTCTACGACCCGGGGTTCACCAACACCGCCTCGACCCGCAGCGCCGTCACCTACATCGACGGCGACAAGGGCATTCTCGAGTATCGCGGCTACCCGATCGAGCAGCTCGCTGAGAACTCGACGTTCCTCGAGGTCGCCTACCTGCTGATCCACGGCGAGCTGCCGACCGAGGAGCAGCACGAGCAGTGGGTGCACGAGATCACGTTCCACACGTTCGTGCACGAGAACCTCAAGTCGCAGCTCCAGGGCTTCCGCTACGACGCGCACCCCATGGGCATGCTGCTGTCGAGCGTCGGCGCGCTGTCGACGTTCTACCCCGAGGCCCGCAACATCAAGGATCCCGCCATCCGGCACGACCAGGTCGTCCGGCTGATCGCCAAGATGCCGACGCTCGGCGCATGGTCGTTCCGTCACGCGCAGGGCAAGCCGTACGTCTATCCCGACAACGACCTGACCTACACCGAGAACTTCCTGTCGATGCTGTTCAAGATGAGCGAGCAGAAGTACAACCCCGACCCGCGGCTGTCCAAGGCCCTCGAGGTGCTGTTCATCCTGCACGCCGACCACGAGCAGAACTGCTCGACCAACGCCGTACGCTCGGTGGGCTCCAGCGAGGTCGACCCCTACTCGGCCGTCAGCGCCGGCATCGCCGCCCTCTACGGGCCCCTCCACGGTGGCGCCAACGAGGCCGTGCTCAAGATGCTCAAGCGCATCGGTACGCCTGACAAGATCCCCGCGTTCATCGAGGGCGTCAAGAAGGGCGACGAGAAGCTCATGGGCTTCGGTCACCGGGTCTACAAGAACTTCGACCCGCGCGCCACGATCATCAAGAAGGCCGTCGACGACGTCTTCGAGGTCACCGGGGTCAACCCGCTGCTGGAGATCGCCCAGGAGCTCGAGCGGATCGCCCTCGAGGACGACTACTTCATCTCGCGCAAGCTCTACCCCAACGTCGACTTCTACTCAGGCCTGATCTACGAGGCGCTGCAGTTCCCGCCCGAGATGTTCACGGTCCTGTTCGCGATCCCGCGTACGGCCGGCTGGCTCGCCCAGTGGCTCGAGCTGGTGGACGACAAGGAGCAGAAGATCGCCCGCCCCAAGCAGATCTACACGGGTGACCGTCGCCTCGACTTCGTTCCGGCCGAAAAGCGCTGGGCCCAGTAGGGGCTTCGCCTGACTTTTTGGTCGCGATCGGTGACCAGCAACACCTTCGCTCTGCCAGAGTGACGACATGAGTGACACGCAGGCTGCCGTACCCGTCCGCAGGCTCACGGCGCTGCTGGTCAGCGTGGTGGTCCTTGCCCTCACCTTGACGTGGGCGTTCCTCAGCATGCGAGCCGTCATGGAGGTCGGCGGCTCGTGCGCAGACGGTGGCCCCTATGTCAGCGCGCAGCCGTGTCCCGGCGGCGCCGGGTTCATCGGCATCGCGATCCCGCTCATGATCGTGGCGACCTTTGTCGGGACGTTCATCGCGGTGAGCATCAATGCGCCCAATCTCCTGGTGCCGATGTGGACGATCCTGTTCGGCTCACTGGGCTGGAACTTCCTGGAGTACGCCATCAAGTGGCCCGGCGGCGTCGACCCGGGCTGGCTGATCTGCGGCATCGTGTTCGAGCTGATGGCACTGCCCGGGCTCGTGGCGATCATCGTGTCCCGCGGCACGATGTGGACGTCTGGCAAGGGTGCCAGCAGCAAGCCATCAGAACCCGCGATGTGGTGGGGCATCTACCTGGCCCTGGGCGTCGTGGGCGCAGCCCTGGGCGCCTGGTCCTTCTACTCCTGGCGCTGACGCCGGACGCTGAAACGGCGGACGGGTGAGCGTCAAGCCCACCCGTCCGCCGCCTCAGCGGTACGACCTCAGTACTGCCCGTTCAGCCAGGAGCGCCGGCCACTCATCCACGAACTGACGTAGTCGACGTCCTTGCTCCAGGAGCCCTTGAAGACCTGCACCGAGCTGATCCGCTCGCTGTAGCTCCACTTCTTGAAGTTCTCGGCCGCGGAGCGTGCCATGAGGGACTTCTGCTGAGCGATGAAAGCGGTCGAGCTGAGATTCGGGTACAGCTCGTTCCAGCGGTTACTGACCGCCTTGCGGAAGCTCGCGTCCTTGTTGAGCTGGTTGAACCAGGTCGTCGTGGTCTGCTTGGCAGTCGTGCTGACGACGTTGCGCAGGTACCAGCCACTCGTACCCACGGTGTTGCCGTCGCGGTTGGCCGAACCGAGACCGAGGTCGAAGTCCCACAGCGGGCCCGAACTTGATCTTCTCGTTGCGCGGCTTGTACATGTAGACGCTCGCCCACATGTTGCCGTCAACCGGCTTGAGGAACTCCATCGCGAGGTAGTAGTCGACCGCCGAAGCCTCGTCGATGTACTTGCGCCATCCGACATCGGGATCACTCGACTTGGAGCCGTAGAGCGCGTCGTCGGCATCTTCCAGATAGCCCTCGATGTACTTGCGCTGATTGGAGGTGACGCTCTTTTCCGTCTTGTTGCCCTCGCGATCGAGATCGTTCTCCGGATCCTTCAACCCGACATAACCGTGCGAGTTGACGCTGATGTTGACGTCGGCTCCCTTGCGGAAGTCCCACTCCATGACGTAGCCGCCGGTGATGTTGGCCGGGTCGTCGCCATTGGGATACGCGTCCTTCAGGTCATCGATGTCGATCCGAGCCGGGACGTCCTTGCTGGGGTCGGCGTTCGGCTTGGCCTTCTGGATCGACACCCGCTCGACCAGCATGTAGGTGCCGAGGTAGGAGCCGTTCATGAAGAAGTCGACCGGCTTGGCCTTGGGCGTCCACAAGTTGGTGAACTTGCTGCCGAGGTTGAGCGCGACCTGGTTGCGCATCAGCGACTTGTCGTAGTGGTTCGCGATGAGGGCCCACTTCTTGCTGGCGCCCATCCCGCACAGGTTCGTCGCCTTGTCGATCTTGAGCGTGTAGCCCTTCTTCTTGAAGCTCCACGAATAGTTGCCGCGGCCCTTCATCGTCGACTTGGTGATCGGTGCGACTGCGGTGCACTCAGGCTCCCCGTTGTCGCCCGGGATGCTCATGGTGAACTGTCCCTCGAAGTAGCGCGTCCGGGTGTTCACCGTGTCGCCCTCGTACGTGTTGAAGTACACCTGCGGCAGGCCGGTGTTCTTCGTGGGCAGCGGAAGGGCCGCAGGCTTCACCTCGGGGCTGATCGCCTCGCCGGAACGCACCCGGTACGGGTGAGGCACGAGGTAGGGCGAGCTGACCGTGAACTTCGCGAGCCCGTTGGCGTCCTGCTTGGAGCTCGCTCGTGTCTTCCACGGCCCGAGGCAGTCGGGCAGGCCCTGTCCGTCGTCCATCTGCTTGCACGGGCGATTGACGGCGTCGGTCTCCGACGTCTCGGCGGTGAAGATCTCGCGCACCTCGAGCACGGCGGCCCGACCCGAGCGCGGCTGGTCGAACTGAGCCGTGACGGTCTTCTGGTCGCTCGAGAACACCGGTGCCGACGCGGTCGCCGGGACCGGCACGACGTCCACGATGTTGGTCAGGAGGCCCGTGGACGTACGCGCCTGCAGCTTCTGAGCCGTCGAAGGCACGGTGAAGGTCTTGTCGCCGGCCGACGAGAGGTTCTGGTTGGTGTAGGCCGATCCCAGCGGGGCCCACGTGCCGTTGCCACCGTCAGTCCAGAGCGTGACCTTGCCGGCGGCGGGGTAGTCGACGTTGAGCGTCAGGACGTCGCCGGTGATGTAGGAGCCCGCCTGCTGGACGAGGGTCAAGGTTCCGTCGTTGCCGTCGGTGCCGATGACGACCGGCTGGGCATCCAGCTGGACTTGTTCGGTGATCTCAGTCGACCCGGAGTCGACGCGTACCTCGACCTTCTCGGACGGCTTCGTCAGCGGGTAACCCGTGAACGTGTAGTCGCCCTTGGAGTTGAGCGTCTTGCCGCTGAACGCCGCGACCTTGGCCCATGTCCCGTCGCCGCCGTCGCTCCATACGCTGGCCTTCTTGCTGTTGCTCGCCGAGAAGTTCGCCGCGAGGCTGACCTGGTCACCCACGAAGTAGGGTGGCGCCGGGCTGGCCTTGAGCGTGTCGAGAGTCGTGTCGGCATACGCTGCGGAGGTCGGAACCGCGACGAGCATTGCGACGCCACACGCGATGGCCGCGACAAAAGACGGAAGCTTCATGAAGTACCTCGAGATTGGGAGCTGGTGGGTGATCCGGGAGTTCACCGTCCACCATCGTGGTCTATGTGCGCCGCGTCTGCTCGGGTATCGGGCCGTAGACCGCAAAATAGTTCGAAATAGCCAGCTGAAAGGCGTCACATGCGACTGAGGTTGGACCTGTCCTACGACGGGACCGGATTCCGGGGCTGGGCCACCCAACCGGGCCTCCGCACCGTCCAGGGCGAGGTCGAGGCCGCGATCGCCATGATCTTGCGACTCCCCCGATCCGCGCAGCTGACGTGCGCGGGCCGCACCGACGCCGGCGTGCACGCGCGCGGACAGGTCGCCCACGTCGACCTTGACGACGTCGATCCGGGTCACCTCGAGCGCCGGCTGCGCCGGCTCCTGCCTGACGACATCACCTTGCGCGCCCTGACGGTGGCGCCCGAGGGCTTCGACGCCCGGTTCGCAGCACTCGAACGCCGCTATGCCTACCGGATGTTCGACGGTCCTTCGGGACCCGACCCGCTGACGAGGACCTCGGTCGTCCGCTGGCCGCGCCGCCTCGACGTCGACGCCATGAACGCGGCCGCCGGCCGCCTGGTCGGAGAGCACGATTTCGCTGCGTTCTGCAAGCGCCGCGAGGGTGCCACGACGATCCGCACCCTCCGGCAGCTCAGCACCACACGTACCGGCGACCACCTCGAGACGACGGTGCGCGCGGATGCGTTCTGCCACTCGATGGTGCGGTCGCTGATGGGCTTGCTGGTCGCGGTCGGAGAGCGTCGGTATGAGCCCGAGTGGTCCACCGCGGTGCTGGCCAGTGCCGCGCGCGACGCCCGGGTCATGGTGATGCCGCCGCACGGCCTGGTGCTCGAGGAGGTCGTCTATCCCGACGACGCAGGGCTCGCAGCGCGTGCCGCCGAGTCGCGCCGACGGAGGGACGAGTGAGCTGTACCGCCCTCATCGTCAGTCCAGTTCTGGCCGGATGCCTGCGACACTGAGGTCGTGGTGACCTGGGAGGACGTCGTGGCGTACGCCGTGACGCTGCCCGAGGTCGCCGAGACGACGTCCTACGGGACTCCGTCGCTCAAGGTCGCCGGCAAGCTCATGGCTCGACTCCGTTCGGAGGCCGAGGGCGGGCTCGCCGATCAAGTGCTCCGCGATCGACAAGGTCGCCCTCGTCGGTGGCGACGACCCGGCGTACTACACGACCCCGCACTTCGACGGCTACAACTATGTGCGCGGTCAACCTCGACCTGGCCCAACCAGATGAGCTGTTCGAGCTCATCGCCGACGCCTGGCACATCGCCGCCCCGGCGACGCTGCGCAAGCGCCACGCACAGTGAGCGACTTCCTCGCTGCGCTCCTCGCGCTGATCGCCCTGGTGGCTCACCCGTCGCCCCCGACGGCCGGCATCGCCGACTACCAGCTCGGTGGCGCGTACGCCCCAGCGGCGGACGTCCAGATCGTCGTCCGCGATCGCACTGATCCACCGGCGAACGGGCGCTACTCGATCTGTTACGTCAACGCGTTCCAGACCCAGCCCGGCTCCGACTCGTGGTGGAAGGAGCGAGCACCCGGAGCTCCTGTTGCGCGACCCCTCGACCGGCCGGCTGGTGCGCGATCCCGGCTGGCCGGACGAGATCCTGCTCGACATCCGCACGGCCAGCGAAGCGGGCAGCTCTCGCCAAGGTGGTCAGGGCATGGTTCGACGGATGCGCCGCCGACGGCTTCCAGGGCGTCGAGCCCGACAACCTCGACTCGTGGACCCGGTCGCACGGCCTCCTCCGCGAGGAGCATGCGGCGGCATTCGCCAAGCTCCTGATCCGAGACGCACATCAGGCACGTCTCGCCATCGCCCAGAAGAACACGCCGGAGCTGTCGGCTCGAGCGCCTCGGCTTCGACTTCGCCGTCGCCGAGGAGTGCGAGGTCTACCGCGAGTGCGACGCCTACACCAGGACGTACGGGCGCAGGGTCATCGAGATCGAGTACACCGACAACGGCCGCAAAGCGTACGAGCGCGCCTGCGCCGCCCGGTCCGGCGACATCTCGATCATGCTGCGCGACCGCGACGTCGTCCCGCGCGGCGCTGCGGGCTACGTCCATCAGACCTGCTGAGACAATGGGCGGGTGCCGGACCACTACTTCGACGCGACGCCGTCGACCCCCGACAAGCGGCAGGACATCACGGCACGCATCTGGGGCAAGGAGCTGACGTTCACGACGTCGGCCGGCGTCTTCTCGCACGACGGCCTCGACAAGGCGACCGCCGTGCTGCTGCGCAGCTCGACCCCGCCCGACGGCGGGACGATCCTCGACCTCGGCTGCGGCTGGGGTCCGATCGCCTGCGCGCTGGCCGGCACCGGGGCGACCGTATGGGCGACGGACACCAACGAGCGCGCGCTCGAGCTCACCGCCCTCAACGCCTCACGCCTCGGAGTCACGGTCCAGACGGCGCTGCCCGACGACGTGCCGGCCGATCTGGTGTTCGACCAGATCTGGTCCAACCCGCCGATCCGCATCGGCAAGCAGGCCCTCCACGACCTGCTCCTGCGCTGGCTCCCCCGCCTCTCGCCGGACGGCGTGGCCCGCCTGGTGGTCGGCAAGAACCTCGGCGCCGACTCCCTTCAGCGCATGGCTGATCGGACAGGGCTATCCGACCGAACGCGTCGCCAGCGAGAAGGGTTTCCGGATCCTGGTCGTCAGCTCACCTTCAGCGTCTTGACCGACGACGTCTTGCCCGTGATGTTCGCGGTGCCCATGTAGACGACCTTGATCTTGTGGCTGCCCTTCTTGGTGATCTTGGGGAGCAGGTCCGTCTTGGTGCCACCGTCGCCGGCCCCCAGCGTCCACGTCGCGATCTTCTTGGAGCCGTCGTACACCTGGAGCTCACCGGGGACGTCGGCGATGCCCGCAACCGTCACGGTCGCCGTCAGCGTTGCCTGCTCGCGTGGTCTTGACCGTCGCCGGCAGCGTGATCGTGATCGCCGACGTCGCCTTGGCGACCGTCACGGTCTTGGGAAGGGTCGACATCGGACCGTCGACGCCGTTGCCGAGGTAAGCCGCGCGAATCGCATTCGCACCGATCGCCCATGAGGTTCCCGGCACGACGATCTCGGCCGTGCCGTTGACGGCCGTTCCGGTGGCCACGACGGTGCTGCCTCGGCGAAGCTCCACCGGGCCATCGACCGGCGCGACATCCGTGCCCACCTTGACGGTCACGGTCGCCGGGACGCCGTACTTCGTCGACGTCGGCAGGCCGGTCATGCTCACGGGCGGTCCGTCGGAAACGACGGCATCGGCGGGTTCCGTGTGCGCCACGACGTTCGCCGGCGCGAAAGCCCCGGTCGACGGGCTGATGCGCACGTGCAGCGAGTGACCGATGTCAGCGGCGCTCACCTTGTAGGTCGCGGCAGTGGCGCCCGCGACGGCGACGTCATCGCGGAGCCACTGGTACTTGAATGCTGCCGGCTTGACGCTCCAGGTGCCGGGCACTGCCGTCAGGGTCTCGTTGATCGCGAGCGACCCGCTGATCGAGGCGCCGGCCGTGGGGGCCACGACCTTGCTGAGGTCCAGGATCCCCTTGCCGCAGATCGACGTCGTGCACTTCTTGAACGACGACGACTTGCCGGTCGGGAACGGTGCGACTGCTGCCTTCAGGGCGGCCTCGGTCTGCGCAGGCGTGAACGTGCCGGTCGAGCGGATGAGCGCCGCTGCCGCCGCGACGACGGGGGCGGCCATGCTGGTTCCTTCGTACTCCGCATAGCCCGGGCCGACCGGGCTCGTGGTGCCGGTGTTGACGGTGGACAGGATCCCGCGGTTGTCCCAGAACGAGTCGCCACCGGGAGCCGAGATGTCGAGCGTCTTGCCGTAGTTGGAGTAGATCGACCTTCTTGGTGCCGATCGAGGTAGCCGGCCCGGTCCCCGTACTCGCTCGTGGCGCCGACCGAGATCACTCCGGGGCATGTCGCGATGAAGGTCGGGTTCTTGACGATGTCAACGCCGTCGTTGCCGGCGGCAGCGACGACGACCGCGCCACTGGCCTGTGCGGCCGCAAGCGCACTCGACACAGAGGGCGAGTCGGAGCACTTGCCGATAGCCGCCGATGGACAGGTTGATGACGTCAGCGGGGTGCGGGTTGACCGGGGCGCCGGGGACGCTCAGACCCGCGGCCCAGCGAATGCCGTCGGCGATGTCCAGGTCGGTTGCCTCCACACAGGCCGAGCACGCGTACGGGCAGGATCTTGACCGACGGTGCGACACCGACGATGCCTTGGGCGTTGTCGCCTTCTGCTGCAATGATCCCGGCGACGTGCGTCCCGTGCCATGAGCTGTCATAGGCCTCACTGTCCGGATAGCAGTAGTCGGCTTCCTCCCAGTCACCCATGTCGCTGGGGTCGGCGTCGCGGCCATCGCCGTCGCGGCCGGTGTCCTCGAGTCCGATCGAGTCGTCGTAGTACTGCGATACGAAGTCATAGCCCGGCAGGACCTGGGAGTCGAGCTCCGGGTGGCTCGTGATCCCGGTGTCGATGACCGCGACGACCTCGCCGGAGCCCTTTGTGGTGCCCCAGAGGGCCGGCGCCTTCGAGCTGTAGCCGCCGGTGGGGAACTTGTTGGTCGAGCCGAGGACGGTCTTGACCTTGGCGTCGGTCTTGTCGCGCGGGTCCCAGATCTGCTTCAGGCTCGCGAAGTCGGGGTCATCGGTGACGACCGGCGAGTCGGCGTAGGCGCGTCGGATGTAGTTGGGCGACGCCGACACGACCTCGGGCCGCGACAGCAGCTCGGCCGCCAGCGTCTTCGCCTCGGCACCGGACAGGCGATCGCTCGTGAACAGGACCGACGTGTTGCCGCCGCGCTTCAGGACCTTGGCGACGTCGTTGTCGTCGCCCAGCACGCTGTCGGCCTTGCGCAGCGTCGCCGCGCTCGGCGCGGATCCCGTTGTCGTCACGATGATGCCGGCCGCCATGACCGGCGCGCTCTTGCGAACTGGCGCCGGAGCAGGTGATGGTGTCTCGGCGGCGACCGGGCCGAGGACCAGGCCTGTGGTGGTCAGTGCGCCGACGGCGAGCAGGGCGAATGAGCGGCGAACAGCCAGCACGTGCATGCAGAATCTCCCGAGGTGATCGGCAGCTCTGAAAGGCGGCGGCCGGCGCCCAAATCTAGCAGCGGCCGGTGCCACTTCGTGACGGATTCGACAGAAAGGCGACCGGCTTTCACCGCTGCACATGCAGGAAGCCCGCCACCTTGCGGTGACGGGCTTCCTGACGAGCTGATGCCTACTTGGCGTCGTCCTCGGTGGTCTCCTCTGCAGGAGCCTCCTCGGTGGCCTCGGCGACCGTCTCAGCTGCCTCGGCAGCGTCGTCGGTGGCGTCAACCGGGACGTCGGTGCCGATGTCCTCGGTCTCGACGACCTCGGTCTCCTCGACAGCCGGCTCCTCGACGGGCGCGGCAGCCTTGGGAGCAGCCTTGACCTTCTTGGGCGTCTGGTTCTGCGCGCCGAACTGCTTGGCCTCGACGATCTCGATGACGGCCATGGGGGCGTTGTCGCCCTTGCGCGGCGCGACCTTCGTGATGCGCGTGTAGCCGCCGGGACGGGTCGCCATGGCGGGACCGATCTCGGTGAACAGCGTGTGCAGGATGCTCTTGTCACGGATGACCTTGACGACCTGGCGGCGGTTGGCCACCGTGTCGGTCTTGGCCTTGGTGATGAGCGCCTCTGCGTAGGGACGCAGGCGACGGGCCTTGGCCTCGGTCGTCGTGATCTTGCCGTGCTCGAACAGGTTCTGCGCGAGGTTGGCGAGGATCAGACGCTGGTGGGCCGGGCTACCGCCGAGGCGAGGTCCCTTGGTGGGGGTGGGCATGGTTTCGTCTCCAAAATTGTTCGGGCTGAGCCGTCAAGGACGGGCAGTACTCAGTACTGCTCGTCCTCGGCGAAGCTGGCGTCGTCGTCGTAGGCGTCGATGACGGCCGACGGGTCGAAACCAGCCGGGCTGTCCTTGAGCGCGAGGCCCATCTCGGCGAGCTTGGCCTTGACCTCGTCGATCGACTTCGAACCGAAGTTGCGAATGTCGAGCAGGTCCTGCTCCGAGCGCGTGATGAGCTCACCCACGGTGTGGATGCCCTCGCGCTTGAGGCAGTTGTAGGAGCGCACCGTGAAGTTGAGGTCCTCGATCGGCAGAGCCAGGTCGGCAGCGAGCTGCTCGTCGACCGGCGACGGTCCGATGTCGATGCCCTCGGCCTCGACGTTGAGCTCACGAGCCAGGCCGAACAGCTCCACCAGGGTGGAACCGGCCGACGCGATCGCGTCACGCGGCAGGATCGACTTCTTGGTCTCGACATCGATGACGAGCTTGTCGAAGTCCGTACGCTGCTCGACTCGGGTTGCCTCGACCTTGTAGGTCACCTTGAGGACCGGCGAGTAGATCGAGTCGACCGGCATACGGCCGATCTCTTCGTCACCGGACTTGTTCTGCACGGCCGAGACGTAGCCACGGCCACGCTCGACGACGAGCTCGATCTCGATCTTGCCCTTGGCGTTGAGCGTCGCGATGTGCAGGTCGGGGTTGTGGACCTCGACACCAGCCGGGGGCTGGATGTCGGCGGCGGTCACTTCACCGGAGCCCTCCTTGCGGAGGTACATCACGACGGGCTCGTCGTTCTCCGAAGAGACGACAAGCTCCTTGAGGTTGAGGATGATCTCGGTGACGTCCTCGGTCACGCCGGGGACGGTCGAGAACTCGTGCAGGACACCGTCGATCTTGATCGACGTGACGGCCGCACCCGGGATCGACGACAGGAGCGTACGACGCAGGGAGTTGCCGAGGGTGTAGCCGAAGCCGGGCTCCAGGGGCTCGATGACGAACCGCGAACGGAACTCGTCAACGACCTCTTCGGACAGGGCGGGGCGCTGGGCGATGAGCATTGTTTCTTCCTTTCCGGACCAACCTCTATTTGAAGGTCCGGGTTGTTTTCTCTGGTGAGAGTGGGCCAGATCAGATCTTGGAGTAGAACTCCACGATCAGCTGTTCGTTGATCGGGACCGTGATCTGCTCGCGCACCGGCTGGCTGTGCACGAGAATCCGACCGCGCTCGGGAGCGACATCGAGCCATGCCGGCACGGTGTCGCGGTCGTGGGTCTCACGCGCAACGATGAACGGCGTGGTCTCCAGCGACTTGGTCTTGACGTCGATGATGTCGTGCTTGCTCACCTGGAACGACGGGATGTCGGTCTTGACGCCGTTGACCACGAAGTGTCCGTGGTTGACGAGCTGGCGGGCGTGACGACGCGTACGAGCGAAGCCCGCACGGTAGACGACGTTGTCGAGGCGCGACTCGAGGATCTGCAGCAGGTTGTCGCCGGTCTTGCCGGGACGACGCGAGGCGAGCTCGTAGTACTTGCGGAACTGCTTCTCGAGCACTCCGTAGGTGTAACGCGCCTTCTGCTTCTCGAGCAGCTGGTTGCGGTACTCCGACTCCTTGACGCGCGCGCGGCCGTGCTGGCCGGGAGGGTAAGGACGCTTTTCGAATGCAGCGTCACCACCGACGAGGTCGATGCCGAGACGGCGCGACTTCTTGGTGAGAGGTCCGGTGTAACGGGCCATGGTTGATAGCTCCTAGGAAAACTGTGTAAGTCGTGGGCAGGTCGTCAGAGACGACGGTGCTTGGGAGGACGGCAGCCGTTGTGGGGGCTGGGGGTCACGTCGGAGATGGTGCCGACCTCGAGGCCGACTCCGCTCAGCGACCGGATCGCCGTCTCGCGGCCCGAACCGGGGCCCTTCACGAAGACGTCGACCTTCTTCATCCCGTGCTCCATCGCCTGGCGACCGGCCGACTCGGCAGCCATACCGGCTGCGAACGGCGTCGACTTGCGCGAGCCCTTGAATCCGACGGTTCCGCCGGAGGCCCATGCGATCACGGCGCCCGAAGGATCCGTGATGGTGACGTGGGTGTTGTTGAACGTGCTCTTGATGTGGGCCTCGCCCTGAGCGACGTTCTTCTTCTCCTTGCGGCGAACCTTCTTGCCAGCTGTCTTAGGAGGCATGCGCTATCACTTCTTCTTTCCGGCGACGGTGCGCTTGGGGCCCTTGCGGGTACGCGCGTTGGTCTTGGTGCGCTGGCCACGAACGGGCAGGTGCGCACGGTGGCGACGGCCCTGGTAGCTGCCGATCTCCATCTTGCGGCGAATGTCACCGGTGACCGTACGACGCAGGTCGCCCTCGGTCTGGTAGTTCGCTTCGATGTGATCGCGCAGGGCAACGAGGTCGTTGTCGTCGAGCTCGTGGACGCGCTTGTCCGGGCTGATGCCGGTTGCTGCGAGGGTCTCGGTGGCGCGAGTGCGGCCGATCCCGAATACATACGTGAGTGCGATCTCAATGCGCTTTTCGCGCGGGAGGTCGACTCCTACGAGGCGTGCCATCTAGGCATTTCCTTCCATTCGGCGAGGTATGGCCACCTGATGCATCCCGACTGCCTCCAGGATCTTGGTCGATCCTGAGTCGGGCCCCGGCCTACGCTTCCGGGGGTGACCCGCCACGATCGTGCTGTGACGGGAGCGATCAGATGTTTCGTGTTGCTGTGTGAAGAACTCTGCTCAGCCCTGGCGCTGCTTGTGACGCGGGTTTTCGCAGATCACCATGACGTTGCCGTGGCGACGAATCACCTTGCACTTGTCACAGATCTTCTTCACGCTCGGGTTGACCTTCATCGAGATTCTCTCTTTGGGATCTGAACGTGTAGTGGATTTACTTGTAGCGGTAGACGATGCGGCCGCGGGAGAGGTCGTACGGCGAGAGCTCCACCACAACGCGATCCTCGGGGAGGATGCGGATGTAGTGCTGGCGCATCTTGCCGCTGATGTGCGCGAGAACCTTGTGGCCATTGGCCAGCTCCACGCGGAACATCGCGTTGGGAAGTGCCTCTACTACGGCGCCTTCCATCTCGATGACGCCTTCTTTTTTCGCCATAACCTCAACTTCTGGTTGCTTGTCTGCCGGCCGGACCGTTCTGGCGCACCCCAGCGAAGCCGCCTGAGCGGTAGCAACGACATGGGAATGCAGACCTGAAAAGGCCGACTCCCGATTCTACGCTCACACGGGCGGCAGACTCAAATCGCGGGACGATCGGCATGACAGGGCACCGGGGCCTTGCGGTCCCGGCGCCCTGTCAGGTGAGCCCGATCAGTTGAATCCGCTGCTGCTGTTGAGCCAGCTCTCGCGGTTGGCGGCCCAGGACCTCAGGTAGCTGAAGTCAGCATCGAAGTTGGACTTGATCACCTGGACGCGTGCTGATCCGGTAGCTGTGGCTGAACGACCGCGTACGTCTGGTCCGCGGACGTGTCGATGATGGCCTTTCGACCGTTCAGGAAGGCCGTCGTGTCGATGCTCCCCTTGATCTGGTTCCAGCGAGTCTTGACGGCTGCACGGAAGTCCGCGTCCTCGTTGAGGCGGTGGAACCACGTCTTGGTCGATTGCTGGGCCCCCGTGTTGAGGTTGCTCTTCAGGTAGAAGCCCGACGAGCTGACGACGTTGCCGGCACGGTTGGCCGATCCGGACGAGAGGTCGAAGTCCCACAACGGCCCGAAGTACAGCTTGCCGTCACCCGCTCCTGCGGCCGAGTCACGCTGCTTGTACATGTAGACGCTGGCCCACATGTTGCCGTCGACGGGCTTCATGTACTCCATCCCGATGTAGTAGTCGACGGCTGAGGCTTCGTCGATGTACTTCTTCCATCCCGTGGTGTCGTTCGTGTAGCCGGAACCGCGCAGGGTCGAGTCGACGGTGTTGAGGTAGGACTTGATGTAGTTCTTCTGGTACGTGCTGATGCCCTTCTTCGTGACGTTGTCGGACCGGTCGAGATCGTTCTCCGGGTCCTTGACCCCGACATAGCCACTGTCGGATCCGAGGTAGGCGTTGTAGTCAGCACCCTTGCGGAAGTCCCACTCCAGGATGTAGCCGCCGGTGATGCACGGGTCGTTGTTGTTGGGATGATTGGCGAACGCTCTGGTCGTCGGGCGTCTTCGTCCCGCCGACCGGACAGGTCTTCTCCCCACCCTTGAGCTCGGGCACGTTGACCCGCGTCGGATCGATCGAGACGCGCTCGATGAGCAGGTAGTTGCCGCGGTAGGAGCCGTTGACATACAGATCGACCGGCCTGGACTTGGGCGTCCAGGCAGATTCGTCAGCTTGGAGCCGAGGTAGCCCGCCAGGCTGTTGCGCATGAGCGACTTGTCATAGTCGTTCGCGACCAGCGCCCACTTCTTGTTGCTGCCCATGCCGCAGAGATTCATGCTTCGAGCCGAGCTTGAGCGTGAACGACTTGCGCCGGAACGACCACGAGTAGTTGCCGCGGCCTTTCATGACCGAGTTCTTGTTGGTCGCGATCGCGCCGCACTCGGCAGCTTCGAGCTGGCGGTCATCGTGAACTCGCCCTCGAAGTAGCGCGTGCGCGTGTCGACCGGGTGGTTCTCGTTGGTGTTGAAGTACACCGCGGAGAGGCCGCTGTTCTTGGGCGTCGACCTGGCCGAGTGCCGAACGCCCTGGACGTTGCTGACGTTGGCACCGGCGACGACTCGGAAGTTGTGCTCGACCCGGTACGGGTACGGACTGGGCGCGATGAAGGTGACGTCGCCCGCGGCGTTCTGCTTGGCCGTCGAGATCGTCACCCACGGCCCCTTGGTTGCGTCGTCCGGCTTGGCGGGATCGGTCGAGTTGACCTCGTCGGTCTCCTTCGTCGGAATGCGCTGGATCTGCAGCTGTGTGGTCTTGCCCGCGACACCCGGCGTGAAGTGCGCCGTCCAGGTCTTGCCGTTGCTCGACGGCGCATCGAGGACCCCGGTCTGCGGCACCTGGGTCAACGCCGGTGAGGGTGTCGATCTCGGTCTCCAGGTCGCCGGCGGTCTCGGCAAGAGCCGCTGGGCTCCACTGGTCAGCGTGTAGGTGAAGTACGCGTTCCCGTTGGCGTTGGCCGGCTGGCTCCCGATCGCGGTCCAGGTGTTCGCCGGGCCCTCCTTGTACAGAGTGATCACGCCCGGGCTGCCGTTGAAGTTCGCCTGGAGCTCGATCTGCTGCCCCGTGTCGTACGGCGCCGCCGGCGAGTTCCACAGGTTGAGCGTCCCGGACTTCGTCGGCTTGTCGGGAACTGTGACAACGCTGCCGAGTCCAACCGCGGAGGTCGAGACCGTGAGGGCGGCGAGCAGTCCGACGTCGCCGAGATTGAGACGAGGGTTGTTCTGAGTGACTTCATGCGCGAAATTCTCCGGATCTGGGAGGGAATCGGAGCCGCAAATCGAGGTGAGCAGCCGTACGTGGACTTCTTCACCATGCCTGAATCACGCCCGCGTTACCACGAAATCAGGTGAATATGCGGGTTTTTCTGCCGACGATCAGGATCCGTACCGGTCGATCAGGCGCGACAGCACGATCGCGGTCTCGGTGTGGTCGATGTTGTCGGTCTCGACTCGTACGCGCTCGAGTGCTCGCTCGAGGTCGCGTACGTCCTTGGCCACGATGTGCAAGATCGCGTCGGCGGCGCCTGACACCGTCGCCGCCGCATGCACCTCCGGCACCCGGCTGAACGCGGCCCGGAGCTCATCGGGCGAGATCGTGCCCTTGCAGTGCACCTCGACGTACGCCTCGGTGCTCCAGCCGACCAGGTCCGGGTCGAGCACTGCCGTGAACCCGCTGATGACGCCGTCGGCCAGCAGTCGGTCCATCCGCCGCTTGACCGCGGGCGCCGAGAGGCCGATGCGGTCGCCGATCGTGGCATAGCTGGCGCGCCCGTCCTCGAGCAGGCAGTCGATGAGCTTGCGATCCAGATCGTCCATTCGGCCAGTATTGCAAGAATCCACCGCAGAAGCCGATGATGACGCAAGAAATCGCCGGGCTGATCGTCGGTTTCCGATTCGTTGCCCCGCCTGAGGCGGCCCTAGCATTGATTCATTGCGCTAGCAACTCACCTCTGGAGGCACGACGTTGACCGTTCTCGACACCCGCACCGTCACCCGCACCGCTGCCCCGAAGGTCCGAGCGTCGAGAACCCGCCACTACCTGATGTGCGAACCGACCCACTTCGAGGTCACCTACGCGATCAACCCGTGGATGGACACCGCCAATCCGGTCAACGTCAAGCGCGCGCATCTGCAGTGGGAAGTCCTGCGCAACACCTATCTCAGCCTCGGCCACCGCGTCGACCTGATCGAGCCGATGCCGGGCCAGCCCGACATGGTCTTCGCGGCCAACGGCGGCCTCGTGGTCGGCGGTCGGGCGTACGGGGCGAAGTTCCGCTTCCCCGAGCGCGCCGCCGAGGGTCACGCGTACGCGACCTGGCTCCGGATGTCGGGCATCAGCGTCGTCGAGCCCAGCCACACGAACGAGGGCGAGGGCGACTTCCTGGCGCTCGGCTCGATGATCCTCGCCGGCACCGGCTTCCGTACGTCGCTCGCGGCCCACATCGAAGCCGCCGAAGCGGTCGATCGTCCGGTCGTCTCGCTCGAGCTCGTCGATCCGCGGTTCTACCACCTCGACGTCGCCATCGCGGTCCTCGACGACGGCAACGGTGACGCGCCGGCCGAGATCGCGTACTACCCCGGTGCGTTCAGCAAGCACAGCCAGCGCACCCTGCGGGACCTGTTCCCCGACGCCGTCATCTGCTCCGAGGCCGACGCCCGGGTGCTCGGGCCTCAACGCCGTCAGCGACGGGCACCACGTCGTGCTGCCGTCCGCCGCGACGGGTCTTGCCGCCTCGCTCAAGGCGCGCGGCTACACCCCCGTGCCGGTCGACCTGGGCGAGTACATCAAGTCCGGCGGCAGCGTGAAGTGCTGCACGATGGAGCTCCACCGCTAGCCAGTCCAGGCTCCGGCAGCCCGAGCAGGCCAACTTCTCCTGCCAATCCAGTCACAGGCGTCCCACCAGTCACGTAAGGTAACGGCGTGTCGCGCTCTCGGATCGTCATCGCCATGCTATTTTGCGCTGCGCTCCTGGTGCCCACATCCGCCGCCGAGGCCAGCTCATCGGTGATCTGCTCGGGCTACTCTTCCTGCAGCGACAAGGGCTACTCCCACTTCGGCTACTCGACGCAGAAGTCGAAGAGCTACTGGGGCATGTACACCGGCACCAACTGCACCAACTACGTCGCCTATCGCCTCGTCACGACCAACGGCATGCCCAACACCCGGCCCAAGGCCGGTGTCGGCAACGCCAAGGACTGGGGCTTCGCGATGGCCTCGATCACGAACTCGACCCCGACCGTCGGATCGGTCGCGTGGTGGGGCAAGACCGGCCACCACGTCGCGTACGTCGAGAAGATCGTGTCCCCCACCGAGATCTGGGTGTCGGAGTCCAACTGGAGCGGCGCGTTCGACTGGCGCAAGATCACCAAGTCCGGCTCCGGATGGCCCGACGGCTTCATCCACTTCAAGGACCTCAAGATCGTCAACAAGACGAAGCCGGCGGTCAAGGGCACCGTCGAGGTCGGCGGCGCCCTGACCGTCTCGGGCGGCGACTGGAGCCCCACCGGCAACACGTACGCCTACCAGTGGCGCGCGGACGGCCAGAGCATCTCCGGAGCCGTCGGCAAGACGTACACGCCGACCGCCGACCAGCTCGGCAAGCAGCTGTCGGTGTCGGTGACGGCGTCGCGCCCCGGCTATCCCGACGGCGAAGGCCGACTCGGTCTCGACCAAGGTGGCCCCGGGCACCCTCAAGGCCAGCCGCCCGCCGGCGATCAGCGGCACCGCCCAGGTCGACTCGACCCTCACCGCGTCGCCCGGCACCTGGTCGAAGCCCGGACCTGACGTACGCCTACCAGTGGATGCGCGACGGCGTGCCCGTGCCGGGCGCCACCGGCCCGACGTTCACACCTGGACCCGCCGACGTCAAGCACCAGGTCACCGTCGCGGTCACCGCCTCGAAGACCGGCTACGCCGCCGCCACGTCGACCTCGGCACCCACCGCCGAGGTCGCCCTGGGCGTCCTGAGCGGCATCACCAAGCCGGCGATCTCCGGCACCGCCAAGGTCGGCTCGACCCTCACCGCGTCGCCCGGCACCTGGTCGAAGCCGGACCTGACGTACACCTACAGTGGTACGCCAACGGGACCGACATCACGGGGGCGACCGGCAAGACGTTCACCCCGACGAGTCGCGAGCGCGGCTCGAAGATCGGGGTGCGGGTCTTCGCCCACAAGGACGGCTACGAGACCAACTCGGCACTGTCCGACACCACCGCCGAGGTCGGCTACGGGACGCATCCAGAGCCAGAAGGCGCCGGCCATCACCGGCTCGCTGCGCGTGGGCTCGACCTTGTCGGCGTCGGCGGGCACCTACACGCCTGCTGGCGCGACGGTGCACGTACCAGTGGCTGCGCGACGGCAAGGTGCAGTCCGGCGCCACCGGCCGCACCCGCAAGATCCCCGCCGGCGACCGCGGCCACAAGCTGTCGGTCCGGGTCCGCTACTCGGCCCCCGGCTACACCACACGTACCGTCACGACCGCCAGACCGGCGTGGTCAAGACCACGTCGAAGCTCAGCGTCACCGCCACTCCGGGCACCCGCCGGGTCTCGTTCAAGATCAGCGCGACCGCCACCGGGATCGCGCCGCCCAACGGCACGATCGATGTCGCGATGCCCGGCCCGAACCGCACGATCAAGCTCGTCAAGGGCCGGGCGACGTTGAGCCTGACGAAACAGGCCACAGGCTCTCGGGTGTACGTCTTCACGCTGCGGGGCACGTCATCGATGACGTCGGCGAAGAGCCGCAACACCGTCAAGATCCGATGAGGAGCGCGCCGAACCAGGTCCCGAAACGAATCGTCATCACGCGCGTCATGAAACAGATCGGCACTCGTCTCACTCCTCGAGCCGTAACAAACGGTTACACCGGGGGGTGGACGATCTCGAACGAGATCTCCTGTTGCTCACTCCCAGGGGATTCACATGACCGCAACAGAACCATATGGAATCGACCGACCTGACATACCCGAGCTCGACGACTCTGCCCTCGTCGAGCTCGCCCGAAACGGAGTCCACGCTGCGTACGCCTCGCTCTACGCTCGGCACGCCTATGCGGCTCATCGCCTGGCGCGCCATCTCGGCATGCGCGACGAGGCCGAGGACGTCGTCTCCGAGTCGTTCGCGCAGGTGCTCGAGCTCATGCAACGCGGCAAGGGTCCACAGACCGCCTTCCGGGCCTATCTCTTCACCACGATCCGCAACGGCGCCGCGCGGCGGGCGAAGGCGCGGCAGAAGCTCATCCCCACTGACGACGACGCCACGATCGACACGCTCGTCGGCTTCGACGTCGGACAGCTGGACGCGTTCGAGCTGTCCGCGATCCGCGCCGCATACGACTCGCTGCCCGAACGCTGGCGGACCGTGCTGTGGCAGGTCGAGGTGGAGCGTCGAAAACCGCAGGAGCTCGCCGAGACCCTCGGGTCTGTCACCCAATGGCGTCTCGGCGCTCGCCTATCGCGCCCGCGCCGCGCTGCGTGAGGCATACCTCAAGCAACACATCAGCCCGGTCTCATCGGCGTCAGTCGTTCCTGCCGCGAGACCCAGGACAGCCTCCCAGCCATGGTGCGCGGGACGCTCCCTGAGCGCGCGAGGAACGGGTCCGGGCCCACCTGGCAGGCTGCGCCGACTGCAGCTCGATCGTCCTCGAGCTCCAGGACGCCAACAATGCCGTGGGCGGCGCCGCGCGCAGGGATAACTTCGGGCGAGATCCTGCTCGTTGTGAACGACGTCACATCCATCTGTTTCGCATCTCGGGAAGGCCTCGGCAGCCGTGTCAGAAATGGCGAGCACCACGTCCGCATCGAGCGACGCCGAGCTCATCTCGGCAGTTCGCTCGGGCGACAACGACGCCTACGGCGAGCTGTTCAGCCGTCACCGCGAGGCCGCGATGCGCATGGCTCGCCAGCTCGTGCCCGGACCGGATGCCGATGACCTGGTCGCCGAGGCATTCGTGCGGGTGATGTCGGTCGTGCAGGCCGGCAAGGGTCCGGACGAGTTCTTTCGCGCCTACCTGTTGAGCACGATCCGACGTCTGCACATCGATCGCATCAGAGCCACCCAGCGCGTACGCCCGACCGGTGACGAGGCCGAGCTCGATCGTGTCGTGCGATTCGTGGACCCCGTCGAGATGACGTTCGAGCAGAAGGCCGCTGCCGACGCGTTCGCCTCGCTGCCGGAGCGGTGGCAGCTCGTGCTCTGGCACCTCGACGTCGAGGGGCAGAAGCCGGCGCAGATCGCGCCGCTGCTCGGCTTGAGCCCCAACAGCGTGTCGGCACTCGTCTATCGGGCTCGCGAAGGGCTCCGGCTCGCCTACCTGCAGGGCCATCTCGCCCCGCCCCGCGACGACAACTGCACCTGGACCACGTCGCACCTGGGTCAGTACGTCCGCAAGGCGCTCTCCAAGCGCGACACCGTGACCGTCGACGACCACCTGGAGATCTGCAGCCGTTGCTCGGCGCTCTACCTCGAGCTCGCCGAGGTCAACTCGAACCTCCCTGGATTGCTGGCACCCGTCGTGATCGGCACCGCCGCCACGGCTACCTTCGTCTGGCGGGGCCGCCGCGGCGGTCGGCACCTTCGGCCAGCTCGTCGACTGGTTCACCAAGCCGTTCCGGTCGACCAGCAAGGCCGGGCCCATCGCCGGGACCGTCGTCGCCGCGGTGGCGGTCGCCGCGGTCAGCGCAGTGGCGGTCGCGCAGGTCGTCAAGTCGGACGACCCCGAGGACGACGGTGCCCGTTGCGGCGCCGACCCGATCCGGCGAGCGCCGCACCAGCCGCGCCCGGGCCAGAGCTCGACGACCCCACGAAGCCGACGCCCTCCGCATCGACGCTCGCGCCGACTCCCAGCCCGCTTCCCAGCCGAGATGAGGCGCGAGCACGGCGCCAACGCGAGTCCGAGCAAGCCGACCACGCCCCCGACCACACCCCCGACCACGCCACCGCCTGGACCGACCTCGACCGACTACGGAGTCGCGGTCCAGTCTTTCGCCGAGGACCCTCCGCATCATCAACGGTCGACGCAGATCGACGTGTCGGCCCTGGGCGAGGCCCCACGGGGCAACACCGTGACGCTCACGCTCGGCTTCAGCGCCGAGCTCGGCGGCAACGTCTACTTCCGCGGCGGGTTACGAGCGGCTGGGCCTGCGGCTCGTTCTCGGCCAACCAGCAACTGACGACCGTGACCTGCAGCCTCACGCAGAGCGGCTCCGCCGTTCCGCCGCTCGAGCTCTCACTGTTCGGCTGCAATCCGACGGTCACGGTGTCGGTGGCCGCGACGAACAACCAGGACGGCAGTCTCCGCCAACGACTCGGCCAGCCGGCGAGCAGATGACTACTCAGGTACCGTCAATCCCGGGCGAGACGTGCCAGGACCCCAACAGCTAGCTGTCGCTCAGTGTCCGCCGTAGGGCACGCCGAGCTCGGCCAGCCGGGCCTCTCCGCCGTCGAGCTGCGGTGAGCACCCAGGCGCCGGTGTCGGTCAACGTGAAGGTGTGCTCGTAGTGGGCTGCCCAGGAGCCGTCGGTCGTCACGACGGTCCAGTCGTCGGCGAGCGTACGGGTGTCGGGCGAGCCGAGCGTGACCATCGGCTCGACGGCCAGCGCCAGGCCCTTGACGAGCTTGGGTCCGCGACCGGCCTTGCCGTAGTTGAGGACGTTGGGCGGCTGGTGCATCGCCGAGCCGATGCCGTGGCCCGTGTAGCCCTCGACGATGCCGTAGTCGCCGGCCGCGTCGACGGTCTGCTCGATCGCGTGGCTGATGTCGGAGACCCGGCCGCCGAGCCGCGCCGCGGCGATGCCGCGCCACAGCGCCTCCTCGGTGACCCGCATCAGCTCGGTCACCCCGGCGGGCACCTCGCCGATCGCCACGGTGGTGGCCGCGTCGCCGTGCCAGCCGTCGACGATCGCACCGCAGTCGATCGAGATGATGTCGCCGTCACGCAGGACGCGCGTGCCGGGCATGCCGTGCACGACCTCGTCGTTGACCGACGTGCAGATCACCCCGGTGAAGCCGTGATAGCCGAGGAAGTTGGACGTCGCGCCCTGCGACCGGATGTGGTCGTGGGCGATCGCGTCGAGCTCTGCCGTGGTGATGCCGGCGACGGCCGTGCGACGCAGCAGCTCGAGCGTCGAGCCACGACCAGGCCGGCTGCTCGCATCGACTCGATCTGAGCCGGGGTCTTGATCTCGATGCCGCGATCGAACATCGCCGAGTGCCTGCCCTCAGGACGGGCAGGGCGGCGTCGATCCGTCGGGTGACCTCGTCGACCTCGCCCATGCCGTCGACCTCGATGACGAGCCCGCGGGCGCCGTAGACCTCGAGCAGCGGAGCCGTCTCGGCGGTGTAGACCTCCTGGCGGTGCCGGATGACCTCTTCGGTGTCATCGGCGCGGCCGCTGGTCTCCGCCCGCTTCAGGAGCCGCTGGATCAGCTCCTCGGGGTCGACCACGAGCTCGAGCACACCGTCGAGCTTGGTGCCGAAGCCGGTCGAGGATGCGGTCGAGGGTGTCGACCTGGTCGACCGTGCGGGGATAGCCGTCGAGGATGAACGCCTCGCGCGCGTCGTCCTGCGCCGAGCCGGTCCTCGACCATCGCGTTGGTGACCTCGTCGGGGACGTACTCGCCGGCGTCCATGAAGCGCTGCGCGACCTTGCCGAGCTCGGTCTGCTGCTGCACGTTGGCACGGAAGATGTCACCGGTCGAGATGTGCGCCCCACCGATACGCTTCGCCAGCGCGACTGCCTGGGTTCCCTTGCCGGCACCTGGGGGACCCATGATGAGCAGGCGCATTACTTGAGGAACCCTTCGTAGTTGCGCTGCTGCAGCTGGCTCTCGATCTGCTTGACCGTGTCGAGCCCCACGCCGACGATGATGAGGATCGTCGTGCCGCCGAACGGGAAGTTCTGGCTGGCGTTGAGGATCGCGATCGCGATCATCGGGATCAGGGCGATCAGGCCGAGGTAGAGCGCGCCGGGCGCCGTGATGCGGCTCAGGACGTACGCGAGGTAGTCCTGCGTCGGGCGGCCGGCGCGGATGCCCGGGATGAAGCCGCCGTACTTCTTCATGTTGTCGGCGACCTCTTCGGGGTTGAACGTGATCGACACGTAGAAGTACGTGAAGAACACGATCAGCAGGAAGAACGAGATCATGTAGTAGCGGGTGGTCGCCCTTGACGAAGTTGTCGTTGACCCACGCGGCCCATGGCGCGTCCTGGTTGAACTGCGCCATCAGAGCCGGGAGGTACATCAGGCTCGAGGCGAAGATGACCGGGATGATGCCGGCCTGGTTGACCTTGAGCGGGATGTACGTCGAGGAGCCGCCGAACATGCGCCGGCCGACCATGCGCTTGGCGTACTGCACCGGGATGCGGCGCTGCGCCTGCTCGATGAAGATCACCGCCGCGACGATCACGAGACCGATCAGCACGACCAGGACGAACGTCGTCCAGCCCTTCTGCTGCTTGATCAGCCACATGGCGCCGGGGAACGTCGCGACGACCTGCGTGAAGATCAGGATCGACATGCCGTTGCCGATGCCGCGGTCCGTGATGAGCTCGCCGAGCCACATGATGACCGCGGTGCCGGCGACCATCGTGAGGACGATCAGCAGGAAGGACAGGATGCTGTCCTGGCGGTAGAGCAGGTCGAGGTTGCACGAGCCGCCGAAGAGGTTGCCGCTGCGGGCGAGCGCCACGATGCCGGTCGCCTGCAGGATCGCCAGGCCCAGCGTGAGGTAGCGGGTGTACTGCGTGATCTTGGTCTGCCCGGCCTGGCCCTCCTTCTTGAGGGCCTCCAGACGGGGGATCACGACGACGAGCAGCTGCAGGATGATGCTCGCGGTGATGTAGGGCATGATGCCGAGCGCGAAGACCGTCAGCTGGAGCAGGGCTCCGCCGGAGAAGACGTTGATGAGGGCGAACAGGCTGCTGTTCTCGCCGCTGGAGGCGTTGTCGACGCACTCGACGCACGTTGGCGACGTTGATGCCGGGGGCCGGCATGGTCGAGCCCAGCCGGAACAGCACGATGACGAACAGGACGAAGAGGATCTTCTTCCGCAGGTCGGGCGTCCTGAATGCATGGACGAAGGCGCTGAGCACCGCGATCCTCCTCGTGCACCTGAGTGCTTCGGTATGACGGACAAAAGCGGGCTTTCGCCCGCAGGGTGACTCTAACAGTCACCGAAACAGCCGGGGCAGGACATGGCGTCCTGCCCCGGACAGCATCAACCGAGAATGGTGACGCTGCCGCCGGCTGCTTCGATCTTGGTCTTGGCAGACCCGGAGAACTTGTTCGCCGTGATCTGGAGCTTGACCGTGATCTCGCCCTGTCCGAGGACCTTGACCGGACGACCCTTGCGGACCGCGCCGTTGGCGACGAGCGACGCGACGTCGACGTCACCACCCTTGGGGTAGAGCTCCTCGAGACGATCGAGGTTGACGACCTGGTACTCCTCGCGGAACGGGTTCTTGAACCCCTTCAGCTTGGGCAGTCGCATGTGGATGGGAACCTGGCCGCCCTCGAAGCCCGCGGGGACCTGGTAGCGAGCCGCGGTGCCCTTGGTGCCTCGACCGGCGGTCTTGCCCTTCGAGCCCTCACCGCGACCCACGCGGGTCTTGGCGGTCTTGGCTCCCGGGGCGGGACGCAGGTGGTGCAGCTTGAGCGCCATGTCAGTCAACCTCCTTGACGTCCACGAGGTGCGAGATGGACGCAGCCATGCCGCGGATCTCGGGACGATCTTCCTTGACGACGACGTCGCCGATGCGCTTCAGACCGAGCGTGCGCAGGGTCTGACGGTGATTGGGCTTGCGGCCGATGCCGGACTTGATCTGGGTGACCTGGATCTTCGCCATCACGCACCCACTCCGGCCTCTGCCTTGGCCTTGGCCTCGGCGATGCCTTCCTTGCCGGCCCGCAGGAGCGCCGCCGGAGCGACCTCCTCGACCGTCAGGCCGCGACGCGCCGCCACCATCTCCGGCGACTCGAGCAGCTTGAGGGCCGCCACGGTCGCGTGGACGATGTTGATCGCGTTGGACGAACCGAGCGACTTGGACAGGACGTCGTGGACGCCTGCCGCCTCGAGCACGGCGCGCACCGGGCCACCGGCGATGACGCCGGTACCGGGCGATGCGGGACGCAGGAAGACGACGCCAGCCGCCTTCTCGCCCTGCACCGGGTGCGGGATCGTGCCCTGGATGCGCGGGACGCGGAAGAAGGACTTCTTGGCCTCTTCGACGCCCTTGGCGATCGCGGTCGGGACTTCCTTGGCCTTGCCGTAGCCGATGCCGACCTGACCGTCACCGTCGCCGACGATCACGAGAGCGGTGAAGCTGAAGCGACGACCACCCTTGACGACCTTGGCGACACGGTTGATCGTGACGACCTTCTCGATGTAGTTGGACTTCTCGGCTCCGCGGTCGTTTCCACGACCCCGTCCGCCTCCGCCTCCGCGGCGCTGCTGCCCGCTCATGCGGCACTCCTCTGGTTGTTAGATCTTCATCAGAACTCCAGTCCGCCCTCGCGCGCGCCGTCAGCCAGAGCTGCGACACGGCCGGCGTACTTGTTGCCCGCGCGGTCGAAGACGACGCTTTCGATGCCGGCAGCCTTGGCGCGGTCGGCGACGAGCTCGCCGACCTTGCGGGCCTTGGCGGTCTTGTCGTCGCTGGACGAGCGCAGGTCGGCTTCCATCGTCGACGCGGAGGCCAGCGTGCGGCCCTCGAGGTCGTTGACGACCTGAGCGACCATGTGCTTGCTCGAGCGCGTGATGACCAGACGCGGACGCTCTGTCGGATCCTTGGATCTTCTTGCGACCACGAATCTGGCGACGCAGGCGTGAAGCCGTGCGGCGCTTCGTGCTCTTGTTGTGCCTGATCGAGATAGCCATGACTACTTACCAGCCTTTCCGACCTTGCGGCGGACGTGCTCGCCGGCGTAGCGGACGCCCTTGCCCTTGTAGGGCTCGGGCTTGCGGATCTTGCGGATGTTCGCTGCGACCTCACCGACGGCCTGCTTGTCGATGCCGTGCACGGCGAACTTGGTGGGCGACTCGACCGAGAACGTGATGCCCTCGGGAGCCTCGACCGGGACGGGGTGGCTGAAGCCGAGCGCGAACTCGAGGGCAGCCGGGCCCTTGGCCTGGACGCGGTAACCGACGCCGACGATCTCGAGCTTCTTCTCGTAGCCCTCGGTGACACCCGTGACCATGTTGGCGATCAGGGTGCGCGAGAGGCCGTGAAGAGCCTTGCTGCGACGCTCGTCGTTGGGACGCTCGACAGCGAGGGTGCCGTCGTCGGACTTGGAGACCGTGATGGGCTCCGCGACCGTGTGCGACAGCTCGCCCTTGGGGCCCTTGACGCGTACGTCCTGGCCCTCGATCGTCACCTCGACGCCGGACGGGATCGTGACGGGAATCTTGCCAATGCGTGACATGTGTTCAGACCCCTCTCACCAGACGTAGGCGAGGACTTCTCCGCCTACGCCCTTCTGGTTGGCCTGGCGGTCCGTGAGCAGACCCTGGCTCGTCGAGATGATCGCCACGCCGAGTCCACCGAGCACCTTGGGCAGGCCGGTCGACTTCGCGTAGACGCGAAGACCCGGCTTGCTGATGCGGCGGATGCCGGCGATGGAACGCTCGCGGTGCGGCCCGTACTTGAGGGTGATCGTGAGCGTCTTGCTCACCTCGCCCTCCTTGGGCTCGGTGACCTCGATCGCGGTGATGTAGCCCTCCTGCTTCAGGATCTCGGCTACGCCGGCCTTGAGCTTGGAGTACGGCATCGACACGCTGTCGTGGTACGCCTGATTGCCGTTGCGGACACGCGTCAGCATGTCGGCGATCGGATCGGTCATTGTCATAGTTCGTGTGTTCCATTCCTGCCGTGGTTTCCGTCCTCGAAGCGAGGAGCGGACCTGCGGCTTTCAGAGGGTGAGGTGATTACCAGGAGCTCTTGGTGATGCCCGGCAGCTCGCCACGGTGTGCCATCTCGCGAAGGCAGATGCGGCAGAGGCCGAACTTCTTGTAGACCGACCGGGGTCGGCCACAGCGCTGGCAACGGGTGTAGCCGCGTACCGCGAACTTGGGCTTGCGGGCGGCCTTGACCTTGAGTCCAGTCTTCGCCATGTCAGTTCTCCTTGTACGGGAAGCCGAGCAGCGTGAGCAGCGCGCGACCTTCGTCATCGTTGGTGGCGGTGGTGACGATCGTGATGTCCATGCCACGCGACCGGTCGATCTTGTCCTGATCGATCTCGTGGAACATGACCTGCTCGGTCAGACCGAACGTGTAGTTGCCGCGGCCGTCGAACTGCTTGGGCGAGAGCCCACGGAAGTCGCGGATGCGGGGCAGCGCGAGCGTCAGCAGACGGTCGAGGAACTCCCACATGCGGTCGCCACGCAGCGTGACGTGCGCGCCGATCGGCATGCCCTCACGCAGCTTGAACTGCGCGATGGACTTGCGGGCCTTGGTGACCTGCGGCTTCTGTCCCGTGATGGCGGTGAGGTCGCGGAGCGCGCCCTCGATCAGCTTGCCGTCGCGGGCAGCCTCGCCGACGCCCATGTTGACGACGATCTTGGTGAGGCCGGGAACCTGCATGACGTTGGCGTAGTCGAACTGCTCACGGAGCGCCGGAAGGATCTCTTCGCGGTAGCGCGCCTTGAGCCGGGGTGCGGTGGTGGTGGCCATACTCAGATCTCCTTTCCGGTCTTCTTCGCGATGCGCACGCTGCGCTGCGCGGTGTAGGTGGATCCGTCGGGACGGCTCTTGGTGACGTCGTCGCGGCGGTAGCCGACACGAGTCGGCGTCTTGTCGGCGAGCAGCATCACGTTGGAGATGTGGATCGGAGCCTCGCTGGTGATGATGCCGCCCGAGCCTGCGCCACCGGCCTGTGAAGGCTTGGTGTGGCGCTTGACGCGGTTGACGCCCTCGACGATGACGCGGTTCTGGTCAGCGATCACTTCGATCACCGAGCCAGTCACGCCCTTGTCCTTGCCAGCGATGACCTTGACCTGGTCACCCTTGCGAATGCTGATGGTGCCTTTGCGGGCCATCTCAGAGCACCTCCGGTGCGAGCGAAATGATGCGCATGAACTTCTTGTCGCGAAGCTCACGCCCGACGGGACCGAAGATGCGCGTACCGCGCGGGTCGCCATCGGCCTTGAGGATCACGGCTGCGTTCTCGTCGAACTTGATGTACGAGCCATCCGGACGACGGCGCTCCTTGACGGTGCGCACGACGACAGCCTTGACGACATCACCCTTCTTGACGTTTCCGCCGGGGATGGCGTCCTTGACAGTGGCGACGATCGTGTCGCCGATGCCCGCGTAGCGCCGACCTGAGCCACCGAGGACACGGATGCACAAGATCTCCTTGGCACCGGTGTTGTCGGCGACCTTGAGTCGCGACTCCTGCTGAATCATCTGTCGTCTCCTACTTGGCCTTCTCGAGGATCTCGACGATGCGCCAACGCTTGGTGGCGGACAGTGGACGTGTCTCCATGATCAGGACACGGTCACCGATGCCGGCGTCGTTCGCCTCGTCGTGAGCCTTGAGCTTGATGTTGCGACGCAGGACCTTGCCGTAGAGCGCGTGCTTGACGCGCTCCTCGACGTTGACCACGACGGTCTTGTCCATCTTGTCGCTGACGACAAGACCCTCACGGGTCTTGCGCGCGCTGCGTTCGGTCACTGCCTCGTCCTTCTGCTTCTTGTCGGTCATGCCTGGACCTCCTCGACGATGCCGAGCTCGCGCTCACGCATGACGGTGTAGATCCGGGCGATGTCCTTGCGCACTGCCCGAAGCCGGGCGGTGTTGTCGAGCTGACCGGTGGCGTTCTGGAAGCGCAGGTTGAACAGCTCTTCCTTGGCCTCTGACAGCTTGGCCGCCAGGTCGTCGGAAGCGACGCTGCGCAGCTCTGCTGCGGTTGTGTGCTGCGCCATCACAGCTCACCTGTCTCTCGGGTGATGAATCGGGCCTTCATGGGGAGCTTGTGGATCGCGCGGCGCATGGCCTCGCGAGCCACGTCTTCGGAGACGCCCGACAGCTCGAACATGACGCGTCCGGGCTTGACGTTGGCGACCCACCACTCCGGCGAACCCTTACCGGAACCCATGCGGGTCTCGGCAGGCTTCTTGGTCAGCGGGCGGTCCGGGTAGATGTTGATCCAGACCTTGCCGCCACGCTTGATGTGACGCGTCATGGCGATACGAGCGGACTCGATCTGACGGTTCGTCACGTACGCGGCGGTCACGCACTGGATGCCATAGTCACCGAACGCGAGCTCAGTGCCACCCTTGGCCGCGCCGCGGCGCGTGGGGTGGTGCTGCTTGCGGTACTTGACCCTGCGGGGCATCAACATCAGCTTTCCCCTCCTTCGGGTGCTGCAGCGGCGGGCGCGGCAACGGTTGCGGCGGGGCCTCGGTGGCCGGCGCTGCAGCTGCAGCCTCGGCCGCCGGAGCGGCGTCCTCACGGGCGGGACGCTCGGGGCGACGTGCGCCACCGGCTGCGCCACCACGGGCGGGACGACGGCTGCTGCCGGGAGCGGCCGCACGCTTGGCCGCTTCGGCCTCACGCTCGGCGCGGGTGCCCGCGACCTCGCCCTTGTAGATCCAGACCTTCACGCCGATGCGGCCGAAGGTCGTCTTGGCCTCGTAGAAGCCGTAGTCGACGTCAGCGCGGAGCGTGTGCAGGGGCACGCGGCCCTCGCGGTAGAACTCCGAGCGGGACATCTCGGCGCCGCCGAGACGACCCGAGCACTGGATACGGATGCCCTTGGCACCGCTGCGCATCGTCGTCTGCATCGCCTTGCGCATCGCGCGACGGAACTGCACACGACCCGACAGCTGCTCGGCAACGCCCTGGGCGACGAGCTGCGCGTCCATCTCGGGGTTCTTGACCTCGAGGATGTTCAGCTGCACCTGCTTGCCGGTGAGCTTCTCGAGGTCGCCGCGGATGCGGTCGGCCTCGGCGCCACGGCGGCCGATGACGATGCCCGGACGAGCAGTGTGGATGTCGACGCGTACGCGGTCACGCGTGCGCTCGATCTCGACACGGCTGATGCCGGCGCGGTCCATGCCCTTGGTGAGCATCTTGCGGATCTTGACGTCCTCGCCGACGTAGCTCTTGTAGAGCTTGTCGGCGTACCAACGGCTCTTGTGATCCGTCGAGATGCCCAGTCGGAACCCGTGCGGGTTGATTTTCTGTCCCACTATCGGTTCCCGCCCTTCTTCTTGGAGTTCTTGATGTTGGCCGCGTCCAGCTTGGCCTGAACGACCTCGCGGGGCTGCACGACCACGGTCAGGTGGCTGCTGCGCTTGAGGATGCGGTTGGCCGCACCCTTGGCGCGGGGGCGCCAACGCTTCATCGTCGGGCCCTCGTCGACCTGGACCACGGTGATGACCAGGTCGGAACGGTCGAGGCCTTCAGTCGTCTCCGCGTTGGACGCGGCGCTGTCGACGAGCTTGTAGAAGTTCTCGGCAACGGCCTGCGGCGCGAACTGCAGGGTGGCCAGGGCGTTCTCGACCGAGTCGCCGCGGATCAGGTCCGCGATACGGCGCGACTTCTGCGCGGTGACGCGAACGAAGCGAGCAACGGCGAACGCACCGGGCTCGTCGCCCAGCAGACGCTCACGGCGCGCGCTGACGCTCTCACGGGTAGCTGCACTCATCGCCTCTTCGCCTTCCGGTCGTCCTTCTCGTGACCGCGGAACGTGCGGGTCGGGGCGAACTCGCCCAGCTTGTGACCCACCATCGAGTCCGTGATGAACACGGGCACGTGCTTGCGGCCGTCGTGCACGGCGATCGTGTGTCCGATGAAGGACGGCAGGATCATCGAGCGACGCGACCAGGTCTTGATCACGGTGTGAGTGTCGGCGGCGTTCTGCGCGTCGACCTTCTTCTCGAGGTGCCCGTCAACGAACGGGCCCTTCTTCAAACTGCGTGGCATCTGTTAACCAATCCTTCTCAGCGGCCGGACTTGCGGCGGCGGACGATCTGGGAGTCGCTGGCCTTGCGCTTGCGCGTACGGCCTTCCGGCTTGCCCCACGGGGAGACGGGGTGACGTCCACCGGACGTCTTGCCCTCACCACCACCGTGCGGGTGGTCGACCGGGTTCATGGCGACACCGCGGACGGTCGGGCGCTTGCCCTTCCAGCGGTTGCGTCCGGCCTTGCCCCAGTTGATGTTGGACTGCTCGGCGTTGCCGACCTCGCCGATCGTGGCGCGGCAGCGGACGTCGACGTAGCGCATCTCGCCGGAGGGCAGACGCAGCTGCGCCTTGTTGCCCTCCTTGGCGACGAGCTGGACCTTGGTGCCGGCGGAGCGGCCCATCTTGGCGCCACCGCCCGGACGCAGCTCGATGCCGTTGATCAGCGTGCCCACGGGGATGTTGCGCAGGGGCAGGTTGTTGCCGACCTTGATGTCGGAACCGACACCGGACTCGACCGTCATGCCCTGCTTGAGGCCCTCGGGCGCGATGATGTAGCGCTTCTCGCCGTCGGCGTAGTGCAGGAGCGCGATGCGCGCGGTGCGGTTGGGGTCGTACTCGATGTGAGCGACCTTGGCCGGCACGCCGTCCTTGTCATAGCGACGGAAGTCGATGATGCGGTAGGCGCGCTTGTGACCGCCACCCTGGTGACGCGTCGTGATGCGTCCCTGGTTGTTGCGGCCGCCCTTCTTGGGCAGCGGCTCCGTCAGCGACTTCTCAGGCGTCGTGCGGGTGATCTCGGCGAAGTCGGCAACGCTCGAGCCACGACGGCCCGGGGTTGTCGGCTTGTATTTGCGAATTGCCATATGTCTTCAGTCCTCGTCTCAGGCGCTCGGGCCTGCGAAGATGTCGATGCTCTGGCCTGCGGCGACACTCACGATGGCTCGCTTGGTGTCCTTGCGCTTGCCGAGACCCGAACGCGTGCGGCGGGTCTTGCCCTTGCGGTTGAGCGTGTTGACCGCGGTGACCTTGACGCCGAAGATCTTCTCGACGGCGATCTTGATCTCCGTCTTGTTGGCGTCCGGGTGCACCACGAAGGTGTACTTGTTGTCATCGAGCAGGCCGTAGCTCTTCTCGCTGACGACCGGCGCGATCAAGATGTCGCGGTGGTCCTTGTGGATCGTGCTCACTTGTCATCGCCTCCGGGTGCAGCCTTCTTGGCAGCGGTCTTCTTGGCCGGCGCCTTCTTGGCCGCGGGGGCCTTCTTGGCAGCAGCCTTCTTGGCCGGTGGCCTCGTCGGCAGCGGCCTTCTTGGCCGGCGCCTTCTTGGCGGTGTGCCTTCTTGGCCGGCTGCCTCGTCGGCAGCCTTCGCAGGCGCCTTCTTGGCGGGGGCCTTCTTCGGCCGGCTTGTCCTCGTCGGCGACGGCCTCGGTGGCCGCCGCCTTCTTGGCCGGCGCCTTCTTGGCGGGCGCCTTCTTGGCGGCCGGCTTGGCGTCGCGGGCGTCGACCTCGGTCGCTGCCGCGCTCAGGGCGATCGTCTTGGCGCCCTCGGCCGAACGCGCCGCCACGAAGGCGTCGAACGCGGCCTGGGTGAAGACGATGTCGTCGCTGAGCAGCACGTCGTAGGTGTTGACCTGGTCGAACGTCAAGATGACGACCTCGCCGAGGTTGCGCAGGCTGAGCGACGTGATCGTGTCGTCACGGTCGACGATGATCAGCACGCGGGGACGCGGCGTCAGCTCGCGCAGCGTGGCCAGAGCCAGCTTGGTCGACGGCTTGTCGCCGGCGACGATGCTGTCGACCACGTGCAGGCGACCCGAACGAGCCCGGTCGGAGAGGGCACCGCGCAGGGCGGCGGCCTTCATCTTCTTGGGCGTGCGCTGGTCGTACGAGCGCGGCGTCGGGCCGTGCACGATGCCACCACCGTTGTACTGGGGTGCGCGGATCGAGCCCTGACGAGCGCGACCGGTGCCCTTCTGGCGGTACGGCTTCTTGCCACCACCGGACACCTCGCCACGCGACTTGGTGCTGTGCGTGCCCTGGCGAGCCGCGGCGAGCTGCGCCACGACGACCTGGTGGATCAGCGGGATGTTGACCTGCACGTCGAAGATGTCGACAGGCAGCTGGGCATCGATGGTGCCTTGGGAAGTGTGAGTGCCATGAGGTCAGGCTCCCTTCACTGCGGAACGGATGACGACGAGTGCGCCCTTGGGGCCGGGTACGGCGCCCTTGATGAGGATGACGCCCTTGTCGGCGTCGACGGCGTGAACCTTGAGGTTCTGCGTCGTCACCTGCTCGGCGCCCATGTGACCGGCCATGCGCAGACCCTTGAAGACGCGACCCGGGGTGGCGCAGCCACCGATCGAGCCGGGCTTGCGGTGGTTGCGGTGCGCACCGTGCGAGGCGCCGACGCCGTGGAAGCCGTGACGCTTCATGACTCCGGCGAAGCCCTTGCCCTTGCTGGTCGCGGTGACGTCGACGACGTCGCCCGCGGCGAAGATCTCCGGGGAGACCTCCTGGCCCAGCGTGAAGTCCGAGACGGCCTCGGTGCGGATCTCGACGATGTGGCGGCGAGGAGTCACGCCGGCCTTGTCGAAGTGGCCGGAGACCGGCTTGTTGACCTTGCGGCCGTCGATCTCGCCGAAGCCGAGCTGGACGGCGGAGTAGCCGTCGGTCTCACGCGTACGGATCTGCGTGACGACGTTGGTGTCGGCAGCGATCACGGTGACGGGAACGATCTTGTTGTCGGCGTCCCATACCTGGGTCATGCCGAGCTTGCGGCCGAGGAGGCCGCGCGTGGTGGCAGTGCTGCTGGTGCTCATGGTCGCTGTCCCCCTCAGAGCTTGATCTCGATGTCGACGCCGGCAGGCAGGTCGAGACGCATGAGCGAGTCGACTGTCTTCGGCGTCGGGTCAATGATGTCGATGAGGCGCTTGTGCGTGCGCATCTCGAAGTGCTCGCGGCTGTCCTTGTACTTGTGCGGCGAACGGATCACGCAGAACACGTTCTTCTCGGTGGGCAACGGCACCGGTCCTGCGACCTTGGCGCCCGTGCGCGTCACCGTGTCGACGATCTTGCGCGCCGACGAGTCAATGACCTCGTGGTCGTAGGCCTTGAGCCGGATACGGATTTTTTGTCCCGCCATGCTCTCGCTTGTCCTTTACGTTCGTTCGCTTCGCAGTCTCGCCCCGGATCGAGGGAGAAAGGCTCCTCCCTCCCGCCGACCCCCGAGGTCGGGCGTGTCGCGGCCACATGGGCGCATACGTCACACACTTGTCGAGTTAGGTGGTTGGACCCGCTACAGCGGGACAAGCTCGATCTCAGGTTCGGCACCGGCGTCATGATCGGCGTGAGATGCCGGACGGTCGGCGCCCCAGCGATCGAGCCGGAGCAACCGAACTATTCTGACAGACCCGCCGGCCTAATACAAATCGAGACGATCGAAGTGCTAGGCGTGATCCTAGTGATGCACGTGGCTCTCGGAGTCGACGTGGCCCGCCGGCTCGATCTGGAACGTCGAGTGCTCGACGTCGAAGTGGTCCGCCAGGCACTCGCGGAGCCGGTCGAGCACGCCGTGCGCCTCGTCCATCGCGGTCACCGAGTCCTCGACCACGACGTGGGCGCTCATGATCGGCATGCCCGACGTGATGGTCCAGACGTGCAGGTCGTGCACGTCCTTGACGCCGTCCATCGCCAGGATGTGCTCGCGCAGCTCGCCGAGGTCGACGTCACGGGGCGTCGACTCCAGCAGCACCTCGGCCACCTCCCGGAGCAGCGAGATCGCGCGCGGCACGATCATCGCGGCGATCACGAGGGACGCGATGGCATCGGCGGGATACCAGTCGGTCAGCAGGATCACGGTCGCCGAGACCAGCACCGCCACGGATCCGAGCGCATCGCCCAGCACCTCGAGGTAGGCGCCGCGGACGTTGATGCTCTCCTGCGCGCCATCGCGCAGCAGCAGCAGGCCGATGACGTTGACGACCAGTCCCACGCCGCCGGCGACCAGGATCAGTCCGCCCTCGAGCTCCGGCGAGTCACCGAAGCGCCGGATCGCGCTGTAGGCGACCCAGCCGGCCAGCCCGAGCAGGATCAGCCCGTTGATGCCCGCGGCCAGGACCTCGGTGCGGGAGTAGCCGAACGTCCGGCGCGAGCCGGGAGCACCGCCGCGCTGCGCGACGGTGATCGCGGCGAGCGCCATGACGATGCCGAACGAGTCCCCCAGCATGTGGCCGGCGTCGGCCAGCAGCGCGAGGCTGCCGGTGATCCAGGCGACGATCGCCTCCACGACCAGGACGGCGAACGACAGGGCCAGGACCAGCGCGAGCCGGCCGCGGTGCGCCGCGCCGGCACCGTGCGCGTGGTCGTGTCCCATGCCATTAAGGATAGGGCGGCGTTGCGAAATCAACGAGCCGATGTCCGCCAAAAGGACGCCACCGGGAACCAGTGTCAGAACGGCTGCCACGTACGACGAGAGCCCCGCCCTGCCGAAGCAGGACGGGGCTCTCGCTGAGCTGGTGTGGCTAGCTCACTTGTTGATCTTCGTGACGCGTCCGGCGCCCACCGTGCGACCACCCTCACGGATGGCGAAGCGGAGGCCTTCCTCCATGGCGATGGGCTGGATCAGCTCAACGCTCATCTCGGTGTTGTCGCCGGGCATGACCATCTCGGTGCCCTCGGGCAGCGTGACGACGCCGGTGACGTCCGTGGTGCGGAAGTAGAACTGCGGACGGTAGTTGTTGAAGAACGGCGTGTGACGGCCACCCTCCTCCTTGGACAGGATGTAGACCTGACCCTCGAACTCCGTGTGGGGAGTCGTGGAACCGGGCGCGATGATGACCATGCCGCGCTCGACGTCCTCGCGCTTGGTGCCGCGGAGGAGCAGTCCGACGTTCTCGCCGGCCTGGCCCTCGTCGAGCAGCTTGCGGAACATCTCGATGCCGGTGACCGTCGTCGTCTGCTTGGTCTCACGGATGCCGACGATGTCGACGGTCTCGTTGACCTTGATGATGCCGCGCTCGATACGACCGGTGATGACGGTTCCACGACCGGTGATCGTGAAGACGTCCTCGACGGGCATGAGGAACGGCTTGTCGGTCTCACGCGGGGGCATCGGGATGTAGTCGTCGACGGCCTGCATGAGCTCGAGGATCGACTCGCCCCACTTGGCATCGCCCTGGAGCGCCGGGTGAGCGGCGACCTTGACGACGGGGACGTTGTCGCCGTCGAACTCCTGATCGCTCAGGAGCTCACGGACCTCGAGCTCGACGAGCTCGAGGATCTCTTCGTCATCGACCATGTCGCACTTGTTGAGCGCGACGACCATCGCGGGCACGCCGACCTGGCGAGCGAGCAGCACGTGCTCACGCGTCTGGGGCATGGGGCCGTCGGTGGCGGCGACCACGAGGATCGCGCCGTCCATCTGAGCCGCACCGGTGATCATGTTCTTGACGTAGTCCGCGTGACCCGGGCAGTCGACGTGCGCGTAGTGGCGGTTCTCGGTCTGGTACTCGACGTGCGAGATCGAGATCGTGATGCCGCGCTGCTTCTCTTCCGGCGCCTTGTCGATCTGATCGAAGGCCGAGGCCTCGTTCAGGTCGGGGTACTTGTCGTGCAGCACCTTGGTGATCGCCGCGGTAAGAGTCGTCTTACCGTGGTCGATGTGACCGATGGTGCCGATGTTCATGTGCGGCTTGGTCCGCTCGAACTTCGCCTTAGCCACTTGGGGCTCCTTCTTCGAATTGGTTGCTGTTGAACGCCGTTGGGTCCCGCCGTACGGAAGCCTCAGGCCATCTTATGAGATGGTCCGCTGCTACTCGCCGCGGGCCTTTTTGATGATCTCTTCCGCGACGTTCTTGGGAACCTCCGCGTAGGAGTCGAACTGCATCGAGTATGACGCACGGCCCGAGGTCTTGGACCTCAGGTCGCCGACGTACCCGAACATCTCGGACAGGGGGACGATCGCCTTGACGATCTTGACGCCTCCCATGCCCTCTTCCATGGCGTTTACCTGGCCACGGCGAGAGTTGAGGTCGCCGATCACGTCGCCCATGTAGTCCTCGGGCGTGGTGACCTCGACCGCGAAAGTGGGTTCGAGGATCACCGGATCGGCCTTGCGCGCGGCTTCCTTGAAAGCCATCGAGCCGGCAAGCTTGAACGCGAGCTCCGAGGAGTCGACGTCGTGGTACGCGCCGTCCTCGAGGGTCACCTTGACGTCGACCATCTGGTAGCCGGCGAGGACGCCGAACTGCATGGCGTCTTCGGCTCCGGCGCCGACCGACGGGATGTACTCGCGGGGCACGCGGCCACCCGTGACGTTGTTGACGAACTCGTAGCCACCCTCGCCACCGACGGAGACGCCGGTCGGCTCGATGCTGATGATGACCTTGGCGAACTGGCCCGAGCCACCCGTCTGCTTCTTGTGGGTGTAGCTGACGTTCTCGACCTTGCGCTTGATGGTCTCGCGGTAGGCGACCTGCGGCTTGCCGACGTTGGCTTCAACGTTGAACTCGCGCTTCATGCGGTCGACCAGGATGTCGAGGTGGAGCTCGCCCATGCCGGCGATGATCGTCTGACCGGTCTCTTCGTCGGTGTGGACCTGGAACGTCGGGTCCTCCTCGGCGAGCCGCTGGATCGCGGTGCCGAGCTTCTCCTGGTCGCTCTTGGTCTTGGGCTCGATCGCGACCTGGATCACGGGAGCCGGGAACGTCATCGACTCGAGGACGATCTGCTTGTTGGGATCGGCCAGCGTCTCACCGGTCGTGGTGTCCTTGAGACCCATGACGGCGACGATCTGACCGGCGCCGACGGCGGCGATCTCGGCACGCTTGTTGGCGTGCATCTGGTAGATCTTGCCGATGCGCTCCTTGCGGCCCTTGGTCACGTTGATGACCGTGCTGCCGGCCTCGAGGCGACCCGAGTAGATGCGCAGGTAGGTCAGCTTGCCGAGGTGCGGGTCGGACGCGATCTTGAACGCCAGAGCAGCGAACGGCTCGGTCTCCTTGGGCTCACGCGTGTCGGTCTTGCTCTCGTCACGCGGGTCGAGGCCCGTGATGGCGCCGACGTCGATCGGCGACGGGAGGAAGTCGATGACCGCGTCGAGCAGGGGCTGGACGCCCTTGTTCTTGAACGCGGTGCCGCACAGGATCGGGTTGAGCTTGGCGGCCAGCGTCGCGCGACGGATGGCCGGCTTGAGCAGCTCGGGGGTGATCTCGGCGCCGTCGAGGTAGGCCTCGGCGAACTCGTCGTCGTGGTCGGCGAGCGTCTCGATCATCTCGTTGCGAGCCTCGGCGGCCTTGTCGACGAGGTCGGCGGGGATCTCCTCGACCTCGTAGTCCTCGCCGATCGCGGTCTCGCCGCGCCATACGAGCGCGCGGTTGCCGATCAGGTCGACGACACCGATGAAGTCACCCTCGGCGCCGATCGGGACCTGCAGCACGAGAGCCGTCGCGCCGAGGCGCTCACGGATCGTCTTGACGCAGTAGTCGAAGCTCGCGCCGGTGCGGTCGAGCTTGTTGACGAAGCACATGCGCGGGACGCCGTACTTGTCGGCCTGACGCCACACGGTCTCGGACTGCGGCTCGACACCAGCGACACCGTCGAACACGGCGACGGCACCGTCGAGGACGCGCAGGTTGCGCTCGACCTCGACGGTGAAGTCGACGTGACCGGGGGTGTCGATGATGTTGATCTGGTTGTCTTTCCACCAGCAGGTCGTCGCGGCGGACGTGATCGTGATGCCGCGCTCCTGCTCCTGCTCCATCCAGTCCATCGTGGCGCCGCCGTCGTGGACCTCACCGATCTTGTAGTTGATACCGGTGTAGAAGAGGATGCGTTCGGTCGTCGTGGTCTTGCCGGCATCGATGTGCGCCATGATGCCGATGTTGCGGACCCTGTTGAGGTCGGTGGTGATGTCGGTTGCCACGAGTTTGTCGCTTTCCCTTTGTTACGGAGCATCGCCGGGTCGCGGCGACTGGTGAATGTGGTGCTGGGTTACCAGCGGTAGTGAGCGAAGGCCTTGTTGGCTTCAGCCATCTTGTGCGTGTCTTCACGCTTCTTGACGGCGCCGCCGAGACCGTTCGAGGCGTCGAGCAGCTCGTTCATGAGGCGCTCGGCCATGGTCTTCTCACGACGCGCGCCGGCGTAGCTGACGAGCCAACGCAGGGCCAGGGTGTTCTGGCGGACCGCGCGGACCTCGATCGGGACCTGGTAGGTCGCGCCACCGACGCGGCGGCTCTTGACCTCGATCGACGGCTTGACGTTGTCGAGCGCACGCTTGAGCGTGATGACCGGATCGGTGCCGGACTTCTCGCGGGTGCCTTCGAGCGCGGTGTAGACGATGCGCTGGGCGACCTGCTTCTTGCCGTCGACCAGGACCTTGTTGATGAGTGAGGTGACGAGCTGGCTCCCGTAGACGGGGTCAGTCTCGACGGGGCGCTTGGTTGCCGGACCCTTACGAGGCATTAGCTCTTCTCCTTCTTCGCGCCGTAGCGGCTGCGGGCCTGCTTGCGGCCCTTGACGGCCTGGGTGTCCAGGGCGCCGCGAACGATCTTGTAACGGACACCGGGAAGGTCCTTGACGCGGCCACCACGCACGAGCACGATCGAGTGCTCCTGCAGGTTGTGGCCCTCGCCCGGAATGTATGCAGTGACCTCGGTGCCACTCGAGAGCTTCACACGAGCAACCTTGCGGAGCGCGGAGTTCGGCTTCTTCGGAGTGGTGGTGTAGACGCGGGTGCAGACACCGCGGCGCTGAGGCGAACCCTTGAGCGCGGGAGTCGTCGTCTTGACGACCTTGCGCTGGCGGCCCTTGCGGACCAGCTGGTTGATCGTGGGCACTACAAACTTCCTTCTTCTGACTGGTGTGAGCCATGAGTCGTGATGCACTCGCCACCGTGGAATCCGGCAGGATGCGTGCATCGGCCTGAGTGGTTCAGGCACAGCAGCCAATACTACCGGGCACGGTCGGGAAGTTCCAAACCGAGACGAGCGCGGCTCAGGGCGTGGTCGGGCCGTCGAACAGGATGCGTCCGTCGACGCCCTGAGAAGTCGAGCCGCTCGGGGCCCAGGCGCTTCCACAGGCCGAGGTAGAGCTCGACCGCCGTGCCGCTCACGGATCCGTCCGCGTCGAGCGACGGATGCAGCTGCAACGGCAGGCCCGAGGTCGCCGGCTGCCAGGGGCCACGAGCCAGGACTGCTGCGTGTCCGTGGCGATGAGCCGGATGCGCGAACGTACGTCCGGGCGTTGCTTGCGCGCGGTCATGCGGGGGAAGAACACCTGCAGGACCTCGTCGATCCCGTCGGCGGCGACCGACGACGCCACCGCCCACGTCGTCCTCGTCGAGGCCCGAGCGCCTGGGCAGCGTCGATCGCATGCACCGTCGCCTCGTGCATCTGCCGGCGCGACCAGAACGCGGCACGCTCGTCGACGTACGAGAAGTTGGGAGTGGGCTCGTCGGGGCTGACGGCCTGGAGGGCGCTGAGCAGCGCCGTCGCGGTGCCGGCGTACCACTCGACGATGGGCTCGGTGACGAGCGGCGCGGGCTCCTGGAGGCGCTGGCCGCTGAGCACCGTCGCGGCGGCCCAGCGGTGAACCGTGCCGAGGTGCGTCGTGAGGTCACGGACCGTCCACTCGGGGCAGGCCGGGCACCGGCTCGTCGCCCGTCGCCTTGCCGACGAGCTCGGCGAACCGTGACATGGCCGAGCCGAGCTCGAGCATGTGGTCCATGGTCGTCAGCTTCCGGTCAGGGGGCGAGGAGTTGTGCGAGGTGCAGCGCCTCCACCGAGGCTAGGTCGTCGAGCTGGGTCCTGCAGGAGAATCCGTCAGCGACAACGATTGCGCCGACCGGAGCGTTACGAACTGCGGGCAGGAGCTGCTGCTCGGCCACCGCGACCGAGACCTCGTAGTGCCCCTTCTCGACGCCGAAGTTGCCCGCGAGGCCGCAGCAGCCGGACAGTCGCTGGATCGTCGCGCCGGTCGACTCCATGCACGGCGAGGTCGGCCTCGAAGCCCAGGACCGAGGCCTGGTGGCAGTGCGGCTGGACCACGAGCGTCGTGCCGGTGAGGTCGGGCGCCTGCCATCCCTCGGTCCGCTGCAGCAGCTCCGACAGCGTGAACACGCCGCGGGCCACGTCGACCGCCCGGGGGTCGTCCAGCAGCTCGACGGCGTCCGAGCGCAGCACCGCGAGGCACGACGGCTCGAGCCCCACGACCGGCACGCCCTCAGCGACGTACGGATGGAGCTGCGCGACGGTGCTGCCGACGATCGAGCGCGCCTTGTCGAGCTGCCCCGTCGTGATCCAGGTCAGCCCGCAGCACGCGGACCGCGCGAGGAACTCGACGTGATAGCCGGCAGCCTCGAGCACCGCGACGGCGGCCTTGCCGCCCTCGGTCGAGAAGAAGTCGGTGAACGAGTCGGCCCACAGCAGGACGCCGTTTGCGGCCAGCGGTGTCCGACGTACGTTTGCGGGCCCAGCGGCTGAGGCTCCCCCGCGCGAACGTCGGGAGGCTGCGCCGCTGGTCGACCCCGGCCGCCCAGCGGGCGAGCGAGCGGATGCCGGGCGTGCGGAGGCCGAGGTTGGCGAGCCACGCGATCGGGGAGGTCACGCGCGCCCAGAACGGCAACCGGCCGAGGATGTAGTGGCTCCGGGGGCGGAGGCGGCCCTTGTACGACTGGTGGAGCACCTCGGACTTGTAGGTCGCCATGTCGGTGCCGGTCGGGCAGTCGTTGGCGCAGCCCTTGCAGGACAGGCACAGGTCGAGGGCCTCGTGGACCTCGGGGGCGCGGAACCCGCCGGTCACCAGGCGACCGTCGATCATCTCCTGCAGCACCCGGGCGCGGCCGCGGGTCGAGTCCTTCTCGTCGCGCGTCGCCTGGAACGACGGGCACATGACCCCGTTCGAGCCGTGGTTGTCGGCGATGCACTTGCCGACGCCGGTGCACCGGTGCACGGCCTTGCCGAAGTCGCCGTCGTCATGCAGCAGGCGCAGCCCGAGCCGGCCGTCGAGACGATCTCGCGACGACTCGGGGCCGCGCAGGTCGGCGTCGAGCGGGCTCGGACGTACGAGCACGCCGGGGTTGAGCAGGTCGTCGGGGTCGAACACGGCCTTGACCTGGGCGAACAGGTCGATCGCCTCGGCGGAGTACATCAGCGGGAGCAGCTCGGAGCGGGCCCGCCCGTCGCCGTGCTCGCCCGAGAACGATCCGCCGTGCGACGCCACGAGGGTCGCGGCATCGAACATGAACGACCGGAACAGCTCCTTGCCGCCGGCTGCGTCGAGCGGGAAGTCGATGCGTACGTGGATGCAGCCGTCGCCGAAGTGTCCGTACGGCACGCCGTCGAGGCCGTTCTCGCGGAGCAGCGCGTCGAACTCGCGGAGATAGGTGCCGAGCTTGTCGGGCGGCACCGCGGCGTCCTCCCACCCCGACAGCGCCTTGCCGGGCAGCGTGCGGGTGGCGAGGCCGGCGCCCTCCTCGCGGATGCGCCACAGGACGGCTTGCTCGCGCGGATCGGTGACGACGCGGCTCGCGATCGCCGACGATGCGGCCGCCGCGCGCTGCACGGTGTCGGCGACGAGTCCCGGCTCGTCGCCGGAGATCTCGACGAACAGCCAGCCCTGGCCGCGAGGCAGGTCGGGCACCGAGCCCTTGTGCGTACGGAAGACGTCGACGATGCGGGAGTCGAGGCCCTCGCACGCCGTCGGGCTCGAACGGCAGCAGCGCCGGCACGTCGTCGCCGGCCTCGGCCATCGAGGCGTAGCCCAGCACGAGGATCTGCCGGTGCGGCGGATCCTCGACGAGCCGGACGGTCGCCGACGTCATCGTCGCGAGCGTCCCCTCGGTGCCGGCGAGGAACGTCGCGACGTCGAAGCCGCGCTCGGGCAGCAGGTGCTCGAGGCTGTAGCCCGAGACCTGGCGGCCGAACCTCCCGAACTCCGTCCGGATCGCGCCCAGCCCGCCCTGCACGACCTCGGCCGAGCCGGTCGAGGGTCGGCGACTCGGTGCGCGCTCCGGCGCCGACGGTCAGCTGCTCCCCCGCCATCGTCACGACGTCGAGGCCCACGACGTTGTCGGCCGTACGCCCGTACGCCAGCGCCCTGCGAGCCGCACGCGTTGTTGCCGATCATGCCGCCGACCGTGCACCGGGTGTGGGTCGAGGGATCGGGGCCGAAGCGCAGGCCCAGCGGGGTGGCCGCCTTCTGCAGCACGGCGTGCACCGTGCCGGGGTCGACCCGGGCCGTACGCGCCTCGACGTCGATGTCGTGCACCCGGTTGAGGTGACGCGTGAAGTCGATGACGACGCCCGTGCCGACGGCGTTGCCGGCGATCGACGTGCCGGCGCCGCGGGACGTCAGGGGCGTGCCGGTGAGGCGGCAGGCCTCGACGGTGGCGAGCACCTCCTCGACGCTGCGCGGGCGTACGACGACCTGCGGCACGACGCGGTAGAGCGAGGCGTCGGTGCTGTAGAGCGCGCGGGCCAGCGTCGAGTCGTCGACGTCGGACGCCGAGCTCGCACGCATCGGACGTCGCCGGAGCGTCACCATGATCGACCGAAGGTCGACAGCCGTGCAGCGGCGGAGCCGCGATCGAGCGCGACGAAGGAGCGCGTCACGGCTACCGAGCTCGATCGACTCGTCGAGGATCGTCGCCACCGCGTCCTCGGTGACCTCGAGCGGGGCGGTCGCCAGGAGCCGCTGCTGCTTCATGGTGCCCTCGACGAGCGAGTCGATGTCGCCGGCCGAGAAGCCGACCGCGCCGATGCCGCCCGGGATGCCGACGTCGCGCATGATGCCGGCGAGCACCTGCGGCAGGTGCTCGGCCGGGTCGTCGGGCACGTCCGCGTCCGGGGCGAGGAGCTCGGCGGCCCGCAGGTGACGCTCGGGCGACGCCTGGAACGTGTAGCGGAACGCGGCCGGCGCGGTCAGCGACACCGCCATGCCGTGCGGCACCATCGCGTGGTCGGCGTCGTAGCCCGTTCGGCGGCCGGAAGTCCCGGACCTGACCCGCGATCGGGTACGCGTTGGCGTGCGGGATGTGCACGCCGGCGTTGCCGAAGCCGAGCCCGGCGAACGTGGCCGCCATCGCGACCTCGGTGCGGGCGGCGAGGTCGTCGCCGTCGCGCACGGCCTGGCGGAACGACGAGGCCATGAGGGTCAGCGCCTTCTCGGACCACATGTCGGCGATCGGGTTCGCGCCGCAGTAGGGCACCCGCTCGTCGCCTGCTTGTGCTCGTACGACTCGATAGGGCCGCGCCGTGTAGCTCTCGAGCGCGTGGCACAAGATGTCGAGGCCCGACGCCGCGGTGACTCCGGCCGGCTGGGTCAGCGTCAGCTCGGGGTCGACGATCGCGAGGGTCGGCCGGAGCCGGGCGTGCGAGATGCCGGTCTTGACGTGCTGGCTGACGACGTCGAGCACACAGATCGTCGTGCTCTCGCTGCCCGTGCCGGTCGTCGTCGGGAGCGCGATGAACGGCCGGAGCGGATGCTTCGGCGCCCGGGCCCTTGCCGACCGGCGCGTTGACGTAGTCCATCAGCTCGCCGTCGTTCGTCGTGAGGAGGTTGACGGCCTTGGCGGTGTCGATGCTGCTGCCGCCGCCGACCGCGACGATGACGTCGAACGGTCCCTCGGCGCGAGCGAAGTCGATCGCCTCGATCAGGCTCGCGTCGGTGGGCTCGACCCGCGAACGGTCGAAGACGACGGTCTCGATCGAGGCAGCCCGGAGCGACTCGGCGATCTCTGCGGGGGCGCCGGTCGCGGCGACGCCGGGATCCGTGACGATCAGCACGCGCCGGGCGTCGAACTGCGCGAGGTCGTGGCTGAGCTCATGCCGGGCCCCGACGCCGAACTTCAGGCCCGGGGCGCCGTACGTGAACACCGTCTCGGGGTGCGCGGGATGGAAGCTCGACACGATGCTGCTCCTTCGGTTCGACGCGTACAGGCTACTAGCATGCTACTGCGGTGGCGAGCGTCCGCCCCGGCACGTACAGGTGCTCCCGCAGCCGATCGGCCCAGCCGGGGGCCGGCGCCGGGTCGTCAGCGGTGGCCGCCTGCGCCATGAGGAGCGACGCGGTGTTGACCAGGTGCTCCTCCATGCGGACTGCGGCAGCGCGTGCGTCGCGGGCCGCGATGGCCTCGACGATCGGCACGTGCTCGCCGAGGATCTCGGGCATGCCGCGCGACCGGTGCAGCGTCGACGCGCCACGCGTCTGGATCGAGTCGCGCAGGGCGGCGACCTCCTGCTGCGCCCGCGTGATTGCCGAGGATCGAGCCGATCGCGTGGTGGAGCGCCCGGTCGTGAGCCGTGAACCGCTGCTCGTCGGCCGCGTCCGCCGCGGCCCGCATGCCGTCCAGCTCGGCCTCGAGCACGCGGATGTCGTCGTCGTCGGCATGTGCGGCGGCGTAGGCGGCCGCCGGCACCTCGATCATGAGCCGCAGCTCGAACACCGACCGCACGTCGGCGACCGAGACGCCGCGGATCCGTACGCCGCGGTTGCGCTCGATCGTGACGAGGCCCGATGTCGGCGAGCCGCAGGACGGCTTCACGGACGGGCGTACGCGAGACCTCGAGCAGGTCCGCGAGGCGGTAGATCGAGTGCAGCGAGCCGGCCGGGAACTCGCCCGAGACGATGGATTCGCGCAGCGAGGCGAACACGCGGTCGGTCGTCGTGATCCGAGCAGCCATGCCGCTACTCCTCTCCGGTCGCCGGACCATCACGCCCCTGACCCTTGGCCGGGAACGATATCGTGTGGTGTTGGTGCACGAGATCTCGTCGCGAGGGCGTTGCGCTGACCGACCGCGTCCCCCATCGGGGACATCAACGAGGGGACCGCATGAAGTCTCGCTGCTTCCGGGTGCTGCTGTCGTTGGTTGCGTTGAGCCTGGTCGCCGCGTGCGACGGCGAGGGTTCCGGCGCCGAGCCCGACGCCGACCTCGACGCAGACGACGACCCAGCCGCCCGACGTCACCGAGCACGAGTCCGGTCCCGAGAGCCCCATCACGTACGGCCTGCAGGTTCCCCGCGGCGCCACGCAGCTCGGACCGCTGATCCGCTACCGCAGCGCCCGCCTGATCGCGGCCTACCTGCCCGAGCTCAAGGCGGCGCAGGCCCAGAAGGACGCCGAGGCCCGCGACAAGGAGGCCGAGCAGGCCAGCGAGGGCACCCCGCCCACGCCGACCACGCCGACGCCCGACACCCGGCCGAGCGACGACACGTTCAAGCTGCTCGAGGACCGCGCCCAAGCCGGACTCGTCCATCTCCCTGATGCGGATCGACGGGTCCCCGTCAGATGTCGTCCGCCGCATGCTCTCGCAGATCGCCGCGCTCCTGCCCGACTCCGGCGTCTCGACCGACGACCTCGGCGACTACTGCAACGCCGAGGAGCGCCGCATCACGAGCTGCCGGTTGGCCATCACGGGCATCGCTCAGGGCGATCGCGAGATCCGGGTCGTCATGACGGTCGACCCGGGCAACATCTCGACGCGCACGTCGGGTCCGTCCGACCTCACGCGGCCGGTCATGACGGTTTCGGTCGAGTACGTCGGTGAGCCGCGCAAGGGCCAGCTGTCGCGTGAGTCCAACTCGCTCGACGGCGTCAAGGGCATCGACTCGACCGCCCGACAAGTCGGGGCTCATCTGGCCCAAGATGGACGAGGACGCCCCCGCGACGAGCAAGCTGCTCAACGGCTGGACGGCTCCCACGAGCGCCACGATCCTGCTCAGCGGATACCAGCCGCGGTTCGTCGTCATCACCGCCAAGCGGGCGGTCGACGCGGACGTGACCGCCGAGCAGTACGTCCTGCGCAACAGCCCCAACGGTCGGATCACCAAGGACGTCGTCGAGGACCTCAACGAGGTCAGCACGACCTACACGACGCAGACCAAGGACGGCGGCACGGCGCGAGCGACCTACGTCCTGTCCGCACGCGGCAACTACACCGTGCTGTTCTACGACCCCGCGACGAACTGATCCAGGTGCTCGATCGCGTGCGTCACGACCGGGAGCACCGGCCCGGTCACTGAGCCGATCTCGTCGAGCGGGACCCAGCGGACCAGGTCCGTCGTGCCGTCGACGTCCACGACATGTGGCTCGATCGTCGGGTCGACCTCGACCGCGTAGAGCAGGTGCACACCGTGGTAGTCCTCGTACTGGTCGCCGCGGCCCACCTCGACGATGTGCACGTGGTGGACATCGACGAGACGGGTGCTGATCGCCTCGAGGCCGGCCTCCTCGTAGAGCTCGCGCCGCACCGTGTCGTGCGGCGACTCGCCATGGTCGACGCCGCCGCCGGGCAGGTTCCACGCACCGACGGGATAGCCGATCGACGAGATCCGGGTCAGCAGGAGGCGATCCTCGTGGACCGCAACGGCATACGCACCCAGCCGTTGGGTGCGGGACGGATCGACCACGCGTGCTCCCCACTGATTCGTCACAGTGCACGTTCAGACAGTGCTTATAGAGTCAATCACAATGAGTGCCCTCGAACCGTTGCCAGTCACCACGTCTCCGGCCAAGGAACGCGTGGCGTACCTCGACAACGCTCGCTACTGGGTCATGCTCCTGGTGGTGATCGGCCATTCGCTGACGCAGTTCACCGACATGGACTCCGCGCGCGGGGTCTACGTGTGGATCTACTCGTTCCACATGCCGTTCTTCATCCTGATCTCGGGCTACACGGCACGTCGCTACATGGGCGACGCCCGTCAGGTGCGCCGGATCGTCAGCACGCTCGTCGTGCCCTACCTCCTGGTCGAGACGACGATGCAGCTCATCACCCGGCACTACGACGGGTGAGCCCGATCCGCTGATGATCCTGTCGCCCCAGTGGCTCGCCTGGTTCATGGCCGCGCTGTTCGTCTGGCGCCTGACGACGCCGATCTGGCGGGCCCTGAAGTACCCCATCACGACCTCGATCGTGATCTCGCTGCTCGTCGGGCTGATCGAGATCCCCAACGTCCTGTCGCTGCCCAAGATCCTCGGCTTCCTGCCGTTCTACGTCGTCGGGCTGCACATGAGCCGGGAGCGGTTCGAGCGACTCACCACCCCGCGCGTCCGCGCCGCGTCGGTCGTCGTCCTCGGCTCGGCGCTGCTGATCTGCTACTTCTACTCCAAGAACTGGACGACCGACTGGCTGCTGTGGAAGCAGCGCTACGACGAGAACCCGCTCCAGGCCACGGCGATCGAGGGCATCACGCAGCGCGCCGAGCTGCTGGCGATCGGGTTCCTGCTGACGTTCGCGGCCCTGTCTCTCGTGCCCCGCCGCCGCTCATGGACCACGGCGCTCGGCGGCCGTACGTTCTACTGCTACCTGATCCACGGCTACATCATCTTGTACCTGCAGCTACCAGTTCCAGGTCTTCGACCGCATCGACCGCTTCGGCGTGGGGGCCGTGATCGGCTGCACCCTGGTCGCCGTCGTCGTGGCCAACCTCTGATGACCAAGCCGATCGCGACGGTGTTCCGGCCGATCTTCGAGCCCAAGCTCACCTGGCTGTTCCGCCCCGTGGAAATTCCCAGCTCAGCTGTCACCACCCAAGGTGACCCCTCCGTCGCAAAGCGCGATGACAGCGTGACGAACCGGTGACACGCAACGCGACGCGTCAGTGCGGTCCGTCCTGGCGCTGCTCGCTCACCGCGCTGCGCCGCTCCGGCCAACGAGCCAGCCTCATCCCCCGACCCCCACACGTACGACTCGCACTCCCCAGCCCGATCCTCGTCAACACCGGCTGCGCAGACCTCGTCGTGCTGGGCCTGCGCGGGTCGGACCAGTCGCTGCGACAAGAACCACGGCTCGGGCCAGGAGATCTTCGCGCTCGGTACGCGCGATGTCCGCCGAGCTGCACCGCGACGTCCGACGCGACGGTCCGGCTCGAGGGCATTCCCTATCGCGCCGAGTACGCGGCAAACGCTGCGTATCTACCAGGGCAACATCGCCGACGGCGTCGCCGAGACGCGAGCCCGCATCGCCCAGCTCGCCAAGAGCTGCCCCGAGACCAAGGTCGCTCTCGTCGGCTTCAGCCAGGGCGCCCAGGCGGTTCACGAGCTCGCGGACGGGCTGACCGCCGACGACGCGCCAAGCGGGTCGCGCTCGTCGCGATGATCGCCGATCCGCGGCGCAACCCGGCCGACTCGATCGCCTCGTGGACGTACGGCAAGGCCGCTCCCGGTCCGGGCAAGCTCGGCGCCGGGCCCGCGCTCGGCGTCGACCCTCAAGGGCCGGGCCATCGAGTTCTGCGCCGACCGGCGACGAGATCTGCAACTGGCCGCCCGGCGGCTACTCCGGGCCGCTGTCGGAGACGCATCGGCACTTCTACGAGACGCCCGCCCACGCCCGCGCGACCGGGCACCAGCTGGCCGCGATCCTCAGCAACAACGGAGCGTAGACAACGCGAAAGCCCCCGGCCGATGGCCGGGGGCTTTCGCGTGTGGTGCCTGGTTACTTCTCGTACGACGTGAAGTCGAAGTCATCCAGCTGCACCGGAGCGGAGTCCGGGGCGCCGAAGCCGTAGTCGTAGTCGCCGTAGCCGGTGACGGCGTAGGCGGCCTGACGGGCCTCTTCGGTGGGCTCGACCCGGATGTTCTTGTAACGGTCGAGACCGGTACCAGCCGGGATGAGCTTTCCGATGATGATGTTCTCCTTGAGGCCGCGCAGCGCATCCGACTTGCCGTGGATGGCGGCGTCGGTGAGGACGCGGGTCGTCTCCTGGAAGGAGGCGGCCGACAGCCACGACTCGACGGCCAGCGAGGCCTTCGTGATGCCCATCAGGACCGGACGGCCGGAGGCGGGGGTGCCACCCTCGGCGACGACGCGACGGTTCTCTTCCTCGAACTTGGCCCGATCGACCAGGTCACCCGGGATGAGGTTCGACGCGCCCTGCTCGATGACCGTCACGCGACGGAGCATCTGGCGCACGATGATCTCGATGTGCTTGTCGTGGATCGCCACGCCCTGCGAGCGGTAGACCTCCTGGACCTCGTCCACGAGGTGCTCCTGAGCCCGGCGGACACCGAGGATGCGCAGGACTTCCTGCGGATCCGGGGTGCCGTGCGTGAGCTGCTGGCCGACCTCGACGTGGTCGCCGTCGGACACGAGCAGACGCGAACGCTTGGTCACGGGGTACTCGAGCACCTCGGAACCGTCGTCCGGCGTCACCACGAGCTTGCGCGTCTTGTCGGAGTCATCGATCTCGACCCGACCAGCGGACTCGGTGATCGGCGCACGACCCTTGGGCTGACGCGCCTCGAAGAGCTCCACGACGCGCGGCAGACCGTGCGTGATGTCGTCTCCGGCCACACCACCGGTGTGGAACGTACGCATCGTCAGCTGCGTGCCGGGCTCACCGATCGACTGGGCGGCGATGGTGCCGACCGCCTCACCGATGTCGACGAGCTTGCCGGTCGCGAGCGAACGGCCGTAGCACTTGGCGCACGTGCCGGCCTTGGCCTCACACGTCAGGACCGTACGGACCTTGATCTCCTCGACACCGGCAGCGATGAGCTGCTCGATCTCGACGTCGCCGAGGTCGCCGCCGGCCGCGACGAGCACGGTGCCCTTGGCGTCGGTGACGTCAGTGGCTGCGCTGCGCGAGTAGGCCGAGGTCTCGACGTTCTCGGCGGCGACCAGACGGCCGTCGTCGAGCTTCGTCGCGATGACCTTGGGCAGGCCGCGCTCGGTGCCACAGTCGTCCTCACGGATGATGACGTCCTGGCTGACGTCGACGAGTCGACGCGTCAGGTAGCCCGAGTCGGCCGTACGCAGAGCGGTGTCCGCGAGTCCCTTGCGGGCACCGTGGGTGGCGATGAAGTACTCGACCACCGACAGGCCCTCGCGGAAGTTGGCCTTGATCGGACGAGGGATGATCTCGCCCTTCGGGTTGGCGACCAGACCACGCATGGCGGCGATCTGACGGACCTGCATCATGTTTCCGCGGGCACCGGAGTCGACCATCATGTAGATCGGGTTGTCCTCGTGGAAACCCTTCTCCATCTCGGCCGAGACCTCGGCAGTTGCCTGCGTCCAGATCTCGATGAGCTCCTGACGACGCTCGTCCTCGGTGATCAGACCGCGGTCGAACTGGGTCTGGACCTTGGCGGCCTGCGTCTCGTACGTCGCGAGGATCTCGGGCTTGCGGCCCGGGGTCACGACGTCCTCGATGGAGATGGTCACGCCGGAGCGGGTGCCCCAGTGGAAACCGGTGTCCTTGAGGTTGTCGAGCGAGTTGGCGACGTCGACCTTGGAGTAGCGCTCGGCGAGATCGTTGACGATCACACCGAGCTCCTTCTTGCCCACCTGGTAGTTGACGTAGCGGTAGTCCTCGGGCAGCGCCTCGTTGAAGATCGCGCGACCCAGGGTCGTCTCGACGGTCTCGCCGCCGATGCGGATCTTGACGTGGCTCTGCAGCGTGATCTCGTGGCGCTCGAACGCCATGATGGCCTCGGAGACCGAGCTGAACGCACGACCCTCACCGACGTGTCCCGCACGCTCGAGCGTGAGGAAGTAGAGGCCGATGATCATGTCCTGGGTCGGCATCGTGACCGGGCGACCGTCGGACGGCTTCAGGATGTTGTTGGTCGACAGCATCAGGACGCGGGCCTCGGCCTGCGCCTCCGCGCTCAGCGGCAGGTGCACGGCCATCTGGTCACCGTCGAAGTCGGCGTTGAAGGCCGAGCAGACGAGCGGGTGGATCTGGATGGCCTTGCCCTCGATGAGCTGCGGCTCGAACGCCTGGATGCCCAGACGGTGCAGCGTCGGTGCGCGGTTGAGCAGCACGGGGTGCTCGGTGATGACCTCTTCGAGGACATCCCACACGACCGGGCGAGCACGCTCGACCATGCGCTTGGCGCTCTTGATGTTCTGCGCGTGGTTGAGGTCGACGAGCCGCTTCATGACGAACGGCTTGAACAGCTCGAGCGCCATCTGCTTGGGCAGACCGCACTGGTGCAGCTTGAGCTGCGGGCCGACGATGATGACCGAACGGCCGGAGTAGTCGACGCGCTTGCCGAGCAGGTTCTGACGGAAGCGACCCTGCTTGCCCTTGAGCATGTCGGAGATCGACTTCAGCGGACGGTTGCCCGGTCCGGTGACCGGACGGCCACGACGGCCGTTGTCGAACAGCGAGTCGACGGCCTCCTGCAGCATGCGCTTCTCGTTGTTGACGATGATCTCCGGAGCACCCAGGTCAAGCAGTCGCTTGAGCCGGTTGTTGCGGTTGATCACGCGGCGGTAGAGATCGTTGAGATCGCTCGTCGCGAAGCGTCCACCGTCGAGCTGGACCATCGGGCGCAGCTCCGGCGGGATCACCGGGACGGCGTCGAGGACCATGCCCTCGGGCGCATTGCTGCTGCCGAGGAACGCCGAGACGACCTTGAGGCGCTTGAGCGCACGGGTCTTCTTCTGGCCCTTGCCGGTCGCGATGATCTCGCGCAGCGACTCGGCCTCGGCGTCGAGGTCGAAGTCCTGCAGGCGCTTCTGGATCGCCGTGGCGCCCATGTAGCCCTCGAAGTACTTGCCGAAGCGGTACGTCATCTCGCGGTAGAGCAGCTCGTCGCCCTCGAGGTCCTGGACCTTGAGGTTCTTGAAGCGGTTCCAGACCTCGTCCAGACGGTCGATCTCGCGCTGCGTACGGTCGCGACGCTGCTTGGCCTCGCGCTCGGCGGCGTCCTTGACCTTGCGCTTGGCGTCGGCCTTGGCGCCCTCGTCCTCGAGTGCCTTGAGGTCCTCCTCGAGCTTCTGCATGCGCTCGTTGACCTCGTTGTCACGACGGCTCTCGAGCTGCTTGCGCTCGAGGTCGATCTTGGTCTCGAGGCTCGAGAGGTCCTTGTGACGCGCGTCCTCGTCGACCTTGGTGATCATGTAGGCCGCGAAGTAGATGACCTTCTCGAGGTCCTTCGGCGCCAGGTCGAGCAGGTAGCCGAGCCGGCTGGGCACACCCTTGAAGTACCAGATGTGCGTGACCGGAGCGGCGAGCTCGATGTGGCCCATGCGCTCACGACGCACCTTGGACCGCGTGACCTCGACGCCGCAGCGCTCGCAGATGATGCCCTTGAAGCGCACGCGCTTGTACTTGCCGCAGTAGCACTCCCAGTCCCGGGTGGGACCGAAGATCTTCTCGCAGAAGAGTCCGTCACGCTCGGGCTTGAGCGTGCGGTAGTTGATCGTCTCGGGCTTCTTGACCTCGCCGAACGACCATCCGCGGATGTCGTCGGCGGTCGCGAGACCGATCCGGATTTGATCGAAGAAGTTCACGTCGAGCACGTTGGTCTTCTTTCCCTTTCAGAAGGTGTTGCTGGGGGCGTGGAGGGGTCCGAGCGGGGTGCGCTCAGACCTCTTCCACGCTGGAGGGCTCACGCCGGGACAGGTCGATGCCGAGTTCTTCGGCGGCACGGAAGAGATCCTCTTCCGCGTCGCGCATCTCGACGGCCGAGCCGTCACTGGAAAGCACCTCAACGTTGAGACACAGGGACTGCATCTCCTTGACGAGAACCTTGAACGACTCCGGAATGCCGGGTTCGGGGACGTTCTCGCCCTTGACGATTGCTTCGTAGACCTTGACGCGTCCGAGGATGTCGTCCGACTTGATGGTCAGGAGCTCCTGCAGCGCGTACGCCGCTCCGTAGGCCTCGAGGGCCCACACCTCCATCTCACCGAAGCGCTGTCCACCGAACTGCGCCTTACCGCCGAGAGGCTGCTGCGTGATCATCGAGTAGGGACCCGTGGAACGTGCGTGGATCTTGTCGTCGACGAGGTGGTGCAGCTTGAGCAGGTACATGTAGCCCACCGAGACGGGGTCGGGGAACTTCTCGCCGGTACGACCGTCGAACAGCACCGCCTTGCCGTCACGCTTGACCATGCGCTCGCCGTCCCGGTTGGGGAGAGTCGAGGCCAGCAGGCCCTGGATCTCGTCCTCACGGGCGCCGTCGAACACGGGCGTCGCGATGTTGGTGGAGGGCTCAGCCTTGTCCGCCTTGATCTTGCGGAGGGTCTGCGCCCACTCGTCCTTCTCGTCGTCCGGAATCTGCCAGCCGGTCTTGGCGACCCAACCGAGGTGGGTCTCCAGCACCTGTCCGACGTTCATTCGACCGGGGACACCGAGCGGGTTGAGCACGATGTCGACGGGCGTGCCGTCTTCAAGGAAGGGCATGTCCTCGACCGGAAGGATCTTGGAGATGACGCCCTTGTTGCCGTGGCGACCGGCGAGCTTGTCGCCGTTGGAGATCTTGCGCTTCTGGGCGACGTAGACGCGTACGAGCTGGTTGACGCCCGGGGAGAGCTCGTCACCCTCGGCCGAGTCGAAGACCCGGACGCCGATGACGGTGCCCGACTCGCCGTGCGGGACCTTGAGCGAGGTGTCGCGCACTTCGCGCGCCTTCTCACCGAAGATCGCACGGAGCAGGCGCTCCTCCGGGGTCAGCTCGGTCTCACCCTTGGGCGTGACCTTGCCGACCAGGACGTCACCGTTGCCGACCTCGGCACCGATGCGGATGATGCCGCGCTCATCCAGGTCCGCCAGCATTTCCTCGCTGACGTTGGGGATGTCGCGCGTGATCTCCTCGGGACCCAGCTTGGTGTCGCGGGCATCGACCTCGTGCTCCTCGATGTGGATCGAGGTCAGCAGGTCGTCCTGGACGACTCGCTGCGAGAGGATGATCGCGTCCTCGTAGTTGTGACCCTGCCACGGCATGAATGCCACGAGCAGGTTCGTCCCGAGGGCCATCTCGCCCTCGTCGGTGCACGGGCCGTCGGCCAGCGGAGTGCCGACCTCGACGCGCTGACCCTGCTCGACCAGCGGGCGCTGGTTGGTGCAGGTGCCCTGGTTGGAGCGACGGAACTTCGCCAGACGGTAGGTGAAGTAGGAACCGTCGTCCTGCATGATCTCGATGGCGTCCGCGGACACCTCGTTGACCACACCGGCGACCTTGGCAACCGTGACGTCACCGGCGTCGACGGCGGCACGGAACTCCATGCCGGTGCCGACGAGCGGGGCGTCGTTGCGGATCAGCGGGACGGCCTGACGCTGCATGTTCGAGCCCATGAGGGCGCGGTTGGCATCGTCGTGCTCGAGGAACGGGATCAGCGCCGTGGCGACCGACACCATCTGTCGAGGCGAGACGTCCATGTAGTCGACGTCAGCAGCGGGACGAAGCTCGGCCTCGCCACCCTTCTGGCGTACGAGGACCATGTCCTCGGCGAACGTGTTCTTGTCCGTCAGGATCGAGTTCGCCTGAGCGATGATGAAGCGGTCCTCGTCCGTCGCGGTGAGGTAGTCGATCTGCTCGGTGACCTTGTTCTTGACGACCTTGCGGTAAGGCGTCTCGACGAAGCCGAACGAGTTGATCCGACCGTAGGACGCGAGCGAGCCGATCAGGCCGATGTTGGGGCCTTCGGGGGTCTCGATCGGGCACATGCGGCCGTAGTGCGACGGGTGGACGTCACGGACTTCGTAGCCGGCGCGCTCACGGGACAGACCACCCGGTCCGAGGGCGGACAGGCGACGCTTGTGCGTCAGTCCGGCCAAGGGGTTGTTCTGGTCCATGAACTGGCTGAGCTGCGAGGTGCCGAAGAACTCCTTGAGCGCTGCGACGACCGGGCGGATGTTGATCAGGGTCTGCGGCGTGATCGCCTCGACGTCCTGGGTCGTCATGCGCTCGCGGACGACACGCTCCATGCGGGCCAGGCCCGTGCGGAGCTGGTTCTGGATCAGCTCGCCGACCGTGCGCATGCGACGGTTGCCGAAGTGGTCGATGTCGTCAGCCTCGACGATCGTCTGACCCGCCGGCGTCGCCAGCTCGGCCTCGCCGGCGTGCAGCGCGACGATGTACTTGATCGTCGACACGATGTCGTCGATCGTCAGCGTCTGCTGGTCGAAGGCCTCTTCGGCGCCGAGCTTCTTGTTGATCTTGTAGCGACCGACCTTGGCCGTGTCGTAGCGCTTGGCGTTGAAGTAGTAGTTGTCCAGCAACGTCTGCGCGGCCTCGCGGCTGGGCGGTTCGCCCGGACGCAGCTTGCGGTAGATGTCGAGGAGCGCCTCGTCCTGCGTGGTGGTGTTGTCCTTCTCGAGGGTCAGGCGGATCGACTCGTACTGGCCGAACTCCTCGAGGATCTGCGCCTCGGTCCAGCCGAGCGCCTTGAGCAGGACGGTGACGCTCTGCTTGCGCTTGCGGTCGAGGCGTACGCCGACCAGGTCGCGCTTGTCGATCTCGAACTCGAGCCACGCACCACGCGACGGGATGACCTTCGCGGTGTAGATGTCCTTGTCGGACGTCTTGTCGGGCACGCGCTCGAAGTAGACGCCCGGCGAGCGGACGAGCTGCGACACGACGACACGCTCGGTGCCGTTGATGATGAAGGTGCCCTTGTCCGTCATCAGCGGGAAGTCACCCATGAAGACGGTCTGGCTCTTGATCTCGCCAGTCTCGTTGTTCATGAACTCGGCGGTGACGAACAGCGGAGCGGCGTAGGTGACGTCGCGGTCCTTGCAGTCCTCGACGGAGTACTTCGGCGGCTCGAAGCGGTGATCGCGGAACGACAGGCTCATCGTCTCGGAGAAGTCCTCGATCGGGGAGATCTCTTCGAAGATCTCCTCGAGCCCGGACTTGGTGGAGACGTCGGTCCGGCCGCCGGCGAGGGCTTCCTCGACACCGGCCTTCCACGAGTCATCGCCGATCAACCAGGCGAAGCTGTCGGTCTGCAGAGCGAGAAGCTCTGGGACCTCGAGCGGTTCTGAGATTTTTGCAAAGGAGATGCGGCGGGGCTGAACAGGTGCGGAGGTGCGCGAGGCGGCCAAGAGGGGTCCTTCCAAGGGCTCGCAGGCGGGTGGCTCGGTGGATCGTGCTGCGCGCACGCCAATCGACCCCGGTCAAGGGGACATGGGCAGACAGAGCGAGCGCGAAAGTTCAGTGTAACCCGCAGGGCACAGCGAAGCAAGGGCGGGTCTTGACAAAGCCCGCTGCTTGGGGGAGTCTATTTGGCTTTTCGTGCAGAATCCCGAGATTTCACGCGGGAACTCGCCGCGAAGATTTCCCGAGGCAGGACGTTGCCGCTGCGGCAGGGCGCCGAGCTCAGGGGTCCGTTGTGTCCCGTCGACGAGCCCGCGACGCAACGCAAGCCGCCAGTGCCAACGACGCTTGTCGATGGGACAGAACTGACCCGTGAGCGCTAGCGACAACGACGCAACGCGCGAGCCAACGACGCAAACGCGGAAGCCGCAACTCAGGCCAGGCCGAGGCCTACAACGCGCGGATGTTGTTGACGAGCCAGCCGTCGTCGGTCTTGACCATCGAGACCGAGATCCGGTTGGCGAACACCGTCGGCTCCTTGGACGAGCCCACGAGGCGCGCCTGGTCGAGGAACACCAGCACGTCGATCTTGTCCGGCGAGCACTCGTCGCCGCAGGCCAGCGGGGCGGCCTCTCGGGCCACTGCCTTGACCTCGATCTTGCGATCCTCCGTGACCTCGGTCAGGGCCGGCGCGACCTTGGCGAAGTCCTTGGCGAACGACGTCGTCATGAGCGCCTTGGACGCCGACTCGTGCTGCGTCGAGCTTGTCGGAGCTGAACGAGAAGATCGTCTGCGCGGCAGTGCCGGCCGCGGAGACCGCCTGCTCCTGCGCCGAGTCGAGCTCGTCGCTGCCTCCGCCACCGCGCAGGTGCTGGACGCCGTTGACGGTCAGGAGCACGCCGGCCACGATCGAGGCGACCGCGACAAGCACCGCAGGACGAACCAACGCAGGTCCAGACCTGACCCGCCACTCGGTGCCTTCGGCGCTGCGGCGCGACCGCCTTGGCCGGACGGGCCACCTTGCGGACGACGCTCTTGGTGGGCGGCGCCACCGGTGGTGCCGCCTTCTGCATCGCGGCCTTCTTGGCGGCGGCCTTCCTGGCCGGCACCTTCGGGGCGACGGGCTTCTTGGCCGGGACGGCCGGCTTGCCCTCTCCCGCGATGCGGCGGCGGCGAACGGGTCCGGTCGGATCGCTCATTCGGCTCCGCCTTCCGTGGTGCCGGTGCTCGGCGTCGCCGACGGGACCGGCGTGGCCTGCGGCCTGCACGGGTGCGACGCTCTCGAACGCCGAGACCAGCCACTCCCCCTTGCGCTTGACGAACGACACCTTCCAGCGGAAGTGCCGCAGCACGGCGGCCTCGTTGTCGGTGTTGGTGATCTTGGCGTCGACGGCGACGATGCGCCACGGCGGAGTCCTTGTCGATGCTGTCGACCGCCGCGCCCAGCACCTTGGCGTCGCCGCTCTTCTGCTTCTTGGACTCCAGCGCCTTGAACACGGCGTCGGTGATCTTGACGAACTGCTTGTCGTACGCCGGCGTGAGCAAGCCCTTGAGCCGCTTCTGGTAGTCGGCGAGCTCGAGCACGTCGTAGGTGTTGTTGGCGACCGCGAAGTCGTTGGCCCGCGAGATCACCTCGTTGCGGTCCTTGGAGTCACCGTCACTTCCGGACGGGTCGAGAAGGAGCAGGACGCCACCGATCGCCGAGAGCACCACGCCGAAGGCCGTGGCGACCACCAGGAGAGCGATGACTCGGGAGCGGCTGGACCTTTCGGTCACTGTTGGGCCGGGCCGAGCAGAAGCCACTTCCAGGAGTCCTTTCCATGGCGGGTACGTCCGACGCATGCCGACTCGCGCGAGCGGCCTTCACGGGCGGTCTGCCATTCAGCTCGGTCTTGCACGGCTGTCGCGCGATGTGGTTGATCAGGACCTTACAGTCCAGGTTGGTATCGAAAGCCCGGTCGCTGATGACGGCCTCTTCACGACGCTCGCGATAGCCCGACGCGCGCCACCGTTCTGGTCGTACGTGCAGGTCGGCGGCGGCGGCATGCCGCCGCGACAGCACCAGGCCGAACACCGCGTTGTAGTCCGAGGTTCCCGGCACCTTGTCGAGCACCGAGAACGAGCCCTCGAGCAGGTAGGGGTAGAGGATGAAGATCGCCTGGAGGCCGAGCACGTTCTCCGACAGCGGCTTGCCGGCCGTGACGAGGTCGCGGATCGCGTTGCCGAGGTCCGCAGAGTTCTCGTTGACGACGGCGTTCAAGCGTCGCGGCGCTCTCGCTGCCCTTGTCGAACAGGCGGCGCAGGTCGGGGTCGGCCTCGACCAGGCTGTCGGACAGCAGCGCGAGGTTCTTGGAGAACGTGCCGAGCTCGCCCTGCTTGTCGATCTGGGTCTGCAGGACCGACGACGAGTCGTGGATCAGCGAGCGGGTCACGTCGATGTTGTCGTCGGCGGCCTGGATGAACTCCGACGAGGTGTCGAGGATCGTCGACAGGTCCTGGCCCGTGCCCTCGAACGCCTGACCCAGCTCGTCGACGACCGTGCGCAGGCTGTCGGTGTTGACCGACGAGACCAGGTTGTTGATGTCGACCAGCAGTGTCGTGGTGTCGATCGGGATGCGGGTGTCCTTGAGCGCGATCGACGAACCCTTGCGCAGGTAGGGCGCGGAGTTGGTCCGCGGCTGCAGGTCGACGAACTGCTCGCCGATCGCCGACTTGTTGGCGACGACCGCCAGCACGTCGGCGGGGATCTTGGGGGCGTCGTTCTCGATGTCCAGGGTCGCCTGGACCCCGTCGTCCTTGAAGCTGAGCTTGCCGACCTTGCCGACGGGGATGCCGCGGTAGGTCACCTGGGCGCCGGCGAAGATGCCGCCGGAGTCCTTGAACTGCGCCGACACCGGGAAGCTGCGGTCCACGACGAGCCGGTCGATCTGCGCGTAGCGGCCGCCGACGAAGGCGCCGCCGAGCACCGTGACGATCGCGAAGATCACCAGCTGGATCTTGGTGAGTCTGGAGATCATGGTGCCACCACCGGTTCCACGAGAAGTCGTCCGAGATCGCCGGCCGGCGTGCTGGCCACCGCCGTGCGGCACGTGCCGAGCAGCGAGCAGATGCCGCCGCTGGCTCGGTGTGGGCGTGCGCTGTCGGCGTGGGCTTGGTCGCTCCGCTCGTCTGGCCGGGCGTCACGCCGGGCAGGCCCGAGCCCTGGCCGGGCACGAGGCCTGGGACCAGGCTCGTCAGGCCACCGAGCGGGTCCTCGAGGACCTTGCCGAGGTCAGGGGCGCGTGACGCCGGCCACGGCGGCATAGCCGTCGAGGATCGTCTGCAGCTGGTTGGCGCCGATGTCGAGGCCGAGCGAGAGGTTGGAGAAGTCGCCGAAGCAGGCGCCCTCCTTGATCGTCGGCGGACCGTCGTCGCACTTGCCCGAGGCCTTCGCGTAGGTGTTGCCCACGAAGCCGTCGGAGAACGGGTAGGTCAGGAGCGCCTTGGTGGCGTAGGCCAGGTCGTCGCCGGCCTTGGTGAGGTTGGTGAGGGTCGGCACCAGTGCGCGCAGGTTGGCGACGGTGTCGGCCTTGGAGTCGCGGATCACGCCGGTCGCGACATCACTGAGCCGAGACAACGACTCGAGCAGCTTGACCAGGTCGTCGCGCTGGCTGTTGACGACCCGGAGCGCCTCAGGCAGGTCATCGAGGGCGCCCGTGATCGCGGCCTTCTGGTCGTTGGTCGCGACCGCGAGCCGGTTGATCTTCTCGAGCGAGGTCAGGAGCGCGGCCTTGTTGTTGTCGAGCTGCGTGATGAACGACGTCGTGGAGTTGATGAGCTCCTTGACCTCGGGCTCGTTGCCGCCGAGAGCGTTGTTGAGCTCCTTGACGATCGTGTTGGTCTTCTCGAGCCCACCGCCGTTGAACAGCAGCGAAGCGGCGCCGAGCACTTCCTCGATCTCAGGGTTGCGGCTCGTGCGGTCCAGCGGGATCGTGTCGCCATTTCTGCAGGGTGCCCGACGGCACCGGTCTTGGGCGGTGCCAGCGAGACGAACTTCTCGCCCAGAAGGCTGGTCTGCCGGATCGTCGCCTCGGCGTTGTCCGGGCAGCTTGGAGTCGCGGTTGACCTTGATCGTCACGACGGCGGTCCAGCCGTTGAGCTTGATGTCGGTGACCTTGCCGACCGCGATGTCGTTGACCCGGACTGCGCTCTGCGGCACGAGGTCGAGCACGTCACGGAAGTGCACCTTGACGGTGTAGGGATCGCTGCCGAGATCGGCACCACCGGGCAGCGGGAGCTTGTAGGGCGAGAAGCCGCAGCCGCTGAGGAGCAGAGCCATGGCGCTGCCGATCACGCCGACGCGAAGAAGTCTCATGTTCATGTCACTTCACCGCCAGCATGTCGGCGACGGACCGGTTGACGCGCTCGGGCGACGACGCGGCTGCCGTACGCGGCAGGTCGGCAGTCCAGGCACCTCGGCGTCTCGGGCGCGGGGGCGCCACCGAGCAGACCGCTCAGCGATCCCGCACAGTGCCGTCCACGATCGACTCGCCGAGCAGGTTGCAGACGAACGTCGTGGGATCCGTGGCCGAGCCGAAGAGCAGCTCGGGGATGTCGTTGCGGGTGTCGAGGCTTCCGGAGGTGCCGTTGTAGGCGAGTGCGACGTTGGTCAGCGCCGTCGGCGCGTTGATGGTCGGCTCCGCGAGCTCGTCCTTGTGCTTGGCCAGCAGCGCCGCGAGCGAGGCGATGTTGTCGATGTTGCTGCGCAGCTTGCCGCGGTTCTCCTTGACCAGCGAGTTGACGTCGACGAGGGCCAGGCTGAGCTGCCTGAGCGTCTCCTTGAGGTCCTCGCGCTCACCGGCCAGCACTGTGGAGACCTGGGCCGTGCTGTCGTTGAACGAGCGCACGGCGGAGTCGTTGGACTTGAGCAGCTTCACGAACTCCTCGACCTCGCGCAGGCTGCCGAACAGCTCGTCCTTGTTGTTGGACAGCGTCGTGCTGAGCTTGCCGAAGTTGTGGATCGTCTCGTTGAGCTGGGCGCCCTGGCCGTCGAGCTGCGCGGCCGTGCCGTCGATGAGCTTGCTGAGCGAGCCCTCCTTGTTGGCGCCTTCGGGCCCGAGCGCGACCGAGAGGTCGTCGAGAGACTGGTAGATCTGGTCGAGCTCGACCGGCACCGCGGTGCGATCGATCGGCAGGTAGGCGTGGTCCTTGAGGACCGCGCCACCGTCGTAGGCGGGCGCGAGCTGGATGAACCGGTCACCGACGATCGACGGCGAGACCACGACGGCCTTGACGTCGTTGGGCAGCTCGGACGTCGCCCTTGTAGGAGACCTTGGCGCGTACGACATCACCACGCGGCGTGAGGCTCACGACCTCGCCGACGGGCACGCCGAGGATCTTGACGTCGGAGCCCTTGTAGACCGAGTTGGTCTGCTCGAAGTCGATCGTGATGTAGCGCTTGCCGTCACCGTTCTGGACGACCAGCGCCACGGCGGCGAGCAGTGCGAGCACGACGAAGACCGTCAGCACCTTGGAGATGCCGGCGAACCGCTGGGCCAATCCGGATGGACTCATACGGGGCATCCTCCCGGCAGTGCGGCACAGATCTGCGCGCGGAGCCCGGCGCCCGAGGCGGTGCCGCCGAGATAGGTGTCGAACCACGGGCCGGTGCCGAGCGGGTTGGAGAACACCCGGAGGAATCCGGGGTAGGTCCGCAGCGCCTCGTCGAGGCTCGCCTCGTTCTTGCGCAGCATCGTGGTCACCACGTCGAGCTGGTTGAGCGCCGGCTTGAGGTCCGAACGGGTGTCCTTGACGAGCCCGCGCAGCTGGGTCGAGATCGACTGCGTCGACACGAGCAGGCGGTGGATCGAGTCGCGTCGCGCGCTGATCGCCTGGAACAGCACGTCGGAGTCCTTGAACAGCGTCACGAGCTCGGTGTTGCGCGAGTTGAGCACGCCCGAGACCTTCTTGAGGTTGACCAGCAGGGTGTTGATCTGGTCGTCGCGGGCAGCCAGGTTGCGCGAGAGGTCGGAGACGCCCTTGATGGCGCCGCGGAACTCCTCGGGCGTGCTGGCCGAGACGTCGGCGAGGGTGTCGAGCGCCTTGGACAGCTCGGGGATGTCGATCTGGTCCGTGGTCTTGCTGAGGTCGGAGAACGCCTGGACGACGTCGTAGGGCGCGATCGTGCGCGCCAGCGGGATGACGCTGCCCTTGGGCAGCTGTCCCGGGCCCTTGGGCGTGAGCGCGAGGAACTCCGCACCCAGCAACGTACGCACGCGGATGTCGGCGCCGGTCTCGGTGCCGAACTTGGTGCCCTTGTCGATCTTGAAGGTCACGCGCACCTTGTTGCCCTGGAGCTCGATGCCCTCGACCTTGCCGACCGAGACACCGGCGACCCGCACCTCGTTGCCGGCCTTGAGCGCACCGATCTCGGCGAAGTCGGCGTGATAGGTGTCGCCGCTGCCGATGATCGGCAGGCGATCGGCACGGAAGGCGCCGAGCATCATCAGCGCGATCACGGCGATGCCGATGACGCCGATGACGACGGGATTGCGTTCGCGGAATGGCTTCATTGGTCATACCCCGGCTGATCACAACGTGCGCCGCCGACAGCGATGCCCTGGGGGCCACCCAGGTCGAGCTTGGTCTCCGGCAGGATGCCGGCGATCGCGGGGATCGTGATGCTGCCCCTCACGTCGCACAGGTAGAAGTTGAACTCGCCGCCGTTGGAGGCCGCGTTGCCGATCTTCTGCAGCTTGATCGGCAGGATCTTGATCGAGTTCTCGAGCGTCGGCGAGGTTCTTCTTGTTGCTGAGGTTCTTGGTCAGCGAGTTGAGCTGCTTGATGTCCTCGCTGAGCGCCGGCCGGCCCTGCACGAGCAGGTCGGAGGTCTCGTCGGTCAGGTCGGAGATCGAGTCGACCGAGTTGAGGATCGCGTCACGGTCGTTCTTGAGCCCCGTCACGAACTGCTGGAGCGTGAGGATCGTGTCGCTCAGCTCCTGGTCGCGGCTGCCGACCGTGTCGAGCACCTCGCTGAGGTTGGTCACGACATCGCCGATGAGCTGGTCGCGGCCGGCCAGCGTGTTGGTCAGCGACGAGGTCCGGGCCAGCAGGTTCTCGACGTTGCCGCTCTCACCCTGGAGCGTCTGGACGATCTCGTAGGCGAACTTGTTGGTGTCCGAGGGCGAGAGCGCCTGGAAGACCGGCTTGAAACCGTTGAGCAGCACGTTGAGGTCGAGCGCCTCCTGCGTGCGGCTCTCGGGGATCGTGCTGCCGGCCTTGAGCGTCGTCTTGGCGCCGTCGGCGCCCTGCGTCAGGGCGATGTAGCGCTGCCCGACCAGGTTGCGGAACTTGATCGTCGCGTTGGTGTTGTCGGTCAGCGGGACGTCGGAGTCGACGCCGAACGTCACGAGCGCCTTGTCGCGCTTGACGATCTCGACCTTCTTGACCGAGCCGACGGCGACACCCGCGATGCGGACGTCGTCACCCTTGGCCATACCGGTCACGTCGTTGAAGACCGCCTTGTATTCCTTGCGGTCGCCGAACGAGCCGTTGGTCAGCGTCAGCGCCAGGATCAGCGTCGAGATGCCGGTGAAGGCGAAGAAGAACCCCAGCTTGACGAGGGCGCCCATGGACTCGCGATCGATCTGCTTCATCGGAGCTCCACCGCCGTTCCACGAAGGACGGGGCTGATCAGCAACGACCCGATGTCGGGGACGCTCGACGGCTGCATGCCGAGCGTGCCGCCGAGCAGGACGTTGAGCTCGGCGCGCTCGCTGGCCGAGTCGACGCCGGTGATGCTGGGCTGGACCAGGTCCTGCAGCGAGACGCTCGACGCGGCCGAGCGGTTGGTAGTCCGCATCGCTGCCGAACTTGGCGTGCGGCTTCTTGATCCCGACGAGCTTGTAGACGTCGGCCGGGATCTTGAACGGATGCTCCTGCGAGGAGTACTGCTTCTCCTGGGCCGCGCCCTTGTTGATCTCGTTGAGGTCGATGCAGGTCGGCTGCGCCGCGTTGTCGGCCCTGATGTCCTGGCCGTTCTTGGCCGGCGCACCCTTGGACGCGTCCTCGAAGGTCTCCTTCGTCACGCTGAGGTTCTCGTTGGCGTCGTAGGCGTCGGGCTGGGCGATGATCTCGACGTTGATGTGGAGCCTGCCGTCGCGGTAGGCGCTGTCGAGCCGCGGGATGAGCGTGTGCATCGAGGCCAGGAAGCAGGGGAACGTCGTCGAGTACTTGCCGACCGTCTCGAGGATCGGGCGGCCGAGCTTGTTGAGCTTCTTGATGTTGTCGCCGTTGTCCTTGGTGAACTGTGGTCAAGGTGTTGGACAGCCCGGTTGCCTCGTCGAAGAACGCCGTCAGCTGCGACTTCTTGGCGACGATCGTGTTGCCGGTGACGACGGTGTTGCGCAGCAGGCGGCCGAGCTCCGGCATCGCGTCGGCGTAACCGTCGGACACCGTGCCGAGCTTGGTCAGGTCGTCGATCGAGCTGCGGGATGTCGGGGTTGGTCTTCTGCAGGTAGCTGTTGGCCTGGACCAGCGTCTCGCCGAGCTGCTTGCCGCGACCCTCGAGCGCAGTCGAGACGGCGCTCAAGGTGTAGGACAGGTTGGCCGGGTCGACCGCATCGAGCAGCGGGTAGAGATCGTTGAGAAGGGTCTCGACCTCGATCGGCACATCGGCCTTGGTGATCGTGTCACCGGCCTGCAGCGACTCGCCGTTGTCGTTCGCCGGCGGGATCAGCGCGACGTACTTCTCGCCGAACAGCGTCTTGGGGATCAGCTGCGCCGTCACGTCCTTGGGGACGTCCTTGATGAGCTTGGGGTTCATCGCGAGCAGCAGCTTGACGCCGTCGCCGTCGGGCTCGACCTTGCGGACCTCGCCCACGATCATGCCGCGCAGCTTGATGTCGGCGTTCTGCGGCAGGTTGACGCCCGTGGTGTCGGTCTTGAGGGTCACGGCGTCGTAGTCGACGAACGCCTTGGTGAAGAACGCGTAGGTGACCCAGAGGAAGAACAGCAGCATCGCGATGAACGCAGCGCCCAGCATCTTGAGGGAGCCGGAGCGCTCGAGCATGGGGGTACGAGCCATGGTTCAGCCCGCCAATCTGACGGTGACGTTGGTGCCCCAGATCGCCATCGAGGCGAGCAGGTCGACCACGTTGATCGCGACGATCGACGTACGCACGGCGAGGCCCACGGCCACGCCCACGCCGGCCGGTCCGCCACTGGCGTAGTAGCCGTAGTAGCAGTGGATCAAGATCACGACGACGGCGAAGATCAGCACCTTGGCGAACGACCACAACACATCGGTTGGTGGCAGGAATGTCCCAAAGTAGTGGTCATAGGTGCCCGCACTTTGCCCATTGATCTGGGTGATCGTCAGCCTCGTGGCGAAGTAGGACGACAGCAGGCCGACGATGTAGAGCGGGACGACGGCGATGAGGCCGGCGATGACGCGCGTCGTCACGAGGAACGGCAGCGACGGGATCGCCATGACCTCGAGGGCGTCGACCTCTTCGCTGATGCGCATGGCGCCGAGCTGGGCGGTGAACCCGCAGCCGACGGTCGCGGCGAGCGCGATGCCGGCGACGATCGGCGCGATCTCGCGGGTGTTGAAGTAGGCCGAGACGAATCCGGTGAGCGCTGCGGTGCCGAGCTGGTCGAGAGCCGCGTAGCCCTGGATGCCGACCTCGGTGCCGGTGAAGAAGCACATCGCCGTGATGACGCCGACCGTGCCGCCGATGACCGCGAGCGAGCCCGAGCCCAGCGCGACCTCGGCGAGCAGCCGGATGATCTCCTTGCCGTAGTGCTTGATCGTGCGCGGGATCGAGGCGAAGACCCGGATGTAGAAGAGCATCTGGCGACCGAGGTCGTCGAGGAACCCGTTGAACTTGGCCGGGATGCCGGTGACCGCGGACAGAGCTGTCTTGTCAGACATCGTCACATCCCCTTCGGCGGCACGAGCTGGATGTAGATCGCCGAGATGAAGAAGTTGACGATGAACAGCAAGGTGAACGTGATGACGACGGCCTCGTTGACGGCGTCACCGACGCCCTTGGGGCCGCCCTTGGCGTTCATGCCCTTGTAGGACGCGACGATCGCGGCGAGGAAGCCGAAGATCAAGGCCTTGACCATGCCTTGAATCATGTCCTCCAGCTGGGCGAGGGCCGTGAACGACGCCAGGTATGCACCGGGGGTGCCGTCCTGCAGGACGACGTTGAAGACGTAGCCGCCGGCGACGCCGACGACCGTGACCAGGCCGTTGAGGAAGACCGCGACCAGCATGCAGGCCAGGACGCGGGGCACGACGAGGCGCTGGATCGGGTCGATGCCGAGCACCATCATGGCGTCGAGCTCTTCGCGGATGCGGCGGGCACCGAAGTCGGCGGCGATCGCCGATCCGGCCGCACCGGCGATCAGCAGTGCACAGGCAATCGGGCCGGCCTCACGGACGACCGCGAGGACCGCTGCGGAGCCCGTGAACGACTGGGCGCCGAACTGCTTGATGAGGCCACCCACCTGCAGGGCGATGACCGCGCCGAACGGGATCGCGACGAACGCGGTCGGGACGATCGTCACCTTGACGATGAACCACGCCTGGAGCAGGAACTCCTTGAGCTGGAACGGGCGGCGGAACAACGCCACCACCACGTCCAGCATGAAGGCGAACAGGTTGCCGGCAACCCTTGCGGGGCCGGCGACAACAGCAGTGGTCACGCCGCAGCTCCTGCCTCATCCGCTCGCTGGCGCTTGCTCACGCAGCACCGCCGGCAGCCAGCGGCGTCTTCTCTCCGAAAGATCCGGCAGGGGCGGTGACTCCGTTGTCGCGGCACCAGGCACCCGCCTCGCGCTGGGCGCGGCGGGGTCGGCCGTCGGACGGCTCGAGCTGGAGCGGGACAGGCGGCAGCGGCGGCATCTCGATGCCCTGCTCCGCGGCGAGCTCGTCGGCGTCCTTCTCCTCGGACATGCCGATCGGGCCGACCGTCTGGGCGTTGAGGAACTGGGCCACCACGGGCTCGGATGACGTCAGCAGCATCTCGCGCGGGCCGAACATCGCCAGGTGCTTGTGGTAGAGCAGGCCGATGTTGTCCGGCACCGTGCGGGCCGTGTTGACGTCGTGCGTCACGATCAGGAACGTCGCGTCGATCTGCGCGTTCAGGTCGATGAACAGCTGGTTGATGTAGGACGTGCGGACCGGGTCAAGACCCGAGTCGGGCTCGTCGATCAGCAGGATCTCGGGGTCGAGCACCAAGGCGCGGGCCAGGCCGGCACGCTTGCGCATACCGCCGGAGATCTCGCCGGGCAGCTTGTTCTCGGCACCCACCAGGCCGGTCAGCTCCATCTTGTCCATGACGATCTGGCGGATCTCGGACTCGGACTTCTGGTGTGCTCACGCAGCGGGAACGCGACGTTGTCGTAGAGGTCCATCGAGCCGAACATCGCGCCGTCCTGGAACAGCACACCGAACAGCTTGCGGATCTCGTAGAGCTCCTTCTCGGAGCAGTTCGCGATGTCGGTGCCCTCGATGTAGACGTGGCCCTCGTTGGGCTTGAGCAGACCGATCAGCGTCTTGAGGAACACCGACTTGCCGGTGCCGGACGGGCCGAGCATCACGGAGATCTCACCGGCCGGAAGGGTCAGCGAGACGTCCTTCCAGATGAGTGAGCTGCCGAACTTCTTGGTCAGCCCCTCGACGACGACTTCAACGCCCACGGTCGGCCCCTCCTTGCTTGCCGTGGTCTGCCGGCGATTGCCGACCGAACTACCTCATCCTAGGTCGTGTGACCGTGGACACAGAGAGTAACGAGATATCGCAACCGAGGTTACGCTCCCGCGACGCTTCGTGACTCACCGGTAACAACCGAAGGATCCGGTGAAACATACCCCATGTAACTCCGGGTGACAATCGTGAGCCGCGTCACCCCGCGGACACGACAAAAGCGCCCCTCCCGAAGGAGGGGCGCTCTTGAATGGATTCAGCGACGAGTCACTTGACGGTGACGCTGGCGCCGGCGGCCTCGAGGGCCTCCTTGGCCTTGTCGGCAGCTTCCTTGTTGGCCTTCTCGAGAACAGGCTTCGGGGCGCCCTCGACGAGGTCCTTGGCCTCCTTGAGACCGAGGCCCGTGATCGTACGGACTTCCTTGATGACCTGGATCTTCTTCTCGCCGGCACCCTCGAGGATGACGTCGAACTCGTCCTGGTCAGCAGCAGCCTCGCCACCGGCGGCAGCGCCACCGGCAGCAGGAGCGGCAGCCGCGGCAACCGGAGCGGCCGCGGTGACGTCGAACGTGTCCTCGAACTCCTTCACGAACTCGGAGAGCTCGATGAGGGTCATTTCCTTGAATGCATCCAGCAGATCGCCGGTGCTGAGCTTCGCCATGGTGGCGTCCTTCCGTTATTGAGACCCCGAGGGGGTCCCGATGTGAATCGGGCTTTCAGCCCTCGGTCGTCTCGGCGTCGGCAGACGCTTCGACAGGGGCGGCGTCGGCGGGTGCCTCGGCCGGGGTTTCTGCTTCCGCCGACTCGGCCGCGGGGGCCTCCTCGACAGGGGCAGCAGGCGCGGGGCCGGCTGCCAGAACCGACGGGTCGCTCTCGGCCTTCGCCTGCAGGGCACCGAGAACTCGGGCGGCCTGCGACAGCGGGGCGTTGAACAGCGACGCGGCGTTCGTCAGGCTGGCCTTCATGCCACCTGCGAGCTTGGCGAGGAGGACCTCGCGCGACTCGAGGTCGGCCAGCTTGTTGATCTCTTCAGCAGTGAGGATCTTCCCGTCGAGGAAGCCTCCCTTGATGATGAGCGGCGTGTTGGCCTTCGCGAAGTCACGCAGACCCTTGGCCGCCTCCACGGCATCGCCCTTGATGAAGGCGATGGCGGTCGGACCGGTGAGGAGATCGGTGTCGAGCTCCACTCCTGCGTCCTTGGCGGCGATCTTGGTCAGCGTGTTCTTGGCGACGGCATAGCTCACGTTCGCACCGAGAGTGCGCCGCAGTTCCTGCAGCTGCTTCACGGTGAGACCGCGGTACTCGGTGAGAACGGCAGCCATTCGACTCGCGGAAGTTGTCCGCGAGCTCGGCAACAGCGGCTGTCTTGTCCGGGTTTGCCATGGGTCTCCTTCCAGCACATGGGTCCATCCGACGACTGCGATCCCATGTGCGTACACGGGCCCGACACGAAAAAACGTCCCGGCGCAGGGCACGGGACGTTGAAAGGAACCAACATTCGCAACCTGCGCGGGCCGCCCTTTCGGGCGCTTCGTGCGACTCTTGCGAGTCACCGACCAGCGGTCTTCGGTAGGTCCAGAATAGGGCACGGCCGGGCGGCGACCAAATCGTCGCCGGCCGCGGCATGGAGCTGCTCGTCGCGGGGCTGCCCATCAGCTTGCTCGAGAGTCTTGGTCGGTGATCTCACCGGCGGGCGGCGCCTTGACGTCGACCGGCTCGCCCCACTTGGAGAAGTCGACCGTCGTCTTCGATCCGGCGAGGTCGAACGTCCATCCGGCGCAGCAGGTCGTCCGAGCCCAGGTACATCGTGTAGATGATCGTCTTGGGGACCTTGGCTCTCGGCGTCCGCCGGGCAGATCGGCAGGGCCTCGATCTTGCTGGTGTCGAGCATCACCTCGTACGGCTGCGCCTCGACCCCGTCGAGCTCTTCGGCTCGCCCTTCTTCTCGAACGACGTCACCGCCTTCTTGAACTGCGTCGAGCTGCTTGGACGGGTCCATCTGGTCTATCATCTGGCTGAACTGCTTGGCCGAGCGGGTTGTCCTCGTCGTTCAGATCGATCTTGACGAACTTGTCCTCGGTCACCTGCCCCATGTTCATGTAGAGGACCCCGTCGACCAGGAGCATCTTCATCGTGGCAGGGACGGCCGACCCCATGTCCATCGTCATCGACATCGACGTGTCGGCGAAGGTCTTGCCGAACTTGGTGTCGCCGTCGGCCTTGATGCGACTGACCGCCGACGCCGACGGTCATCGCCGTGTGGGCAGACCCGGCCTTGCCCTGCTCCTTGATCATCGTGGTGAAGAACGTCTCCGCGTCAAGCTCCTTGTCGGCCGAGCTGGACGACGACCCGGACTTCGTGTCGAGCCGCCGCTTGTCCTTGTCACCGCAGGCCGACAGGGTCAGGCCGGCGAGCAGCACGACAGCAGCGATCGAGGAGAGCTTCCGGGAGAACGTCATGGCTCGAGCATATGAGGCCGACAGGATGTCGAGAACTCGGCGGACCAGCAGCGAAAGCCCCCGGCTGAGCCGGGGGCTTTCGTTCAGAGGATGTGGCTGCTGGCCAGGTATTGCGGTGAGTCCGGACATCCTGCGGAGGAGGTTTAGCGAGAGGCAGCCGCAGGAGACGTACGAAGGCCCTCGGCTGAGCCGGGGGCCTTCGTGGCGGTGCGGAGGCTTCAGGCCTCGTCGACGGAGTACGCCTTGGTGCGGCTCGGGTCGACCGGAACGCCAGGACCGTTGGTCGTGGAGACCGTGATCTTCTTGACGTAGCGACCCTTGGAGCTCGCGGGCTTGAGGCGCAGGACCTCGTCGAGCGCGGCGCCGTAGTTGTCGGCGAGCTGCTCGGCGGTGAACGACGCCTTGCCGATCACGAAGTGCAGGTTGGCGTGGCGATCGACGCGGAACTCGATCTTGCCGCCCTGGATGTCCGACACGGCCTTGGCCACGTCGGTCGTGACGGTGCCCGTCTTGGGGTTGGGCATCAGGTTGCGCGGACCGAGGACGCGGCCGAGGCGACCGACCTTGCCCATCATGTCCGGCGTCGCGACGACGGCGTCGAAGTCGAGCCAGCCCTCGTTGACCTTGTCGACCAGCTCGTCGGCACCGACGAAGTCGGCTCCGGCCTCACGTGCGGCTTCGGCGTTGGCGCCGGTGGCGAAGACCAGGACCCGTGAGGTCTTGCCCGTGCCGTGGGGGAGGTTGACGGTGCCGCGCACCATCTGGTCGGCCTTGCGAGGATCGACGCCAAGACGCATGGAGACGTCCACGGTCGAGTCGTACTTCTTGCTCCCCGACTCCTTGGCCAGCGTCGTGGCCTGGAGCGGTGTGTAGAGCTTGTCCTTGTCGATCTTTTCGGCGACCTGTCGGTACGCCTTGCTGTGCTGTGCCATCTCTGGTCTTCCTTCTTGTATGAACCAGTTGTGGTCTGAACGGGCCCAGCGGGCCCTGCCACCTACTGCTTGATGAGTGTTGCTGTCAGTCCGTCGTGACGCCCATCGAGCGCGCAGTGCCCTCGACGATCTTCATGGCGGCGTCGATGTCGGTCGCGTTGAGGTCCGGCATCTTGGTCGTGGCGATCTCGCGGATCTGGTCCTTGGAGATCTTGCCGACCTTGTCCTTGTGCGGAACGGCCGAGCCCTTCTGCAGACCGGCGGCCTTCTTGATCAGCTCAGCCGCGGGCGGCGTCTTGGTGATGAAGCTGAACGTACGGTCCTCGTAGATCGTGATCTCGACCGGAACGACGTTGCCACGCATGGCTTCTGTGGCCGAGTTGTAGGCCTTGCAGAACTCCATGATGTTGACGCCGTGGGGGCCGAGCGCGGTGCCGACGGGCGGCGCCGGGTTGGCCATACCGGCCTGCAGCTGCACCTTGACGATGGCTGCGACTTTCTTCTTGGGAGGCATTTCTCGGGTCCTTGACTACTGAATGGTTGGTGCTGATGAGAACCGGTTGGCTCAGACCTTCTGGATCTGGGTGAAGCTGAGCTCGACCGGGGTTTCGCGGCCGAAGATCTCCACGAGGGCCTTGACCCTCTGTGCGTCGATGTTGATCTCCGTGATGGTCGCGTGCAGCGTGGCGAACGGGCCATCGACGACCATGACGGAGTCGCCGACGGAGAAGTCGGTGAACTCGACCTTGGAGGCCTTCGCCTGCTGCTGATCGGGGGTGTCGGCCGCAGTTGCGACCTCTGCCTCCACTGCCGGGGCGAGCATGCTCTCGACCTCGGCAAGACTGAGGGGTACGGGCTGGTGGGAGTTGCCCACGAACCCGGTGACGGACGGCGTGTGGCGGACGACGCCCCACGACTCGTCGGTGAGGTCCATGCGGACCAGGACGTAGCCCGGGAGCACGGTGCGCTTGACGAGCTTGCGCTGGCCGTTCTTGATCTCGGCGACCTCTTCGGTCGGGACGACGACCTCGAAGATGTAGTCCTCGGCGTTGAGCGAGGTCACGCGGTTCTCGAGGTTGGACTTCACCCGCTTCTCCATGCCGGAGTAGGTGTGGACGACGTACCAGTCGCCGATCTGGTTGTGGAGGCGATCGCGGAACTCCTGGAGCGCATCGGCAACCGGCTCGTCCTCGGCCGGAGCCGTCGGCAGCAGCCTCGTCGGCGACGACGTCCTCGGCAGCGACGTCCTCGGCCGGCTCGTCGTCGACGACGGACTCGACGGGGGCGTCGGGTGCGATCGTCTCCTCGGCGGGTTCGTCGACGACCGCTGCGTCCTCGGCATCAGCCTCGGGTGCAGCGGGCGCGTCGATCTCGGCGCCGGCGGTCGTCGGCTCGAAGCTCTCTGACCTCGTCAGCGTCTCGTCGACTGGTCTGCGGGTCGATGCCTTGAGTCACAGAAATTCCTTTGGTTGCTACGCGAAAATCCAGAAAGCGGCCTTGCCGAACCCGTAGTCGAGTCCAGCGACGATGGCCATCATGACGAGCACGAAGACGAGGACGACCCAGAAGTAGTTGACCACCTGGGGGCGAGTCGGCCAGACCACCTTGCGGAGCTCGGCGATCACCTGGCGGTAGAACGTGATCGGCGACGTGCGTTTGCCGGATGTGCCGGCCAGCTCGTGACGGTCGCTCACGGTACTCCTTCGTCGTTCGTTGTCGTGTGTCGCAGGGCACGAGGGACTTGAACCCCCAACCTTCGGTTTTGGAGACCGATGCTCTGCCAGTTGAGCTAGTGCCCTCAGTCAATTTCGCTCAGGCGCCAACCCGGCTTCGGGCATGACGATCTAGAGTGAATATTCACCGGTGGGTCAAGTGTACGTGGTGGCGCCCGGCCCTCGTCGAACCGAGTCAGGCACGCCGGAGAACCTGAGCCTTTCCTCATGTTTTAGCATGGGGTCCATGGCCACTGCACCCAGCATCTCCTACTCGATCACGATCCGACTCGAAGTGCCGTCCGGCGGATCGGCGGTCAGTGAGCTCACGACGACCGTCGAACGTACGGGCGGGATCGTCACCGCGCTCGACGTCACGGCGTCCGGCGCCGAGGCCCTGCGCATCGACCTGACGTGCGCGGCGTCCGACACCGACCACGCCGCGCTGATCGTCTCGGCGCTCGAGGTCATCAGCGACGTCAAGGTCGAGAAGGTCTCGGACCGGACGTTCCTCATGCACCTCGGCGGCGTCATCGAGACCGCGACCAAGCACCCGTTGCGCAACCGCGACGACCTCTCGATGATCTACACGCCCGGCGTCGCGCGCATCTGCATGGCGATCGCCGCGGACAAGGAGGACGCCCGCCGCCTGACGGTCAAGCGCAACAGCGTCGCCGTCGTCAGCGACGGATCGGCCGTGCTGGGCCTCGGCAACATCGGCCCCCACGCCGCCATGCCGGTCATGGAGGGCAAGGCGGCGCTGTTCAAGGGCTTCGCCGACATCGACGCCTGGCCCATCTGCCTCGACACGCAGGACGTCGACCAGATCGTCGAGACCGTCGCCGCGATCTCCCCCGGCTTCGCCGGCATCAACCTCGAGGACATCTCGGCGCCGCGCTGCTTCGAGATCGAGGCGCGGCTGCGCGAACGCCTCGACATACCGGTCTTCCACGACGACCAGCACGGCACCGCCGTCGTCGTCCTCGCCGCGCTGCGCAACGCGCTCCAGGTCGTCGGCAAGGACATCGGCTCGGCCCGCATCGTGCTCGCCGGGGCCGGAGCTGCAGGCACCGCCGTCCTCAAGGTGCTGATCCACGCCGGCGCGAAGCACGTCGTGGTGTGCGACGTCGAGGGCGTCGTGCACGACGGCCGGGAGGGCCTCGACGAGTCGCTGCAGTGGATCGCCGACAACACCAACGCCGACAAGCTCACCGGCACGCTGCGCGAGGCGCTGCCCGGTGCCGACGTGTTCATCGGCGTGAGCGCCCCCAACCTGCTCAACGCCGAGGACGTCGAGTCGATGGCGGACGACTCGATCGTGTTCGCGCTGGCCAACCCCGACCCCGAGATCGATCCGGCCATCGCACGCGCAGCACGCCCGGGTCGTCGCGACGGGCCGCTCGGACTACCCCAACCAGATCAACAACGTCCTCGCCTTCCCCGGGATCTTCCGCGGACTGCTCGACGCCCAGAGCCACGGCATCGGGATGGACATCCTGATCGCTGCTGCCGAGGCGATCGCCGGCAGCGTCTCGGCCGACGAGCTCAACGCCAACTACATCGTGCCGAGCGTGTTCCACGCCGACGTCCACAAGCGCGTCGCAGCGGCGGTGCGCAAGGCGGCGGAGGCGGCGGACGGCAAGGCAGCACTGACCGGCGGACGTCGACTCAGCGCAGGTACGTGTTGACTGGTGACGTGACCGTTGCGCCGGAGTTCGACCACCCAGATCGCCGGTCGCTCTCGACGCTTCCCAAGGCGCACCTCCACCTGCACTTCACCGGGTCGATGCGGCACGGCACGCTGCTCGAGCTCGCCGAACGCGACGGCATACGCCTGCCGGCCTCGCTGACCGAGGACTGGCCGCCGCAGCTCAGCACGACGGACGAGAAGGGCTGGTTCCGGTTCCAGCGCCTGTACGACGTGGCGCGCTCCGTGCTCCGCACCGAGGAGGACGTGCGCCGGCTGATCCTCGAGGCCGCGCAGGACGATGCCGCCGACGGCTCGGCGTGGACCGAGATCCAGGTCGACCCCTCGGGCTATGGCGCGCGCTTCGGCGGCATCACGGCGTTCACCGACCTGGTCATCGACGCCGTGCGCGACGCCTCGGAACGCGCCGGCATCGGGATGGGCGTGGTCGTCGCGGCCAACCGCACGCGGCACCCGATGGACGCCCGCACGCTCGCCCGGCTGGCTGCCCAGTACGCCGGCCGCGGCGTGATCGGCTTCGGCCTCTCCAACGACGAGCGGCGCGGCGACACGTCGGCGTTCGGGCCGGCGTTCGCGATCGCCGAGCGGGCCGGGCTCGCCCTGGTGCCCCACGGCGGCGAGCTGCGGGGCCCGGCCCACATCACACAGTGCCTCGACCACCTGCACCCCAACCGCCTCGGCCACGGCGTGCGCGCGTCGGAGAGCACGGCGGTGCTCGACCGTCTCGCGAGCGAGGGTGTGGCGCTCGAGGTCTGCCCGACCTCCAACGTGTCGCTCGGCGTCTACAGCACGCTCGAGGAGGTGCCCGTCCGCACGCTGACGGCCGCCGGGATCGACGTGGCCCTCGGCGCGGACGATCCCGCTGCTGTTCGGCTCGCGCCTGGCCGGCCAGTACGCCGTGCTGCGTGCCGCGCAGGACTTCACCGACGCCGAACTGGCCGAACTCGCCCGCATGTCGATCCGCAGGTCGTACGCTCCTTCAGACACCGTGAACGCGACGCTCACGAGCATCGAGCGACTGGATCTCCAACCCGTCGGCGAAGGGAGCTGAGCGATGACGCTACCCCTATCCGTACACGTACGCCCCTCAGCCGGCGCGCCTGCCGGCGTCCTCCGCGCGCCACGGCCGCCATGGTCCTCGGCATCATCGGCGTCGCGGGTCTTCGATCCTGCTGCTGCCGGTCATCGTCTCGCCGCTGGCGTGGTACTTCGGGGCGGTTGCCGAGCGCGAGGCCGAGCGCGAGCCGACGCGCTATCGGCACGCCGGCGCGGCCAAGACCGGGATGGTCCTGGGCATCATCGGCACGGCGCTGCTCGGCGTCGTCCTCCTCCTGCTGTTCGTGGTCGGCACGCTCATCGTGATCGGCTCGAACTACGACGCCGGATACGGCACCTGAGCCGCTCGCGGTTGTGCGAGGGTGTCTGCCATGAGCGACGACCAGCCCGGGGACCCGTCAGGCCCGACCCCGCCCCCACCACCCGGGGGCTACCAGCCGAACTGGGGCGGCGCCTACCCGCCGCCGCAGCAGCCGGGCTACCAGCAGCCCTACTACGGCCCGCCGAAGCACCCGCAGGCGACGACGGCGATGATCCTGGGCATCCTGGGCCTCGCCGTGTGCGGCATCTGCGCACCCTTCGCCTGGAGCATCGGCGGCAAGGCGGTCAGGGAGATCGACGCCAACCCTGCCGCCTACTCAGGACGCAGCGAGGCCAACGCCGGCAAGATCATGGGCATCGTCGGAAGCTGCCTGCTGATCGGCATGGCCGCTGCTCGTCCTGCCTGTTCCTCGTCATCGGGCTCGCCAGCGCATGACCGACGAGCAGCCGGGCAACCCGGCCGATCCGACACCTCCCGGTTACGGCCAGCAGCCACCGCCTCCCGGCTACGGCCAGCAGCCGCCTCCTCCCGGCTACGGCCAGCAGCCGCCCAACTGGGGCAACGCCTATCCCCCGCCTCCGCAGTACCCGCCGCCGGGCTACGGATACCCGTACCCACAGGCCGTCCCGCAGGCACCCAAGCACAGTCAGGCGACCACTGCGATGGTCTTCGGCATCGTGAGCCTTGCCGGGCTCGTCCTGTGCATCGTGCCCATTCTCGTCGCGCCGGTCGCCTGGATCCTCGGGGCCAAGGCCGTCAAGGAGATCGACGCCAACCCCGCCGCGTACAGCGGTCGCAGCGAGGCCAACGCCGGCAAGATCATGGGGATCGTCGGGACGTGTCTGCTGGTGCTCGTGCTGCTCGGCGCCATCGCGCTGATCATCATCGGGGTCAACGGCGGGTTCGAGGAGGACGGGTACAGCGACCCCTACTACTCCGACACCTTCATCGGCGGCTTGGTCTAGCTCAGAACGCGGCGTACCGACGCATGCGTTGTGGCAGGGTGTCCGGATGAGCGACGAGCGCGGCGAACCGACGACCCCACAGCCGCCCAACTGGGGAAGCGCCTATCCCCCGCCGCCGCAGTACCCGCCGCCGGGATACGGGCCTGCCTACTCGCCGTACATTCCCTTGCCGGCCCATCCCCAGGCGACGACGGCGATGGTGCTGGGAATCGTCGGGATGACCGGATTCATGTGTTACGTGACATTCCTCGTCGCGCCGGTGGCCTGGATCATCGGCGCCAAGGCCGTCAAGGAGATCGACGCGAGCCCAGGGAGGTACGGCGGCCGCTCGGAAGCCAACGCCGGCAAGATCATGGGCATCGTCGGTACGTGCCTGCTGGTGGTCGCGCTGCTCGCTCTCACGGCATTCGTGGTCGCTTCGGTGACGATCGACGGGTTCTGGGACGACACGTACGAGGACCCGACCTACTTCATCAGCGGCCTGCTCTGAGGTTCAGAGCTCGCAGCCGACGAGCACCGGCTCGTTGACCAGCGTGATGCCGTAGGCCTGGCGTACGCCGTCGCGCACCTCGCGCGCGAGGTCCAGGAGCTCGGCGGTGGTGGCGCCGCCGCGGTTGGTCAGCGCCAGGACGTGCTTGGTCGACAGGCCCACGTGGCCGCGGGTCTGGCCCTTGGCGAAGCCCGCGTGGTCGATCAGCCAGGCGGCGCTGGTCTTGACCGTGCCGTCCGGCTGCGGGAACTGAGGCGCGTCGGCCGGCAACGCGTCGGCCTGGTCCTGGGTCAGCAGCGGGTTGGTGAAGAACGAGCCGGCGCTCCAGGTGTCGTGGTCGTCGGGTCGAGCACCATGCCCTTGCCGCGCCGCAGCGCGAGCACCGCCTCGCGGACGTCCGCCGCGGGCGCGCGCTGGCCGATCTCGACGCCGAGCGTGCGGGCCAGCTCGGCGTACGCGATCGGGGCGCCGAGCTCGCCGAGCCGGAACTGGTAGGCCACCGACAGCACGAGCCAGCGCTGCGGCTCGGCCTTGAAGCGGCTCGTGCGGTAGCCGAAGCCGCAGTCGACGGCGTGGATCGTGCGGACCTTGCGCTCGAACCGGTCGTACGCCCGCACGGTCGCGATCGTCTGCGCGACCTCCTGGCCGTAGGCGCCGACGTTCTGGATCGGGGTCGCGCCTGCGGAGCCGGGTATGCCGGACAGCGCCTCGATGCCGACCCAGCCCTCGTCGACGGCGCGGGCGACGACGCCGTCCCACGGCTCTCCGGCGGCGACCGTGACCATCGCGCCGCTGCAGGCGTCGGAGTCGACCGCGATGCCGCGGGTCAGCACACGGATGACGGTGCCCGGCACGCCCTCGTCGGCGACCACCAGGTTGCTGCCGCCGGCGACGATCAGGATCGGATCACCGGCCTCGTCGGCCACCCGGACGGCGTCGAGCAGCTGCTGCTCGGAGGTCGCGTCGATCACGGCCCGGGCTGGGCCACCGAGGCGCAGCGTCGTCAGCTCGGCGAGGTCCATGGCGGCGACGCTAGCAGCGTCCAACACGACGAAGGCTCCCGCCTGCTGGAGCAGGGGGAGCCGTCGTGCTGAAGAACAGGGTCAGCGGGTCTCGCGGTGGACCTGGTGGGTCTTGCAGCGCGGGCAGAACTTCTTGAGGTCGAGACGATCGGGGTCGTTGCGACGGTTCTTCTTGGTGATGTAGTTGCGTTCCTTGCACTCGGTGCAGGCCAAGGTGATCTTGGGACGAACGTCTGAGCTCTTGCTGGCCACGAGGGTGCCTCTTCTTGATCGGTGGTGCTGAAGGTCGTACGTCTGGCAGTGATGCGGTAGCTGGGGCGGGACTCGAACCCGCGACCCCACGATTATGAGTCGTGTGCTCTGACCACCTGAGCTACCCAGCCGCACCGGGCACGAGTTTCCTCATGTCCGAAGGACTCCTGATGTTGCAAAGTCCAGAGCCCCTTTACGGAATCGAACCGTAGACCTTTTCCTTACCATGGAAACGCTCTGCCGACTGAGCTAAAGGGGCAAGCCGACAGCCAAAGATACAGGGTGAACTGCCCCGGGAGGAAATCGGGGGCGGGACTGCCTCAGGTTGCAGCAGCAGCGAGTCTCGACGGCCACTTCGGGCCCTCGTAGATGAAGCCCGTGTAGCCCTGGACGAGGTCGGCTCCGGCGGCCAATCGCGCGCGTACGTCGTCGGGAGTCGTGACCCCGCCGACCGCGATGATGGACAAGCTGGTCGCCCACCCTGGCGCGCAGGCGTACGAGCACCTCGGTGGCGCGCTCGGCGAGGATCGGGCCGGAGAGACCGCCCGCTCCGGCGGCGTCGATGACGTCGCGCGAGGTCTTCAGCGACTCGGGCCTGGCGATCGTGGTGTTGGTCGCGCTGATGCCCGCGAGGCCCAGCTCGAGAGCCAGGTCCGCGACGGCATCGACGTCGGCGTCGGCGAGGTCGGGGGCGATCTTGACCAGCAACGGCACCGGCCCGGCCGGCACGCGGTCGGCGATCTCCTTGACGGCCGAGAGCAGCGGTCGGAGCTCGTCGACCGCCTGCAGGTCGCGCAGCCCAGGGGTGTTGGGCGAGGAGACGTTGACGACCAGATAGCTCGCGTAGGGAGCCAGCAGCCGGGCGCTCTCGACGTAGTCCTCGACGGCGTGCTCGGGCTCGACGAGCTTGGTCTTGCCGATGTTGACGCCGATGACCGCCGTGCGGCCGGCCTTGGTGCCGCGGAGCCGGTGGAGCCGCGAGGCCACCTCGGCGGCGCCGTCGTTGTTGAAGCCCATCCGGTTGATGATCGCGCGATCGTCGATGAGCCGGAACAGCCGCGGGCGCGGGTTGCCCGGCTGCGCCTGGGCGGTCACGGTGCCGATCTCGACGTGGCCGAAGCCCAGCGCCAGCAGGCCGGGCACGGCCCTGGCGTTCTTGTCGAAGCCCGCCGCGAGCCCGAACGCGTTGGGGAACTCGATGCCCATGACGGTCCGCGGAGCGTACGTCTGGGGGAACACCAGCCGGGTGCCGAATCGCCCGGCGCGGATCGCGGCGAAGCCACGCTCGTGCGCCTTCTCGGGATCCATCGAGCGGAACACGGCGTCGAAGAAGGCGCGATAGACCACGCAGTCAGCGTATCGGCACGACGACGGCGAACACCGCGCCGCCTTCAGGGCGGTTGCTCACCTCGAGACGCATGCCCATGCGCGAGGCCAGGCGGTGGGCGATCGACAACCCCAGACCCGTGCCGACAGATCGCACCTCGCGATAGCGGGCCTGCAGCACCCCTCGCTCGAACGCCTCGTCCAGGTCGGCGGGCTCGAGGCCGGGCCCGGAGTCCTCGACGTGGATCGATGACCTCCGTCGCGGTCCGGCTGGTGCGGACGACGACGTCGCCGCCAGTCGGTGTCGCCCTGACGGCGTTCTCGACGAGCCCGTCCAGCAGCTGGCGCAAGCGCATCGGATCGGCCCACACCGTGGCGGTCGCCGACTCGGCGCGCAGCGTCGACTCCCTCGCGGTCACACGTCGCCTGCCAGGCATACAGTCAGGTCCGACAGCAGCCCGGCGACCGGCGACCTCCTGCGGCTCGATCGTGAAGTCGTCGGCCTCGAGCCGGGCCAGGGCGAGCAGGTCGGTGACGAACCGGTCGAGGCGCGCGGTCTCGGCCACGAGCGTCTCGCCCGTCGCCCGTACGTCTGCCGGTTCGATGACGCCGTCGGCCATCGCCTCGGCATATCCGCGCAGGGCCGTCAGCGGTGTGCGGATCTCGTGGGAGACCGAGAGCAGGAACTCGCGCTGCCGTCCCTCGCTCGTCGTCAGCGCCTCGTCGAGCGAGGCGACGGCACGGCCCATGTCGTCGAACTCGCGCACGGACGAGGTGCCGATCGGCACGCCACGCTCCCCCGCCGCGAGCCGCCGTGCCGCGCCTGCGGCTGACGGCGACCGAGCGGGTGAGCGTACGGGACAGGATCAGGCCGAGGGTGCCGGCGGCGACGAGCCCGACCAGCAGCGCCAGCAGGAGCCGGCGACGAAGCGCGGACGTCGCCTCGTCGACCCCGGCGACCGGCTGCACCGCGACGGCCGAGAAGCCCCGTTTGGTCTTGCGTCCTTCGATCAGGATCGTCTCGCCGTCAACCGTCGAGGTCGCCGACAGGGTCCCTGTGGCCAGCAGCTCGGAGACCTGCTCGTCGGTCAGCAGCTCGCCGGCGGCGCCGGTCACGTTGCCACCGCGGCGCACGATCGCGTAGCGGCGGTCGTCGCGGCCGAGCACCTTCTGCTCCTGGGCGATGAGCCTGGCCGCGGCCGCCGGCTTGGCGGCGAGACTGTCGACGGAACGGACCAGCTCCTCGCGCGCCTGATCCCTCGCGACGCCCTGCACGACCGGGACCGTCAGCACGAGCGCGACCAGCGCCACGACGACACCGCCGGCCAGCGTCACGAGCAGGATGCGACGGGACAGCGGCGACGTGCGCGTCATGGCCGCACCGCCGAGTAGCCGACGCCGCGGTGCGTACGGATCGGCGACCCGTCACCGAGCTTGGCGCGCAGCTGGGCGATGTGGACGTCGACGGTCCGGCTCTGCCCGTACGCCGCAGCGCCCCAGACCGTCGACAGCAGCTGCTCGCGGGTGAACACGAGGCCGGGTCGGCGCATCAGGGCAGCCAGCAGGTCGAACTCGGTCGCAGTCAGGTCGACGCGGCGCCCGTCGACCGTCACCTCGCGAGCGCCGGGCTCGAGGCGTACCGGACCGAGGTCGAGGGCTGAGGCGTCGACACTGCCTGAGCTGCGCCGCAGGACCGCGGCGATCCGCGAGACGAGCTCGCGGGGCGAGAACGGCTTCGTGACGTAGTCGTCGGCGCCGAGCTCGAGCCCCAGCACGCGGTCGACCTCGTCGTCGCGGGCCGTCACGAAGATCACCGGCGTCCAGTCGTCCTGCGCCCGCATCCGGCGGCACACCTCGATCCCGTCGAGCCCCGGCAGTCCGACGTCGAGCAGGACGAGTGCGGGACGCAGCGCGGCCACCTGGGCCAGTCCCCCGGTGCCGTCGTGCTCGACGTGCACGCCATAGCCGGCCCGCGAGAGGTGGAGGCGCAGGACGTCCGCGATCGAGCGGTCGTCCTCGACGACCAGGACCAGGCCCTTGCCCGTGGTGCTCACGCGTCCATGAAACAGGACTTCGGGGCCGCTCAGGCAGGTCCGCGACAGATCCTTACGTTCCCCGAACGTTCGCCGTACCCGTCCCTTGCCTGTGTCCGTGAGCGTGGAGCGTGCCGGGAACCTCCCGGCCACGACCGGAAAGGACCACCCTCATGCCGCACCTCACGATCAAGACCGCGATAGGCCGCCGCCTGGCAGCCGCCGGCCTGGCGTTCGCGATCGCTGCCGGGCTCGTCAGCGCCTTGTGGCTGACCTCATCCACCGAACCGGCGGCGGCCGGCGTCACCCAGACGGCTTCGACCCTCGACTCGGCGCTGGCCACCGACGGCGACCGAGCCGAGCTGCGCAAGGACCTGAAGGCAGCGCGGGAGCTCAAGGGCCAGGCCCGCAAGGACGCGATCAAGCAGATCCGCGCTGACGCCAAGGCCGGAAAGTACGGCGACAAGGTCGCCGAGCGCTTCGACCGCCGGGCGGATCGCCGTGCAGCCGTGTTCGCCCTCCTGCCCGACGAGCTGCAGGCCGACCTGAAGAAGCTGCGGGCGATGGAACCGGGCGACGAGCGCAAGGCGTACCGCAAGGAGATCCAGCAGAAGGCGCTGGACGGCGGATACGGCGACAAGGTCCAGGAGGCGGCCGAGAAGCTGAAGGGCCACTGGAAGAAGTGACCGTCAGACCGCCGGCCCGGCCCTTCCCTCAGGGCCGGGCCGGATGTCAGAGCGGGATGACCGCGTCGACCCGACCGCCGCCACGGCGAGCCGACGCGACGACAGTGCCGCCGACCTGCTCGGCGCGCTCCCGCATGGACGACAGACCGACTCCGGGCTTCCACTTCTTGGTCGAGGGCCCGTCGTCATGGACCGAGAGATGCAACATCCCATCGCGCGCCGTGATGCTGACCTGGACCTTGGTCGCCGCGGCATGACGTGCCACGTTCGTGAGTGACTCGACGACGATCCGGTAGGCCGCCACCTCAGCGGCTGCAGAGAGGTCAGGCAGGGCGTCCGGGGTGTCGATCGTGACCTCGAGCGACTTGCCCTCGGCGGCGTGGAGGCTCGCCGCGTGTTGCCTGACGGCTCCCACGAGTCCGAGCTCGTCGAGGGTGGCCGGGCGCAACCCCTCGACCAGTCGGCGGACCTCGGCGATCGCGCCCGAGGTGTCGTCCCGGAGCTGCGCCAGCAGCGCATCCGCAGCGTCGACGTCAGAAGCGAGGTGGTTGCGAGCAGCGTCGGCGGAGAAGGCGACCCCGGTCAGGGTGGGCCCCAGCCCGTCGTGGAGGTCACGCCTCAGCCGGCGGCGCTCGTCCTCGATCGCGGCGATCGCGGCACCCCTCGACTCCTGCAGGTCGCGGGCCAGCGCGGTGGCTCGCAGCGTCTGGGCCAGCAGCGGCGCGACGATCCGCAGGACGTGCTCGTCGTCGGCGGAGAGTCTCAGCTCGCCTGCCCTCAGGCCGACGACCATCTCGCCGACCGCGTCCTCGCCGAGGCGGAGCGGCAGGGTGCGCGTGTGGGTCACCTCGGTGCCAGACGTGGCGAGCGCCTGGCCCTCGGCCCGCAGGGAGGCGTACGGCAGGACGAGCGCCTCACGAATCGCCCGCAGCGCGAGGACGGGGTCGTCGCCGATGCGATCGACGACTCTGGTCGCCGCCTGCAGAGGATCGGGCCGGTCGCCGAACAGCAGCTGGTCGACGACACCGCGGAGCATGACCATGACGGGATGGAACCCGAACGCGATCACGGCGCCGATCACGCCGAGCGCTCCCGGCGACGGATCGGGCGCGCCGGACCAGTCGAGCACCGAGACGAAACCGGCGAACACCGAGACGTACGCGATGACCGCGACGAACGCGACGACACCCCAGACGATGAGCCCCCGGACGTCGACCACGTCCGGACGGATCACGCCGATCACCATCGCCGGTGCGATCGCCGCGCACATCAAGGCGACGACCGACGACGGCGTGCTGCCCGTGGTGCCTTCGGCGGAGAACATCAGCAAGCCGCCGACGAGACCAACCGTCCCGGCGGTCACCGCGAACCATTGGAGCGGCACTCGTGACTCCTCGTCGCGGTCTCCAGGCGCCACCACACGTGCATGATGATCACGAGCCCGATGACGACTCCCATCGCGTCGGCCGTGTGCGACTCACGTGGTGCCGCGACGGCGATGACCCCGGCCGCCGCGAACGTCGTGACGGCGAGGAAGTCGACGGGATCGCGCCAGCTCCAGCGGGGATAGGCGGCGACCGCGAGCGGGAAGGCCAGCATCGTCGACTCCGATGGCCAACGCCCACTCGACGTCAGGCTGCTGGTCACGGGCATGCAGCACGACGGCCCCCAGAGCGGCGAGCGCCACGACCACGAGCAGCGCCCCGCACACCGACGCCCGACGGACATACAGCAGCACCGCTCCGCTGACGCCGGTGACGATCGCGAATGTCGCGGTGCTCGCGCCGAGGAACCACTCGGTCATCTGGCCCTGCCGAGTCCCTCGTCGCGGGCGCGCACGATCGCCGCAGACCGGTCGGCCACCGCGAGCTTCGCGAAGATCGACGAGATGTGGTTGGCGACGGTCTTGGGCGCGAGCGCGAGCTCCTCGGCGATCGCGTGGTTGCGCTTGCCGGCCGCCACCAGGTCGAGCACTTCACGCTCACGGTCGGTCAGCTCCGGAAACGGCACGTCCGCCGTGGCTCTCGGCTGGGTGAAGTGGCCGAGGACGCGCGCTGCGACCCCCGGCCCGAAGATCGCCTCGCCGGCGACCACGGCCCGGATCGCCCGGTCGATCTCTTCCTGTTGCGCACCCTTGAGCAGGTAGCCGCGGGCGCCGGCCTGCATCGCCGCGAAGACCGTGTCGTCGTCGTCGAACATCGTGAGGACCAGGACCATCACCTCGGGCACGGCCGCGCGCAGCCGGCGGGTCGCCTCGAGGCCGTCGATGCCCGGCATACGGATGTCCATCAGCACCACGTCGGGCTGCTGCAGCTGCGTCTCGCGGACGGCACTCTCGCCGTCGACAGCCTCCCCGACGACCTCGTAGCCGTCGATCGACTCGAGCAGCGCGCGCAGCCCGCCGCGTACGACCGGGTGGTCGTCGGCGAGCACGACACGGATGCGATCAGGGGCTCATTCCCACATGATGCCGAGAAATCAGGGCAAAAGACCCGGGAACGTGCACCTATACGGACCGGGAAGAACTCCGGACAATGAGGAATCGGCACACATGCTCGGGGGTGTGGGCGCCGGGCCACCGTGGAATCACCTTCCACGACAAGGAGCTCATCATGATCCTCACCACCAAGAACAAGGTCGGCCTCGCACTTGCAGGTCTGCTCGGGCTCGCCGACCTGCCCAGCTTCCTGACCAGCACGCCTGATGGCGAGACCGGTCCTCCGCAGGGCATCCTCATCCTCGGCTCGATCTGCGGCCTGATCACGGTCGTCGCCGTGATCATCGCGTGGACCAAGGCGAACGGCGCGGCCATCAGGGTCGCCGCGGGGGCCCGCATCGTCTCGATGCTCACGGCACTGCCGGCGTTCTTCGTCGACGTTCCGGCGTTCGTCAAGGTCCTCGTGACGGTGTTCGTCATCGTCACGATCACGTCGCTCGTGCTGATGTTCTCACCGGCGCGGCGCTCGACCACCGTGATGGATTGAGGTGCCGACATGATCGCCATCGTCACGGTCCTGCTGGCGTTCCCCTGGGGTTCTTCCTCCGGTCGCACCTCGCGGCCAACACCGCGTATGCCATCGCGTACCTCTGGGCGTTCGTCTTCCAGGGCGTCTACCTGTGCTCGCATGTCGAGGGTGGGCGGGGACGACTCGCTTTGCCGAAGGACCCGGAAGTTCCCGCTGAGCTACGGCTTGGTGGCGCGGCGCATCTTCGCGCGTCGGGTTCGGGCTCGTCGCGCTGGGGCATCGGGTCGGCAGCCAAGCCGCCGTTCACACGTGCACCGCTTGACCCAGCGCATGCGCGAGCCCGGCCCCTCACGGAGCCGGGCTCGCGCAGCGCTCAGGACCGGTGTCGCGCCAGGAACTCAGCGGTCCGCGGGCTCTTGGGCGCGGTGAACAGCTGCTCCGGCGGGCCCGACTCCTCGATGCGACCGTCGGCCATGAAGACGATCCGGTCGGCCACCTCGCGGGCGAACGCCATCTCGTGCGTCGCCATCACGATCGTCATCCCCTCGGAGCGCAGGTCGCGGATGACGTCCAGCACCTCGCCGACCAGCATCGGGTCGAGCGCCGAGGTGATCTCGTCGAGCAGGAGCACCTCGGGCTGCATCGCGATCGCCCGTACGAGGGCGACCCGCTGCTGTTGGCCACCCGACAGCGCATCGGGATAGGCGCCGGCCCGGTCCTCGAGGCCGACCCGGGCCAGCAGCTCGCGCGCGGTCGCCGTGGCTTCGCCCCGGCTGCGACCGCCGACCGTGACCGGTGCCAGCACGATGTTGTCGAGCACGGTCTTGTGCGGGAAGAGGTTGTACGCCTGGAAGACGATGCCGATCCGGCGCCGGATCGCGTCGACGTCGATCCGCGGATCGGTGATCTCCGCGTCGCGGAGCCAGATGTCGCCGTCGTCGACCTGCTCCAGCAGGTTGAGGCAGCGCAGCAACGTCGACTTGCCCGATCCGGACGCACCGATGAGGCACACGACCTCGCCCTCGGTCACCTCGAGGTCGATGCCCTTGAGCACCTCGGTGCCGTTGAACGACTTGCGTACCGCGTCGGCCCTCAGCACGTGCTGCTCCTCATGTGATCAGTCCGTTCTCGCGGCGCAACGATCGCACGGTGAGGTAGTCGGTGAACCGCGCCAGCGGGATCGTCGCGGCGATGAAGAACACGGCCGCCACGACATACGGCGTGAAGATGAAGTCCTTGCCGGAGATGACCTGGGCTGCTCGCAGGGACTCGACGAGCCCGATCGTGGACAGCAGGGCGGTGTCCTTCTGCAGCGAGACGAAGTCGTTGAGCAGCGGCGGAGCGACCCGGCGCAGCGCCTGCGGCAGCACGATGTGGCGCATCGTCTGGCCGTACGACAGGCCGAGCGCGCGACCGCTCGCCCACTGCGTGGGGTGGATCGACAGGATGCCGGCACGGATGACCTCGGCGACGTACGCGCCATAGCTCAGCGTCAACGCGATCGCGCCGAGCCAGAACAGGCTCGTCGGCATGCCGGCCAGGTTGAGCGCCGGAAGGCCGAAGCCGACCAGCAGCACGATCAACAGCGTCGGCGTGCCGCGGAAGACGTCGGCGTACAGGACCGCGAGGAGCTTGACCGGAGCGAGCGCCGGCACCGGGATCACCCGGATGATCGCAACGATGATGCCGACGATCAGCACGAAGACCTCGACCACCATGAACAGCCGGATGTTGAGCCAGAACGATCGGGCGACCTCGGGGAACGCGTCTCTGGCATCGGGCCACCAGAAGAACGTACGGTGCACCCGGTCCCAACCCGGCGAGCTGGTGACCACGAACACGATCAAGCCCAGCACCACGACGGTCGAGACCGCCGCCACCGCACCCCGGGTCAGGGTGCGGCGACGGCGGTAGCGGACGCGTTCGAGCTGGCGCTCGCTCGGGCTCACTTCAGCTCGGGGACGTCGGTCGCCTGGGTCAGCCACTGCTTCTCGAGGCTGTCCAGAGTCCCGTCCTTGGCCAGTGCGTCGACCGCGGCGCTGACGCACGGCGTCAGCTTGCTGCCCTTGGACAGCAGCAGGCCGAACTGCTCCTGCTTGCCCTTGGTCGGCTGGAACTGCCCGACGATCGTGCCGCCGTCGATCTCGGCCGCGGTCAGGTAGTAGGCCGTCGGGAGGTCGGCGACGATCGCGTCGACCTGCTTGTTCTGCAGCGCCTGCGCGGCCTTGGAGGTGTCGTCGTAGACCAGCGGCTTGGCGGCCGGCTTGATCTGGTCGGTGATCGCGTCGAGCGACGTCGTTGCGATCTGGGCACCGAGCTTGGCGTCCTTGAGGTCGGCGATGCTCGTCGCGCCCGCATACTTCGAGCCCTTGAGCGTGATGATCGCCTGGGCAGCCGAGTAGTAGGGGGTCGAGAAGTCGACGGCCTTGGCGCGCTTCGCCGAGATCGAGAACTGGTTGATGTCGAAGTCGAAGTTCTTCTTGCCGGGCTGGATCACCTGGTTGAAGCCGGCCTTGACCCACGTCACCTCGCCCTTGGCGAAGCCGAGCTTGTCGGCGACGGCGTAGGCGACGGCGGACTCGAAGCCCTTGCCGTTGGACGGGTCGTTGTCGCTGAACCACGGGTCGTACGCCGGGTCGTCGGTCGCGATCGTGAGCGCGCCGGCCTTGACCAGGGGCAGGTCGGCGGGCTTGCAGTCGGCGAGGCCAGAGACGCTCTTGCTGTCGCTGGTCTTGCCGCCGTCGGAGTCGGCGGGCGCGCACGCGGAGGTCATGATGAGGGCCGCTGCGGCGATGGCGGTGAGACCGCCCTTGGGGGTGAGCTTCATGAGGAGAAGCGTAGAGGTGCCGGGGAGTTCGTCAGGACAAATCTCACGCTTCGGCGGTGTGGTGCTGGTCGCTTTCGTCGCCCGCTCGGTCTCGTCGAGCCGCCGCGCTTCACTCGGCGGCGATCACGTTGACCGGCTCGGGGAGCTGCCGGGTGGACACGATCTCCGCGACGATCTCGCTGATGCGCCGATTGGACTCCTGCGAGTAGCGACGCAGCACCCCGAACGCGTGGTCGGCGTCGAGGTCGAATCGCTCCATCAGAATCCCTTGCGCCTGCCCGATCAGCGTCCGGGTCTCGAGCGCTTGCAGCAACGTCTCCTCGCTCCGGGCATTTGCGAGGGCGATCGCGCTGTGACCGGCGAACATACGAGCCATGTCGACGTCGTCGGGGCTGAAGGTCGTGGCTGAGCTGCCGTAGAGATTCAGGGCGCCGATGCGTTGACCGCGGCCATGGATCTCGGCCGAGATGATGCTGTGGAATCCGAGCCCGGCGGCCGCAGGTCCCCACGTGGGCCACCTCGGGTCGTCGGCCAGGGAGCTGGAGTGCACACTTCGAACCTCGACAGCGGCATCGACGCAGGGCCCCTCCCGCAGCTCGTATTGCAGGTGATCCGCTCGTTCGACCTCAGGATGGGTCGCACCGACGGTCTCGAACCTGCGACCACCCGCACGGATCAAGGTGACCCCGCCGAACGCAGTGCCGGTGGACCTGACGGCAAATCCCACGACTTGCTCGATGGCGTCGCGCATCGTCGTGCACTCGGCCAACGTGGAGACCAACTCGACCATGGTCTTCTCATCAAGAGTCGTGACCATCAAGAACCCCACAACCTGTCCGGCGGGCGTCGCGCTCGGCTGCTGAACGCCCCATGATCTTACGCCTCATCCCGCGGGATGAGGCGGCTCGCGACCAGCCGGTGAGGCACTCGACCAATCCGGGCGGCCCCGCGCCCCGAACCACCTGTGTGACCACGACGGCAACGAGTTCCCCCGCCCCTTGGTGGGCCGGCGCCCTGAGCGGGCTGCTGGCGGCCGCGGCCGGTGTCGCAGTCGGTACGGCGGTCGCCGCACTGCTCCAGGGCGTGCCCTCGCCCATCGAGTCGGTCGGCAACCGCGCGATCGATCTCGCACCTCCAGCGCTCAAGGACTTCGCCGTCCAACAGTTCGGCACCAACGACAAGCCCGTGCTGATCGGCGGGGTCGTGGCAACTCTCGCCCTCCTCGCAGCAGTCGCCGGCATCATCGGGCGCAGGCGCCCCGCGATCGCGATCGGCGGGGTGGCGGTCATCGGCTTGATCGCCGTCGCGGCGGCAGCGGTGGACCGCACCTCGACCGCCAGCCGTCTGCTGACCCTCGTGCCGTCGGTCTTGACCGTCGTCGTCAGCCTCGGCTCCCTCGTGCTGCTGCTCTCGACGCTCACGAGAGTGCGCGCCGTCCCGACCGGGCCGGGCACTGTCGGCTTCGTACGCCGTGACTTCCTCAAGGCCGCCGCCGGCGTGACGGTGCTCGTCGTGATCGGCGGCGTCGTCGGCAGGCTGTACGGCACTGCCGCAGCCGTCGCGTCTCGCGCGGGCATCACGCTGCCCAGACCGGCCAGCCCAGCCGCGCCGGTGCCGGCCGGCGCGCAGGCCGACGGTCGACGGCATCAGCCCCTACGTGACGTCGAACCGCGACTTCTACCGCGTCGACACGGCCCTGCGGATCCCCGACGTGCCGGCGGAGGGCTGGAACCTCCGCATCCACGGCATGGTCGACCGCGAGCTCAACCTGAGCTTCCGCGACCTCCTCGAGATGCCGCTGGCCGAGCACCGCATCACGCTTGACCTGCGTCTCCAACGAGGTCGGCGGACCGTACGTCGGCAACGCCGTGTGGACCGGGGTGCTGGTCAGGGACCTGCTCGAACGGGCCGGGATCAAGCCGGGCGCGGATGCCGTCAAGAGCACCAGCGCCGACAAGTGGACCGCCGGGACGCCGCTCGAGGCGCTCACCGACGAGCGCAACTCGATGGTCGCGATCGGGATGAACGGTGAGCCACTGCCGCTCGCCCACGGCTTCCCGGCTCGCCTGGTCGTCCCCGGGCTCTATGGCTACGTCTCGGCGACCAAGTGGCTCACGGACCTTGAGGTGACGCGTTTCGCGGACTTCAAGGCGTACTGGACGACCCGGGAGTACGACGCCGAGGCGCCGATCAAGTTCTCGTCACGCATCGACGTGCCCCGGTCGTTCCAGACCTTCCCTGCTGACCGGGTCCGCGTCGGCGGGGTCGCCTGGGCGCAGACCGTCGGCATCGACCGGGTCGAGGTCCGCGTCGACAAGGGCGCGTGGCAGACCGCACGGCTGGCCAGCGAGGACACCGTCGAGACCTGGCGCCAGTGGAGCTGGGAGTGGGCCGATGCCACACCCGGCAACCACACCCTGACCGTGCGCGCCACCACCAAGGACGGCGACACCCAGACCTCCGATCGGGCGAGCATTCGCCCGAACGGGACGACCGGCTGGCACAGCGTCCAGTTCCGCGTCGAGTAGCACGACCCCAACCCCAACAAGGAGAGATGAAGATGCGTACAACAGTGAAGACCCTCGCCGTCACGGCGGCCGTCTCGTTGTCGTTGTTCACCGCGGCGTGCGGCTCGAGCGACGACTCGTCAGCCGACAAGCCCAAGGAGGAGACCTCCGCCATGGCTCCGGCGGACGACCCGGCAGCCGGCCTGGTCGGTCCGGGCTGCGCGGACTACGCCAAGGCCGTGCCCGACGGCGCCGGTTCGGTCAGCGGCATGTCGCAGGATCCGGTCGCGACCGCGGCCAGCAACAACCCGCTGCTCAAGACGCTGGTCCAGGCCGTCTCCGGTCAGCTGAACCCCGACGTCAACCTCGTCGACACGCTCAACGGCGGCGAGTTCACGGTGTTCGCGCCGGTCGATGACGCGTTCGCCAAGCTGGACCCGGCGACCGTGAAGACGCTCGGCACCCCCAAGGGTGCGGACACCCTGACGAGCGTCCTGACGTACCACGTGATCCCCGGGCAGATCGCTCCCGCGGACATCGACGGTGCCCACAAGACGGTCAACGGGGCCGAGCTCATGGTCTCCGGATCGGGTGACGCCATCAAGGTCGGTGGCGACCAGGCCAGCGTCATCTGCGGCGGGGTCAAGACCGCCAACGCGACGGTCTACCTGATCGACAGCGTCCTGATGCCGCCCGCCTGAGCATCAGCCAGACCAATGGGCCGGTTCCCCGAGAGGGAGACCGGCCCATTGCTGTGCTCGCGCGAGGTGCGGCTCAGCGACGCGGCGGCAGCGGGAAGAACCCCGAGGTGCGTTCCATGTACGCGCGATAGCCCGGGCGTTCGGCCATGTGCCGCTCGAGGACGCGCTTGCCGGAGCCGAAGGCGAGGAGGTAGACCATCACGGCCGGCGAGAAGATCGTCAGGACACCGGGCCAGTGCTCGGCGGCGATGAGGAAGATGCCGACCCACACGCAGGCGTCGCCGAAGTAGTTGGGGTGGCGCGTGTACCGCCACAGCCCCGAGTCCATGACCGGGCCGCGGTCCGGATCGGCCTTGTACGCCTCGAGCTGGCGGTCGCCGACCGCCTCGAAGGCGATGCCGACGAGCCAGAGCGAGGACGCCGACGTACGCCAGCACACCCATGGGCTCCGGCGTCAGCGATCCGACGACGACCGGCATGGCGACGACATACGCGATGACTCCCTGCAGCACGTAGACCCACAGGACGATGCCGAGCTCGCCACGGCCCTCGAGCAGCTTGGCGTAGCGGGGATCCTCACCCTTGCCACGGCTTCGGACCGCCATGTGCAGGGCGAGCCGCACTCCCCAGACGACGGTCATCGCCAGCAGCAGCCAGCGGCGCAGGTCGTCGCCGTGGCCCGCCGACGCGACGAAGCTGGCGACGGCGACGCAGCAGAACAGCAGTCCCCATGCCACGTCGATGACGTTGTGGCGGTGGACCCGCTTGGCGACCGCGTACGTGATGACGAGCGTGGCGGCCATCGATGCCGCCGCCCAGATCAACGCGTGCGTGAACGCCGCCGCCGAGATCCCGCTCATGCGGCGCCGCCCGGCTTGCGCATGACGATCTGCGCGACGTCCAGGTATCCGGACCTGAACCCGGCCTCGGAGTACGCGAGGTAGAGCGACCACATCCGCCGGAACACCTCGTCGAAGCCGAGCGCGTCCACCCGCTCGTGTGCGACTCGAACGTGTCGCGCCAGCGGCGCAGCGTCTCGGCATAGTCCTGGCCGAACATCAGCGTCGACTCGGTCCTCAGGCCGGCACGCGCGGCGCTGCTGTCGATCGCCTGCGTCGACGGGATCTGCCCGCCGGGGAAGATGTACTTCAGGATCCAGGTGTACGTCTGAGCGCTCGCGAGCATGCGGTCGTGCGCCATGGTGATCGACTGCAGGCCGAACCGGCCGCCCGGCGACAGCAGGTGCCCGACGCGGGCGAAGTACTCGTCCCACTGGTCGGCGCCGATGGCCTCGATCATCTCCACGCTCACGACGCAGTCGTAGCTGCCGGTGAGGTCGCGGTAGTCCAGCTCGAGCACGTCGACGCGGTCCGGCAAGCCCGGCATCGGCGATCCGGTCGCGGGCCAGCGCAGCCTGCTCGCTCGAGAGCGTCACAGTGGTGACGCGGGCACCGCGAGCAGCGGCCCTGATGGCGAGCTCACCCCATCCCGTACCGATCTCCAGGACCGTGGCGCCGGGCTTCACCCCGGTGACGTCGAGCAGGCGATCGATCTTGCGCTCCTGCGCCTCCTGCAGGCTCTGGCCGGCCGCCGGCGACGCGGGGTCGAACAGGCCGGACGAATAGCTCATCGTCGGGTCGAGGAACGTGGCGAACAGGTCGTTGGACAGGTCGTAGTGCCTCTGGATGTTGCGCCGGGCGCCGGATGGCCGTGTTGGCATCCGACCGCGGACGCCGGGGCATCGCGACCGACCTGAGCCGCTGCAACGGCGCCGGCACCAGCGTCGACATCCGACCGGCGAGGACCGTGAGGACGCCGGCGAGGTCGTCGCTGGACCAGTCCCCTGCCATGTATGCCTCGCCGAATCCGATCAAGCCCTGACTGCCGAGGCGGTCATGGAACGCGGCGGGGTCGTGCAGGTGCAACGTGGGATCGTGCGGACCACCTGCACCCAGGCGTCGGCCGTCAGGGCCGATCACGGTGATCGGTATGCCGGCGAGCATGCGCTTCACGAGCCTCGCGGTGATCGCGGCCCGCACGCGGCCGGCGGGGTGGGGTGGCGACGTCGGGCCACCGGCAGGCATCGATCGCGACGGGACGGCGCAGTGGCGATGGTCATCGTTGACTCCGGATCGGGTGGTCGGGTTGGTGGTCTGGGCGCGGACAGCGGCCGCAGCCCCTTGAGGAACAGCCGGATGCCGTGCACCCGGATCATGAGGCTGACGGTCCGCGTCGCCCACGGCCTGCGCAGCGCCGAGGACAGCCGCGCGTCGTCGCGGCGGGTGCCGCGCATCGTCGCGACGAACGGCGGCCCGGCCGGGCCGGCGCAACGTCACGGTGACGGCGAGCTCGTCACCGGGGGCCGGCACGCTCAGCTCGTAGCTGGCCGTCGACGCCGTGGAACGGCGACACGTAGAACGTCTTGTCGGCCGTCGCCCGGCCGTCGTCGCCCGGTTCCAGCAGGTAGCAGCGCCGTCCGCCGTACGTGTTGCGGACCTCGGCGACGACGTGGGTCAACGTCCCGTCCTCGTCGTGGCAGTAGAACAGGCTGAGCGGGTTGAACACGTGGCCGAGCACGCGGGGACTGGCGAGCATACGGACGGCTGCCGGCGGGTCGACGCCACTCGCGCGGAGCCAGTCGTCGACGTTCTCGCGGAGCGACCGCGACGGGTCGCCCATGTGGTCCCCAGGCGCTGAACGAGCACAGCCATCGCAGGCCGCGCGGCATCTGCGGCACGTCGTCGAGGTCGACCAGCCAGGTCCGGCCGCGGTTCGTGAACGCGTACGGCACCGCGTCACTTCGGCGATGGCCGATCGTGACGTCATAGCTCGCGAGGGCTTCGCGCCGGCTCACCAGTCAGCCCCCAGGCTGGCGGCCGCGGCGACGCCCGCGCGGCAGCCGTCCTCGTGGAAGCCCCACCCGTGATAGGCCCCGGCGAACGCGATGACCCCGTCATTCAGCGCCGGCAGCGTCGCCCGCGTGGCGACCGAGTCGGGCGTGAACATCGGGTGCTCGTAGACCATCTGGGCGATCAGCTGCCGACGAGTCCACGGACTCGTCGCCGTTCAACGTGACGAGGTAGCGCGACTCGGCTCGGCAGGCGCTGCAGGCGGGTCATGTCGTAGGTGACGTGGACCTCGGCGCCGGCCGCGTCGCAGGCCGGCATCTGGTAGTTCCACGCGGCGCCGAGCCCGCTCCGCCGGCGGCAGGATCGAGGCGTCGGTGTGCAGCGCGGCGCGGTTCTTGGAGTACGTCCAGGCGCCCAGCGTCGCTGCCTCGGCCGCGGTCGGCTCGGACAGCATCGCGAGCGCCTGGTCCGGATGGGTCGCGATGACGACGGCGTCGAAGTCGGCTGACCTGGTCGTCCGCGTCGACGATCCGGACGCCGCCCGCGGTCCGGCTGACGGATCTCACCGGGGTCAGGAGGTTGACCGCCGACAGCTGCTTGCCGACCTTCTCCACGTAGCTCGCCGATCCACCGGTCACCGTGCGCCACGGATGCGAGCCGCGTACGGACAGCATGCCGTGGTTGGCGAGGAACTCGAACAGGTAGCGCGCCGGGTAGGCGCCCGCCTCCGCAGGCGCGCACGACCATACGCAGGCGACCATCGGCACCACGAAGTGCGAGCGGAAGTAGCGGCTGAAACGGCCCTCGGCCAGGAACTCGTCGAGGGTCATGCCGTCGGCCTCAGCGTCGGCAAGGTGCCGCCGAGCCCGGCGGTGGAACCGCACCACCTCGGTCAGGAGATAGAGGTAGCGGACGTTCGTCGCATTGCGCATCGTCGGGAACAGCCCGCTGATGCGTCGCGCGCCGGCGTACTGCAGCCCGCATCCGTCGCAGCGGATCGACATGCTCATCTCCGACTCCTGCGTCTCGACGCCGAGCTCGTCGAACAGCCGGGTCAGATTCGGGTACGTACTGCCGGTTGTGCACGATGAACCCGCTGTCGACGTTGAGCGAGCGGCCATCGGGATCGAGGAGCTCATGCGTGTGCGCGTGACCGCCGAGGCGCCCGTCGGCCTCGTACAGCGTGACGTCGGCGACCCGTTGGAGGAGATAGCCGGCCGTCAGTCCCGCGACTCCGCTTCCGATGACTGCGACGTGTCGTCTGCGCATGCTGAGCTCCCTGGTCCGAGCGGTCGGTTCTACCGAGTCAGTTCGGAGCCAATGGCCGCGCGGATTGGTCAGACCGGCACGTCGACGATCGGGGTCGGTCGTCGGCTTCTTGGATCCGCCGTCCGGCTCGACCGTGACCGCCACCTGGTCGGCGTCGGCGAGGTCCTTCATCACCATCGCGCCCGACCGCGAGAACGTGCCCTGGGACTCCGGCACGGAGCTCTTGATGAGCCAGACCTGGTAGACCTTGCCGTCATCGAGCGCGGGCAGGCCGTCGGCCACGACGACTGCGGCAGTCGCGGCTCGCCGAGGTGACCAACCGGACCGTGCCGCCACCGGGCAGGGTCTTCGACGCGGTCGCCGCGTCAGCCGCACCGAGGACTGAGGTCATCGCGACGTTCTGCTGGCGCTGATCGTCGGCCCGGTCGCGCTCGACCAGGTAGCCGCCGGCTCCCGCCGCCGCCAGCACGAGGGCGGCTGCGGCGACGAGCTGCGGAATCCTGCGCCGCAGCCCGCCGCGATGGCTGATCGCGGTGACCACGGGGCGTTCCTGCGGCACGGACCCGATCGCCGACACCAGCCGCTGGCGCAGCTCCGCCGGAGGCGTATGACTCTGCGCCTCGGCGAGTCGGGTCGCGGTCGCCTGGAAGCCGCCGAGCTCGGCCCGGCAGTCGGGGCAGTGCTCGAGGTGGGCCTCGAACTGGCTCAGCTCGTCGGGATCGAGCGCATCGAGCACGTACGGAGCCAGGAGGGAATGGAGATCGGTGGTCATGCCGGAACTCCCATGCAGTCGCGCAGACGGACCAGGCCGTCGCGGATACGAGTCTTGATCGTGGCCGGGTTGGTGTCGAGGACCTGGGCGACCTCGGCGTACGTGTGGCCGTTGTAGTAGGCCAGGTTGACGGCCTCGCGTTGCAGCTCGGTGAGCCCGCCGAGGCAACGGCGCACCTGCTCGTGCTCGAGGGTCGTGCTCACGGTCTCCTCGACCTCGTCGAAGTCGGGGCCGCTCGACCAGTCGTAGCGGTTCTCGCGGTTGGTCGCCGCCTGATCGTGCCGCACGGCGTCGACCGCCCGGCGGTGCGCAAGCGTCAAGACCCAGCCCTTGGCACTGCCACGCGAGGCATCGAACCGAGCAGCCGACTGCCAGACCTGGATGAAGACCTCCTGCGCGATCTCCTCGGCCCGCGCCGGGTCACGTACGACGCGGCGAGCCAATCCGTAGACCGCCGCACCCAGCAAGTCGTACACCGCCGCGAATGCCTGCTCGTCACCTCGCCCGACGCGACCCAGCAGCTGCTCGGCGTCCGCCGTCGGCTCGTCCGACGCGGAGTCGGCAAGGCGCAGGTGGGCGGCGGTTCGTGACATGAGGCTCTCCGATCGGACGGGCTTCCTGCCAATCATTCGAACCTGCCTCCATCAAGGATGGGTCATTCGGCAGCATAGTTCCGCAGGGCCGTCCCGGCCCGCGATGACCGATCGGAAAAACTTTCACCCACGATGTAATAACTCGCCTTCGGCTGGGACGTACAGGCAGACGTCCCTACGGAGGAGCCACCGTGATCACCATTGCAACGCTTGCCGTTTCACCCGATCGTGGCGGGGCGGTGTGGATCACCGGCGGCGAGGGTCGCGCCAACCTGACCCATACCGCCGCGGTCGTCTTCGACGATGTCGATGAGGAGTACGACCGCCTGCAGGACACCATCGCCGACCGCTACCTCTACGCGCCGTCGCCGGACGCCGCCTCGTATGCGCACAGCCTCGGCGTACGTCCGGCCGCGATCCGCAACCTCCGCGAGCCGGCCCGTGAGCTGCAGGAAGCCGTGTGGCGCAGCCACCGACACCAGGTCTGCAACGACCCCAGCGTGCAACACATCGAGCCTCGCATGCGGCCGGTCCCGAATCTCCCGCAGCAGCCCCACAGCCCACACGCTGTGGCGATCGCCCCCGTGGCCGCCAACTACCTCCTCGCGCTCTGGCAGTCCTGGCTCGACGCCGAGCGTGAACGCGCGAGTCGGCACCAACCCGCGGCCAACCCGGCCGAGCGGAACATCCGGCTGCTCCCGGACGAGTTCATCCTCGCCGAGCAGCCTGCCGGCGTGCCGTCGTTCGGCTAGCGCTTACGGGCGTGCGTACACCACTGTGCGCCCGCACGCGGTCTCGCCGTCGATGTCGACGAGCGGAGGCTTCTCGACGGAGATGGTCACGAGGAGGCGCTCATGCACGGTCCCTTCGACCTGCACGCTGCGGCTGCTCGACCCGACCGCTTGAGAGGTGTTCTCGTCTGCGTATGCCGTGACGGTCACGGTCACCTTCTTGGGTCGCGGCGTGTAGCCGTCGATCGTGATCGTGGCCTCGGCGGTGCCGTCCGCCGGGTCATAGACGCAGCTGGGGTGTCCTTCGCTGCCGCCCCAGCCGACCGTCAGGCCAGTGGTCGGCTCGTCGTCACGACCGCGGGAGCGGGCCATCCCGTACACGAGAATTGCCAGCAGCAGGACGCCGGTGATGACGATGAGTTGCCGCCGCTGGCGCGCATCTCCAGAGTCGCTCACGAGTTGTCCTTCTGCCGGGCCGGGCACGTCCGTCCGAACCTATCGGTGGACTCTGTGGGGCGAAGTGCCGTCCCCTTGTTCGTCCGAGATTTTTGCCTCCGATTACAGCCGCGAACGAAGATTCTGCGAGAGGTAAGCATGTCGCAGCCTTTCGAGACGACCAGGTATGGAAACTCACCTTGCCGCCCGCCTCGCGCGGAGGCTCATCATCCCCATATTGCTGGTTGCCACGTCACTGATTGCTTCGAACTCAGCGGCGCATGCCGGAGAGCGGTCCGACTGTCCCAGCGGCTACTTCTGTGTCTGGACCCAGACCAACTACGACGGAACGAGATACCAGTACAACAACGTCGGTGCCTACAACCTGATCGGCGCCGATCCCATCGGGTCTGCATACAACAACCGCAGCAAACGGACCTATCTCAACCAGAACTCTGGGAGCAGCTCGACGTACTCGTGCTTCGGACCCGGCAACTACGATTCGGCCCTGTCCGGGTGGCAAGTGCACGCCAACTCGGCCTATCTCTCGAGCTACACAAATTGCTAGCCACATGGCGATTCGAGGACGAATGGACTGGTTGTCGTTACTGTCACATAGTGACCGATGAAGAGTTCGCTGAACTTTACAACGGGCTGCACCGACATCTCCTCCGATACGCGAAGGCGCAGCTTCGCACGGTCGAGTCCGCACAAGATGTCGTCGCGGAGACATTCCGCATCGCGTGGGAAAAGCGTGATGCAGTAGATCGCGCACAATCGTCGTCCGCCTATGTGATGGGCATCGGGAAGATGGTCATCCTGCGAGCGATCCAGGATCGGAAAAGACAGCCCGAGTACGCCTACGAAGACGCCAAGCTCCACAGACTCGTCACCCCCGCGGGCGACACCGCCGAACTGGTGCTGGAGGTCAACCGAGGACAGTCGATCCACGAGCACCTGTCACCGTCGGACCAGCGTCTCGTGAGCCTCATGGCGTCACCGGAGCTGGAATCCGATGACATCGCAGAGATTCTCGGACTGACGAGCAACGCCTACGCCGTCCGCGTGCATCGCGTTCGGCGACGCATAGAGGAACTGAGCCAACAGTACGATCGGGCCTCGGAAGGGGGCGCACGATGAACTCAGGCGATTCCCATCTTGATCCCGCGTTCGAGACAGCAGAGCTCCGCCGCCTCATGCAGTCGACGGGCGTGTCCGACTATCTCGAAGAAGACCTGGACGACGTCGAGCTCGAGTCGGCAGACTCACTGATCGCCCGGCTCAAGGCGGACGAGCCCACCAGCATCTGGAAGAAGCCCTCCAACAGATCAGGACGTCCGCTGGCCCGAACGTTGTTCGTCGGAACGGCCGCCGCAGTGGTCGCGACGATCGTGATCGTCGTCCAGCCGTGGCACACGGACGTCGCGCGAGCCGCCACTCCCCGATCCTCGACTTCGAGTTCGCCGAAGCGCACAGGATCGCCGACGCACCGGGGGTCGATCCCGGCGAGACATTGCAGAAGCTCGCACGCGCCGCCGACGACTCTTCGAAGCGACCATTCGACGTGGGCGTGCAACATGTCGTGTTCGAAGGGTGGACCATCGACACAGACTTTGATGCAGATCCCAACTCGACCATCACACCGCGTATGTCTGAGAACTGGCTCTATCCAGATGGACGGTTCCGGTCGCGCTCCTACCGCGGTGAGCCGCTCGAGTCCGACGGACGCGGAATCCCGCTCGACGGGCGCGTCGACCGGACAACCACCTTGAGTGGTGAGGAGACCGAAGCAGCTGGCAGCCGCGACGCCGAGTTCTTCACCACGATGCCGTCCTCCATCGACGGGGTCCGTAACGCCTTCCTGGACCGCATCAAGTGCCTCGAGAGACAGCGCGGCCAAGAACGCACCCTGTGCCTGTTCACTCAGGTGCGGGACCTTTCCAAGATGTACGTCATACCTCCCAGCGTGATGGCCCGCATCTGGCGCATGCTCGAGGAAGAAGAGGGCATTCGATCCTTGGGCACCGTCAAGGACCGCACCGGGCGCGACTGCTTCGCACTCTCCTTCATCTGGGAGGGCGCGACCCAGGACCGTCACGTTCTCCTGGCCGACGCCGACACCGGACAAGTCGTCGGGTCTGAAACCATCCTGATCAAGCCTTCATCCACCGTGCCCGTCAGCCCGCCGGCGATCCTGGATTTCGCCACGATCGTCACGTCTGAAAATCAGTAGGCAACTGCGCGTGTAACTCTGCGCCTCCCGATGCGACTAACACATGAAGGCCTCGGTGAACTCCGGACGCGTTGGGCCGCCCTCAGCGTTGCACGAACGCAGCCGAGTGCCGTTTCAGATGCGCACACCACAACGGTGTCGCCCGGGTGACCGTGCACGACCTGAATTCATCGCCTCGATCGCCCGACTCGTTGGAAGGAATCGAAATGCATGAACACGCAGCACAGACGGCCGCGCATTCAGTAGGAGCTGAGGTCGTCGCCTACGACTTCGTCAAGGAATGGGAAGACAAGCTGGATCCCCAAAAGCTGGACGAGCTGGTGAACTCGATCCAGGCGTCGCCCGCCACCGAAGGCTACGCAGCCGACGGCAGTGTCGTGAGCACGATCTTCTACCTGCAGTTCCAGCTGAATTTGTGGTCGAACGACAAGACGTTCAACGGCAAGGCCTTTGGATGGACCAGTCCTGGTAGTGGCACGCTGTGGGGCACGGTCTACAGCGATGACCTCGACCGGCTCATGCGCGACACCAAGACGTTCACCGTCCAGTCCACGGCGTTGTACACGGCGATCCAGTTCATCGACTCACACGACGACTACCTGGGCACGTTCCAGGGCGGTTCGCTCTCGACAGTCGTAGGAGCCTGCGGCGGCTCGGGCGGCTGGAGCTGACCAAGGCACTCACGCAGAGTCACCCCAGCCGGGAGTCACCACCGGGTTGGCCAACGTGCTCGAGTCGGCCTGGATTCCTTTCATGGCGTGCCAGCCGTCCGCTTCGAGCCCGGGCTGCCGTGAACCTCGAGGGTCATCAGCCACCACCGGGGCAGGGCAAGAATCAACGCTTCTGTCAGCCAGCGAACAGACGCATGTGGTCGGGCTCCGTCACAGTCGAGTCATCCGCTTCCAGCCGACAGGACATCTCATGAACCGCAAGCCAAAGCTCGATCGTCGGGTCCAAGAGGACTTGACTCGCATCACTGACTTCGATGCCGCACTCATCAAAGCACTCGCCACATTCGGCAACTACGTACATGTTCCCCTGGGGTGGGCCATCTTCAGAGAGATGACGCCCGGCGACTCCATCTACATCCTTCTTCACGGCAATGTGGAGATCCGCAAGGCGGGAGAGTTCCGCAGCATGCTCGGCCCGGGCGACGTCTTCGGCGAGATCGCCCTGACCGACCATCGGCTCCGGAGCGCCTCGGTCGTCGCATCGACGGACATCACGGCGGTGCGCGTCGAGAGCTCGGTCGTCCAGACGCTGAGCGAGACGTATCCAGCATTTGCGGACGCTCTCCGCTCCTCCGCCGGTACGCGCCTCAAGGTGTTCTAGGAGCAGCCTTGCGCGCCAGCGCCTCACTGTCGAGGACTTTCACCTTGCCTCGACCGACCATGACGATCCCTTCTGCCGCCAGTTGCTGGAGGACCTGATTGATCGACGGCCTGGTGCCGCCGGCCATGTCCGCCAGCTGATCCTGTGTCAGTGGGATCACCGGATTGCCGGCTCCGTCGCCGAAGAGGTCGCCGAGATCGATCAAGGCGGCGTACAGCCTCTGAGGCAGATCGAGGTATCTGGCCTGCAGGAGATCAGCGCTCAGCTTCCGGATTCGTACGGCCATGAGATGTCCGACCAACCGTTCGATCCGCGGATGGCTCTCACAGAGCCGATGAAACGCCGATTGGGTCAGCACCAACGTCTCCGAGGTATCGAGGGAGGCGACCGTTGCCGAACGTGGCGTGGGCACCTGCTCACGCAGCATCGACAGCTCGCCGAAGAAGTCACCCGGACCGAGAACGTTGAGTGTCGCCTGATCGCCGTCCGGCGTGGAGATCATCACAGCAAAATGTCCGGCGCCGACCAGGTGGACGGAGTCGGAGTGATCGCCCGCGTGGAAGACGATCTCTCCTCTCGAGAACGACCGCGCCTTCGCTGCCGACAGGACAGCACGCTGCTCGCCCTGGTCCAACGAAGACAGGAGTGACCAGTGCATGCCGAAGTACTACCACAGCCCAGACGCCGAATACGCGGTTGTTCCCGGAATTCCTGTGGTTTCATGGATGCGAGGGAGGCACGACTGGAGGTGCCATGAACCTGCGGCACGATTCGGCCTACCCGCAGCGGCTGTTCGGGCTGCGCTTCGAGAGGCATGGCACCGAGCGGGCCTACCAACGGTGGCGAGTGGCCACGGCCACGCCGTTCACCCGGATCGGCTACATCGGCTCGACGCCGAGCTGGATCCTGCTGCTGATCGCGATGATTGTCGTGGATCCTGACGGCGCGCAGGACGCAGCGATCTGGGTCGTGCTCTGGATCGTGCTGCTGATGGTGCTCACTGCTTTGACCTTCCCACTCGGTCTGCGTCGCACGGTGATGCCGCTGGCGGCTGCCGCCAACTGCTTGGCCGGTATCTTGATCGTCTGGTTGTTCTCCGAGGTCACCCTCACCGGACAGGTGAGCCAGACGCGGGCCGGGGTCATGACGTCCGGGCTCATCATCGTGATGTTCTTCGGCTTCGGGGTCTTCCGCATACCTCCCGGCGCCGCGATGGCCGCGGTCACTCCGTACGCCGCCTTCGGGACGTACCAGCTGCTCCAGGACTACAGCGACCAGAAGCTCACGGGTGTGGAGGCCTCGTCCATGGCGGCCGCCCTGTGGATCGCCTACCTCGGCTGCCTCATGGTCTGCATAGTCATCGAGATCGTGGAGCGTCACGCATTCGTCAAGGACCAGATCATCGAGGCGCAGCAGCAGGAGCTGCGCCACAGCCGGGAGACGATCCGACGCTACGTCCCCCGCGCCGTGTTCGAGCACATCGTCAACGGGGACACGGTCGGCATCGACGTGCCCACCCGCCGACGGGTCACGGTGCTGTTCGCCGACCTGGTCGGATTCACGGATCTCGCAGATCGCGTCGAGGCCGAGATCCTGACGCAGGTCGTCAACGACTACATGACCACGATGAGCCAGATCGTGGACGAGCACGGCGGGCTCGTGAACGAGTTCGCCGGGGACGGCCTGATGGCGCTGTTCGGCGCCCCCGACGAGATGGAGGTCGAGGACCAGGCGGCAAACGCTGTGCAGGCGGCCCAGGCGATGCAGGAACGACTGCCGCACCTCAACCTGCAGTGGAAGCGCATGGGTGTCATCCAGCCGATGCGGATGCGGATCGGCATCGACACCGGTTTCCTGAGCGTAGGCAGCTTCGGCTCCGAGGGCCGGATGACGTACACCGCGATCGGGCTGCACACCAACATCGCGGCTCGCCTTCAATCACAGTGCGAACCCGGTCGAATCCTGCTGAGCGACTACAGCTGGCACCTGATCAAGGACCGGATCTCCTGCGAGGCCCGCGGCGAGGTCCAGTGCAAGGGCGTGCACTATCCGGTGCCGGTGTACTCCCCCTCGTAGCCACCTGCGCCTGAAGCTTGGTGGGGCTCGGACCGACTTGTCGTACCTCAACGAAGCCGGCTGTCACGACGACGCCTGGCCCAGTCAAGCCAAAGTCGGGAACGCTAGCGCGTGGGCATCCTTACGCGCAGGTGGACGCCATGGCTGCGGCGTAGGCCCTCAACCGTCGACGCTCGGTGATGCTCGGACACATCCCAACGCCGACGCTCGGCCGTCGTCCTTCGGCGCGGGCAGCTCAGCGGGGCGGGGCGGGTCCGCGCCCGGGCGCGAACAGGTGACTGCCGCGGCCCCGGCGGCGTACATGCCGAGGTCGGTGAGCTTGCTGAAGTCGAGCTCGTCGGCCGCCGGCCAAGAGCACGCGGCGCTCCAGGAGAGCATTGCCGCCATGAACGAGTCGCCGGCGCCGATCGTGTCAGCCACCGTGATGCGTGGGGGCATCGATCCGGGCGAGGGCCTGCGGGTTGGCGATGATCGCGCCGGCGCCACCCAAGGTGATGGCAACAAGCACGCCGTCGGCCGCGAGCCTTTGCGCCAGGACGTCCGGCTGCTCGCCAGGGAACAACACCCGAGCGTCCTCGTCGCTCATCTTGATGATGCTGGCGTGCGGGGCGATTGCCTCGAACGTCCGCCGCCAGACTGCGTGGTCCGGCTCGACCGTCAGCCGAACGTTGGGGTCGTACGACACCGGCACGCCGAGGGCATCGGCAATCGTCACGAGATCCGTGACGAGGGCGGCTCCAGGCTCGAGGGATGTGCCGAGCGATCCGACGTGGATGACCTCGAAGCCGCCGGGGTCCGGCAGGGCCGCGGGGTCCCAGGTCAGGTCGAACTCGTAGGTCGCACTGAGCGTCGTCAGCAAGCGTTGCCCGGGCGCTGGAGGTACGCGCGGGGGTGGGTTCAAGCGCGTCGAGCACCACGTCGGACTCGTGCAAGCGATCGCGGAGCACGTCACCGTAAGGATCGTCGGCGAGCTGCGCGGCCAGTCGTGTCGGCACCATGAGCCGGGCCAGGCCGACCGCGACGTTGAACGGCGATCCGCCGGCGTGAGGCTCAGGTTTAGCGCCCGGACGCTGCACGACGTCGACGAGCGCCTCGCCGATGACAAGGGCCGTCATGGCGTGGGTCGAATGGCGACGCTGTCGCTGTACGACTTGACCTGATCAGCGGAGCCGCTGTCCAACACCTTCGAGCGGGTGGTCGAGGAGTCCAGCACCACGTGCTTGGCCTTGACATTGGACACGACGTGATTGAGGGCGAGCACATTCGCGTCGCCACCCGACACCAGGATCATCGCCGGTTCTCCATCCTTCGGCACGATCTTGTCCGCCGGCACGTCATACGCGAAGAGGTTGTTCGAGATCAGGTTGTTGTCGCCGCGCAGGTGAAGGACGCCATAGAGATCGTCGAGTCCGTTCGTCACGCCGAGGAATGGCGGGAACCCCTCTGTGCCACGACGCAGGTGGTTCCCGGTGACCAGGTTCTCCTTGCAGTTCTCCACCAGGCGCAGCATCCCCGGATAGAAGCCTTGCAATCGATTTCCGGTGACCGAGGACCGGGAGCATCCATGCAGCTCGATCAGGCTCTCACCGCGCGGGAACAGGTTGTTGCCCGTCACGAGGAGGCCATCGTGGTTCTCGGCGAGAATCGTCTTGCCGTGCGGTCCTGCGCCCATGAGGTTGTTGCTGACCGAGGTCGCCTGACCAGCGCCGGTCAGCTCGAGGCAGTTGCCACATTCCGCGATCATGTTGTCGTGGACCCGCAGGGCGTCGGCGCCCCGGACGATGAGACCGTGCTCGAGGTAGACGAATCCCATGCCGGTGACGTGGAGCCCGTCGTTGTCCGAGGCGACCTCGATGCCCGTCCGGCCGTTGCGATAGCTGTTCTGGTCGGGCTTGAAGTCCACGCCGTCGAGACAGAAGTCGCGGAACACGATGCCCGACAGGCCGAGGACTCGCGTCGCGGCGCACGAGGAACGCCGGTCCGTCGGTCAGCACCCGGATGTGGCTCCCGCCAGGCTGCCGCTCCACCCAGTCATCGGTGTTGCTGTTGTAGCGGATGCTCAGTGAGGCGAATCCATGCCCGTAACCGGCGACCGTCAGGTAGCTGATGTCGATGACGACCTTGGTCCGCAGGTCGTAGTCCCCCGGCGGGATGATGATCACGGCGCCCGGCTTGGCATCTGGATCCTGTCTGGCGCCGCTTGATGTCCCTGAGGATGTCATTGATCACGGCGCCGATGTCGGACGAAGCGGTTGTCTTCGGATGCTTGGGGATGCGCCACGCCGTGACGTCGTACACGTTCGGCACCGCTGTCGTCTTGGCAGTGGCGTCTGCCGCCGAAGCACTCTGGGCACCCGCACCGACCACCGCTAGCCCTGCCACGCCGACAGCTCCTGCTCGAAGCAGATGGCGGCGATCCAGCCGCGAGGTCTCAGTCGTCGGCGTTGCATCCATGGGCGTTGCCTTTCCTTGCGGGCGAGGGTCGGGTTGGGCGTGCGGGTGATGCGATCAGGTCAGAACGAGCTGGAGCCGGCCATCTGGTCCCCAGGTGACAGGAATGGGATCGACGATCTCTCCGCCGAACTCGCCATTGCCGACGAGGTTGCGGAAGGCGAGCAGGACCCAGCGGCCGTCCCGTGTCCTGGATCAGTCGCCCGACGTACAAGGACTCGTCATGAAGCCGGTAGGCGGTGGAGATGTCGAACGGCCCGGTGTGATCGTCGATGTTGACCGCCCAGATCCCGCCCGCTCCATCCTCTGCGAGACGAGAGTCCGAGAGCTGAGGAGTCATGCAGGAGAAGAGGAGCACCGACCGACCGTCGACGTCGGCCACCTGCAGGACCTCGAGCTGACCGAAGCCTGCGTCGGGCTTGCTCAACGGGGGCTGCACGGTCCAGGTCGAGAGGTCGCGCGAGCGGGCGTGGCCGACGACGCCCCGGTCGCGGGGTTCACCGTCATTGGCTCGCGCGGTCACCAGCATGTGCCAGCCATCGCCCGACGGATCGGCGAAGACCCACGGGTCCCGCCATGCCTCGTCGGGCCATACGCCGTCGGTGAGTCGTTCGTACCACCGGGGATCAGCTTCGAGGACCGGTACGCCCGGAGCCGCGTTGCCAGGTGTACAGGTCGGGCGACACTGCCGCACCGATCCGCTGTACGAGGCCGCCGCTGGCGCGGTCAACGCCCGTGTAGAACATGTGCCACGTGCCGTCGGGGGCTCGGACCACGGACCCGGTCCAGGTCGCGAGGTCATCGAATGCCGGGCCGTCTGAGGGCACGACCGCGTCGGCCACCTCGGTCCAGTTCCGCAAGTCGCTCGACACGGCGTGCCCGATGGTCGCGCGCCAGTGCCGCCGGTCGGGGTCGTGCAGGGCGCGTGATGCCTTGAGGAAGAACAGGTGGAATTGCTCGCCGTCGTCGGCGAACCAGAAGTCCCAGACCCAGGACGACGGAAGTCGTGAACACGGGTGCCTTTCAGAGCTTGGTGGGTGCAGATCAGGCGCGAGCAGTCGAAGACCGGCGCACCAGCGGGCAGGGCATGAGCAACGGGTCCTGAACGGCGTGGTTCGGGAGGCCACGAGCCGTCGAGCAGGTCGGCCAAGGTCTCGCCCGCCCAGAAGCCCATGTCGAAGTGCGGCAGGGCAACGGACGTCAGCTCAGGATGGAGGCCCCGTGTGATGAGCTCCTGGTCATCGAACCCGACGACCGACAGGTCCTCGGGGATGCGCAGGCCGAGCTCGGCGGCTGCGCGATAGACGCCCATCGCCATGCGATCGTTGTAGGCGAACACTGCTGTGGGCCGGTCCTCGCTGGACAGCAGCTGCGCGGGCCGCGCGATAGCCGCCCCAGGTCTCGGACTCCTCGGCGACGACGAGTGCCGGGTCGAACGCAATGGATGCTGCGGCAAGCGCCTCCTGGTAGCCCTGGAGCCGTCCTGAGGTGGCCGGCACGTCGTCGACGTTGGTGACGAATCCGATGCGGCGGTGTCCCAGCCCGGTCAGCTCCTCGGTGGCGGTCCGGCCACCCTGGACCTCGTCAGGAACCACGCTGGGTGCGGGTGACGCGGGATCGACCGCATCGAGCAGCACCAGAGGGGACACCGTCAAGGACCGGCGGCACCGAGACCGCGCGGTGGTACATCGTCGCGTAGAGCACGGCGTCGACCTGGAACTGCAGGAGTGCCTTGAGCTCGCTCTCCTCGACCTCCGGATCGTTGTCGGTGTTGAACAGGACCACGGTGTATCCGCGCTCCTGGGCCGCCCGTTGCGCGCCGAGGATCATCTGTCCGGCGTACGGAGTGGTCGCGATGGAGTCGCTGACCAGCCCGATCGTCCCGGTCCGCTGCGTGCGCAGGCTGCGCGCTGACCGGTTGGGCTGGTAGCCCAGCCGCTCGGCGGATCGCAGAACGCGCTGCCGGGTCTCGTCACGGACCTGGGCATGCGGGGTCTCGTTGAGGACGTGCGAGACCGTCGTGGCCGACACGCCCGCGTCGGCCGCGACGTCCTTGATTCCGATGCGCTTCATCGTTTCCTTTCAGACTGCTGCGGGTCGACGTGTGGATGGGGCAGGAGTCGGTACGCGGCCTTCAGCCCTTGACCGCGCCGAGCGTGAGCCCGGCGACGATGTGCCGCTGAAGGAGCAGCGTGAGCAGGATGACCGGGACCGAGTACATCGTCGCGAGCGCCGTCATCGGACCCCAGTCGAGACCGAACTGGGTCTGGAAGTTGGCGATCACGATCGGCGTGGTCTGCGCCCGCACCGAGGTGAGCAGCAGCGCGAAGAGGAACTCGTTCCACGACGCGAGGAACGCGAAGATCGCGGTGACCGCCAAGCCGCCCGGTCACGACCGGCAGGATGACGTGCCACAGCGCCGCGAGCCTGCTGCAGCCGTCGACCCTCGCCGCCTCGTCGAGGCTCGTCGGGGACCGACTCGAAGAAGCTCGCCATCAGCCAGATCGACAGCGGGAGCGAGATCGTCGTGTGCGCGATCGCGAGGCCGGCGGGCGTGTCGGTCAAGCCCGATGGAGCGCATCATCGCGACCAGCGGGAGGCCGACGCGACGGGCGGCACCATCCGGGTGACCAGTGCGGCCATGACGAACACCCGGCCGCTCACGCGTGCGGAACCGGGTGATGCCGTACGCCGCCGGCACCGCCAGGACCAGCGAGAGCAGCGTGCTGATCGATGCCGTCGTGATGCTGTTGATGAACGAGGCCACGACGCCATCGCGACTCAGCGCCGACGAGTAGTTGGCGAGCGTCCACGCCTTCGGCAGCACGCTCGGCGGGACCGCGATCGCGTCCAGCGGCGTCTTGAACGAGGTCAGCAGCAGGTAGACGAACGGGAAGCCGTACAGCACGAGGACCGATGATCGAGCAGGACCCACAGCAGGAGGCGGGTCCTGGGTGAACGAACTTCGATGCTGCTCATGACTGGTCCGTCCCCGGTCGCCAGATGAACCAGACGGCGACGATCGCGATCAGCAGCATCGCGATCAGATACATCGTGCCCATCGCGCTGGCCAGTCCGGGCTCGCCGAACCGAATCATGGTCTGGTAGATCAGCAGGCTGAGCGTCTGGTGGCGTTCTCGGGCCCGCCGTTGGTCTGGATCAGGATGATGTCGAACGCCTTGGCGGCGTCGACGCCGCGCACGATCAGCGCCACGGCGATCACCGGCCGAAGCAGCGGGAGGATGATGCGGAACAGCATCGAGACGCTGGACGCGCCGTCGATGCGGGCGGCCTCGATCACGTCGCCCGGGATGTTCTGCAGGCCGGCGAAGAGGATCAGCGTCATGAACGACGTGGTGAGCCAGATGTCGGGCATCGCGACCGAGAACAACGCGATGTCCGGGTTGCTCAGCCAGCCGATGGGGTCTGCGCTCGACATGAGCCCCACCCGGGACAGCAGCTCGTTGACGATGCCGAAGTTGTCGATGAGCAGGAAGCGCCACAGCAGGCCGGCGACCACCGGCGCGATCATCAGCGGGTAGAGGAACACCGTGCGGAAGACCGCCGACCGCGTGCCCAGCATGGAGAAGAGCAGCGCCGCGCCGAGGCCGAGCACGAACTCGAGGCTCACCACGATGCCGGTGTAGGCCGACGGTCCGCAGGGCCGCGCTCGGAACGCGGCCGAGTGCAGCGCGTCGCCGTAGTTGCCGAAGCCCGACGAAGTCGCGCGGGCCGCCGGCGATCGGCGAGATCTCGAAGAAGCTGTCGATGACGAGCTGCACCAGCGGCCAGGCCACGAACGCGCCGAGGAAGATCGCCGCCGGCGCCATCATCAGCGCGGCGAAGCGGCGGTCGCTGAGCCGTGACCTCGACCGGCGAGGGGCGGTCCCCCGCCGAGCCCGACCGGGCACGGCGGGGGCGGCGGCGGCGGACCGCCACCCCCGCGCGCGTCACTTGACGATGTCCTCGATCTGGGCCTGCGCCTTCTGCAGCAGCGCCGCGTTGTCGGCGCCGGCGACGGCCTTCTGGAGCATCGGGATCAGCACCGTGTCGACGATCTTCTGCCACTTCGGGCTGGCCGGCCGCGGCGCGGTGGCCGGCGCGTCGAGCGCTGCGATCAGCGCCGCGAGGTTCTCGTGGCCGGGCTTGTCCTGGTACTTCTCCAGAGCGGACTTGCGTGCCGCCAGCCCGAGGCCGGTGTCGATCCCCAGGTCGTTGTGCTCGTAGGCGAACGCGATGAACTTCTCGGCAGCTCACTTCTTGCGTCGGCCTTCGGCACCGAGAGGTACCACGCACCGGGAACCGCCGCCGATCCCGCCGGGCCCGCCGGATCACGGCGACACCGATCTTGCCCTTGACCGGCGAGTCGTCCGGGATCTGGGGGTAGGCGTGCGCCCAGAACCGCGTCATCGCGGTCTGGCCCTGGTTGAAGAGGTTCTGCGCCGAAGCCCAGTCGATCTGCGCGGCGCCGGGCGGGCTGACCTTCAGCTTGGTGTTGAGCTCGGTGTAGAAGTCGAGCGCTTCGAGTGCTCGGCGTGTCGAGATCGGCCTTGCCGTCCTTGGTCGAGGACCATGTCCTTCGCGCCGGCCTGGAGCACGGTCGCGAGCCACTCGGTCTCGACCGCGCCCTTGACGTCGGTGCCGTAAGGTCATCGCCGTCGCTGGGTGAAGAACTGCGGCCGCGTCCGCGAACTGCTGCCAGGTCGTCGGCGGCGACGAGCGGGTAGCCGTACTTCGCCTCGAACGCCTTCTTGTTCGCCGCGTCCTCGAACAGGTCCTTGCGGTAGTAGAGGATCTCGGCGTTCGTCCACACCGGCATCCCGACGAAGTGTCCGTCGACCTGGCCTCGGTCAGCAGCGACGGGAACAGGTCAGACTTGACGTCGTCGGTGAACATGTCGTCGAGCGGCTCGACGCCGTCCGCGAAGCCCTTCAGCCAGATCGCGTCGAGGGCGGCGACGTCGAACGAGACCGAGCCCGACGAGAGCTCGCTGGAGAGCCGGTCGTACAGACCGTCGTACGGAAGCTCGACGAGGGTGACCTTGGTGCCGGTCTCCTTCTCGAAGGCGGCGGCGACCGGCTTGAGCTCTGCGTGTCCGCCTGCCTCGACCAGCACCCGGAGGTCCTTGGCCGAGTCCTTCGAGCCGCCGCCTGCGCCACAAGCAGCTGCGGTCGATCCGATCAGCAGCACTGCGGCGGCCACTGCGACTGCTCGCGCACGCAGGCCCTGGTTGGTCTTGCTGTTCTTGCTCATCACGCCTCCGTTAGAAGTTCCGGTCACTTGGTCCCGAGACCCAAAACGTTTTGGGTAAACGTTTTGTGCAATGTAATCGGCGGTCACATCGCGGCTGTCAAGGGTGAGGCGCTCCCGGTGCTCTGATGTGGATGTCGCACGGTCGGCCAAGCGCCGGTGTGAACCTCAGGGCGTTGGCAGCCCTGTCTGCCACCACTTGGGCGTCGCTTCCGGAATCAAGGATCGTGTTCCCCGATGATTCGGAGTCGACCAGGACGGTCGTGACGGAGAGTCGCGGCCGAAGCCTCGGTCGTCAACAGGGCATCCACCTGAGCCGAGAAGCACGAGTCGCTGGACTTGGCGTTGACGTCCATCGCGACCACGTGGTTGTTGGAGACGAAGTTGCCGGTCCCGGCCGTCAGCCGAATGATGACGGGCGTCGCGCCGGCCGGCCGGATGCTCTGTGAGTCGATGATCTGGGAGAAGTGGTTGCCGATGACAGAGTTGTTGCTGCCGCTGACACAGAGAAGTCCGTGGAGGTCATCCAGCCCGTTGTCGACTCCCAGGAACGGCGTCCAGGGCTCGTGGTCGCGCAAGAAGTGATTGGTGGCCACGAGGTTTTCCGAGCTGCCCGCTCCGAGAACCACCATCCCGGGGTAGAACGAGTGCAAGCGGTTGTTCGTGACGCTTGAACGCGTGACGCCGTCGAGACGGACGCTGCTCGCGCCTCGGGGGAAGACGTTGTTCGCCGTGATCAGGAGCCCGCCATGGTTCTCGGCATAGATCGAGTGGCCCCGGAATCCTGCTCCGATCAGGTTGTCGGTGATCTTCGACGCCTGTCCCCAGCCGCGGAGCTCGATGCAGCTTCCGCATTCAGCGATGAAGTTGTCGTGAATGGAGAGCGCGTCCGCGTTGTAGATCGTGAGGGCGTTCTCCAGGTAGACGAAGCCCATGCCGGTGATCGCGGAACGAGTCGTTGGAGCTCGCGACATGGATGCCGGTCTTGCCGTTGACGTAGGTGTTCTCGGGATGCATGCCCGAGCCGTCCGGGTTGAAGTGCAGTCCGTCGATGCAGAAGTTGGAGAACTCGACCGAGCTGATGCGCGGGCTTCCGCTTCGCTCGACGAGGAAGGCAGCTCCCTTCGACTCGTCGTCGCCGCCGTCGAGCGGGAGGTCGACCAGGATGCGGCTCCCGCCCGGCCACAGCTCATGCAAGTCCGGCCATTCGGCTTCGGGGACGTTGAAGCGGATGCTCGACGACGTGAAGCCGTGTCCCGAGCCCTGGATCTTGAGGAAGCTGATGTCGATCACCACCTGCGTGCGGAGGCGGTAGTCCCCGGGCGGGAGGTAGATGACCGCGCCTGGCTTGCCCCCGTCGTTCGCATCGGTCGCGGTCTGCCGGCACTTGATGTCGGCGATGATGCTGTTGATCACTTCGCCGACGTCGTCGGACGGGTCGCCCACGGGCCAGGTGGTGACGTCGTAGTAGTTGCTGCTTGACATGTCTTCCTCTTGTGTCGGGGTTCGCAGCAAGCCCCGCCGCGAGATGGAGGATGTCCGAACTCGTGCGGCGCCAAAGGCCTCGAGCCATGCGCTCGGCCCGGCGTAGTTGGCGTACTGGCCGTCTTGCCAAAACGTTTTGGGCACTGGGGTCGCGACCAAGATATGGGTGCCATGCAGCGGGTGTCAACGGAACCTGGGGTGTCGCGACGCCAACGTGACGGTCCACGGGCTGTCACTCAACGAGCGCCGAGACGTCGAGAGCGTGACGAAGCGGGAGCGCCTCAGAAGGCGGTGTAGCCGCCGTCCACGGGGAGGACCGCTCCGGTGATGTAGGACGACTCCGCCGATGCGAGGAAGAGGATCGCATCGGCGATCTCTTCGGGCGTCGCCAGGCGTTGGAGCGGGATCTGGGCCTCACGCTCGCGGCGGTACGCCTCAGGGTCGGCACGGCGTTCGAACGATGCTTCGATGATCGGGGTGGCGGTCAGGCCGGGCGCCACGACATTGACGCGGATGTTGCGTGGGGCCCACTCGATCGCCGCGCCCTTGGCGAGCATGATCAGGCCGCCCTTGGCGGCGGAGTACAACACTTCGTCGGGCTTGCCGACCATACCGAGCCGGGAGCCGACGCAGACGAACGATCCTCCTGCCGGCGGCATCAGTGGCGCGAAGTGCTTCATCACCAGGAACGCGCTGAGCAGGTTGCTGTGGAGCACGTTCTTCGCGTCGTCGTACGCCATCTCGGTCAGCGGGCTGCTGACCTGGAGGCCGTGGTTGAGGACCACGACGTCCACGGTGCCGAATGACTCTGCGGCGCGGTGGGCGAGGTCCTCGACGAACGCCTCGTCATTGAGGTCGCCGGGGACATACAGGTCATCGGGCTGGACGCTGTCCAGCTGCTCCTTGCGGCCGGTGAGGAGCAGACGGGCACCCTCGCGGCGAAAACGCGACGCCACAGCCTCTCCGATTCCGCTGCTGGCGCCGGTCACCAGCGCGGTGGTCTTGTCGAGTCTCATGTCAGTCACTCTTTCGTGGGTGGGTGGGCAGGTCAGTTGAGAAATCCGCGGGCGTCGACCGGCCAGCGCTCCAGCGACGAGCCAGCGCTGTCGGTGACGATCAGCTCCTCGAAATTGATCACCACCGGGCACACGTGGTTGGGGACCACTGGTACGACGGTGCCGACGGTCGGGCGGAAGTCGCCGGTAGAGCCCGAGGAACCCGTGATACTCGTTGAGCTTGGTCAGAACCGCGTTGGTGCCGGCGATACCCCCGAAACCTCGCTCGACGCTGCCTTCGCGGCTGAGGGCCTTGGTGCCGACATCGAGGATGACTTGGTCGGCGACCCAGTCGCTGACCACGGTGGCCGCGACGAACAACGCGATGTCGTCCTCGCTGCAGGCGCCGAGCCGGGTGTTGTTCAGGTCGCCGAAGACGTATTCGCCTGGACGGATCTCGGTGATCACGCTGCTGTTCGAGAACTCGATCGTGGGTGTCGAGCCGGCGCTGACCACCTGGGCTGTGATCCCGACGCTGGCGAGGCTGCGCACCGCAGTGGTCAGCGCGACCTGCTGATCCTGGGCGGCGTGCTTGCGCGCGTCCAGGCTGGAGCTGCCGTGGCCTGGATAGGTGAAGACACCGACTGGGTCCAAACCTCGCTTGCGGGCGGCGAGGGCGATGCCGCCGGCGAGCTCGGGCGGTGCCCCGGACCGACGGGCGCCGCAGTCGACCTCGACCACGACCTGAAGCCGTTCCGGTTCGTCTCCCATCGCGTCGGCCAAGGCCTCGACAGCCGCTACGTTGTCGACGCCGACCCGCAGCCGGGTGGTCTTGGCAAGCCGGCGGATCCGCCGTCCCTTCGTCCCCGCGGGCCAGACCGGATACGCGATGAAGATGTCGTCGAAGCCGGCCGCAGCGAAGACCTCAGCCTCGCCGACATTTCCGGCAGTGATGCCGACCGCCCCCGCCTTGATCTGGCGCCGACCAACTTCCACACACTTGTGCGTCTTGACATGAGGCCTGACGTCGAGCTCGTGCTGGACGGCAAAGGCCTGCATGCGGTCGATGTTGGCCTGCATGACATCGACCAGCACGATCGGCGCCGGGGTGTCGACCCGCGCCGATCAGGCTGAGTCGAGCGCCCGTTGAATACGGTTCACGTCAACCCTTAGACCGCAGTGCAGATCATCTGGATCTCGACAGGAGTGTTCAGCGGCAGCCCGGCGACACCGATCGCCGTACGAGCGTGCCGCCCGTTCTCGCCCAGCACATCGATAAGCAGCTCACTCGCCGCGTTGGCCACCCGTGACTGCAGACCGAAGTTCGGCGCGCTGGCCACAAAGACCAGCATCTGCACGATCCTGACCCGGTCCAGGTCACCCACCGCCTGCACAGCGGCGGCGAGGCAGTTCAGCACAGCGTGGCGCGCGAGCTCCTGAGCCGTCTCCAGCTCGACGTCCTGGCCAACCACCCCTTGCCCCAGCAGCACGCCGTCCTTGAAAGGCAGCTGCCCCGAGATGTGAATGCTGGAGTCAACCGACCGATGGTCCACGTAGTACGGGTTGTCAGCGAGGTCTGGGAAGGTCCAGGTCGAGTGCCCGGAGTCGATCCAACGCCGAGCCGGGACGCTCACGTGTCAATCACGCGGCAGGCCGAAGAGGACGGGGAGCTCGGCGATGTCGGTGATCCGCTCGTAGCCGAGCCAGTGCTCATCCTGCTCGAAGCCGCGGTCGACATACACCTTGTTCTTGATGCCCAGGGTGGCCGCGGACCGCAGGTCGTACATCGGGCTCGCGGAGACGTGCACGATCTCGTCGGGTGTCACGCCGAGCTTGTCGAACATGTACTCAAACGCAGCGAGCCGGGGCTTGTAGACGCCCATCTGCTCGGCGCTGATGACGAGCTCGAACGGGGCCTTGAGGTTCTCCGAGAGGCGCTCCGCGTGGGCAGTGTCGCTGTTCGTGATGATGACCAGGGGGACTTCCTCGGCCAGCCGGTTCAGCGCCTCGGTCACACCCGGGTACGGCGTCCACGTGGGGACGATCTCGTAGACCGCCTGTGCGTCGGCCGCACGGTACTCGAGGCCGACTCGCCGCGAGGCGCGCTCCATGGAGTTGGCGACGATCTGGTCGAACGGCTTGTAGTCGCCCATGCACTCGTCGATGCGGTACGCCTTGCAGGCCTGCAGGTAAGCGTCGGCGATCTCGGCCGGCAGCCGGTCGCCCAACACCTCACGGAGCGCGTCGTTGATGCGGAACTGGATCAACGTCCCGTTCATGTCGAACGTCGCGAACTTCGGCTTGGTCTCAAATTCAAATGCCACGATTCCTCCAAGATTTCAGCCCGAGCTCGGCTAGCTTGGGTTGTTAACTGTTAACAGTAGGTGTAACCTCGGTGAGTGTCAATGCGACCTGGCGCCCGGCTTCTCCGTGAGAGCAGACGACTGGTCTTCCACAGGTGAGGAGCACCACCATGAAGTTCACGTCCTACTGGCTCGACACCGCGCCCGGAGGTTCCCCGGAGAGGTCGCAGACCACCGTCGAGGGACGTGCCGACGTAGCCGTCGTCGGTGGCGGCCTCACCGGCGTCGTCACCGCGCTCCACCTCGCGCGAGGTGGAGCGAAGGTGCACCTGTTCGAGCAGCACACCGTCGGGTTCGGCGCCTCAGGCCGCAACGGCGGTATGGCCACCACCGGGATGTCGATCGGCATCCGGGACGCAGTGGACAAGATGGGCTTCGACAAGGCGGCATCGCTGTACCGGACGTACGGCGAAGCGGTTGACCTGATCGAGAAGCTCGTCGCGGACGAAGGCATCGACTGCAACTTCGCGCGCCCCGGCAAGCTGGTCCTTGCCGCCAAGCCGGCGCACGTCCAAGGATTCGAGAAGACCGCCGAGCTGTTGAACACCCGCCTGGGGTCGGACATGCGGCTGATCCCGAAGGCGGAGCTGCGGAGCGAGATCGGATCTGACGCGTTCCATGGCGCAATGGTCGACTCGAAGAGCGCCAGCCTCCATGTCGGCAAGTACATCCGGGGACTCGGCGAGGCAGCCGAGCGCGCCGGCGTGACGATCCACGAGCAGGCGCCGGTGCTGAAGGTGACCAAGCTCGCCTCAGGCCACGAGCTCGAGACCCCCCGAGGCCGGATCCAGGCGGATCAGGTGCTCGTGGCGACGGGCGCCTACACGCGCCGGCCATTCCGCTGGCACCAGGTACGCATCGCACCTGTCGGCAGCTTCATCATCGCCACCGAACCGCTCGATGTGGCCATGGTCGACGACCTGCTGCCCACTCGACGGGTGGCTTCGGACTCCAAGAACCTCTTGAACTACTTCCGCATCACACCCGACAACCGCCTGCTCTTCGGCGGCCGAGCACGGTTCGCGATGTCCAACCCGCAGTCCGATGAGAAGAGCGGCAAGCTCCTCCGCGACGCCATGGTGCACATTTTCCCCCAGCTGTCCGATGCCAGGATCGACTACTGCTGGGGAGGCCTGGTCGACATGACCCTCGACCGCATGGTCAAGGCCGGCCAGCACGACGGCCTCTACTACTCCATGGGGTACGCCGGGCACGGGGTCCAGATGGCGACGTACATGGGCCGCCAGATGGCCGAGTACATGTCCGGCGTTCCCGAGGCGAACATCTGGCGGGACTTCACGTTCCGTCGCATCCCCGGACACTTCGGCCCCCCATGGTTCCTCCCCGTGGCCGGCGCGTACTACAAGTTCAAGGACCGCATCGGTTAGGCAACGAGACAACCGGCCGCTGGTCGTCTGCATGACGACCAGCGGCCTCAGTCTGTTTCGGCGTCCGCACCCGCGCTGCGCTTGAGGGTCCCGATCGCGCCGTCGAAATGCTTCCTGAGCATCGCGACGGCCCCCTCGGCGTCACCCTCTCGGACCAGCTCGAGGATCTGCCGGTGTTCATCCACCAGGTCGTCGCGACGTGGCCGTAGGTCACCCTGGTCGTACGCCTCCGTCAGCATGGCAAGACACAGCCGGGTCTCGGAGATCACCGTCGTGAACAGGCGTTCCAGACGCGGGCTCCCCACAGCCGCCACCATTGCCGTGTGGAAGTCCATGTCGCGATCGACGACGGTCTTCCAGTCATCGGACTTCTCGGCAGATTCCATCGCTCGGACGATGCGGTCGAGATCTTCGTACGACGACTCCGCCCGGGACGTGCCGGTGATGTTGCGGAGCGCGGTCGACTCCAGCGCCTCGCGGGTCAGGAAGATGTCCTCGATGTCCGCACTAGTCAACAGGGGCAGGAAGACACCGCGATGCGGCTCGCTGCGAAGGAGACCTTCCTGGATCAGCCGCTGGATGGCTTCGCGCACCGGTCCGCGGCTGACCCCGAAACTGGCCGCGAGCTCCACCTCGTTGAGCTGCGTTCCGGGCGCCACGTCGCCATCGAGGATACTGGCGCGGATTCGCTCCCCCACCATGGACGCCAGAGTGGTGCGCGGAATCGATGTCGACGTTGCGTTCTTGTCCGCCACAGTGCGGTTCCCCTCAGAAAGCCGGAAGCAGGTCCGGCACAGCGACTAACTGTTGACATTCTACACGTCGAGGTGGGACAGGCCCCCGTTTAGCCGGGTCACAGAACGCTCTCCAGGAACTTCTGCGTTCTCGCCTCGGTGGGGCGGCACAGCACGTCCGCCGGCACACCCTGCTCGACGACGAAACCCCCATCCATGAACATCACAGTGTCGGCAACGTCCTTGGCGAAACCCATCTCGTGGGTCGCGACGATCATCGTCATCCCTCGCTCGGCAAGATCCTTCATCACCGCGAGCACTTCACCGACACGTTCGGGGTCCAGCGCACTGGTGGGCTCGTCGAAGAGCATCACCTCGGGGTCCATCGCCAACGCGCGCGCGATCGCGACGCGCTGCTGCTGACCACCGGACATCTGCCAGGGGTAGTGGTCGCCGTGTCCCTTCAACCCCACACTGACCAGCAACGTGTCAGCCCGCTCGGCAGCGGCCTTCTTGGCGACGCCCTTGACCAGCACCGGCCCGGACATCACATTCTCTCGAGCGGTCATGTTCGGGAACAGGTTGAACTGCTGGAACACCACACCCATACGGGTGCGCTGGGCGGCCGCCTCCTTGCGACCCAATGCCTGGTAGGAGTTTCCGGTCTCACGAAAGCCGAGATCCTCGCCGTTCACCTTCAGGACCCCACGATCGATCTCCTCGAGTCCGTCGATGCACCTCAGAAGGGTCGACTTGCCCGAGCCCGAGGGTCCGATCATGCAGACAATCTCACCGCACGTGACGTCCAGGTCGATGCTGTCGAGCACCACCCGGTCGCCGAAGGACTTGCGCAGGCCGCGCGCGAACACCGTTCCGTTGCCGTTCATCTGGCTTCACCACCCAACGTTAGGTCCAACGGAACCGGGACAGGATCGGCCCCGGCCGCCTCCCGCGACTTCGTCCGGGAGTACTTCTTCTCGATCAGTGACTGGGGGTAGCTCAGAGCCAGGGTCATGATCAGGTACCACAGGCAGGCCACGATCAGCAGTGGGATGGTCTGGTACGTCCGCGCGTAGATCAGCTGCGTGCTCTGCAGCAGCTCGGCAACGCCGAGCACACTGACCAAGGAGGTCTCCTTGAACATCCCGATCACCTGGTTGCCCGTCGCCGGGATGATGGTCGGCATCGCCTGGGGGATGATGATCCGCCGCAGCTTCGTCGCGCCGCTCATGCCCAACGAGTCGGCTGCTTCGATCTGACCCCGGTCGACCGACGCGAACCCACCGCGGATGATCTCGGCCAGGTACGCCGCCACGTTCAACGACAGCCCGATGATGGCTGCGGTCGTCGCGCTCAGCAGCTTGTTGACGTCGACACCTTGGGAGACATCCGTGAACGGGATCCCGATCGCGATGTTCGGATACAGCGCCGCGATGTTGAACCAGAAGATCAGCTGCACCAGCACCGGCGTACCACGAAAGAACGTGATGTACGCCGACGCCAGCAACCGCACCGGCCTGATCGACGAGGCCCGCATCACCGCGACACCCATCGCCAGGATCGTGCCGAAGAACATCACCACGACCGTCAAGATGATCGTCAGCCTCAGACCCCGCAACACCGTTGAGGTGGTGAAGTACTTCGCCACCACGTCCCACTGATAGTTCTCATTCGTGATCAGGGTGTGAGCCACCCCCGCAGCGACCAGCACACACGCTGTCCACGCGGCATACTCCAGCCACCCCCGCCTGTGCAGCCTCGGCTTCTCCGTGGAATCCATGCGCGCGCTCCCGTCTGTAGGTGCTCCCCGCTCGAGAGCCGTGCCCGTGACCATGGCTACTTCCACAACTCGGACGCCGGCTTGCGCATCCTGTCCATGTGTCTCTGCGGGGTCATGTCGTGCTCCTAGTCGCGTTGAGGGCCGGCTTATGAATCTCGCCTCGAAGGGCCGATCGGAGCCCGTCGAAGGCGGCCTGGGCGGCTCTGATGTGATGCAGATTATCGAGATTTCTTGCCAACTGTCAACAGTTGACTGTGATACGTTTGATCTGGAACTGTTGAAGACGTGGTCTGCGCCGCACATCACCTCTCCACCTCACGACCTGAAGGGCTGCTGCTGATGACGTCGACAGTGAGTCGAGCGACTGGACAACTACCCCAACCGGTTCGATCCGGGGGCGATGGGTGCACTCCCGGACCGGACGCGGGAGCTGATCGGTCGCCGGGAGAAGGTGCTGGGCCCGGGTTACACGCTGATCTACCGCGAGCCGGTCGAGTTCGTCTCCGGTCACGGCGCTCACCTGGTCGACCGGGACGGCAACGACTACCTCGACGCCTACAACAACGTCCCGTGCGTGGGGCATGCGCACCCATACGTGGTCGAGGCCGTGGCCCGACAGATGGCGGCGGTCAACACCAACACCCGCTACCTGCAGGAGTCGCTGGTCGACTACGCCGAGCGGCTGTTGGCCACCTTCCCCGCGGGCCTGTCCAAGCTGAGCCTGGCCTGCTCGGGGTCGGAGGCCAACGACCTCGCGATGCGGGTGGCCCGGCACCACACCGGTGCCGAGGGCATCATCGTGACCCGGTGGGCCTACCACGGCATCAGTCGCGAGGTCGCGAGCTTCTCGCCCACCTTGGGCGCAGGGTCGCCGCTGGGACCCAACGTCCGGTTCATCGACCCGCCCGACCCCCGACTGGTCGCCGCCGGCTCCACCCTGGCCGAGCACATGCGCAGCCAGGTCCGCGACGCGATCGCTGACCTCGAGCGCCACGGCTACCGGCTGGCCGCACTGATCACCGACTGCGCCTACTCCAGTGACGGGATCTTCACCGATCCGGTCGGCTACATGGACGCCGTGGTCGAGGAGGTCCACGCCGCCGGTGGCGTCTACATCGCCGACGAGGTCCAGGCCGGGTTCGCCCGGCTTGGCGAGACGATGTGGGGCTTCAGCCCGCCACGGCGTGCTGCCCGACATCGTCACCATGGGCAAGCCGATGGGCAACGGGATGCCGCTGTCCGGGGTGGTGTTCCGCCCTGAGGTCTGCGAGGACTTCGGCCAGAACGTCCGCTACTTCAACACCTTCGCCGGCAGCTCGATCCCGGTCGCCGCCGGCGCCGCCGTCCTCGACGTGTTCGAGACCGAGAACGTCCAGCAACGCGTCATCGACAACGGCAACGCCCTGCGCACCGGCTTGGAACAGATCACCCAGGACTCTCCCCACGTCACCGAGGTCCGCGGCAACGGCCTCTACGTCGGCGTCGAGATCACCACCGATACCGGCCAACCCGACCGCGCCCGCACCGAAGACGTCATCAACGACATGCGCACCCACCGCGTCTTGATCAGCGGCACCGGCAAGCACGCCAACATCCTCAAGATCCGACCCCCGCTCGCCTTCGCCGACGCCGACGTCACCCGATTCCTCGAGACCTTCGCCAAGGTCGCCCAACACCACCTCTGAGCGGATGGACGAAGGGACTGACTGTGAGCACCTCAATGCCGATGGATCGGGCGAAACGACTCTTCGACGAGAGCGGTCTGACGTCGTCCCATGAGCCGATCGACCCGGAGCTGGTCGCCAAGCTCCTCGAGAAGCACTTCCACCTCGGTGGCCAGCTCGAGGGGATCGCGACCGAGAAGGACGACACCTTCAGGCTGCGGAGCGACTCCGTCGACTACCTGGTCAAGGTGTCGTCGCCGGCCGAGGCCGAGGCAGTGGTCGGACTGCAGACCGCCGCCATGCGCTTCCTCGAGGACGCTGCTCCGGACCTGCCGATCCAGCGAGTGAAGCTGACCGCCGACGGGCACGACAACGTGGTCATCACGACACAGGACGGTGGCACCCGAGTCCTGCGGGTGTTCAGCTTCGTCGAAGGTGCCGTCCTTGCGCGGGCGAGTGCGGACCCCGGGCAGCTCGCGAAGGTGGGCGAGATGCTCGGCCACGTCGACGTGGCGCTAGAGCGCTTCGACCACCCCGAGGCACGCCGAGGCCTGATCTGGGACATCCAGCACTTCCACCAACTGACGGGACTCCTCGAGCACACCTCAAATGCCGAGCACCGCCAGCTGGCTCGCGAGGTCTTCCGGCTCTTCGATCAGACCATCGTGCCGAGGATGGGTGACCTTGAGACCCAGGTGATCCACGGTGACTACAGCCCGCACAACGTCGTGGTCGATTCGCGGAGCGACGATTTCGTTGCCGGCGTCATCGACTTCGGCGACACGATGCACACTGCGGTGATCTTCGATCCGGCCGTGTGCCTGGCCAACCTTCTCGGCCGTACGCCGGATCGACCGTGGCGAGATGCCTCCGCCTTCACGGTCGGGTACGAGCAGGCGCGCCCGATCAAGGACTCGGAGCTTCCGCTGTTGCCGGTCGCCGCGCTCGCCCGGCTCACGCTCCGTGCGCTGATCACCAACTGGCGCGCGGAGCTCGTACCTGAGCGGCGTGACTATCTCCTCGACCATGCCCGGGACGACTGGGTCAACGTCGAGCGCGCCCTCGCCGTCTCCCTCGACGACGTCGTCACGCAGCTTCGAAGTGTCCCTGACGGCGACCTCTGAGCACACATCTGTCCAACCGCATCAACCCCCACCCACACCCGCAAGGAGCACGAGATGGCTACACATAGGAATCTGGATATCAACGCTGAACAGGGCGGCTTCCGCCAGCAAACGAGAACGTCGGAGTCAAGGATGAACGTGAGGAGGCGACTCGGCGTCGCGGCCGTGGTGCCGGTGCTGCTGGCTGCGATGACGGCATGCGGGGCGTCCGACGACGGAGCCACGAAGAACGAGGCGTCGGGCAACGACGCGGCTTCGCAGGTCAAGGCCGATCCGGCGGCGGTGAAGCTGCTGCCGGCGGACATCAAGAAGCGCGGCACGATCTCGATGGTCGCTGACCTTCACAACCCGCCGACGTCGTTCCTGGACACCGACAACAAGACACCGATCGGCTACAACGTCGACGTCGCCAAGCTGCTGGCGAAGACGCTCGGACTGAAGCTGGTGATCAAGAACATCCCGTTCGACTCCGTGATCCCCGGGCTTTCCGCCGGTCGGTACGACTTCACCGCCACGAACATGTCGCCGACTCCGGAGCGGCTGCAGGTGCTGGACATGGTCACCTATTGGTCTGCCGGTTCCTCGCTCGTGATCAGCAAGGGGAACCCGCTGAAGCTCAGCATCACCGACCAGATGACTCTGTGTGGGCGCAAGATCGCAGTGGTGACTGCGGCGACCCAGGCCGAGATCTACCTGCCACAGATCTCGACTGACTGCAAGGCGCAGGGCAAGCCGGCCGTCCACGCGACGGTCCTGCCCAACGTGCAGGCCGCGCTGACTCAGCTGACCTCGAAGCGGGTGGACGGGGTCTTCTACGACACCGCGCCGCTGGCGTGGGCGGCCAAGAAGCAGCCGCAGTCCTTCGAGGTGTATCCGAAGCAGTACAAGAAGAAGGTCGGCAACAGCATCGTCGCTCTGGGGACGTCGAAGACCTCGGGGCTTGGTGAGGCGCTGCAGGTGGCGATGCAGTCGCTGATGGACGACGGCGTCTACAAGGCCACGCTGGAGAAGTGGGGCCTCGGTGCCGGTGTCATCCCGACCGCTGAGCTGTTGACGAAGTAGAGCCTGAACCTCAGATAGCGAGAGAGCCCGGCAGCCCCAGCACGCCTGGGGTGGCCGGGCTCTTCCGCTTTCCCGGATCAGCGCGAACGCTCTCATCTGAGCGCGATAGGGGATTGGCCGTCGGCCTGCTCAAAACGCGGGCGTCGGACTCTCCCGATCGGATTGACTCCTGCGGTTCCTCAGGCCGGCCGGTGCGTTCCGACCGGCCGCCGCGGCGACTAGCGGAGGATCCATCAAGATCCATGCGAGACCCGGCGCAGCCAGAACTTCCCCGCGTATTCCCCGCACGCACCGCCGCTCCGGTGGGGGCGTCCACGTTTGCGCAGGTCAGCGGGTTGCACCACCCAATGCCGATATTGCTTGGTCAGACGCCCTAGGAGTAGCAAACGAAGAGCCCGTGACCGGCGTTTCCGCTGGTCACGGGCTACTTTTCGTGCTGTGGCAGGTGCAGGGTTCGAACCTGCGTAGGCTGAGCCGTCTGATTTACAGTCAGATCCCTTTGGCCACTCGGGCAACCTGCCGGGGTGTTGCCGGGGCAACGACAAGCAAGACTATCGCAGCCGATTAGGGTGAGAGAAATCAGACCCCGTGGCGCAACACCAGGAGCACTCATGGCCGACTCTTCCTTCGACATCGTCAACAAGATCGACCGCCAGGAGGTCGACAACGCGCTGAACCAGACGGTCAAGGAGATCAACCAGCGCTATGACTTCAAGAACACCGGCGCCTCGATCGACTGGAGCGGCGAGTTCGGCATCGAGGTCAAGGCCAACGCCGACGAGCGAGCCCTCGCGGTCCTCGACGTCTTCAAGGACAAGCTGATCAAGCGCGGCATCTCGCTCAAGACCCTCGAGGAGGGCGAGCCCCGCCAGTCCGGCAAGGAAGTACGGATCTCCTCGACCATCACCGAGGGCATCAGCCAGGAGCAGGCCAAGAAGGTCTCCAAGCTGATCCGCGACGAGGGCCCCAAGGGCGTCAAGGTGCAGATCCAGGGCGACGAGCTCCGGGTCAGCAGCAAGAAGCGCGACGACCTGCAAGAGGTCATCGCGCTGGTCAAGGGCGCCGACCTCGACTTCGCGGTGCAGTTCGTCAACTACCGCTAGGGCAGGTTGGCCAGCAGGAGGTCGGGCCAGGCGCTGAGGGCGACGAGGCCGGCGGTGCCGACAGCACGGCGGCCTTGGAGATGCGGATCGAGACCGGCGGCGACGGGCTCCGGTACGGGTCGTCGATCGCCGGCCGGTCGACGAGCACCACGACGAACCTCAGGTAGTACGCGAGCCCGAGCATCACGTTGATCGCCATGACGACCGCGAGCCAGGTGTCGCCGGCCTCGATGACGGGCCGGATGACGACGTACTTCGTGACGAGCCCGATGACCGCCGGCGGGAAGCCGGCGAGGGTCAGCGCCGCCATCACGAGCGGCACGCCGGTCGGCGGATCCGTGCGAGCGAGGCCCTTGAGCTCGCTGTAGTCGTTGCTGCCGCGCAGCCGAAGGACCACCGCGAGCGCGGCGAACGCGACGAGGTTGGCGAGCACGTAGACCGCGAGGTACTGCACGGCAGCGCTCGAGCCCATCGCGGCCGCGCAGCGCCGCCACCGGCGCGATCAGGAAGCCGGCCTGCGCGATCGACGACCAGGCCAGCATCCCGACGGCGTTCGTCTGCCGCAGCGCGCCGAGGTTGCCGACCGTCATGGTCACCGCGGCGACGATCGCCAGGAGCGGCGACCACGTGTCGATCTCAGCGGAGCAGCGCGACGGCCAGGAAGCGTGAAGACCGCGCCGAGCGACGCCGCCTTGGACACCGACGACAGGAAGCCCGCGACCATGACCGGCGCACCGACGTACGTGTCGGGGATCCATACGTGGAACGGCACCGCGCCGAGCTTGAACAGCAGCCCGATGATCGTCAGCACGACCGCGACCGCGACGACACCGTCCGGCATGTCGGTCGTCGACGAGCCCCTCGTTGAGGCCGTCGTAGTCGAGCGTCCCCGCGACGCCGTAGAGCAGCGAGATGCCCATCAGCGTGATCGCGGTCGACACCACCGACGCCAGGAAGAACGTCCACGCCGACCGGATCGCGCGGCGATCGCCCTGCCGCAGCCCGACGAGCGCGATCGACGGCAGCGACAGCAGCTCGAGCGCGACGACGAGCGTCACCAGGTCGCGCGCGGCGACCATCATCACGCGCACCGGCGGACGGCGCTGAGGAGCAGGAAGTGGTACTCCCCCGGCGGCATCGCGTTCTCGAAGTTCATGACGTTCGACGCCACCACGACGACGAGCGTGCCGCCGAGGATGATCAACGAGAGCGCGAACGTGAAGGGGACGATGTCGTCGCGCAGGCGGAACAGCTCGAACCCGGCCCAGAGCGAGGGCGACGCTCGACGGCAGCCCGGAGCCGAGCCACGTACGCCGGGGATAGAACGCATCGACCAGCAACGCGACCAGCGCGCCGATGCCGACGATGACGGCGGGGCCGACGACGGCCCAGTCCACGGGGATGTTCATCGCGTCACCTCGCAAACGTCCGCTGGAAGTCGTACAGCCCGACGATCAAGCCGGGCGCGAGGCCGAGCACGACGATCGACGCGACGAGCGCGAGACCGACGACGGACTCGCGCACGCTGAGATCACGGTCGGCCTCCTGCGCAACCGGCTCGCCCTGGGCGAGCAGGCGGATCGCGCGGACGAAGTACGCCGTGGTGAGCGCGACGCCCAGCACCGCGAGGCCGAGGGCGGTCCAGGCGTACGGCTTGGCGAGCACGTCACCCACCTCGTATGCCGCGCGCAGCGACAACAGCTCGCCCCAGAACCCGGCGAGACCCGGCAGGCCGAGGCTGGCGACCGCGGCGAACACGAACGCCACCGCGAGCCACGGCGTACGCGCATAGAGCCCGCGCCCGATGGCCCGCATCGACGCGGTGCCGAAGCGGTCCTTGAGCGAGCCGGACAGGAAGAACAGCAGGCCCGTGACCAGGCCGTGCGCCACCGAGCCGAACACCGCAGCCGCGATGCCGACGTCGCTCATGGTCGAGATCGCGAGGGCGACGAAGCCCATGTGGCCGATGCTGGAATAGGCGATCAGCCGCTTGAGGTCGTCCTGGGCGTAGCAGGCCAGCGCCGACCAGATGATGCCGACGACACCGGCACCGGCGACGTACGGGGCGACGCTCGGCGAACTCGCGTCGGCAGCATCAGGCGCCGAGGTGACGATCAGGCCGTACGTGCCGAGCTTGAGGAACACCGCGGCGAGCAGCACCGAGCCGACCGTCGGCGCCTTGCTGTGCGCGTCGGGCAGCCACGTGTGCAGCGGCACGAGCGGCGTCTTGACGGCGAAGCCGAGGACGATCAGCACCGCCGCCACGAGTGGGCCGCCGTCGATCTCGGTGAACTGCAGCGATCCGCTGTCGGCGGGCGACGAGCACGATGCCGACCAGCAGCAGCGCCGAGCCGGTGACCGTGAACAGCAGGAACCGTGTCGCTGCGGTCCGCGCGGTCACGCCCGCTGGAACGTTCTTGAAGCCCGACCCAACGTCGAGGTGACCGGACGAGCCGCGTCGGAACTCCCCCACCAGGCGATGACGAACCACATCGGGATCAGCGCGAGCTCGAAGAACACGAAGAACAGCAGGAAGTCGAGCGACGCGAACACCCCGAGCGACGACGCGCTGATGATCAGGACGAGCCCGACGAGCGCCGGCGCGGTGTCGTCGGCGATGAGCCACACGCAGCACAGCAGGCCGAGGAACGCCGTCATCAGCAGGAACGGCCACGAGATCGACGCGTGGCGCCGAGGTGCAGGCGCGCGCCGAGCGGATCGATCCACGCGACGTCGACCTCGCCGGAGATCGTGTCGCGCCCCTCCCACACGAGCGCGAACAGCACGAGCGACGCCGCCATCGCGACCGCGCCGAGCCATGCGGCCGTACGCCCGGAGACCAGCTTGCGGAGCAGGAGCAGGGCGAGCCCGATGACGAACGGGATCGTGAGCGCAGCGGTGATCATGACCAGACCACCGCCGCTGCCGTGACGACGATGACGCCGCCGGCGATCACCGTGGCATAGCGCTGGACGTTGCCGGACTGCACCAGCGCGAGCACGCGCGAGGCGAGGTCGGCGACGCGGACCGAGCCGTAGGAGTAGGCGTCGATGCCGTCACGGTCGACGTCGACGATCGCGCGAGCCGACGAGCTGAGACCGGCGGGGAGCCAGCGCGCGTACGGGCGATCGAGGCCGAGCTCGGCGACCAGCATCGGCGCGGCGAGGTCGAGCGAGCGGCCGCGGCGCCACGTCACGACGACGAGCCCGATGCCGGCCGCGGCAACGGCGGTCGAGAGCAGCCCGATGCCGAGGTGGAACGGCTGGCCGATCGACAGCGCGAGGGTCGCCACCGCGAGGACGACGACCGGCCCGGTCATGGCGCGCGGCGCTTCGTGCGCCTCGTGCGCGGTCAGCGGCAGCGGGCGCCAGGAACGTCAGCAGCCACAGCCTGGTGGCGTACGCCGCCGTGATGAACGACGTCAGCAGCGCGACGCCGAAGACCGCGAGCGCCACACCGCCGGGCAGCGGGCCCTCGTCGCGACCGTGCTCGAGCGCGTGCAGCACCGAGTCCTTGGTGAAGAAGCCGACCGTCGGGATGACCCCGGCGAGGGCGGCGAAGCCGATCGTCATGGTCCAGAACGTGACGGGCATGTGCAGTCGCAGGCCACCCATCGCCGACAGCGCGCTCGACCCGACGGCGTGCATGACGCAGCCGCAGCCGAGGAACAGCAACGCCTTGAACGCGCCGTGCGACAGCAGGTGGTCGGTGCCGGCGTCGCCGTCGCCGGCGGACAGCGCCGCGAACATGAACGCGAGCTGGCTGACCGTCGACCAGGCCAGCGCCCGCTTGAGGTCGCTCTGCACCAGGGCGAACAGCGCACCGAGCAGCATCGTGATCGCGGCGATGATCGCCAGCAGCGTCATGACGAGCTCGGACGCGGCGAAGATCGGCAGCAGCCGCGCGACGAGGTAGACGCCCGCGGCGACCATCGTCGCGGCGTGGATCAAGCGCGGTGATCGGCGTCGGGCCGGGCATCGCGTCGGGCAGCCAGGTGTGCAGCGGGAACTGCGCCGACTTGCCGACGACCGCGACGAGCAGCAGCAGGCCGATCGCCGTGGCGTTCTTGGGCTCCTGCGCGAGCACCTCGCTGATGCGATAGGTCCCGTACGTCTGACCGATCACCAGGATGCCGACGAGCAGCCCGAGGTCGGCGATGCGGGTCATGAGGAACGCCTTGGCGGCGCCGGACCGGGCCACCGAGGTCTCCCACTCGTGCCCGATCAGCAGGTAGGAGCACAGCCCCATGACCTCCCAGCCGACCAGCAGGACGAACAGGTCGTCGGCCGCGACGACCGCGATCATGCCGAGCAGGAACAGGATGATGACGAGGGCGTACGACCGATAGCGCGGGTGGTGGCCGAGGTATGCCGTGGAGTAGATCTGCACCAGCAGGCCGACGCCGACGGCCAGCAGCAGGACCTGCGCCGCGAGGCTGTCGATGTGGGTCGCGAGCGAGACGCCGAGCAGGTCGTTGCCCTCGACCCAGACCTTCGTCGTCGGGTCGCCGTCGAGGTGCGGGATCGCCCACACGGCGACCGCCACGGCGAGCGCGGCGGTCAGGACGACGTACAGCCAGCGGTTCACTCCGCACCGACCTCGTCGACGTCGACCGTACGGACGGCGCGGAACAGCGCGAGGACGATCGCGAGCCCGAGGCCGATCTCGGCCGCCGCCAGCGTGATCGTGAACAGCGTGAGGACCTGGCCGGTATGGAGCTGGTCGGCGAACCACGCGTCGAACGCGACGAGGTTGAGGTTGACCGCGTTGAGCATGAGCTCGACGCCGAGCAGCATCAGGACGGCGTTGCGCCGGGCGAGGACGCCGTAGAGCCCGATGCCGAACAGCGCGGCAGACAGCACCAGCGGATAGAGAAGGGGCATCAGCGCTCGGACCCTGACCGCGAGATCACGATGGCGCCGATGAGGGCGGCGAGCAGGACACCGCTGAGGAGCTCGAACGGCAGCACCCAGTCGTTGAACAGCGCCTCGCCGATCGAGCGCGGCCGTGCCGATGCGTGCGACCCTCGATGCGTTCGCCGTGGAAGCCGCTGACGACGGTGGCGCCGAGGCCGACCGCGGCGACGAGGCCGAGCACCGCTGCAGTCCACCGGTTGCCGGTGACTTCAGCGGAGATCGTCGACTGCTGACGGGTCAGCATCAGCGCGAAGATCACGAGCACCACGACCGAGCCGACATACACGAGCACCTGGACCCACGCGACGAACTCGGCGGTCATCAGCACGAAGCAGCCGGCGACCGCGCCGAGCGTCACGACGAGCCAGAGCGCGGAGTGCACGAGCTGCTTGGTCGTCATCGCGAGCAGCGCCGACCCGACGGCGACGGCGGCGAACAGCAGGAAGATGATCTCGGTCGCGGTCACTCGCCTTCCTCCTGCGCGGCCTTGGCCTCATACGCGGCGAGCTCCTTGGACGGCTCGGCTGCCGGGGTCGAGCGCCTGGGGTGCCGGGACGGTCCACATCCACTCGCGCAGCCGGTTCATGTCGTGCGTCAGGTCGGTGATGTCACCCTCGGCGTACGCGAACTCCGGCGACCAGTGCAACGCGTCGAACGGGCAGACCTCGATGCAGATGCTGCAGTACATGCAGAGCGAGTAGTCGATGTCGAACGTGTCGAGCACGTTCTGGCTGCGGTCGCGGCCGCCCTCGGTCGTCGCCGGGATCGTCTCCTTGTGCGAGTCGATCGTGATGCACCACGACGGGCACTCGCGGGCGCACAGCATGCAGGACGTGCAGTTCTCCTCCTGCAGCGCGATGACGCCGCGGCTGCGGGGCGGCAGGTCGGGCTCGACGTCGGGGTAGTGGGCCGTGACGGATCGCCGCGTGAGGTTCTTGAGCGTCACCCGCAGACCTTGGAGCAGACCATTGCCGAATATGCTCATGCGACCACCAGCACCGTCGTCAGCGTGACCTGCGCCAGGGCGACCGGCACGAGGACCTTCCACGCGAGCGAGTTGACCTGGTCCTCGCGGAGTCGCGGGTATGCGACGCGGGCCCAGATCACCAGGAACGACACCGCCATGACCTTGACCAGCGTCCACAGCCAGCCGATGTCGTCGGAGAACGGGCCGGCCCAGCCGCCGAGGAACAGCACCGTCGTCAGCGCCGCGAGCACGAGGATGCCGGCGTACTCCGCGAGCAGGAACATCGCGAAGCGCATGCCGCCGTACTCGGTCAGCGGTCCCATCACGAGCTCGGCATCGGCGAGTGGCGCGTCGAACGGCGGCCGCTGCAGCTCGGCGAGGCCCGGCGACGAAGAACACGACCATGCCCGGGAGCTGCGCGAGCAGCCACCACGGCTCCCACTCGTCGGCGATGCCGACAGCGAGAGCGTGCCGGCGGCCATCGCGACGCTGGCGGCGGCGAGCACCATCGGCAGCTCGTACGACATCAGCTGGGCCGCGACGCGCATGCCGCCGATGTAGGAGTACTTGTTGCCGCTGCCGAGCCCGCCCATCAGCGTGCCGAGCACACCGACGCTCATCGCCGCGAGCACGAAGAACAGGCCGAGGTCGAGGTCCTGGCCGATCAGGATGCCCTGGCCGAAGAACGGGCCGAGCGGGATCGCGAGCAGCGCGACGAGGTAGGGCGCGAGGGCGACGGCCGGCGCGAGCTCGAACACCCTGCGGTCGGCGGCGACCGGGGTGATGCTCTCCTTCTGGACGAACTTGACGCCGTCGGCGACGAGCTGGGCCCAGCCGTGGAAGCCGCCGGCCTCCATCGGCCCGACCCGGCTCTGCATGTGCGCCATCGCCTTGTGCTCCATCTGGCCGATGACCAGCGGGACGACCATGAACACCCCGAGCACGACGAGGCAGCGCAGGACCGCATCGACGACGTCAGCCATCGGTGTCCCCTTCGGTCCGAGCTCGGCGTCGGCTCGCGCTCATCTTGCGGACCCCACTCCTCGGGGTCGGGTACGCCCGGGGGCTTGATCCGCCTGCGGCTCGGCGAGTGGGTCGACTCGGCGTCGCTCTCGCCGGGCTCCTTGGCGCCGGGCCACGGCTTGGCGACCCGCGACGCCAGCACGAACTCCTTGCGCAGCGGATGCCCTTCGAAGCCGTCGGGCAGCAGCAGGGGTTCGAGCTCGACACCGAAGTCGATGCCGAACATCTCGTGGGTCTCCCGCTCGTGCCACGCGGCTCCGCCGTAGACGTCGGCGATCGACGCGATCGCAGCCGCGTCACGGTCGACGTACGTCACGAGCAGCAGGTGGTCGAGCGGCTTGACCCGCGCCACGTGGAGGACGAGCCGGAAGCCCTCGGGATGCTCGTCGACCGCCGAGAGCCAGTCGAAGTACGTGTAGCCGTCGCGCTTGAGCTGCGCGACGGCGTCATGCCAGTCGGCTGCCTCGACGACGCGGTGCGGCGGGCCGAAGCCGGTTGTCCTCCAGCGTCACTCGGGCGCCTCGATCCGAGGGGAGAGCAGCGAGGTGGCCGGGCGCTTGTAGCGGTCGGCGAGGTTCTCGCCGCCGATCTTGTCCTGCAGCGTGACGATGCCGTTGAGCAGCGCCTCGGGCCTGGGCGGGCACCCCGGGACGTACACGTCGACGGGGATGATCTGGTCGACGCCCTTGGTGACGCAGTAGGAGTCCCAGTAGGGGCCGCCGGAGTTGGCGCACGAGCCGAAGCTGATGACGTACTTGGGCTCGGGCATCTGGTCGTAGAGCCGCTTGATGGCCGGCGCCATCTTGTCGGTGACGGTCCCGGAGACGACCATGAGGTCGGCCTGGCGGGGGCCCGGCGCGAACGGGATGACGCCGAGGCGGATGAAGTCGTGGCGCGACATCGACGTCGCGATGAACTCGATCGCGCAGCAGGCGAGGCCGAAGTTGAAGACCCAGAGGGAGTACTTGCGGCCCCAGTTGAGCAGGTAGCGCGCCGGCTTGGGCGCGTACGCCGATGCCGGCGCCGAGCGTCGGCGACGCCAGGGTCGGCATCGGCAGGTCGACTGCTCCTACGAGCGTCCACGACAGCACCCCCTTGCGCCAGGCGTACGCGAGCCCGACCACGAGGATGCCGATGAAGATGCCCATCTCGACCGCAGCGGCGCGGCCGATGTCCTCGAGCACGACCGCCCACGGGAACAGGAAGACCGCGTCGACCGCGAAGATCACGTAGAGGAACGCGTAGACGTAGTAGCGGACCGTCGACTGGGCCCAGCCCGCGCCGACCGGATCGACGCCCGACTCGTAGGTCAGCAGCTTCTCGCGCGCCGGGACCCGGGGGCGCATGAGCCGGTTGACGCCGAGCATGCCGGCGGCGAGCACGATGCCGGCCAGGACGATGACGCCGACCGCGAGGTAGTCGTCGAGGTAGGCGGCCATGGGAACACTCTAGGGAAGATCGGCCGCGTGATGTGGCGATGACCCTGCTGTGGCTGGGCCTGGTCTGTCTCGCGTCTCACTATTCGAACGTGTTCGGCTTCTGTTGACCCCTGACCCGAGGTGCCTCAAGGCACCCGTCTGCGCACCCACGGCAAGGTCAGCAGCGCCCACACCACGGCGACGATCGCGATCTCGAGCACGACGAACAGGGGCCACGGTCCGAGGTAGTCCAGCAGCGACGAGCTCTTCGGCAGCCGGTTGAGGTAGCCGTAGTTGGTGCCGGCGATGACGTTGAAGACGTACGCGCTGACGGCCCAGGCCAAGGTGATCGCGACGGTCTGCCGGTACGTGTGCCAGGTCGGCAGGATCCGCAGGCCGAGCACCAGGAAGAACGACGCCCAGACGATCAGCAGGTGCATGCCCCAGAACATCAGGAACCTCGGCTCGGGGAAGTCCGAGGCGAGATCGGGCGTGAAGATGCCCTGCGTCGTGAGGGTGATGCCCCACAGGTACGTGATGGTCGCGCTGAGCCGGTTGCGGGTCCACAGGGCGTGGACCGCGAACAGCCAGCCGAAGTCGCACAGCTGGAACGGCAGCGACGTCTGCAGGTCCCACTCGTCCGGCGTGAACTGCAGGATCTGCAGCGGCAGCGCGATCGCGACGATCGCGACGGCGAACGTACGCCTCACGGACTGCTCCGCCGGGCTCCCTCGCAACCGGCGACCGGCCAGCACGACCAGGACGACGCCGACCGCGAAGATCGCCAGCACCGTCAGATGCGACGGCCCGTACGTCTCGAAGCGCGCCGCGGCGAGCATGCATCGACGCTAGCCGATCCCGAACCACGGGCGGGGCGTCTCGCATCTGGTGAATGACTCCAGGAGCGGCGTTGGCCTCGGGGTCGCCGCCTATCTGTGCTGGGGTTCTTCCCGCTCACTGGCCGCTGCTCGACCCCGCCGGCTCGCTCGAGATCCTGGCCCACCGTTCGTCGGGGCGTACTTCTCATCTGGTGAATCGACTCCAGGAGCGGTGTGGGCCTCGGAGTCGCCGCCTACCTGTGCTGGGGCTTCTTCCCGCTCTACTGGCCGCTGCTCGACCCGGCGAGCTCGCTGGAGATCCTCGCCCACCGTTCGTCTGGTCGATGGTGTTCGTCCTGGTGTCGATCACCGCGATGGGCAAGTGGTCGACGTTCATCGCCATCGCCCGCGACCGCCGCCTCATGGTGATCCTGACCTTCGCCTCGATCACGATCGCGCTCAACTGGGGCGGCTTCATCTACGGCGTCACCAACGGGCACGTCGTCGAGACCTCGCTGGGCTACTTCATCAACCCGCTCGTGACGGTGCTGCTCGGCGTCTTCGTGCTCAAGGAGACCCTGCGCCCCGCGCAGTGGGGCGCCATCGGCATCGGCGGCCTGGCCGTCGTCGTGCTGTCGATCGGCTACGGCCGGCTGCCGTGGATCGCGCTGCTCGTCGCGTTCTCGTTCGCGACGTACGGATTCCTCAAGAAGAAGGCCAACCTCGGCGCGTTCGAGGGGCTCGGCATGGAGACCGCGATCCTGTTCCCCGTCGCTGTCGCGTTCCTGGTCGTGCTGCAGGTGCGCGGCGACCTGACGTTCGGTCACGACGGGCCGGGCAACGCCGCCCTGCTGGTCGGCACCGGCGTGGTCACCGCGATCCCGCTGCTGCTGTTCGGCGCCGCGGCCACGCGCCTGACGCTGACGACGATCGGGATCCTGCAGTACCTCGGCCCGATCATCCAGTTCATCACCGGCCTGACGATCTTCGACGAGACCATGACGACCGAGCGGTGGATCGGCTTCATCCTCGTCTGGATCGCCCTGGTGATCTTCACCGTCGACGCGATCACGAGCCGTCGCCGCGGGCCCGAGCCGGCTGCATCTAGACGCCCGCGCGGCATACTCGCAGCGGACAAGTGACCCGTCAGCGGGCATAAGTGACCCGTCAGCGGGGGTTAGCCCAGGCGGGTGGCGACGGTGTCGCAGAGGGCCTGCAGCGCCTTGCGGGCCGGCACGTCGGGCAGCTTGGCGAGCAGGGCGCTCGCGGCGTCGGCCTCGGCCTGGACGTAGGAGCGGGCCTCGGTCATCGCGGGGTGTACGCGCAGCAGCCGAAGCGCCTCGTCGAGCTCGGCGTCGTCGGTCAGCGGCTTGGCCAGCAGGGAGCGCAGGCGCTCGCTCTCGGCGTCGGTCGACCGGAGCGCGATGAGCGTCGGCAGCGTCGGGACGCCTTCGCGCAGGTCGGTGCCCGGGGTCTTGCCCGAGTCGCCGGTCTCGCTGGCGATGTCGATGATGTCGTCGCTGAGCTGGAACGCCGCGCCGACCCGCTCGCCGAACTCGCTGAGCGTCTCCTGCACGTCGACCGGGGCCCCGGCCATCTTGGCGCCGAACAGCGCGGCGGTGGCGATCAGCGATCCGGTCTTGTCCGCGACGACGGACAGGTAGTGGGCGAGGGCGTCATCACCCTCCGACGGGCCGAGGGTCTCGCGGATCTGGCCCTGCACGAGACGGGAGAACGTACGCGCCTGGATGCGTACGGACTCCGGTCCGAGGTCGGAGACGAGGTCAGAGGCCTGCGCGAACAGGTAGTCGCCGACGAGGATCGCGACCGAGTTGTCCCAGCGCGCATTGGCGCTCGGGGCGCCGCGGCGCTTGTCGGCCTCGTCCATGACGTCGTCGTGATAGAGCGTCGCCAGGTGGGTGAGCTCGACGACGACCGCAGAGCGTACGACGTCAGGGTTGGCCGACTCGCCGAACTCGGCACTGAGCATGACCAGCAGCGGCCTGAAGCGCTTGCCGCCGGCGTTGAGCAGGTGCGCGGCGGCCTCGGCGACGAACTTCTCCGGGCTGTCGACGGCAGCGGCGAGCTGCTCCTCGACCTGCTCGACCCCCGCCAGGACGCGCGCTTCCAGGGCGGGGTCGGTGAACGAGACACCCAGACGGGACACGCGGAACTCCTTGGGGAACGGATCAGCGCACGAAGGCGCCCGCATGCTGCGCGAGATCCAGCACCGGTCCCGGAATGATACCGAGTCCCAGGGTGGCGATCACAGCCACGGCAAGCACAGCGGTCGTCAGGACGCTCGGCACCGCGACGGTCGGCCCTTCGCCGACCGGCTCGGTGAAGAACATCAGCACGATGACCCGGACGTAGAAGTAGGCCGCCAGGGCGCTGACCAGCACGCCGATCACGACGAGCCACCAGAAGCCGCCGGACCACGCCGCGCTGAAGACCGTCCACTTGCCGATGAAGCCACCCGTCAGCGGGATGCCGGCGAACGACAGCATGAACAGGGCGAACGAGCCCGCGAGCACCGGCGACGTCTTGCCGAGCCCGGCCCACTTGGACAGGTGCGTCGTCTCGCCACCGGAGTCGCGTACGAGGGTCACGACCGCGAACGCGCCGATCGACGAGACGCCGTAGACCGTCAGGTAGAACAGGATGCTCGACGTCGAGGTGATGCGCGAGGAGTCGCTCGGAGCCGATGTAGGCGCCGACGAAGCCGACCAGCAGGAAGCCCGCGTGGGCGATCGACGAGTAGGCGAGCATGCGCTTGACGTCGGTCTGCGAGATCGACACGACCGCGCCGAGGAACATCGTGATGATCGCGACCGCGACGATGATCGGCCGCCAGTCCCACGACGAGCCGCCGAACGCCACGAAGAACACCCGCAGCAGCGCCAGGAACGCCGCGGCCTTGGTGCCGGCCGCCATGAACGCGGTGACCGGCGTCGGCGCGCCCTGGTAGACGTCGGGCGTCCAGGTGTGGAACGGCACGGCGCCGATCTTGAACAGCAGGCCGACCGCCATCAGCGCGGTCGCGGCGAGCAGCATGTTCTCGCCGCCCGTGCGGTTGGTGACGGCGATGTCGATGTCGGAGAGCCGGAAGCTGCCGGCGTAGCCGTACGTCAGCGCGATGCCGTAGAGGAAGAACACCGACGAGAACGCGCCCAGCAGGAAGTACTTGAGCGCGGCCTCCTGGCTCATGAGCCGGCGACGACGCGCGAGGCCGCAGAGCAGGTAGAGCGGGAGGCTCAGGACCTCGAGCGCCACGAACATCGTCAGCAGGTCGTTCGACGTCGCGAACAGCATCATGCCGACCAGGGCGAACATCGCGAGCGGGAAGACCTCGGTGTGCTCGACGCGGTGCTTGATCGCCTCGGCCTCGGCGGCCGAGCCCGGCGCATCGGCGGCCCGGCCGGTGAACCCGCTGAGCCCGCCCTCGAGGCGGCGCTCGGCGAACAGCAGCATGCTCAGGAGCCCGAAGATCAGCAGGATGCCCCAGGTGAAGACGCCCGGGCCGTCGATCGCCAGGGCACCCTCGGCGGCGATCTTGCCGCGCGCGAGGTGCGAGCCGTCGACGACGTCGAGCTCCTCGGAACACCCAGACGGTGTCGACGAAGGCCGCGACGATGCCGATGACGGCGATCGCCGGCCTGGACCACGAAGCGGCTCTTGCGGGGCCAGAACGCCTCGACGATGACGCCGAGGACCGCGGCACCGGAGATGATGAACAGCGGCGCCAGCAGGGCGTACTCGATGTCCGGCGCGGAGATCGGTGGGCAGGTCGGTCGCGGATGCGAACGTGTCGATCATTCGTGGCCTCCTTCCTGCGCGGCTGAGTCATCGATGTTCACGGGCGTCTTGGGTGCCGGATCGCCCTTGCCGACGTGGCTGATCACCTCGTCGATCGCGGGGTTGATGACGTTGAGCAGCGGCTGCGGGAAGAAGCCGAGGCCGACGATCAGGATGATCGCGGGGGTCAGCGACGCCATCTCGCGGTGGTCGAGATCGCTCACGCCCTCGTTGCCGGCCTTGAGGGGTCCGGTCATGACGCGTTGGTACATGATCAGGATGTAGAGCGCCGCGAGCACGATGCCGAGGGTCGCGAACGCCGCGGCCGGGATCGATCGCGTGAACGTACCGGCCAGCACCAGGAACTCCGAGATGAACGGCGCGAGGCCCGGCAGCGACAGGCTCGACAGGCCGGCGACCAGCAGGACGCCCGACATGATCGGGGCGATCTTCTGGACCCCGCCGAAGTCGGAGATCCGCGCCGAGCCGCGGCGGGCGATCATCATGCCCGTGACGAGGAACAGCGCAGCGGTCGAGAGGCCGTGGTTGAACATGTAGAGCGTCGAGCCGGCCAGCGACGTCGTCGTGAACGCGAAGATGCCGAGGATGATGAAGCCGAAGTGCGACACCGACGTGAACGCGATGAGCCGCCGGATGTCGTCCTGGCCGACCGCGAGCAGCGCGCCGTAGAGGATGCTGATGACCGCGAGCACGATGACGACGGGGCTGGCCCAGTCGGACGCGCCGGGGAACAGCCCGAGGCACCAGCGGATCATGCCGAACGTGCCGATCTTGTCGATCACGCTGACCATCAGGACCGACGTGCCGGGCGTGGCCTGGCCCGCGGCGTCGGGCAGCCAGGTGTGCAGCGGCCACAGCGGCGCCTTGATCGCGAACGCCGCCATGAAGCCGAGGAACAGCAGCCGCTCGGTGTTGGTGCTGAAGTCGAGGTTCTGCAGGTCGCTCAGCAGGAACGACGCGTCGCCCTGGCGGGCACTGATGACGTACAGGCCGACGATCGAGGCCAGCATCAGCAGGCCGCCGACGAGGTTGTAGATCAGGAACTTCACCGCGGCGTACGACCGGTTGGGCCCGCCGAACGAGCCGATCAGGAAGTAGAGCGGGATCAGCGTCGCCTCGAACAGGACGTAGAACAGGAACGCGTCGGTCGCGGCGAACGCGCCGATCGCGAGGCCCTCGACCGCGAGCATCCAGGCGAAGTACGCGTTGGTGCTCTTGGGGTCCGGCAGCCGGTCGCCGAACGCCGCGAGGATCACGATCGGCGTCAGGATCGTGGTCAGCAGGATCAGCGTGATGCCGATGCCGTTGACGCCGAGCGAGTAGTAGGCGCCGAAGACCTTGATCCACTCGTGCTTCTCGGTCAGCTGGTAGCCGCCGGCGTCCTGGTCGAACTTCGCCATGACGACGAGCGACAGGACCAGCGTGATGAGCGAGACGCCGAGCGCGACGTACTTGGCCCGGTGATGCGGTGCGGACTCACGCGGCAGGAGGGCGAGGATCACCGCTCCCGCGATCGGAGTCGCGGCGAGGATCGAGAGGATCATGCGAGGGTCACCGCCAGGAGGGCAAGGACGAGGACGGCAACGCCGCCGAACATCGTGAGTGCGTACGAACGGACATAGCCGGTCTGCGGCTTGCGCAGGAACTGTGAGGTGTCGCCGAGCCGGTCGGCCACACCGGTCACGAAGCCGTCGACGCCCTTGCCGTCGAACCACACCAGGAACCGGGTGAGGTGACGTGTCGGGCGTACGACGACGGCGTCGTTGAGCTCGTTGCCGTAGAGCTCGTGGCGGCCGGCGCGCGCGAAGATCGACACCGAGCTGTCGGCGGGCATCTCGGCGGCGATCGGCTCGCGGTTGTAGAAGAACGCCGCGGCTGCGACGCCGACCGCGACGACGGCCGTGATGATCAGCGTCAGGACGATCGCCGGGATCTCGAGCTCGTGGTGCTCGGCGTGACCGGTGACCGGCTCGAGCCACTCGCTGATCCAGTCGCTCACCAGCAGGATGCCGCCGACGGCGGACAGCGCCGCGAGGGCGATCAGCGGCCAGGTCATGACGCGCGGCGACTCGTGCGGGTGCACCTCCTCGCGCCATCTCTTCTCGGAGAAGAACGTCATGATCATCAGGCGGGTCATGTAGAACGCCGTGACGCCGGCGCCGAGCAGCGCGCCGAGGCCGACCCAGAGGTTCTCGCCGAACGCGGCCTCGATGATCTTGTCCTTGGACCAGAAGCCCGCGAACGGCGGGACGCCGATGATCGCGAGGTAGCCGAGCCCGAACGTCGCGAACGTGATCGGCATGAACGTACGCAGGCCGCCGTAGTGGCGCATCTCGACGTCGTCGTTCATGCCGTGCATGACCGATCCGGCGCCGAGGAACATGTTGGCCTTGAAGAAGCCGTGCGTGATGAGGTGGAAGATCGCGAACGCGTAGCCGGCCGGGCCGAGGCCGGCGGCCAGCATCATGTAGCCGATCTGGCTCATGGTCGAACCGGCGAGCGCCTTCTTGATGTCGTCCTTGGCGCAACCGATCCAGGCTCCGGCGAGCAGCGTGACGAGGCCGACGATGATGACCGCGGTGCGGGCCGCCTCCGACGCGTCGAAGATGCCGTTGGAGCGTACGACGAGGTAGACGCCGGCGGTGACCATGGTCGCCGCGTGGATCAGGGCCGAGACCGGGGTCGGGCCCTCCATCGCGTCGAGCAGCCAGCTCTGCAGCGGCACCTGGGCGGACTTGCCGCACGCGCCGAGCAGCAGGAGCAGGCCGAGCGCCGTGGCGACCGAGCCCGACGCGCTGGTGATGGCGCCGTTGACGGCGGAGATCGACGAGGTGCCGAACTCGGTGAACATCAGCATGATGCCGATCGCCATGCCGAGGTCGCCGACGCGGTTGACGACGAACGCCTTCTTGGCGGCCGCGGCGGCCGAGTCCTTGTGCTGCCAGAACCCGATCAGCAGGTAGGACGCCAGGCCGACACCCTCCCAGCCGAGGAACAGCACGAGGTAGTCCGAGGCGAGGACCAGCGTCAGCATCGCGGCGATGAAGATGTTGAGGAACGCGAAGAACCGGCGACGCCGCTCGTCGTGCGCCATGTAGCCGATCGAGTAGATGTGGATCAGCGTGCCGACGCCCGTGATGAGCAGGACGAACAGGCCGGACAGCTGGTCGAACGTGAAGCCCGGCGTCGACGTGGAACGAGCCGGCGTCGATCCAGGTGAAGAGCGTGGTCGACTCGGACCGGTCGTCGGCGTCCTTGCCGAGCAGCGACACGAACAGCACGACGCCGAAGATGAACGACAGCGCTCGAGGCCGCGGTGCCGATCAGGTGACCGAACCGGTCACCTTCCTTGCCCCACACCAGGAGGCCCAGGCCGCTGACCAGCGGGATGGCAATCAGCAGCCACTGGAGATCAAACATCGTGCGTGCCCCCTAGGACTTCAGCAGGCTCGCCTCGTCGACCGAAGCCGAACGACGCGCGCGATAGATGGACACGATGATCGACAGCCCGACGACGACCTCGGCAGCCGCGACGACCATGACGAAGAACGCCGCCACCTGCCCGTCGAGGTTGCCGTTCTGCCGGGAGAAGCTGACGAACGCGAGGTTGGTCGCGTTGAGCATGAGCTCGATGCACATGAAGACCACGATCGCGTTGCGGCGGACGAGGACGCCCACGGCAGCCGATCGTGAACAGGATCAGGGACAGCGTGATGTATTCGTTCACTTCTCGCCTCCGAATCCAGTGGAGCCGTCGGTCGGCTGCTCGTCGTCGAGCTGCTCGACGACCTTGTCGATGTCGTCGTCGAAGCCCGTCGCGGACCTGCCCGCGAGCCACGAGGCTCGACGAGATCGAGGTCTCGAGCGGCGTGCCGTCGGGCAGCAGCGCCGGGGTGTCGACCGCGTTGTGGCGGGCGAAGACACCCGGCGTCGGCAGGGGGCCGGGGTGACGGCCGGACTCGGCGTACTCCCGCATGCGGCGCGCGGCGATGTCGGCCTGCGAGTGCCGGGTCGTGAGGCGCTCCTTGTGGGCCAGCACCATGGCCGCCAGCGCCGCGGTGATCAGCAGCGCGCTGGTGAACTCGAACGCCAGGACGTACTTGCCGAACAACAGCTCACTGAGCCCGTATGGATTGCCGTTGCCGTTGGCGGCCTTGAGGCCCACGACCGACGCCCGACACGGTCTGGCCGACCGCGAGGACGACCGTGATGCCGAAGATCAGGCCGATGATCGCTGCCGCGAGGCGCTGGCCGCCGATCGTCTCCTTGACCGCGTCGGAGGAGTCGACGCCGACCAGCATCAGGACGAACAGGAACAGCATCATGATGGCGCCGGTGTAGACGATGATCTGCACCGCGAACAGGAACGGCGCGCCCTGTGCGGCGTAGAGCACGGCGAGGCTGATCATGACGACCGCCAGGCAGAGCGCGGCGTGGACGGCCTTGCGGGCGAAGACCAGGCCGAGTGCGGCGATCACCATGATCGGCGCGAGCAACCAGAACGCGGTCACGAGTCCTCCCCCGGTGCGCCTGCAGGGTTGACCTCGGCGGTCTCGGCCGCGTCGACGGGGAAGATCGGCAGCGACTTGCCGCGGTAGTAGTCCTGGTGGTCGTCGCTGATCATCATCTCGTGCGGCGGCTCGACCATGCCGGGCAGCAGCGGCGCGAGCAGGTCGTTCTTCTCGTAGATCAGGTCGGCGCGGTTGTTGTCGGCGAGCTCGTACTCGTTGGTCATCGTCAGCGCGCGCGTCGGGCACGCCTCGATGCACAGCCCGCAGAGGATGCAGCGCAGGTAGTTGATCTGGTAGACGCGGCCGTAGCGCTCGCCGGGGCTGTGCCGATCGCCCTCGGTGTTGGAGGCACCCTCGACGTAGATCGCGTCGGCCGGGCACGCCCAGGCGCACAGCTCGCAGCCGATGCACTTCTCGAGGCCGTCGGGCCAGCGGTTGAGCTGGTGCCGGCCGTGGAAGCGCGGTGCCGTCGGGACCTTCTCGAACGGGTACTGCTCGGTGACGGTCTTGCGGAACATCGTCCGGAACGTCACGCCGAATCCGGCGATCGGGTCCCAGAGGGTTTCGCTTGATCGGGTTGCTCATCGTGCATTCCTCGTGGGTGGCTCGGTGATGGGCGGGACGGGGTAGCCGCCGGCGAAGGCGTCGAACTCCGGCTCGGGTTCCGGCTCCGGTTCCTTCTTCTCCGGGATCAGGAACGTCAGGATCACGAGCACGCCCGCGGCGACGGCGACCCAGATCAGAGTGTCTGCTGGCCGAGCATGTCCTCGCTCTTGAGCTTGCGGATGAACGCGACCGCGACGATCCAGGCCAGCGAGACCGGGATCAGGACCTTCCAGCCGAAGCTCATGAACTGGTCGTAGCGCATGCGCGGGAGCGTGCCGCGGAGCCAGACGAAGATGAAGATGAAGAACAGCGTCTTGCCGAAGAACCACAGCAGCGGCCAGTAGCCGTGTTAGGACGCCGTCCGAGACCTGCGAGAGGCCGAACGGGGCCCGCCAGCCGCCGAGGAACAGCGTCGTGGCCAGCGCGGAGACCGTGACCATGTTGACGTACTCGGCGAGGAAGAACAGCGCGAACTTGAGCGAGGAGTACTCGGTGTGGAAGCCGCCGACCAGCTCGCCCTCGGCCTCGGGGAGGTCGAACGGGGCGCGGTTGGTCTCGCCGACCATCGCGATGACGTAGATGACGAACGACGGGAACAGCGGCACGAAGTACCACATGTCGCTCTGCGCGGCGACGATCTCGGACGTCGACATCGAGCCGGCGTACATGAACACCGAGACGAACGACAGGCCCATCGCGACCTCGTAGGAGATCATCTGCGCGCTCGAGCGCAGGCCGCCCAGCAGGGCGTAGATCGAGCCGGACGACCAGCCGGCGAGCACGATGCCGTAGATCCCGATCGAGGTGACGGCGAGGATGTAGAGCACCGCGACCGGCAGGTCGGTGAGCTGCAGGATCGTCTTCTGGTCGGTGAACGGGATCGTCACCTCGGGGCCGAACGGGATGACCGCCCAGGCGAGGAACGCCGGGATCGTCGCGAGGATCGGCGCCAGGATGTAGACGACCTTGTCGGCCGCCTTGACGACGATGTCCTCCTTGAGCGCGAGCTTGACGCCGTCGGCGAGGCTCTGCAGCAGGCCGAACGGGCCGTGCACGTTGGGGCCGATGCGGTGCTGCATCTTGGCGACGACGCGGCGCTCGAACCAGATGTTGAACAGCGTGTAGACGACCAGCACGACGAAGATCAGGACCGACTTGAGCAGGATCACCCAGAACGGCTCGTTGCCGAAGATGCTCGCTCATGCCGACTCCTCCGCTCAGCGTCACGTGGTCGGCGTAGCCGGCACCCAGGGCCGTGCGCAGGCTGGCGCCGGAGTTGGCCGGGGCCCACACGACGCCGTCGGGCAGCTCGGCGACCTCGGTCGGGAAGCTGACGCTGCCGGCCTCGGTCGACAGCGTCGCCATGCCGCCGGGCTCGACGTCGAACGCCTTGAGCGTCGCCTCGCTGGCCCGCAGCACGGCCGGTCGGGCCGTCGCCTTGAGCTCCAGCTGGCCGTCCTGGCCGCGGCCGTCGTCGATCATGAGGCGCCAGGTGTCGAGCACCACCGTCCGCTTCTGGGCGCGGCGTCGCGTCGGGCTCGACGGTCGGGGCCGCGACGCGCTCGCCGTCCCACGGGCCAAGCTCCTGCATGGCGGCCCGCGCCTGGGCGACGGTACGGAAGCCGAGCGGCTGGCCCATCTCCTCGGCGATGCCGGCCAGGATCCGGATGTCGGTCAGCGAGTTGGGCTCGTGGAGCACGGCGTCGAACGTACGGACGCGGCCCTCCCAGTTGACGAAGCTGCCGGGCTTCTCGACGACCGGGGCGACCGGCAGGACGACGTCGGCGACCGCGGTGACCTCGCTCTCGCGGACCTCGAGGCTCACGATGAAGTCGGCCTTGGCGAGCGCCTTGCGAGCGGCCGCCGGGTCGGGCAGGTCGTCGATCTCGACGCCGCCGACCAGCAGCGCGTGGACCGTGCCGAGCCGGGCGTCCTCGAAGATCTCGGTCGTGTTGCGGCCGCGCCGCGCCGGGACCGTGCGGACGCCCCAGGCGGCGGCGAGGTCCGTGCGGGCCTCGACGTCGTCGAGCGGGCGGCCACCGGGCAGCAGGTCGGGCAGGCAGCCGGTCTCGACCGCTCCGCGCTCGCCGGCGCGGCGCGGGAACCCATGCGATGCGGGCGCCGGCCTTGTCGGCGGCGGCCACGAGAGCGCTGAAGCCGCCGGGGACCGAGGCGAGTCGCTCGCCCACGAGGAAGATCGCGTCCTGGTCGAGCTCGAGCGCGGCAAGCGCCGCCGGCTCGTGGCCGGGGATGGTCTGGACCAGCTCGCCGGACATCTTGCGGAGACCGCGCGTGGCGTGGCTCGCGATCGCGACGACCTTGAGGCCGGCGCGTGAGGCCTTGCGCAGCCGCAGGAAGATGCTGCCGTTCTCGTCCTCGGGCTCGAAGCCGACGAGGACGACGGTCGACGCCTTCTCGAGATCGGCGAACGTGACGTCGAGCGACGTGGTGGCGACCCGCGAGGCGAGGAACTGCGCCTCCTCCTCGGAGTGGGCGCGGGCGCGGAAGTCGATGTCGTTCGTACGCAGGACCGTGCGCGCGAACTTGCTGTAGGCGAACGCGTCCTCGGTGGTCAGGCGACCGCCGGGCAGCACGCCGACCTTGCCCTCGGCGCGCGGCGAGGCCCTTGGCAGCGGCGGCCAGGGCAGCGGGCCACGAGGCGGGCTCGAGCTGCTCGGTCTCGGGATTGCGTACGAGCGGCGTCGTGATGCGGTCGCCGATCGTGGCATACGTGAACGCGAAGCGATCCTTGTCGGTGATCCACTCCTCGTTGACCTCGGGATCGTCGCCGGCGAGCCGGCGCATGACCCGGCCGCGGCGGTGGTCGACGCGGATCGCGGAGCCGCTCGAGTCGTGCTCGGCGATCGACGGGGTCGAGACCAGGTCGAACGGGCGGGCGCGGAAGCGGTAGTCCGCGCTGGTCAGCGCGCCGACGGGGCAGATCTGGATCGTGTTGCCGGAGAAGTAGGAGCTGAACGGCTCCTCCTCGTAGATGCCGACCTGCTGCTGGGCGCCGCGCTCGATCAGCGCGATGAACGGGTCACCGGCGATCTGCTCGGAGAACCGGGTGCAGCGGGCGCACAGGACGCAGCGCTCGCGGTCGAGCAGCACCTGCTCGGAGACCTTGACGGGCTTGGGGAACGTCCGCTTGACCTCGGTGAACCGGGTCTCGCCCTGGCCGTGCGTCATCGCCTGGTTCTGCAGCGGGCACTCGCCGCCCTTGTCGCAGACCGGGCAGTCGAGCGGGTGGTTGATCAGCAGGAACTCCATGTTGCCGCGCTGCGCCTTCTCGGCGACCGGCGACGTGACCTGGGTCTTGACGACCATGCCGGCGGCGACCTCGATCGTGCACGACGCCTGCGGCTTGGGGAACCCGCGGCCGTTGCCGGCGTCGGTGATCTCGACGAGGCACTGGCGGCACGCGCCGACCGGGTCGAGCAGCGGGTGGTCGCAGAAGCGCGGGATCTCGGTGCCGATCAGCTCGGCGGCGCGGATCACGAGCGTGCCCTTGGGGACGCTGACCTCGACGTCGTCGATCGTCAGCGTGACGAGCTCGACCGGGGTCTGGGTCTCCGGCGTGGCTTCGAGAGTCATGACGCCGTCACCTCCTGCGGCGAAGAGCGTGGATGCGGCCGGCGGGAACAGCTCGCGCGACGGCGTGTGCATGCCGGACTCGAACTCGCTCGCGGAAGTACTGGATCGCCGAGGTGATCGGGCTGGTGGCACCGTCGCCGAGGGCGCAGAACGAGCGGCCGAGGATGTTGTCGCACAGGTCGAGCAGCAGCTCGATGTCGCCGTCCTTGCCCTGGCCCTCGTCGAGGCGCTGCAGGGTCTGGACCAGCCACCACGTGCCCTCGCGGCACGGCGTGCACTTGCCGCATGACTCGTGCTTGTAGAACTCGGTCCAGCGCAGCACGCAACGTACGACCGACGTCGTCTGGTCGAAGACCTGCAGCGCCTTGGTGCCCAGCATCGAGCCGGCCGCGCCGACGCCTTCGTAGTCGAGCGGGATGTCGAGGTGCTCGGCGGTGAGGATCGGCGTCGACGAGCCGCCGGGCGTCCAGAACTTCAGCTCGCTGCCGGGGCGCATGCCGCCGCCGAGGTCGAGCAGCTCGCGCAGCGTGATGCCGAGCGGCGCTTCGTACTGGCCGGGGCGGGCGACGTGTCCCGAGAGCGAGTAGAGCGTGTAGCCCTTGGACTTCTCGGTGCCCATCGAGCCGAACCAGTCGACGCCGTTCTTGACGATCGACGGCACCGAGGCGATCGACTCGACGTTGTTGACGACGGTCGGCGAGGCGTAGAGGCCCTCGACAGCAGGGAACGGCGGGCGCAGGCGGGGCTGGCCGCGGCGACCCTCGAGCGAGTCGAGGAGCGCGGTCTCCTCGCCGCAGATGTAGGCGCCGGCGCCGGCGTGGATGATCGAGCTCGACGTCGACGCCCGAGCCGAGGATGTCGGTGCCGAGGTAGCCGGCCTTCTCGGCCTCACGCGCCGCGGCGCGCAGGCGGCGTACGACGTGCAGCACCTCGCCGCGTACGTAGATGAACGCGGTCTTGGCCCGGATCGCGTGCGCCGCGATGATGACGCCCTCGATCAGGGTGTGCGGCGTCGCCATCATGAGCGGGATGTCCTTGCAGGTGCCCGGCTCGGACTCGTCGGCGTTGACCACGAGGTACTTGGGCTTGGGGTTGTCCTGCGGGATGAAGCTCCACTTCATGCCGGTCGGGAATCCCGCGCCGCCGCGACCACGAAGGCCGGAGTCCTTGACCAGCGCGATGAGGTCGTCGGGCGCCATCTTGAGCGCGGTCTCGAGCGCGGAGTAGCCGCCGGCCTTCTTGTACGCCTTGAGGGTCCACGCGCGATCCGTGCCCCAGTCGGCGCTGAGCACCGGGGTGAGGGTGTCAGTCATCGTTGCCCTCCTTGGCGGTGTCGGCGGGCGATTCCTCGACCTTGGTCTCGGACTCGGCGCGCGAGGTGTCGGCCTGCTCGACGGCGCTCGGTCTTGGTCGTCGGCTCCTTCGCTCGCGTCGCCTCGGTCGGCCTTCTTCGGCCTCCTCGACCGTCGGCGCGACCAGCCGCGTTCGGCGGCGATCTCGAGCCCGGCGAGCGACGGTCCGGCCGCGGCCGGGCCCTCGTCGACGAGGCCGTCCTCGAAGCCCGCGAGCACGCGCTCGGCCTCGCGCCACGACGTGATCGTGGCGCCGCGCGTGGCCTGGCACCGTCTCGCCGGCGCGCAGCTTGTCGACGAGCTCGACCGCGGACTCCGGCGTCTGGTTGTCGAAGAACTCCCAGTTGACCATCATGACCGGCGCGAAGTCGCAGGCCGCGTTGCACTCGATGTGCTCGAGCGTGACCTTGCCGTCCTCGGTCGTCTCGTCGTTGCCGACGTCGAGGTGGCCCTTGAGCCGCTCGAAGATCAGGTCGCCGCCCATGACCGCGCACAGGGTGTTGGTGCAGACGCCGACGTGGTGCTCGCCCATCGGCCGGCGCTTGTACATCGTGTAGAACGTCGCGACGCCCGAGACCTCGGCGGCGCTGATGCCCAGGATGTCGGCGCAGACCTCGATGCCCTCGTTGGTGACATTGCCCTCGGTCGACTGGATCAGGTGCAGCATCGGCAGCAGAGCGCTGACGCGACTGCGGGATAGCGGCCCGCGAGCTCGCGCAGCTCAGCGCCAGTCGTCGGTGTCCGTGAGTGCTCATCGATCAACTCCTCCCATCACCGGGTCGATGCTGGCGATCGCGACGATGACGTCGGACAGCATCGCCGCCCTCGCTCATGACCGACGTGCCCTGCAGGTTGACGAACGACGGATCGCGGAAGTGCGCGCGGTAGGGACGAGTGCCGCCGTCGGAGACGAGGTGGCAGCCGATCTCGCCGCGCGGCGCCTCGATGCTCGCGTACGCCTGACCGGCCGGCACGCGGAAGCCCTCGGTCACGATCTTGAAGTGGTGGATCAGCGCTTCCATCGACTCGCCCATGATGTGCTTGATGTGCTCGGCGGAGTTGCCCTGGCCGTCGGCCCCGACGCTGAGCTGCGAGGGCCAGGCGATCTTCTTGTCGGCGACCATGACGGGCTGGCCCTCCATGCCGGCGAGCCGCTCGATGGCCTGCTCGACGATCTTGATGGACTCCCACATCTCGTCGAGGCGTACGCGGAACCGGCCGTAGGCGTCGGGCTCGTCGCGGGTCACGACGTCGAAGTCGTACGTCTCGTAGCCCCAGTAGGGCTGCTTCTTGCGGAGGTCCCAGTCGTAGCCGGTCGCGCGGAGCACCGGACCGGTCAGGCCGAGCGCCAGGCAGCCGGCGAGGTCGAGGTGGCCGACGCCCTTGAGGCGGCCCTTGAAGATCGGGTTGGCGTTGCACAGTGCGGCGTACTCGGGCAGGCGCTTCTTGAGCAGGCGGACCGTCGACGCGGAGCTTCTCGATCGCGCCGGCCGGCAGGTCCTGCGCGACGCCGCCGGGGCGGAAGTACGCGTGGTTCATGCGCAGGCCGGTGATCATCTCGAACAGGTCGAGGATCAGCTCGCGGTCGCGGAACCCGCACGTCATGACCGTCAGCGCGCCGATCTCCATGCCGCCGGTGGCGAGGCAGACCAGGTGCGAGCGAGATCCGGTTGAGCTCGAGCAGCAGGACGCGCATGGCCTGCGCCTTCTCGGGCGCCTCGATGCCGAGCAGCTTCTCGACCGCCATGACGTACGCCGGCCTCGTTGGAGAACGGTGCGACGTAGTCCATCCGGGTGCAGAACGTCACGCCCTGCGTCCAGGTGCGGTACTCCATGTTCTTCTCGATGCCGGTGTGCAGGTAGCCGATGCCGGCTCGCGCGTCGCGCACCGTCTCGCCGTCGATCTCGAGCACGAGGCGCAGCACGCCGTGCGTCGACGGGTGCTGCGGGCCCATGTTGATGACGAGGTGGTCGCCCTCGACCGCCGAGGCGTCGATCGTGTCCCAGTCCTGGCCGGTGACGGTGAAGACCGGGCCCTCGGCCGAGTCGGTCGTGCTGGCGTACGGATCGCTCACGGTCTCGGTCATGAGTAGTTCCTCCGCTGGTCCGGCGGTGCGATGGTGCCGCCCTTGTACTCGACCGGGATGCCGCCCAGCGGATAGTCCTTGCGCTGGGGGTGGCCGGGCCAGTCGTCCGGCATCAGGATGCGGGTCAGCGCGGGGTGGCCGTCGAAGATGATGCCGAACATGTCCCAGGTCTCCCGCTCCTGCCAGTCGGCGGTCGGGTAGATGCTGACGACGCTCGGGATGTGCCGGTCGTCGTCGGGCGTGGCGACCTCGAGGCGGATGCGGCGGTTGTGGGTCATCGAGAGCAGGTGGTAGGCGACGTGCAGTTCGCGGCCCGGTCTCGTGCGGGAAGTGGACGCCGCAGACGCTGGAGCAGAACTCGAAGCGCAGCACGGGTCGTTGCGCAGGTGCGTCACGGTCTCGAGCGAGCTTGTGCCGGCGGATGAAGAACGTGATCTCGCCGCGGTCGACGACGACCTTCTCGATCGCCTCGTCGAGCTCGGTGATCGTCGCGAGCTGGTCGGCGACCTCGTCGTACCAGCCGCCGTAGGGGCGCTGGCTCGCGCCCGGCATGATGACCGGCCGGGTCAGGCCGCCGAAGCCGCTGGTGTCGCCCGTGCCGCGGACGCCGAACGCGCCCTCGCGGACCTCGACGATCTCGAGCTCGACCGCGTCGCTCTTGACCAGCTCGGCCTGCGTCTCGTGCGAGCCGTCCTGGGTCTCGGTGCCCTTGTCCCGCGCGTCCTTGTTGCCCTTTGCGTCGACCATCAGCGCATGAGCCCCTTCATCGCCGAGGTCGGCGTGGCGAGGAGGGCGACCTTCTCGTCCTGCTTGATCTCGTCGAGGCGGTTGGCGCCGAGCTTCTCGTGCTGGATCTGGTCATGCAGCTTGAGGATCGCGTCGATCAGCATCTCGGGGCGGGGCGGGCAGCCGGGGAGGTACATGTCGACCGGCACGACGTGGTCGACGCCCTGGACGATCGCGTAGTTGTTGAACATGCCGCCGGAGCTGGCGCAGACGCCCATCGCGAGGACGTACTTGGGGCCGGCCATCTGGTCGTAGATCTGGCGCACGACCGGGGCCATCTTGTTGCTGACCCGGCCGGCGACGATCATCAGGTCGGCCTGGCGCGGCGACGGGCGGAAGACCTCCATGCCGAAGCGCGCCGAGTCGAACCGCGGGGCGCCGAACGTCATCATCTCGATCGCGCAGCACGCGAGCCCGAAGGTCGCGGGCCAGAACGAGGCCTTGCGCATGTAGCCGGCGAGTCCCTCGACGGTCGAGAGCAGGACCCCGACGGCAGTTTCTCTTCTAGTCCCATTCGAGGCCTCCACGGCGCCAGACGTACGCATAGGCGATGAACACCGTCAGCCATGAAGATGAACATCTCGATCAGCCCGAACCAGCCGAGCGCGTCGAAGGCGACGGCGAACGGGTAGAGGAAGATGATCTCGATGTCGAACACGATGAACAGCATCGCGATGATGAAGTAGCGGATCGAGACCTTGCCGCCGCCCTCGGGCAGCGGGCTCGGCTCGATGCCCGACTCGTAGCGGTCGAGCTTGGCGCGGTTGTAGCGCTTGGGCCCGGTCAGCGGGGCGATCGCGACGCTGCCGATGGCGAATGCGGCCGCAATGGCTCCGAGCACGATGATCGGCGTGTAAGCCGTCACGGCACCTCCCAGGCTTCAACCGACAGAGCAAGAGCTGTGTGTGTTCGTGCGCTTGTGAATTGCTTCACAACGTGATCACGGTCTCACCCTACGCCCGTCCACCGGTGGTTGTAACTGAGGTCACACTAACCTCCGGCTGAGGAGCGGTGTCAGGGCCGGAACGAGTGGTGCAGCGCCACGATGCCGCCGGAGAGGTTGTGCCACTCGACCTTGCCCCAGCCGGCCTCGACCATGCGGAGCGCGAGGCCCTTCTGGTCGGGCCACTCGCGGATCGACTCGGCGAGGTAGACGTAGGACTCGGGGTTGGACGAGACCTTGCGGGCGATCGTCGGCAGCGCGCGCATGAGGTAGTTGCTGTAGACCGCCTCGAACGGGCCCCACGTCGGCGTGCTGAACTCGCAGACCACGATGCGGCCACCCGGCTTGGTGACCCGCAGCAGCTCGCGCAGGCCGGCGATCGGGTCGACGATGTTGCGCAGCCCGAACGAGATCGTGACGGCGTCGAACGTCTCGTCGGCGAACGGCAGCAGCGTCCCGTCGCCGGCGGTGAAGGCCAGGCCGGGACGTTCGCGCTTGCCGACCTCGAGCATGCCGATCGAGAAGTCGCACGGCACGACCGTCGCGCCCGCGTCGGCGAACGGCTGGCTCGACGTGCCGGTGCCGGCGGCGAGGTCGAGGATCGTCTCGCCGGGCTGCGGGGCGACGAGGTCCACGACGCGCTTGCGCCAACGGCGGTCCTGCCCGAGGGACAGCACGTCGTTGGTCAGGTCGTACTTCTCAGCGACCCCGTCGAACATCTTCGCGACGTCGTGGGGTTCCTTGTCCAGACCGGCTCTGCTCACCGCTCCACCCTGCCACGGGTACGCTCGATTCACTGTGAGCAACCCTGCAGTCGATGCTGCGATGGCACCACTCCTGGTCCGCTCGTCGCCGCATCGACGACCCCGGTGCCGCTGCTCGCCCTCCTCCCTCCGACCGACGCCCTCGCGTGGGTCCACGGCGGTGACGGGCTCGTCGGCTGGGGTCGCGCCGCGGAGTTCACGACGGCCGGGCCCGAGCGGTTCACCGACGCCTCGGACTGGTGGCGGGAGCTCTCGGCGCACGCCGTCGTACGCGATGACGTCGACGTCCCCGGATCAGGTCTCGTGGCGTTCGGCTCCTTCACGTTCACCGACGACGCCGAGGGCAGCACGCTCGTCGTCCCCGAGGTCGTCGTGGGACGGCGCGACGGGGTCGCCTGGATCACGGTCATCGGCATCGGGCATCAGCTCGGCGCCCGCCCTCACCGCTTCGGTGCCGGACGATCCGGTCGGCACGACGTTCGCCGACGGCCCGGTCGACAGCGTCACGTGGCAGGGCCTGGTCGGCGAGGCGGTCCGGCGGATCGAGCAGGGCGGCCTCGACAAGGTCGTCCTGGCGCGCGACCTGGTCGCGACCCTCGACGAGCCCCTCGACGTACGCGCGCCGCTGGCCCGGCTCGCCGCGGACTACCCCAGCTGCTGGACGTTCCACGTCGACGGCTTCTTCGGCTCGACGCCGGAGATGCTGGTGCGGCTCGAGCGCGGGCTCGTCACGTCGCGCGTGCTCGCCGGCACCATCAGGCGTACGGGAGACGACGCGCACGACCTCGCACTCGCGGGCTCACTCGCCAGGTCCAGCAAGGACCTCGAGGAGCACGAGTACGCCGTCCGGTCGGTCGCCGAGGCGCTCGCTCCGCACTGCACCAGCATGAACGTGCCGGAGACGCCGTTCGTGCTGCACCTGCCCAACGTCATGCACCTCGCGACGGACGTCACCGGCGTCATCCGCGACGACGCCAGCGCCCTCAGCCTGGCCGCGTCGCTGCACCCGTCGGCGGCCGTGGGCGGCACGCCGACCGCCGAGGCCGTACGCCTGATCGCCGAGATCGAGCTGCTCGACCGCGGCCGCTACGCCGGACCGGTCGGCTGGATCGGCGCGTCGGGCGACGGCGAGTGGGGCATCGGCCTGCGGTCGGCGCAGATCGAGGGCGACGGATCGGTCGTCCGCCTGTTCGCCGGCTGCGGGATCGTCGCGGACTCGGTGCCGGCCGACGAGCTGGCGGAGTCGAACGCCAAGCTCATACCGGTGCGCGACGCGTTGACGCCCGCGCGACTAGGCCTGCAGGGCTTTCGCGGTCGCGTCGTCGGCGGGCAGGAACGCCTCGATGCTGAGCTCGGCGGCCGTCAGGTCCAGCGCCGTGCCGAACGTCGTCACGGTGCTGATGAACGACAACGGTCCGTCCGGCGAGTCGAGCACCATCGACACGGCGACGCCCCCGTCGTCGATGCCGGGTTGCAGGCCGCCGGGATAGTCCAGCAGCTCTTCGTGCAGCGAGCGGAGCACCTCCGAGCCGCTCGCCGCTGCCTCGCGGGCCAGCCGGCCGAGGACGTGGAACCGCCACTCCGCGAGGTTGCGGATCCGCGGCGCGAGCCCCTCGGGGTGCAGGCTGATGCGCAGGGCGTTCGGCGACTCCAGCAGGTGGGGCGCGACATCCTCGAGGAGCGGTGCGACCCCGGCGTTCGCCATGACCATGTTCCAGCCGCGGTCGACGACCAGGCACGGGTAGGGCTCGTACGCCGTGAGGACCCGGTCGAGGCCGGCGCGGATCGCCGCCAGGTCGGGATCGTCGAGCGGGCGCTCGGGGAATGCCGGCGCGAACCCGGCGGCGATGAGCAACTGGTTCTGCTCCCGCTTCGGCACCTCGAGGGTCGCCGCGAGCTGCAGCACCATGGCCCGGCTGGGGCGCGACCGGCCGGTCTCGACGAAGCTCAGGTGGCGCGACGAGATGCCGGCCTCGATCGACAGGTCGAGCTGGCTGTAGTGGCGGCGCTGGCGCCAGTCGCGCAGCAGGGCGCCGACGGGCGAGGTCGTGGCGGTGGTCGTCATGCCGCCACTCTTCCCGATCGGCTGGCGCAGGGCCATGACCTCACAGGTAATTGCGACGCCTACCTGGGCTGCGCAGACTCGGCGGCATGAACTCCACCACTGCACACACCACCACTGCCACCACGGGCCCGGTCTCGCTCAAGACCGCGCTCCTGCTCGATGCCGCCGTGACCGGGGCGAACGGACTCGCGTACCTCGCCGGTGCCGCGGTCCTCGACTCGCTGCTCGGGCCTTCGCCGATGCACTTCGTCGCGATCGGCGCGTTCCTCGCCGTCTGCGCCGTGATCCTGGCGGTCACCGGCACGCGCCGGCCGATCCCTCGGGGTTGGGCCACGTTCGCCGCCGAGGTCAACGTCGTCTGGGCCATCGGCTCGGTCGCCGTCGTCGCCCTCGGCTGGTTCGACCTCACGACGACCGGCGAGGTCTGGACGATCCTGCAGGCCGGCATCGTCGCGGCCTTCGCGGCGCTGCAGCTCACGGCCCTGCGCCGTACGCGCCTGACCCTCCCCGGGCGGTGACGCTAGGCACCGTACGCGGTTCCTGGTCACCGCTCGACGGGGGTGAGGGTCGGCCAGCGGGGCGTGAGGTTGTCGCCGGACGAGACGCCGGTGAGGCGGCGCTTGACCCACGGCGCGGCGTGCGCCTTGGCCCACTCGACGTGGGCCGCGCGCCGCTCCTTGGCGGTGAGCAACGGCTGGGGCGGCAGCTCGGGCATCGTCAGGTCGTGCTCGACGCCGAGCGCATCCAGCACCGCCATGGCCATGCGCTGGTGACCCAGGCTCGACATGTGCATGCGGTCGACGTCCCAGAGCCGGTCGTCGCGGTAGTCACGCAGGCGCCAGAAGTCGACCAGCGTCGCGCCATGCTTGTCGGCGACCTGCCGCACGAGCTCGTTGTAGATCGCGAACCGGCCGCGCAGCGCCCCGAACACGGGCGAGCCACCCGGGTCGTACGCCGTGAACAGCAGCAGGTGCGCGCCGGCATCGACGACCCGGCCCAGCGCCGCGTCGTAGGCCGCCACGAGCCGGTCGATGTCGATCCGCGGGCGCAGGACGTCGTTGGCGCCGGCGTAGATGCTGACCAGGTCGGGCTTCATCTCGATCGCCGGATCGATCTGCTCGGCCAGGATCGGGAGCAGCTGACGGCCCCGGATCGCGAGGTTGGCGTAGGTGAAGTCGTCGCCGGCGAGCACCTCGGCGACGCGGTCCGCCCAGCCGCGTACGCCGTTGGGCAGCGACGCGTCGTTGTCGCCGACGCCTTCGGTGAATGAGTCGCCGAGCGCGACGTAGCGGTGAAATGGCACGGCGTCAGGCTATCGAGTCGAGCTGCGTCAGTCGTCGAGGAGTCCGCGTCGACGCGCGATGGCCGCTGCCTCGGTGCGGCCCGCGGCGCCCAGCTTGGCGAGGATGTTGGAGACGTGCACCGAGACGGTCTTGGTGCTGATGAACAGCCGGGACGCGATCTCACCGTTGCTGCGGCCGGCGCTGACCTGCTCGAGGACCTCGCGCTCGCGCGGGGTCAGCTCGACGTCGGACTTCGCCGGCCGACGCGTGAGCCCGTTGATCTCGGTGAGCAGCGGCCGGGCGCCGAGTCGTTCGGCGGTGGCTCGCGCCTCGCCGAGCAGCTGCTTGCCCTCGGCCTCGCCGCCGGCTCGTGAGCAGCACGGCGGCCAGTCGCGTCGCCGATCTGCGCGGTCTCGTAGGGGTCGTCCATGCCGATGAACGCCTCGCGCGCGCGCCGCCACAGGTCGGTCAGCTCGTCGACCTCGGGCACGTCGACGCCGCACAGCCACCGCAGTCGCGCGTGCTCGGCATGCACCCGGACCTGCCACGCCACGCCCTTCGGGACCCAGCGGGACCGATCGCCGGCCGCGACACGGTCGGCGAAGTCGACCAGCTCGGCGGCCTGCTCGAGCAGCGGCGCCTGCTCAGCACGGTCGAGCGACGGGACGGCCGTGGCGTACTGGCCGATCAGCAGCGAGGCGAGCCGGATGCCGCCCGGAGAACAGCGGCTCGTCCCAGGCCCGGGTCTCCAGCTCGACGAGGTCGTCGAATGCCCGGCGGGCGGCCGGCAGGTCGCCTGCGACGCCGTGGAGCTCGATCAAGCCCGAGGTCGCGTGGACCGAGGCGGCGACCTCATGACGCCACAGCGAGCGCATCGTGAGGGTGCGCTCGATCTCCTCGACATCGCCCCGGCCGGCGTGGACCATGAGGGCGATCGCGGCGAGCGACGCATCGGGGATGGCCGGCGCGTCGGCACCGACGTCGCGCAGCGCGAGCGCCTCGTCCCACCGGCCCCGCATGTAGCAGATGAGGGCGGAGTAGAAGCGGCCGTCGAAGCCGTAGGGTCCCCACGCCCAGCCCGTCTCCGCGGCGCGAAGTCATGCCCTGCCGGAACGCGTGCCTCGGCGTCGTCGAGCTCGCCCGCGTTGTAGTGGACGAACGCGAGCTGGTGCAGTCCACGCAGCTCACCCAGCACGTGGCCGTCGGCGCGGGAGACCTCGACGAGCTCGAGGAAGCCGCGCTTGGCCTTCTCGGGGTCGTCGCCCGTGCGGACCATGACGCGGGTCAACGTGGCCTTGGCGTCGGCGATGACGTCGGCCGCACCGATCTGCTCGGCGATCGCCAGCGCTCGCTCGCCCCACTCGATCGCCTCCTCGTGGCGGCCGCCGGTTGGACGCCATGCGCGCCCGCAGGGCCGCGACCTCGGCGCGCAGCTCGGTCGGCTCGTCGGGCACGACCTTGGCGGCCTCGACGCTCGCCTGCTCGGCCTCGCTGTCGAGGTTGGCGTAGTAGGCCGTGTCGCCGATCGCGACGAGCAGCCGCCCGCGCGTCTCCGCCGGCGCATCGGACGGGAGCTGGGCGAGGTGGTCGCGCAGCAGCTCGACGGCGCGCAGCAGCCGACCTGACGTGACGAGGGCCGACGACGCATCGATCACGAGCTTGACCAGGTCGAGGTCGGCCGGCGCGGCATCGACCAGCGTCAACGCCTGCTCGTAGTGCTGGGCCGCCTCGTCGTAGCCGGACAGCCGCTGGGCGTCCTCGGCTGCCTGGACGCTGGCCAGGAACGCGGTCTCGCGCTCGCCGGCGCCGAGCGCGTGCAGCGCGATCTCGGCGGCAGGGCCGCGGCGGCTGCCCGACGTCAGCGCCTCGAGATAGGCCGCGTGGATGCGCCGGCGCTCGCCCGGCAAGCAGGTCGTCGCGCACGGCCTCGGCGAGGAGGGCGTGACGGAACCAGTAGGAGTCGTCGCCCACTGCGCGTCAGGACCTTGTGGTCGATCGCCGAGCGAAGGGCCTCGTCGAGCTCGTCCTCCGGGCAGGCCGACGACCCGGGTCAGGACGGTGTAGTCGTGGCGCGCGTCGGAGCACGCCGCCGCGCGTACGAGCCGGCGGGCGTTGTCGTCGAGCCGCTCGAGGCGCATCAGCAACAGGTCGGCGAGGGTCTCGGGCAGCGCTCCGTCGACGTTGGCGAGCCCGGCGTCGAGCAGCTCCTCGGCGAAGAACGCGTTGCCGGCCGCACGGCGTACGACCGCGAGCAGGCTCTCGCTGTCGAGCGCGTCGGCGCCATGGGCGCGGATCAGGTCGACGACGTCGGCGTCGTCGAGCGGCTCGAGCTCGATGCGGCGTACGCCCGGCAGGCGCACCCACTCCGACAGGGCCTGGCGCAAGCGGGTGGCGGCGGTGGAGGTCGTCGGCGCGATAGCTCACGACGACGTGCACCGGGCCGTGGAATCCGTGGGACAGCACGAAGCGGATGAGGTGGCGGGTCGAGGCGTCGGCCCAGTGGGCGTCCTCGATCACCAGGAGCAGGGGCTGGTCAGCGGCGAGCGAGTCGAGTCCGGCGACGACCGAGGCGAACAGCTCGGCGCGCTCGACGCCGTCTCCGGGCGCGGACGAGGGCCAGGGCAGGAGCGGCCCGAGGGCAGGGAAGCGGGCGGCGAGCTCGTCGCGCTCGCCGTCGTCGAGCGGAGGCGAATGCCTCGGAGAACGGCTGGTAGGGCGGTGCGCTGTCGCCGAGGTCGAGGCAGTGGCCGGCCAGCACGCGGTGGCCGGCGGCGCGCGCCCGTGCGCCGAGCTCACGCAGCAGCCGGGTCTTGCCGATGCCGGCGTCGCCGCCGATCAGCACGACGTCGCGAGCATCGGGGTTGGTCACGCCGGCGGCCTCGAGCAGCTGCTCGAGCTCGCGGACACGTCCGATGAGGGGTGTCGCGGGCGTCCGGTCGTTGGCCATGTCGTCAATCATGTCGGACTCGACCGACAACGGGACGACGGTCATACGTGTGCCGTCCGCCCCACCGTCATGCTGACGAGGCGTACGACCAGGCCGCGCCGGGCCTTGCGGGTGCGCCGAGGCGCGAATCCCGTACGGTCACGCTCGTGGCGCGAGATCTCGGACAGGGCGAGAGCGGCCGCGTGGTGGCGGCTCACCTCGAGGGGTACGAACTGTTCTGGACTCAGGATCATGAGTCCAGAGTCGTCGTATGAGGTAGCCCCCCACATCGGGCGAGTTACCTAGATCTGGTGACGTACGTACCTCAGATCTCGGCGCCAGCTCGCTGCGAGCGGCCTTCGCACGGCTCGCCCAGCGCTGCGTCGCCTCTATTTGAGCGTCTTCTTGCCTCCGTGCATCACGGTGATGAGCTTGAGCGCCTTGTTGTCGGTCTTGGCGTCACGCGCGAACGACGTCAGCATCATGAGCGGCCGCATGCGCTGGCGGGTGATCGCCTTGGCGTACGTGAACTCCTTGAGCCCGTCGGGACCGTGGATGCGGCCGAAGCCGGACTGGCCCACGCCGCCGAACGGCAGGCCCGGGACCGCGGCGAACGCGATGACCGAGTTGACCGACGTCATGCCCGACCGGACGCGGCGGGCGATGTCGACGCCGTTCTTCTTGGAGAACACCGCGCCGGCCAGCCCGTACGACGTCGCGTTGGTCAGCTCGATCGCCTCGTCCATGCTCGCGACCGGGTTGATCGCCAGCGTGGGGCCGAAGGTCTCCTCGGTGATCTCGGTGGAGTCCTCGGGCACGTGCGTCAGGATCGTCGGCTGCACGAAGCGCTCACCGACCGCGTCGGCGCCGCCCATGACGACCGTGGCGCCCTTGGCGATCGCGTCGTCGATGTGGCTCTTGATGATGCCGATCTGCGACGGCATCGTGATGGGGCCGAGCTTGGCGCCCGGGTCGTCGCCGGCGCGCAGGTCCTTGGCCTGCTCGGTGATCTCGCTTGACGAACGCGTCGAAGACCTTCTCGTGGACGTACACGCGCTCGGTGCCGATGCAGGTCTGGCCGGCGTTGGACATGCCGCCCCACAGCGCCGCCTCGGCAGCCTTGGTCAGGTCGGCGTCCTCGTCGACGATCAGCGAGTCCTTGCCGCCGGCCTCGATCAGGACCGGCGTGAGGTTCTCGGCGCACGCGGCCATGACCTTCTTGCCGGTCGGGCCCGATCCGGTGAACGCGAGCTTGTCGATGTCGGCGGTGCACAGGGCGTTGCCGGTCTCGCCGAGGCCGGTGACGACCTGGAGGACCGGGCGACCGTGCACGACCTCGGTGAACGTGTCGGCGAGCCACTGTCCCGATGCCCGGCGTGTACTCGCTGGGCTTGAAGACGACGGTGTTGCCGGCGGCGAGGGCGTACGCGATGGAGCCCATCGGCGTGAAGACGGGGTAGTTCCACGGGCCGATGACGCCGACGACGCCGAGCGGGTGGTACTCGACGGACGCGGCCTGGTTGGCCATGAGCAGGCCCGCGGAGACCTTCTGCGGACCGAGGACCTTCTTGGCGTGCTTGGCGGCCCACGCGATGTGGTCGATCGCGATGATGATCTCGAGCTGGGCATCGCCGTGCGGCTTGCCGTTCTCGCGGTGCGAGAGCTCGGCGAGCTGCGCGATGCGGCGGGTGATGACGCTGCGCCAGGTCAGGAGGTACTCGCCGCGCTCCTTGAAGCTGAGGCCGCCCCACCACTCGGCCGCCTCGCGGGCACGAGCGACTGCGGCGTCGACCTCGGCCTTGCCGTGGATGGGGTAGGTGCCGACGACGTCGCCGTTGGCCGGGTTGAGCGACTCGAAGGTCGGCGTGGTGCCGCTCTCGACGGTGGGTTCGCAGCGTTGCGGTCATGCGGTACTCCTTGATGAGGTCGGCGGCCTTCTCGCCGACCATGATGGCGGGTGCGTTGGTGTTGCCGCGGGGTACGCGCGGCATGACGGAGGCGTCGGCGACCCGCAGGCCCTCGACGCCGTGGACCTTGAGCTCGGGGTCGACGACGCTGCCCTCGATCGTGCCCATCGCGCAGGTCGCGACCGGGTGGTAGAGCGTCTGGCACAGCTGGCCGATCGCGGCGACGATGTCGTCCGTCGTGGGGTCGGCCGTTGCCGGGATCCACGGCTCGTCGATCAGCTTGGCGAGTGGGCCCTGGCTGACGATCTCGCTTCACGGCGCGATAGCCGGCGATCATCGCGTCGAGGTCGGCCCCGTCGGCGAAGTAGCCCGCCTCGATCTCGGGGTGCCAGGTCGGATCCGCGGAGCGCAGCTTGATGTGGCCCTTGCTCTCGACGCGTACGAGCGTCGAGGCGATCGTCAGCCCCCGGCGTACGGGCTCGTGCAGACCGTTGTCGTAGAACCCGGACGGCGCCACGTGGAACTGCATGTCGGGCGCGGCCATGTCGTCGCGGGTGCGGAAGAAGCCGCCCGCCTCGCCGACGTTGGAGGTCAGCGGGCCACGCCCGGCCTTCTGCGCCTTGAGGAGGTTGCCGAGGGACTGGAACTCGGCGAGGTCGGTGGTGTTCTTGGTGTAGAACAGCGCGCCCGAGACGGGGTGGTCCTGCAGGTTCTGGCCGACTCCCGGCAGGTCGACGCGTACGTCGATGCCGTGCTCGCGCAGGTGCGCTCCCGGGCCGATCCCCGAGAGCATCAGCATCTGCGGGCTCGCGATGGCACCCGCCGACAGGACGATCTCGGCCTTGGCGCGCGCCGTGTGGGTCACGCCTCCGCGGCGGTAGGTCACGCCGGTCGCGCGCGTGCCCTCGAGCTCGATGCGGGTCACGAACGCCTCGGTGAGCACCGTCAGGTTGGGCCGGCTGCGGGCGGGATGGATGTAGGCATCCGCGACCGACCAGCGGCGACCCTTCTTGCACGTCACCTGGTAGAGCCCGGCGCCCTCCTGCTCGGCGCCGTTGAAGTCGTCGTTGCGCTTGAAGCCCGCCGACACGGCCGACTCGACGAACGCGTGGCTCAGCTCGTGGCTGTAGCGGCGGTCCTCGACGTGCAGCGGGCCGTCGGTGCCGTGGAACTCGTCGTGCAGCCGGGTGTTGCCCTCGGCCTTCTTGAAGTAGGGCAGGACGTCGTCATAGCCCCAGCCGGTGGCGCCATAGGCGTCGCGCCACTCGTCGTAGTCCGCGCGGTTGCCGCGGATGTAGATCATGGCGTTCATCGACGAGCAGCCGCCGAGCGCCTTCATGCGCGGCCAGTCGGCGCGGCGCCCGTCGAGCTGCTTCTGCGGGGTCGTCTGGTAGCCCCAGTCCCACTTGGTCTTGAACAGCGCCGGGAAGCCCGCCGGCAGGTGGATCATGTCGTCGTCATCGTCGGGCCCGGCCTCGAGGAGCAGCACCGACACGGACGGGTCCTCGGTCAGGCGCGCGGCGACGACTCCGCCCGCGCTGCCCGATCCGATGACGATGTAGTCGTAGCTGTCGTCGCCCATGACTCCCTTTCAGCGGCCGTGACGTGCCACACAACCTACTGCGGGTATGTCAATGACACAACCACTGTCAGGGTTGGAGGACGGCCCTGACAGCGGCGCCGATCCGGGCCGTCAGGTCGCGGCGGCCGGACGCGGTCGACCGGCACCTCGAGGACCCGGATGCCGGTGACGTCCTCCTCGAGCGCGGCGGCGAGATCGGCGGGTTCGACGCGCCGGTGCGGGACGCCGTACCCCTGCGCAGAGCGCCCCGATGTCGGCGCCGGTCGGCGTCGCGTAGACCCGCTCGAACGTCGCGGCATACTCCGGCGCGCCCTGCTCGAGCGTCGAGAAGATGCTGCCGCCGTCGTCGTTGGCGACGACGATCGTGAGGTCCGGCCGCGGCTCAGCCGGTCCGATCAGCAGGCCGTTGCTGCCGTGCAGGAACGTGAGGTCGCCGACGTAGGCGATCGAGCGGCTGGACGTACGCGCGAGGGCGGCGCCGATCGCACTCGACAGCACGCCGTCGATGCCGGCCAGCCCGCGGTTGGCGATGATCAGCCGCCGCTCGCCGACCGTGTAGGGCCGGGCCACCAGGTCGAGGTCGCGGATCGGGTTGGACGAGCCGATGAACAGCAGCCCCTCGGGCGGGACGGCGGCGTTGATCGTGCGGGCGACGTCGTAGGGGGTGGTGCCGTCGAGCTCGCCGTCGATCGCCTGCGGTGGCCTTGGCGTCGGCGTCGTGCCACTCGTCGAGCCAGGCTGGTGTCGTCCGCGCCCGCGTGGTCGACCGACCTCGGCGAACCGGACGTTGTCGCCGGCCGGGACTGGGAACGTCTCCTGCGTGCCGACGTGGACGATCTCGATGTCGGTGCGGGACAGCAGCTGCGTGACCGGGCGCGACAGGGTGGCGTGGCCGAAGCTCACGACCCGCTCGATCTGCTCGGCCAGCGGCGAGTGGCTGCAGCAGCATCCGGTACGCGATGAGGGCCTCGCCGTTGCGGGACCCCGAGCTCGGCTCGGCCAGCAGCGGCCAGCCGGCGTCGCGGGCGAGGACGCGCGCGGGCTGCTTCGCGTCGTCGCCGGCGACGACGACCGTGCGGGGGCCGATGTCGAGGGTCGTGGCGGGTCTGCGGTCGTCGTCGAACCGTGCCGACGACTCGACGTTGATCGGGAAGTCCCAGTCGATCGGCTCGACCAGTGGTTCGTCGAGCTCGAGGTTGAGGTGCGCGGGCCCGCCGCCAGATCAGCGTTGACCCGGCTCGATGAACGGGCACGCCGGGGAAGATCTCGCGCTGGTCGGTCGTCTGGTTGGCGCCGGTCCCCCGCAGCCGCGAGGGGCGGTCGGCGGTGACCGCGAGCACCGGGACGCCGGCGTGCATGGCCTCGAGCATCGCCGGGTGCAGGTTGGCGACCGCGGTGCCAGACGTCGTGATGACCGGCACCAGTCGCCGGGACGCCTTCGCCAGGCCGAGCGCGAGGAAGCCGGCCTCGCGCTCGTCGACGCGGACGTGGAGGCGGATGAGCCCCTGCTCGTCGGCGGCGGCGCAGCGCCAGCGCGAGCGGGCCGGACCGGGAGCCGGGTGCGAGCACGGCGTCCGTCACATGCCACGACAGCATCGACATCACGAACCGTCGAGCGACGCCGACCGCCTTCTGCTCGTCGAGCTCATGCCAGCACCGCGCGTACGGCCGACAGCCGCGCCTGCCAGCGGGCGTCGGTCTCGCCGTCGGCGGCGACCGCGTCGTACGCCGCGGGGTCGAGCACCTGGCGCCCGACAGGGAGGAACCCGTCGACCGGCCTGAGCGGCTCGGCGACGACATCGCCGGCGAGCAGCGACGTGGTGGCGAGGCCGCAGGCGTACGGCAGCTCGGGCAGCGCAGCCGGCGAGGGCGAGGCCGGCGGCGAGGCCGATCGACGTCTCGACGGCGCTGGACACCACGACCGGCAGGCCGATCTGCTCGGCGATCCGCAGGCAGGCGTGGACACCACCGAGCGGTGCGACCTTGAGCACCGCGATGTCGGCGGCCTCGAGCTCGACGACGCGGAACGGGTCGTCGGCCCGGCGGATCGACTCGTCGGCGGCGATCGGGACGCCGACCTTGCGGCGTACGGCGGCGAGGTCCTCGACGGACGCGCAGGGCTGCTCGACGTACTCCAGGCCGTGTGCGGCGATGTTGAGGGCGGCGATCGCGCTGATCGCCTCGTCGACCGACCAGCCGCCATTGGCGTCGACGCGCACCTTGCCCTGCGGCCCGATCGCGTCGCGTACCGCCTCGACGCGCTCGACGTCGTCGGCGAGGGTCTGGCCCTTCTCGGCGACCTTGACCTTGGCGGTCGAGCAGCCGCTGCTGCGCACGATGCGCTGCCGCCTGCTCGGGGCCGACGGCGGGGACGGTGCAGTTGACCGCGACCTGCGAGCGTACGGGCGTGGGCCACTCGCGCTCGGCGGAGTCGAGCGCCGCGGCGAGCCACGGCGCGCTCTCGCGGGCGTCGTAGTCGAGGAACGGGCTGAACTCGGCCCAGCCGGCCGGCCCCTCGACGAGCATCCCCTCGCGCCGGTCGATGCCGCGGAACCGCGTGGGCATCGCGATGGCGTACGTACGGAACTGCACGACTGGCAACCTAGCCCCGCCTCCGTACCGTGGAAGCATGACTCGAATCGCCATCGTCGGAGGCCACGGCAAGATCGCCCGCCTCCTCATCCCCTTGCTCGTCGACGCCGGGCACCAGCCCGTGGCGCTCGTGCGCAACCCCGACTACTCCGCCGAGCTCGAGGCGCTGGGCGCCGAGGTCGGCATCCTCGACATCGAGCAGGACGGCGCCGACGCGTTCGCGGAGGCGTTCACCGGCGCGGATGCCGTGGTGTTCGCGGCCGGCGGCGGGCCGGACGGCAACATCGAGCGCAAGCGAACCGTCGACCTCGGCGGGTCGCTCAAGTCGATCAAGGGGGCTCGAGGCCGCCGGCGTCACGCCGGTTCGTGCAGATCTCGGCGATCGCCGTCGACCAGCCGATCGGCGCCGACGCGGGCGACGTCTGGAAGGCGTACGTCGAGGCCAAGCGCGACGCCGACATCGCGTTGCGCGGCAGCGACCTGGACTGGACGATCATCCGGCCGGGCGGCCTGACCGACGACGAGCCGACCGGCCTGGTCGAGCTGGCCGAGACCGTCGAGCGCGCGCAGGTCCCTCGTGCCGACGTCGCCGCCGTCATCGTCGCCGTGCTCGACGAGCCGGCCACGATCAACCGCCAGTGGGAGCTCGTCAGCGGCGACACCCCGATCGACGACGCCATCGCGGGGGCGGTGGCCTAGCGCGCCAGCGGCGCGGCGCAGCTTCTCGCGGTCGAGCTTGCCGCCCGGGAGCAGCGGGAGGGCGTCGACGCAGGACGACCTCGCGCGGCGCCCAGGTGCGCGGCAGCCCGGCCTCCTCGACGCCGTCGCGCAGCTCGTCGAGCCGCAGCCCGTCGAGGCACACCGCATCGTCGGGCACGAGGTAGGCCACGACCCGCGATCCCCACTCCTCGTCCGGCACGCCGATCGCGACCGCATCGCGCACGCCCTCGTACATCCGCAGCGCGGCCGTCACCGCCGGCAGCGGCACGTTGACGCCGCCGCTGATCACGACGTCATCGCTGCGACCCGTGATGTGCAGCCGGCCGTCCTCGTCGATCTCGCCGAGGTCGGCGGTGGCGAACCAGCCGTCGTGCAGCACCCGCGCGGTGGCCTCCGGGTCGGCGTAGCCGTCGAACAGCACGGGCCCGGCAAGGTGCACCTGGCCGGAGTCGTCGATCCGCATCTGCACGCCGTCGAGCGGCAGCCCGTCGTAGACGCAGCCGCCGCAGGTCTCGCTCATCCCGTACGTCCGCACGACCCGCACGCCGGCCGATCGCAGCGCGTCGAGCAGGTCCGGCGGCACCGCCGCGCCGCCGATCAGCAACGCGTCGAGGCCGGCGAGCACGCCGACCTCGCCCGACTCGACGAGCCGGTGCGCCTGCGTCGGCACGAGCGAGGCATAGCGCCGCTCGACCCGGGATCGCCGCGATCGCCGCACCCAGCGACGCGTGCTCGTCGGCGTACACGGGCTCGAGCCCGGCGACCGCAGAGCGTACGAGCACCTGCAGGCCGCCGACGCCGGTGACCGGCATGGCCTGCAGCCAGCCGCCCGGGCCGCCGAGCCGGTCGAGGCTCGCCTGCGCCGACGCCAGCACCGCGCGCGTGGGACAGCACGACGTCCTTGGGCTCGCCGGTGCTGCCGGACGTACGGACGACGATCGGCTCACCCCCGTCGCGAACCCACGCCTCGACGAGCGCGAACACCTCGCGCGGCGACCCCTCGACCGGCCGGAGGCCGGCGGTCATTCCGGCTCACCGGCCTCGGCCGGGGCGTCGAGCGGGCGCTTGACGTACGTCCACGGGAACCACATCGTGCCGATGCGCTCCCAGCCCTTGGCCTCGAGGTCCTTGGCCTTGCGGCTGCCGATCACGGCCCGCTTGTGCTCCCACTGCACCGGCGACTTCTGGACGTCGTGGAACAGCGGGCCGTAGCCGATCGAGTGCCACCCGTGGCGTCCCCACGCGTTGAGCACGTCGATCTCGTTGAACGCCGTGAGCCCGACCAGCTGGCGATGCTCGGCGGTCCCCGGGATCGGCTCGGGTCGATGGCCGAAGCGCTGCTGCGCCGCCTGGCGGCGTCATGCCGAGGGCCGAGCCGATCGCCTCCCAGCTCCATCCGGCCGCGCGCGCCGAGGTCACCGCCGAGCGCATCAGCCGGCCGGTCTCCTCGTGCGCCCGGTGCGTCAGCACCGCCAGGTCGAGGTGCGCCTGCGGCTCGCTGTCGAGGCGGCGCTCGATCGTCGGGTCGAGCCGGGCGATGGCCCGGCCGATCAGGTCGGAGAACTCCGCGTCGTCGATCGTCATGCTGTCAACGCTAACTTGACGACCACATCGCGTCAACTCGACGTTGACAGACTGTCAGGTGGCAGACTGATCGATCGTGACCACCCCTTCGCTCTCGCCCGCCAGCTCTGGATCGCCGGCGCCCGGCCCCGCACACTCCCGGCCGCCGTCGCTCCGGTCCTGGCCGGCACCGGCGCCGCGGCATACGCCGACGCCTTCGTCTGGTGGAAGGCCCTGCTCGCGCTCGGGGTGTCGCTCTCGCTGCAGATCGGCGTCAACTACGCCAACGACTACTCCGACGGCATCAAGGGCACCGACGACGACCGGGTCGGCCCGCTGCGCCTGGTCGGCTCCGGCCTCGTGCCCGCCCGCTCGGTCAAGCGCGCGGCGCTGCTGTTCCTCGCGCTCGGCGGCGCGTTCGGCTTCGCCCTCGCCGCGACCTCGAGCTGGTGGCTCCTGCTGGTCGGCGTCGCCGCGATCGGCGCCGCGTGGACCTACACCGGCGGGCCCGTCGCCGTACGGCTATCGCGCGCTCGGCGAGGTCAGCGTCTTCGTGTTCTTCGGCCTCGTCGCGGTGCTCGGCACGGCGTACGTGCAGATCGAGGAGATCACCTGGCTCGCCGTCGCGTGCTCGATCGGCGTCGGCGTCGCTGGCCTGCGCGATCCTCGTCGCCAACAACCTGCGCGACATCCCGACCGACTCGGTCACCGGCAAGAAGACCCTCGCGGTCGTGCTGGGCGACACCTGGACCCGGCGGTTCTACGCGCTTCCTGCTGCTCGTCGCGATCGCCTCGCTGGTGTGGGCGTCGGCGTTCACGCTCTGGGCGCTGCTCGGGCCTGGCGATGGTCCCGCTCGCCGTACGCGCCCGCCAGGTCGTCGCATCGGGCGCGCAAGGGCATGGCGCTGATCCCCGTGCTCCGCGACACCGGCCTGGCCGAGCTCGTGTATGCCGTCGGGCTCGCGCTCGGGCTGTTCATCGGGGCCTGACGTGCTGCGCGTCGCGGTGCTCGCCGACACCCACGCGCCGCGCTTCTGGAAGTCCATGCCGCCGGCCGTCGCCGAGCAGCTCGACCGACGTCGACGTGATCCTGCACGCCGGCGACGTCTGCACGCCCGACGTGCTCGACGAGCTCGCCGCGTACGCCCCGGTGCACGTCGTGCTCGGCAACAACGACGGCCCGGACGTCGCCGCCTGGGGCGCGCCCGAGACGCTCGAGCTCGACCTCGACGGCCTCAAGGTCGCGATGATCCACATCAGCGGCGACAAGGTCGGTCGGGCCGCCCGTATGCGCGGCCGGTTCCCCGACGCCGACCTCGTCGTGTTCGGCCACTCGCACATCCCGTGGGACACCGAGCAGGACGGCCAGCGGCTCTTCAACCCCGGATCGCCGACCGACAAGCGCCGTCAGCCCCGCGGCACGATGGGCCGGCTCGTGATCGACGACGGCGTCCTGCTGTCCGCCGAGATCATGCCCGTGAGCTAGACGGCCGGCAGCACGCCGGTCTTGTCGAACTCGGCGAGCGCAGCGGCATACGGCGTGATGTCGAGGCCCTTGGACTCGAGCCACGCGTCGTCGTAGTAGGTGTGGCCGTAGCGCTCACCGCCGTCGCACAGCAGCGTCACGACGCTGCCGGACTCGCCGGCGCGCACGCATCTCGCCGATCAGCTGGAGCGACGCCCACACGTTGGTGCCGGTCGACCCGCCGACGCGCCGGCCGAGGATCGCCGACACCCAGCGCATCGCGGCGATCGAGGCGGCATCGGGCACGTGGACCATGTCGTCGATGACGCCGCCGACGAACGACTTCTCGACCCGCATGCGGCCGATGCCCTCGATGCGGGACGGCTGGTCGGTCGTGACGTCGGACCGGTCGGCCTCCCAGCCGCCGAAGAACGCCGAGTTCTCGGGGTCGGCGACCACGACCCGGGTGTCGTGCCGGCGATAGCGGACGAAGCGGCCGATCGTCGCCGACGTGCCGCCGGTGCCGGCGCCCACGACGATCAGGCTCGGGCACGGGTGCGGCTCGGCGGCGAGCTGCTCGAAGATCGACTCGGCGATGTTGTTGTTGCCCCGCCAGTCCGTCGCCCGCTCGGCGTACGTGAACTGGTCCATGTAGTGCCCGCCGCACTCGCTCGCGAGCTGCTCGGCGACGTCGTAGACCGTGCCGGGGTCGTCGACGAGGTGGCACTGGCCGCCGTAGAACTCGATCAGGTCGATCTTCTCCGGGCTGGTCGTGGCCGGCATGACCGCGACGAACGGCAGCCCGACGAGCCGCGCGAAGTAGGCCTCGCTGACCGCGGTGGATCCGCTCGACGCCTCGATGACGGTCGTCTCGGGCTTGAGCCAGCCGTTGCACAGGGCGTACAGGAACAGGGAGCGGGCGAGGCGGTGCTTGAGGCTGCCGGTGGGGTGGACCGACTCGTCCTTGAGGTAGAGGTCGATGCCCGGGACCGGGATCGGCAGGACGTGCAGGTGGGTGTCGGCGCTGCGGTTGGCGTCGGCGTCGACCCGGCGGATGGCCTCGGCGATCCAGGCGCGACTCTCAGTCGACGTCTTCGGCATTGCGCGACTCCTCGATGCGTTGCGTCATGCGCGCGGCCCGCTCCTGGACGTTCTGGGCGAGCTTGTCGCGCAGTCCGGCGAGCGCGAAGATCGAGATCACCGAGGAGAGCACGAGGGAGATCAGCAGGACCAGGAGCGACGTGAGGTTGCCCCACTCGACCCAGATCGACGCGATCAGCCAGACCACACCGAACGTCACCCCGAACACGGCGAGGCGGGCGAGCGTGTAGGTCCAGAAAGCCTTCATGTCCGCAGCCTAATCGCTCGCGACGTCAACGCGGGAGCCGGTTGCACCGCCCCCGGTAACGTTGCTGCATGGGCAAGTTCGTACTCATCGTCATCGGTGTGGCCCTGTTCGTCTACGCCTTGTTCGACCTCGTCGCGACGCCCCGCGAACGGGTCCGCTACATCCCCAAGCCCGTGTGGTTCGTGGTGATCCTCGCTCATCGGCCATCGGCCCGCTGCTGTGGCTGCTCGATCGGTCGCGAACGCTCGGCGCCCGGCGGCAGCCGGCCGAAGCCGCCTCGCCCCCGAACCCGGCCCGCGAGGCCCCGACGACGACCCCGACTACCTCCGGGGCCTCTGAGCCCAGCCGCGCCAACTTTTGAAGCGTTGCGCAGGTTCCCGGGTCGTTTTGAGTGCGCAACGCTTCAAAAGTTGGCCGATCCACAACGCATACGACGCTGATCCGGTTTCACACAGGCGGTGACTGGGTGGGGTCACCCGGCCGGGCGCCCTGGGCATCGTCGAGTCATGCCGCTCATCCGGGATCTGCCGCCCGCCCTGAAAGCCATCCCGTTCACCACCGCCACGGCCAGGCGGCATGGCGTCGGGCGAGGTGTCCTCTCCGGCAAGCGGTGCCGCCAGCTGTTCCGTGGCGTGTGGATCTCGGCCGATGTCGAGATCACATTTCGCCTCCTCCTGAGCGCCGCGCTCCTTGCGCTGCCGGGCGATGTCGTCGTCAGCCACACCAGCGCGATGCGGCTGTACGGCCTGGAGCCGCGGACGGGGCGCCACCGTCTTCTCGAGTTCTCGACGACGCGCTCGCATGTGACTCGCCATCTCGGCATCCTTCTGCACCGGCGCCAGCAACGGATCTCGACGATCGAGCTCGATGGCTTCACGGTGACCGCACCGGAGCGCACGTTCGTCGATTGCGCCGGCCGCCTCACATTCGTCGAGCTCGTGCAGCTTGGTGACTGGTTGATCCACACAGGAAGGACGTCGTTCGACGCCCTCGTGGCGTACGCCTTGGACCGCCACCTGCACGGTGTGCGACGAGCTCGCCGCGCGGTGGCATACGTACGCGACAACGTCGAGTCACCGATGGAGACGATCATCCGACTGATGCTGGTGTGCGCTCGACTGCCCGAACCCGCGTGCAACCTCGCGATCCTCGATGACGACGGGCACTTCCTCGGCCGGGGGACCTGGTCCTCGAACGGTGGAAGGTTCTGGTCGAGTACGACGGGTGGCACCACGAGCGGTCCGCTGCTCAGCGCCAGCAGGACATCCGCCGGCGGGAGCGCATCGAAGCGGCCGGATGGATCGTCATCGTGATCACCTCAGGCGACCTGGGCCGTGCTCAGGAGATCCCGTGGCGGGTCCACCGCGCCATCAAGGCGCGGGGCTACTCCGGGTGCGCGCCACACATGAACGCCATGTGGCATCAGTGGTTCACGTTTTGAAGCATTCGGCACCCAAAACGACCGCAGGAACCTGCCCAACGCTTCAAAAGTTGGGGGCGCGTCAGTCGTCCCAGCGGAAGACGCGGCTGGCGACGCCGGAGACGACGACGGCGAAGCCGAGCAGGATCACGATCGGCAGCAGCGCCGACGACGGGCCCTCGCCGCGCACCATCGTGTCGAGCATGCCCTCGTTGAGGTGCTTGAGCGGCAGCACCTCGCTGACCGCGGTGACCCAGCCCGGAGCGCCGTCGAGCGGGAAGAACGAGCCCGACAGGAACGCCATCGGCAGCACGACGAAGTTGGCGATGCCGACCGCCGCCTCCTCGCTCTTGGCCACCGCGCCGGCGAGCAGCCCGATCGCCATGAACGACAGCGTGCCGGCCGTCAGCAGCGGGATGATCATGGGCCACGAGCCGGTCAGCTGCAGACCGAAGAGACCCAGCGCCGACGCCGATGAAGATCGCCGCCTGGACCGCCGCGATCGCGACGCTGACCGCGATGCGGGCCAGCACGACGGCCCACGTCGGGACCGGCGCCAGGCGCAGCCGGCGCAGCAGCCCGTTCTTGCGCCACACCACGAGGTTGGTGGCGGCTCCGAACGTCGCGCCGGAGGCGATCGCCCAGCCCATAGCCCCGGCGTGAAGAACTGGATCGTCGACAGCGAGTCGTCCTCGACCTGGTCGGCCTGAGGGTGTACTTCGGCTGCTGCCCGGTGACCGCGATGTTGGCCGACTGCACGATGCCCTGGAACGTGCCCTGGACCGTCGCCGCCTTGACCTGGTCGGCCTGCGAGAACCGTACGACGAGGGTGTCGCCGCGCTGCGTGATCATCGGCGTCGGCGTCGCCCTTGCGCACCTTGCGGATCGCGGCCTTCTCGGTCGTCGTGCGGTGGATGTCGAGGCTCTCCTTGAGGTAGGCCCGGACCTCCTTGGGCGCGTCGTCGAGCACCGAGACCTTGCCGACCTGCTCGACGTCGATCTTGGAGCCGCCCGAGCCGCCCAGCAGAGCCACCGAACAGCGCCAGGAACATCAGCGGGAAGATCACCGCGAAGAAGACCGCCATCTTGTCGCGGAAGAAGCCCTTGAGCATCGCCACGGCCAGGCTCCTGAACGCGGTCGTCCGTGGAGAGCTCATGCGCGGTACTCCCGGCCGGTGAGGTGGAGGAAGACGTCCTCGAGCGAGGCGCCCTTGACGCTCAGCCCGTCCAGGGCGTCGCGATGCGGCGAGCTCGGTGAGGATGCGGGCGGGGTCGCGCGTCGTGATCGTGAGTCCGGACTCCTCGTCGGCGACGTCGTCGGACGCCGGCGATCGCCCGCGCCGCCTCGACGTCGAGCGTGCCCGGCGCGACGCTGATGCGTACGGGCGCGTCGAGCCCGCGGACGAGCGCGGCGGGGTGTCGAGCTCGAGGATCTTGCCGGCGTCCATGATCGCGACCCGGTCGCACAGCGCCTCGGCCTCGTCCATGTAGTGCGTCGTCAGGATGACGGTGCGCCCGAGTCGTTGATGCTGCGCAGCACGTCCCACAGGTTGCGGCGGGCCTGCGGGTCGAGCGCCGCGGTCGGCTCGTCGAGGAACACGACGTCGGGGTCGTGGATCAGCGCGCAGGCGATCGACAGCCGCTGCTTCTGCCCGCCGGACAGGTCCTCGGTGCGGTCGTCGGCCTTGTCGACCAGGCCGACCTGCTCGAGCATCTCGTCGGTACGCCCGGCCGGCGACGCCGTAGAGCGCGCCGAACGTGTCGAGCTGCTCCCGGGCGGTGAGCCGCTCGAAGAACGACGACGCCTGGAGCTGTACGCCCATGCGCCGTTGCAGCGCCGGCTCGCGCTTCGACGGCACGTGGTCGTCGATGCGCACCGAGCCGGCCTGCGGCTTGCGCAGCCCCTCGACCATCTCGAGCGTCGTGGTCTTGCCGGCGCCGTTGGGTCCGAGCAGCCCGAAGAACTCCCCCGGCGCCACCGTGAAGCTGACGCCGTCGACGGCGCGCACGTCGCCGTACGTCATGACGAGTCCCTCGGCCGTGATCTCCGCCCCCATAGCCGAGGACCCTATGGGACGGGTCGTCGGTTTCGCACGCCGCGGCCTATTTGGCGTACGAGTGCATGCCGGACACGAAGAGGTTGATGCCGACGAAGTTGAAGACGAACGTCGCGAAGCCGATCAGCGCGATGATCGCGGCGGCCTTGCCCTTCCAGCCCGCCGTGGCGCGGGCGTGGAGGTAGCCGGCGTAGACGACCCAGGTGATGAACGCCCAGACCTCCTTGGGGTCCCAGCCCCAGTAGCGGCCCCACGCGTACTGCGCCCAGATCGGGCCGGCGATCAGCGCGGCGAACGTCCAGATCGGGAACGCGAAGGCGTGCACGCGGTAGGCGACCTGGTCGATCTTGGCCGACGGCGGGATGCGCCACAGGAAGCCGACGCGGTCCTCCTCGGCCGTGGTGCGCTCGGCGCGCGCCTTGACGAGGTAGAGCACCGACGCCGCGGCGCCGACGAGGAACGCCGAGCCGGAGATCATCGCGCCGAGCACGTGGATCACGAGCCAGTACGAGTGCAGGGCGGGCACGAGCGGCCCCGGCGGCACGAACACCAGCGCCGACAGGCCCGAGCACGACGGTGCCGAAGCCCGTGATGATCGGGCCGACCCAGTCGATCGCCCACATCCGCACCAGGACGATGTACGCCGTGAGGGCCATCAGCGTCGCGGCGCAGCCGAACTCGTACATGTTGCCCCACGGCACGCGCTCGGCGGACAGGCCGCGGGCGACGACGCCGGCCAGCAGGACGAGCCAGGCGAGACCCGTGAGCGAGAAGCCGATGCCGCCGGCGACGTCGCTGCGCTCGGACGGCGGTCTCCTCGTCGGTCGCCGGCGACTCGGCGCTGCCGGCGCGCGACCAGCTCGCGTTCGGGCGCGATCTTGCGGGCGAACCCCCACTGCGCGACGTACGCGACGAACGCCAGGGCGAGGATGCCGGTGGCCGACGCGACGGCATAGTTGGAGAACTGCTCGTACTGCGCAGCCGTCATGTTCTTATCTCCTCTGTCTCTCCGAGCGATTCGCGGAACCGCTCGAGGAAGGCGTCCAGGTCGGCCGGCAGGTCGTCACGGGGGACGCGGTCGAGCACGGCGACCTCCACCACGGTACGTGAACCGTCGCGACGGGCCCTGATCCAGGTCCTGCGCGGCTTGATCGTCAGGGACGTGACGAGGCCCAGCAGGCCGGCGACGATGCCGATCAGCGGCACCTGCACTCCCGGCGACGAGCTGATCTGGAACCGGGCGAACTGCTTGAGGCCGGCGAACTCGATCGTGCCGCCGTTGGGCAGCTTCTGCGACTGGCCCGGCTGCAGGCTGACGCGGTAGCCCTTGGCGCCGTTCATGTACTGCTTCATCTTCGACTTGTCGAGGATGTAGACCGACTGCGGTGTGCCGTCGTCGAGGCCCGAGGTCGCCGTGCCACACGAACAGGCCGAGCAGCGGGTTGGCGGCGGCGGGATAGACCGAGATCGACGCCCCGTCGGCTCCGCTCGCGGCGGTCGGCAGGAAGAAGCCCTGGAAGCCGAGCTGCTCCGGCTCGGCGTCGGGGACCTTGACGACGCCGTTCGAGGTGTACGACGGGTCGCTCGGCAGGAACGGCACGGCCTCGTTGAACACGACCTCGCCGTTGGCGTCGGTGACCTTGAGCACCGGCGCATAGCCCTGGCCGACGAGGAACACCGAGGTGCCGTCGATCTCGAGCGGGTGGTTGACCGTGATGTCGAACGTACGCTCGCCGGCTCCGGGCTTCGGGGTGTAGGTCCCCTGCGCCCGGAACAGCCTCGGTGCGCCGGCCTGCTGGCTGCCGAGCGGCTGGAACTTGGCGGTGAACTGGTCGAGCTTGAGGGAGAACGGCGGCAGCTGGTCGGCCTTGAACAGCGATCCGGAGCCGAACTCGTCGTACTGCGTCAGGGAGTTGGCGAAGCCCTGCCCCTCCGTCACGATCGCCGAGCCGCGATAGCCGAACAGCGTGCCGACCGCGACGCCGACCAGCACCACGACGACGCTGATGTGGAACACCAGGTTGCCGGCCTCGCGCAGGAAGCCGCGCTCGGCGCTGAGCTCCTCCGTCGACGACGTCGACCCGGGCCCGGCCGAGCGCCTGGCGACCCGCGGCGATGACCTCGTCGACCGATGCCGACGTCTCGAACGACGCCGAGGCCGGCAGGCGCGAGAAGTTGCGCGGCGCCTTGGGCGGCCGGGCGCGCAGCGCCCGGAGGTAGACGAACGACCTCGGGACGATGCAGCCGATCAGCGAGACCATCAGCAGCAGGTAGACCGCGCTGAACCACGGCGACGTGTAGACGCTGAAGAAGCCGAGCTTGTCGAGCGTCGGCGCGCTCTTGGGGTGGTCGAGGAAGTACGCCTCGACGGCCCGCGCGTCGACGCCCCGCTGCGGCACGAGCGAACCCGGCACGGCGGCGATCGCCAGCAGCAGCAGCAGGAACAGCGCCGTACGCATCGAGGTCAGCTGTCGCCAGAACCACCGGGTGAACTCCCGGCGCCCCAGCTGGCATGCGTCGACCGCATTGCTGGCTCATACCGGCGCCTCGAATCCGGTGATCCAGGTCTGCATCTCGCCGACGAGGTCGTTCCACGTGCCGGTCACGAGCATGACGCCGACCGCGATGAGCAGGACGCCACCGGCGATCGAGACACCGCGCTGGTGCCGCTTGAACCACGAGACCGTCCGCATGAACTTGCTGAAGCCGAGGGCGGCGAGCACGAACGGGATGCCGAGGCCGAGGCAGTAGATGAGCGTGAGGAACGCACCGCGCGACGCCGTCGCGTCGTCCGCCGAGAACGACAGGCACAGCACCGCCGACAACGTGGGCCCGATGCACGGGGTCCAGCCGAGCCCGAAGAAGACGCCCAGCACCGGCGCGATGGCCAGGCCCACGGTCGGGACGGCGTGCACCCGCGCCTCGCGCTGCATCAGCGGGACGAGCCCGATGAAGACCAGCCCCATGACGATGACCAGGATCCCGGTGACGATCGAGAGCGTGCGCTGGTGCTCCTCGAGCCGCAGCCCGACCGAGCCGAACAGCGCCCCGCCGAGCACGAACACCGCGCTGAAGCCGAGGACGAACAGCAGCGACCCGGCCAGCAGCCGCCCGCGGCGAGCCGACTCGAGGTCCTGCGCCGCGACCCCCGAGACGTACGACAGGTAGCCCGGCAGCAGCGGCAGGACGCACGGCGAGAAGAACGACACCAGCCCGGCGAGCACGGCGACCGGCACCGCGAGGAGCAGATTGCCCGAAGCGACGGTGTCGTGGAACCAGTCCGTCACGACGTGCTCTTCTGCACGTCGTCGATCACGCCGGCGAGCGTCGAGGCGCGGAGCTTGTCGTCCATGATGCGGGCCGCGACCCGGCCCTTGGAGTCGATGACCCACGTCGTGGGGATCGCCTGGGTCGGCAGGCTGTCGACGAACTCGAGCTCGAGGCTGCCGCCCTCGTCGGCGAAGCTCGGGTAGGTGATGCCCTTCTTGCGGTTGAACGCGATCGCGGACGACGAGTCCGGCGTACGCGTGAGCATGCCGATGAACTGCACGTCCTTGTCGGCGTACTCCTCGGAGACCTCCTTGAGCGCCGGCGCCTCGGCGCGGCACGGCGGGCACCACGGGCCCCACAGGTTGATCACCAGGGTCTTGCCGGCGAAGTCGGCGGTCGACAGCGGCTTGCCGTCGAGACCCTCGCCCTCGAGCTTCGGCGCCGGCTTGCGGTCGGCCGCCGGCACGAGCGTCACGAGGTCGTTCTTGCTGCCGTCGGCGCCGACGTAGCCGTCGGTCGTCCGGTCCCTGCCACCACTGCATGCGGCGACGAGGACCAGCGCCCCGACCGCCACCGTGACGCGGAGGGTGTGGCTCAGCGTGTGCACGTTAGGCGCCGCCGACGAACTTCTTGCGCAACGCCTCGGGGATCAGGTCGCCGGCCGGCTCGCTGTAGGTCAGGCCGACGAACGCGTCGTCGTCGAACGTCAGGGTCGTGAGGCTCGCGAGCGAGCACTGACGCTTGCGGGGGTCGTGGGCGAAGCGCGCCTTCTCGTACGACCGGCGGGCCGTCCAGACCGGCAGCTGGTGCGACACGATGACCGCCTCGTGGCCGCGAGCGGCTTCGCGGGCGTCGTCGACGGCGGCGCGCATGCGGGCCGCGATCTCCTTGTAGGGCTCGCCCCACGACGGCGTGAGCGGGTTGCGCAGGTGCCACCAGTTCTGCGGGCGCTTGAGCGCACCGTCGCCGACGCCGAACGTCTTGCCCTCGAACTTGTTGCCGGCCTCGATGACGCGCTCGTCGGTCTCGATGTCGAGCTTGAGGATCTCCGACAGCGGCCTGGCGGTCTGCTGCGCGCGCTCCAGCGGCGAGGCGACGAGGTGCGTGATGTCGTTGCCCTTGAGCGACTCGGCGACCTTGGCGGCCATCTCGTGCCCGAGCTCGGAGAGGTTGTAGCCGGCGATGCGGCCGTAGAGGACGCCCATCGGGTTGTGGACCTCGCCATGCCGCATCAGGTGCACGATGGTTCGAGTCGTCATGGTCGTCGTCCTTGTCAGCTGTCGGATGTCGCTTGGGCAGCAGCGCGTGCCGCGGCGGGCAGCGCCTCGGCAATTCTAGAGAGTGCCTCCGAGTCGTGCGCCGCCGAGACGAACCAGCACTCGTACGCACTCGGCGGGAGGTAGACGCCGGCGTCGAGCATCGCGTGGAAGAACGGGCGGTAGCGCCATGCCTCCTGCGCCTGCGCACCGGCGAAGTCCGTCACGGGCTTGTCGACGCCCCAGAAGACGCTGAACATGTTGCCGGCGTTCTGCAGGGCGTACGTCACGCCGGCCGCGTCGAGCGCATCGGCCACCAGACCCTGCAGCTGGGTCGAGGCGTCGTCGAGCCGGGCGTACGCCTCGGCGTCGGCCAGCCGCAGCGTCGTGAGGCCCGCGGTCGTCGCGATCGGATTGCCCGACAGCGTGCCGGCCTGGTAGACGGGGCCGACCGGCGCGAGCTGCTCCATGACGTCGCGGCGGCCGCCGAATGCCGCCGCCGGGAAGCCGCCGCCCATGACCTTGCCGAACGTCAGCAGGTCGGGCCGCCAGCCCTCAGGCTCGCCGTCGACGCCCCAGTGTCCCGAGCGGGTGACCCGGAAGCCGGTCATGACCTCGTCGCTGATGAACAGCGCACCGTTGCGGGCGCACGTCTCGGCGAGGAAGCCGTTGAAGCCCGGCTCGGGCGGCACGACACCCATGTTGCCGGGCGCGGCCTCGGTGATGAGGCACGCGATCTGGTCGCCGTACGCCTCGAAGGCCGCCTCGACCGCCGCCCGGTCGTTGTAGGGCAGCACGATCGTGTCGGCCGTGACGTGAGCCGGTACGCCCGGCGTCTCCGGCAGGCCCAGGGTCACGACGCCCGAGCCGGCCTCGGCCAGCAGCGCGTCGACGTGACCGTGGTAGCAGCCGGCGAACTTCACGATCTTGTCGCGCCCGGTGAACCCGCGGGCGAGGCGGATCGCCGACATCGTGGCCTCGGTGCCCGACGACACGAGGCGCACGGACTCCGCCGGCGTACGCCCGACGATCTCCTCGGCGAGCAGGACCTCCGGCTCGCTCGGGCGTGCCGAACGACGTGCCGCGGCCGACCGCGTCGGACACCGCCGCGAGGACCTCGGGGTGGGCGTGGCCCAGCAGCATGGGGCCCCACGAGCCGACCAGGTCGACATAGCGGTTGCCGTCGACATCGGTCAGCCAGGCCCCGGATCCGGACCGCATGAAGATCGGGGTGCCGCCGACGGCCCTGAAAGCGCGCACCGGGCGAGTTGACGCCTCCGGGCGAGACGGCTTTGGCGCGGTCGAACAGGCCTTGCGAAGCGGGGTTGGAAGTCACGCCTTCCATTGTCCTCAATGGGATTTGCGGCCGGTCGGCGGAGTCGACAGACCGTAACCAACGGGCCGCCGGCCTCGTTGTGCAGGTGGTCATTGCTTTGCGGCGCGTCGCGGCGGGCAGTAACATCGGTTTACGCTATGTCGCACTTGTCGCGACAGCATGGAGGGGCACGTTACTTATGGGAGCTCGCAAGCTGACGCGTTGGCAAAAAGCCAGCGCCCTGGTTCCGATGGCGGTTCTGGTCGGAGCATGGGGTGCTGCGCTGGCGACCTGCGGACCCTGCGACGGCGTCCGGTGACAGCACCGGCTCCGACATCCCGGCCGTGCCGGCGACCGCGTTCGAGGACCCCGCGAGCGTCCAGCCGACGCCCGCCGGCATCGACCAGAAGGCCGGCCTCGACGGCACCGTGTCGACGCTGTCGACCAACGGCATCCCGTCGTCGGCGCTCTACGCCTACCACCGCGCCGAGACGCTGCTGGGCAAGGCCGACGAGTCGTGCAAGCTGCCGTGGAACCTCGTCGCCGCGATCGGCCGCGTCGAGTCCAACCACGGACGCACCGGCGGCAACGCGCTCAACGCCGACGGCGTCGCGACGCCCGGCATCTACGGTGTCGCCCTCGACGGTCGCGACGGCCGCGCCAAGATCTCCGACTCCGACAGCGGCGCGCTCGACAACGACCCGGTCTACGACCGCGCTGTCGGACCCATGCAGTTCATCCCCGGCACCTGGAAGTCCGTCGCGGTCGACTCCGACAACGACGGCAAGAAGAACCCGCAGGACATCGACGACGCCGCCACCTCGGCCGGCATCTACCTGTGCGCCGGCACCGACGACCTCTCGACCAAGTCGGGTGCGGCCTGCCGCGGTCAAGCGCTACAACCACTCCGACTCCTACGTCGACCTGGTCCTGGCGATCTCCGCCCGGTACGCCCAGGGTGACTTCACCCAGTCGCCCAACGGCTACTCGACCGCTTCGGTCCTGACCTCGTCGTCCAACGACCAGACGCTGAGCTCCAAGCAGCGCGAGAAGGCCAAGAAGGCCGAGGACAAGGCCAACAACAACCCGAAGCCCGGCACCGGTGGAGGCACCGGCGGCACTGGCGGAGGCACCGGCGGCGGCACAGGTGGAGGCACCGGCGGCGGCACCGGTGGCGGCACCGGCGGCGGCACCACGTCCGGCGGCGTCACCGGCCTGGTCGACGGCCTGGTCACCGACCTGGGCGGCGGCGGTGGCACCGGGAGGCACGACGGCGGCGGCACCGGCGGCAGCGGCGGCGGCGGCCTCGGCGACGCTGACCTGGGCCCAGGCCAAGGCCCAGTGCCTCGCCGACGGCATCTCCGCGCTCGACGTGCTCAAGCTCACCAACTGCATCACCTCGCTGCTGAGCTGACGACGTGCACAGAAGGGGCCCTCCGATTGGAGGGCCCCTTCTGCATGTCCGCTGGGTCGTATGCTCGACGAGGATCGTCGTTCGGAGCTACTGGGGGGCATGCATCATGAGCGGACCGAAGCCTTTTGAAGTCCACGAGTCGGGGACACTGCTGCACGGCACCAAAGCCGAGCTGTCGGTCGGTGACGTGTTGGTGCCCGGGCACCGGTCCAACTACGAGGAGGGACGGACGGCGAACCACGTCTACGTCACGGAGACCCTGGACGCCGCGGCGTGGGGCGCCGAGCTCGCGGAGGGCGAGGGGCCCGGGCGGATCTACATCGTGGAGCCGACCGGAGCACTCGAGGACGATCCCAACGTGACGGACAAGAAGTTTCCCGGCAACCCGACCCGGTCCTATCGCACCAAGGAGCCGGTCACGATCGTCGGCGAGCTGACGGACTGGGAGGGGCACACCCCCGACCAGCTGCAGGCCATGCGCGACGGCCTCGCCGAGCTGCGACGTCAGGGCCGCGCGGTCATCTACGACTGAGGCGGCTCAGCGGTTGAGGCGGGCGGCGAGCTCGGCGGCCCAGTAGGTCAGCACGATGTCGGCGCCGGCCCGGCGGATCGACACGATGATCTCGTCGATCGTGCGCTCGCGGTCGATCCAGCCGTTGGCGGCGGCCGCCTCGACCATCGCCATCTCGCCGGAGATGTTGTAGGCCGCGACCGGCACGTCGACCGCCGCGCGTACGTCGGCGATCACGTCGAGGTAGGACAGCGCCGGCTTGACCATGACGATGTCGGCGCCCTCGTCGATGTCGAGCAGCACCTCGCGGATCGCCTCGCGGGCGTTGGCCGGGTCCTGCTGGTACGTCTTGCGGTCGCCCTGCAGCGACGACGCCGACGGCCTCGCGGAACGGGCCGTAGAAGGCGGAGGAGTACTTCACGGCATAGGCCAGGATCACGGTGTCGTCGTGACCTGCAGTCGTCGAGTGCCGCGCGGATGACGCCGACCTGGCCGTCCATCATGCCGCTGGGCCCGACGACGTGGGCGCCGGACTCGGCCTGCACGACACCCATCTGGGCGTAGATCTCGAGCGTCGCGTCGTTGTCGACCCGGCCCTTGGCGTCGAGCACGCCGCAGTGCCCGTGGTCGGTGAACTCGTCGAGGCACAGGTCCGACATCACCAGCAGGTCGTCGCCGACCTCGGCCCGGGCATCGGCCAGTGCGACGTTGAGGATGCCGTTGGGATCCAGCGCGCCGGACCCCTGGGCGTCCTTGTGCTCCGGCACGCCGAACAGCATGACGCCGCCGAGCCCGAGCGCGGCCGCCTCGGCGTACGCCTTGCGGGCCGTGTCGCGCGTGTGCTGGACGACGCCGGGCATGCTGGCGATCGGCCGCGGCTCGGCTGAGGCCCTCCGCGATGAACATCGGCAGGATCAGCTGCGACGGCTGGACATGCGTCTCCGCCACCAACCGCCTCATCGCCGGCGACTGGCGCAGGCGACGAGGACGGTCGGCGGGGAACGGCATCGTGCTCCTAGGCCTTGCGGCGCGTCGAAGGACGCTTCTGCGACGGCTTGGTGACCGGCTCGCCCGCGTCGAGGAACGCGAGGCGACGAGCCGCACCGAACTCGGCGAGCGCATCGGCCAGGACCTCGACCGACGGGGACTCGGCGAGGACGTCGACCCGCAGGCCGTGCTCCTCGGCGGTCTTGGCGGTCGCCGGGCCGATGCACGCGATGATCGTCGACGTGTGCGGCTTGCCGGCGATGCCCACGAGGTTGCGGACCGTGGACGACGAGGTGAACATGACCGCGTCGAACTTGCCGGTCTTGATCGCCTCGCGCGTCGGCGCTGGCGGCGGGGCCGCCCGGACGGTGCGGTAGGCCGTGACGTCGTCGACCTCCCAGCCGAGATCGACGAGTCCGGCCACGAGGGTCTCGGTCGCGATGTCGGCGCGCGGCAGGAAGACCCGGTTGATCGGGTCGAGCAGGTCGTCGTACGGCGGCCAGTCCTCGAGCAGGCCGCGAGCCGACTGCTCACCACTGGGGATGAGGTCGGCGCGGATGCCCCACGTGGCGATGGCCTCGGCGGTCTTGTCGCCGACCGCGGCGATCTTGAGGCCCGAGAACGCGCGGGCGTCGAGCCCGTACTCCTCGAACTTCTCGCGCACGGCCTTGACGGCGTTGACGCTGGTGAAGGCGATCCACTCGTAGCGACCCTCGACGAGGCCGCGCACGGCCTTGTCCATCTGCTGCGGGTTGCGCGGCGGCTCGACCGAGATCGTCGGGACCTCCTCGGAGAGGGCGCCGAAGCCACGCAGGCGCGCAGCGAGGCTGGCGGACTGCTCCTTGGTGCGGGGCACCAGGACGCGCCAGCCGTAGAGCGGCTTGGTCTCGAACCACGACAGCGCCTCGCGCATCGTGACGACCTGGCCGACGACCGTGATGGCCGGCGCGGTCATGCCGGCTGCCTTGGCGTCGGCGGCGATGTCGGCGAGCGTCGAGACGACCGTGGTCTGCTCGGTCGTCGTGCCCACGCGGGTCATGGCGACCGGCGTCTCGGCGGAGCGGCCGGCGGCGACGAGCCCGGCGGCGACCTCGCCGATGCGAGCGACGGCGGACAGCAGGACCAGGGTGTCCTGGCCGGCGTGCTCGGTCCAGTTGATCGAGGCGTCGCCGACGCTGACGACGGAGTACTCGCGGTGCGTGCGGTTGGTCAGCGGCACGCCGGCGTACGCGGGCACGGCCGAGACCGACGAGATGCCGGGCACGATCTCGAAGCCGATGCCGGCCTTGCTGCAGGCCGCGGCCTCCTCGGGCGCCGTCGCGTAGGTGAACGGGTCACCCGCGATCAGGCGTACGACGTGGGAGCCGGTCTTGGCGTACTTGACGACGAGCCGGGCACGCGCGGCGTGCGTCAGGGTCTCGCCGTCCTCGCCGACTCCGCCGTCGACGATCTCGGCACCGTTGGTGACGAGGGCCGCCTGCTCGGGCAGCTCCGTGATGACGATGTCCGCCTGGGCGAGCAGCTCAGCCGCGCGCACCGTCAGCAGGCTGGCATCGCCCGGTCCGGCGCCGACGAAGCTCACGTGGCCGCGGACGGCCTTGTGTGCGTTCGGTCGAGCCGGGGACGGTGCTTCTCGCATCGCAGTGGTGATGGTCACGGTGGTCCTTTTCTCGGTCTGCCTGGGGGTTATGAGGCGACAGCCACAAGGGTGTCTGCGCCTTCGGCGAGCATCTCGGCAGCGAGACGCTCACCGACCGCGGCGGCTTCGGATGGCAAGCCGGTCGCGGACAGTCGGATGGTGGGCGAGCCGGAAGTGCTTCCGACCACGGCACGGAGCCAGAGCTCGTCACCGTCGTCGCCTTGGGCGACTTCGGCAAGAGCTCCCACAGGTGCACTGCAGCCTGCCTCGAGGGTGGCGAGGAGGCTGCGCTCAGCGGTGACGGCAGCACGGGTGTCGCTGTCGTCGAGGCCGCTGAGCAGGTGGATCGTCGCGTCATCATCGGCGCGACATTCGCAGGCAAGCGCTCCCTGCCCGGGGGCGGGAAGCATCTGCAGAGGATCAATGACTTCGGTCGCCTCGTCGGCGCGGCCGAGCCGCAGCAGTCCGGCGCGGGCGAGCAGGACGCCGTCGTAGTCACCCGAGGCGACCTTGGCGATGCGGGTGTCGACGTTGCCGCGGATCGGGACGACCTCGACGCCGAGGCCCAGCGCGTTGAGCTGCGCCTCGCGGCGCGGCGAGCCGGTGCCGATGCGGGCGCCCTGCGGCAGCTCGCCGAGGGTCAGGCCGTCGCGGGCCACGAGCACGTCGCGCGGGTCCTCGCGCTGCGGGATCGCGGCGAGCGCGAGGCGGGGATCGGGGGTCGTCGGCAGGTCCTTGAGGGAGTGCACGGCGATGTCGACGTCACCGCGTACGAGCGCCTCGCGCAGGGCCGCGACGAACACGCCCTGGCCGCCGAACTCGACGAGCGGCTGCTGGCTGCGGTCACCCTCGGTCGAGATCGTGACGAGCTCGACGTCGACGCCGGTCGCGCGGAGGCGGTCGGCGATCAGGCCCGACTGGGTCATGGCGAGCGCCGAAGCGCGCGTGCCGAGGCGGAGGGTCGTCATGCAGGATCCCCCTTGACCTGGGTCACGGCGTCGACGGTGGACTGGTCGAGCGCGAACAGGTCGGCGAGCGCCTCGGCGTACGTCAGGTCGGCCCGGCCGTCGATGAGCTGCTGGACGCGGACCGTCGGGGCGTGGATGAGCTTCTCGGCGACCCGGTGCAGCGCCTTGCGGACCGCAGCGAGCTCGTCGGCGGTGAGGTCGGGGAGCCGGGTCTCGATGCGCGCGAGCTCGGCGGCGACGACGTCGGTCGCCATCGTGCGCAGCGCGACGACGGTCGGGGTGATGTGCGAGGCGGCCTTGGCGGCGAGGAACGTACGGACCTCGTCCTCGACGATCGCCGCGCACCTGCTCGACGTCGCCGGCGAGCTCGGTGTTCTCGCCGAGGCGGGCCAGCACGACGAGGTCGATGAGGTTGACGCCCTCGAGGTCGCGGACCGCCGGGTCGATGTCGCGCGGCAGCGCCAGGTCGATCAGCGCCATGGAGCGGCCGGCGCTGGCGTCGGCGATGCGCTCGCGGTCGAACACCACGCCGGTCGCGCCGGTGCAGCTGATCAGCACGTCGGTCGCGGACAGCTCGACGTCCATGGCCTCCCAGCGAACCGCGCTGACGCCGAACGTGGCGACCAGGGCGTACGCGCGCTGGAACGTGCGGTTGGCGACCATGATGCGACTCGGCGCGACACCGCGGCCGACGAGGGTGCGGACGGCGAGGCTGGCCATCGTGCCGGCGCCGGCGACCAGGAACCGGGTGTCCTCGGCGTCGACGACATCACCGGCGGCGTCGAGGCCGGCCGTGACGATCGACGGAGCGAGCCGGTCGATGCCGGTCTCGGCGTGGCCGCGCTTGCCGATGCGCAGCGCCTGCTGGAACAGCGCGTTGAGCGCCGAGCCGACGGTCTGCTCGGCCTGGGCGCTGTGGAGCGCGTCGCGGACCTGGCCGAGGATCTGGCTCTCACCGAGGATCATCGAGTCCATGCCGGCGGCGACGCCGAACAGGTGCGCGACGGCAGCCTCGTCGAAGTGGACGTAGACGTGGCGGACGAAGTCGTCACGGTCGAGCCCGGAGTGCTCGGCGAGCAGCCGCGACACCTCTTCGACGGCGCCGTGGAACCGCTCGGCCTCGACGTAGATCTCGACCCGGTTGCAGGTCGAGATGACGACCGACTCGGAGACGAACGGCGCCTCGAGCACGAGGTGCGAGAGCTTGACGGCCGCATCGGTGTCGAGCGACGCGTGCTCGAGGATGTCGATCGGAGCCGACTTGTGCGACATACCATGACGCTCATGCCCCACCCCGAGGAACACGCTCATGCGCCCTGATCGCTTCATGCGCGCCTTCTCCGGCTTTGCGCTGCTCGTGATAGGCGAGGATCTGCAGCTCGATCGACAGGTCGACCTTGCGTACGTCGACGCCGTCGGGGACCTGCACGAGTGCCGGCGCGAAGTTGAGGATGCTCGTGATGCCCGCTGCGACGAGGCGGTCGGCGACCTCCTGGGCGGCCGTGCCCGGGGTCGCGATGATGCCGATCGAGATCTCGCGCTCCTCGACGATCGCCGTCAGGTCGTCGAGCGAGGAGACCTTGATGCCGGAGATGACCGTGCCGACGCGCTTGGGATCGGCGTCGACGAGGGCCGCGACGCGGATGCCGCGCGTGCTGAAGCCCTGGTAGGCCGACAGTGCCGAGCCGAGGTTGCCGACGCCGACGATGACGACGTCCCAGTCCTGGGTCTGGCCGATCTCGCGGGCGATCTGGTAGCGGAGGTACTCGACGTCATAGCCGACACCGCGGGTGCCGTAGGAGCCGAGGTAGGACAGATCCTTGCGGAGCTTGGCCGGGTTGACGCCGGCGTTCTCGGCGAGGTCGTTGGAGGAGCACGTCGAGACGCCCTGCTCGGTCAGCGCGTTGAGAGCGCGCAGGTAGACCGGCAGACGGGCAACGGTGGCATCGGGGATGCCACGAGCGCTTCCGTCCGCGAGGGGGGTGCGAAGTATGGTCACGGTGCTCCTGCACTGCACGGCCGGGGATTATCCCTGTCGGGACTGGCGCGCGATGCGCCCTCAGTTTAAGAGTTTGTGAACGCGTTAACAAAATCGTGACTCGGGGCGATGGCATATCTCACATGTGCTTGCGCCTCAGGGCGTACGCGCGAGTGCCTTCCGCAGGCGTACGGGATCGACCCGCCAGAAGTCGTGCTGCGCCCCGTCGACGAACGTGACGGGCACCTGCTCGGTGAACCGCGACGTCAGGTCGTCGTCCGTCGTGATGTCGACCCGCGCCCAGGTGTCACCCGTCTCGGCGCAGATCTCGGCGACCTGCGCCTCAGCGACCTCGCACAGGTGACAGCCGGGACGGGAGTAGACGACGACGCGGGCATCGCCGGAGTGGGCGATCGTCACGATGCGTCGAGGCCGAGCGTCTCGCTGCGGGCGAGCGCGCGCAGGCGACCCTTGGCGACCTTGCCGGTGGCCGAGTGCGGCAGGCCCTGCACGACCACGACCCGCTTGGGCTGCTTGAACCGCGCCAGCCGCGTACGGCAGTGCGCCTCGACCGCCTCGACGATCGTGGTCTCCGGCGTCTCGGGGTTCTCGGGCACGACGAACGCCACGACGGCTTCGCCGGTCTCCTCGTCCGGCAGGCCCGACGACAGCGACCTGCGTGACGCCGGGGACCTCGGCGATGACGTCCTCGACCTCGAACGGATAGACGTTGAACCCGGAGACGATGACCAGCTCGCGGAGCCGGTCGACCAGCGTCAGGTCGCCGTCCTCGTCGAGGAACCCGATGTCACCCGTGGGATACCAACCGTCGTCGCGCGGACCGTCGACGCCGTCGGGCCAGTAGCCGGAGAAGAGGTTGTCGCCCTTGACCCAGATCTCGGCCGGGATCGCCGGCCTGGGCGTCCTGGTCATTGGCCTCGACGATGCGCAGCGTCGATGCCCGGCAGCGGGCGGCCGACCGAGCCGGGCTTGGGCGCTGCGACCCTCAGCGCGGCGCGAGCCGAACGTCGTGGCGATGACGGGTGCGGTCTCGGTGAGTCCGTAGCCCTGCTCGATGTGCTTGCCGGACGAGGCGAAGAACGTCTCGGCGAGCTCGGGGTCGAGGGCCGAGGCACCCGACAGGATCGTCGTGACCCGGTCGAGCTTGGTCGCGCAGATCATCGCGTCCGGCCCACGCCGCCACGACCGGCGGCGCCAGCGGGATGTTGGTGACGCCCTCCGCCACGATCTGGTCCAGCAGGCCCCCAGGATCGAAACCGTCGACGAGCAGCACGCGGGCGCCCTGGCGCACGGCCTGGCCGAGCACGCAGTTGAGGCCATAGATGTGGAACATCGGCAGGAGCCCCAGGCATACGTCGTCGGACGTCATCGCCGGCGGGTCGAGGCTGGGCGATCTGCTCGATGTTGGCGATCAGCGCCCGGTGGGTCAGCATCGCGCCGCGCGGCTTGCCACTCGTGCCGGACGTGTAGAGCACGACGGCGAGCGCCTCGGCGTCGGCAGGGGCCGCGGGGGCTGTCCCGACCGCGTCGGCCAGGAACGTCTCGAACGCCGTCTCGCCCTTCTGCGGCGTGGCGCCGTCGACGATCACGCTGACCTGGTGGTCGTCCGTGACCGCCTCGCGTACCTGGGCGATGCCGGCCTCGTCGCACAGCACGACGCGGGCGAAGGAGTCGGCCAGCATGCGGCCGATCTCGCGGGTCGTCGATCGCGGGTTGATGGGCACCGCGACCATGCCGCCGCGCAGGATGCCGAAGTAGGCGATCGGCAGGTCGATGCGGTTGGCCATGACGATCGCCACGCGCTGCCCGGCCACCAGTCCGCGCGCAGACAAACCACGCGCCACCGCGTCGGCAGCATCGTCGAGCTGTCGCCAGGTGACCTCGCGCCGTTCGGCGCGATGCTCGACCAATGCGACGCCGTCGGGAGCGTTGGATGCAGCGTCGCGAAGGTAGTCGCTGACATTGACTGTCACGCCTCCGAGTCAACCACACGTCGTGAGCGTGGGAGGGCGTTAGTCTCAGTTGCATGTCCCGGGATGCGCGACCCGATCAGCCCCGCAATCTGCGGTCGCGATCGGTCCTGTCCGGCCAGGCCGCCGCCTCGGCCGCCGAGGTCGAGAATGCCCTCTCGACGGAGCCCGACACCACAGGCGCGGCGTTCTTCGACGTCGACAACACGATCATGCAGGGCGCGTCGATCTTCCACCTCGCCCGCGGACTGCATCGGCGCAAGTTCTTCACGACCAAGGACATCCTCAAGGCCACGTGGCAGCAGCTCTACTTCCGGGTCGCGGGAGTCGAGGATCCCGAGCACATCGCCAAGGCCCGGTCGTCCGCGCTCGCGTTCATCGCCGGGCACAAGGTCTCCGAGCTCGAGGAGATCGGCGAGGAGATCTTCGACGAGCACATGGCGCACAAGATCTGGCCCGGGACCCGCGCGATCGCCCAGTGGCACCTCGACCGGGGCCAGCGCGTGTGGCTCGTGACCGCGGCCCCGATCGAGATCGCCACCGTCATCGCGCGACGCCTGGGCCTGACCGGGGCTCTGGGCACCGTCCCGGAGCACGTCGACGGCGTCTACACCGGCGAGCTGGTCGGCGAGATGCTGCACGGCGAGGGCAAGGCCGACGGCGATTCGCGAGATCGCCGAGCGCGAGGGCCTGGTGCTCGAGGACTGCTACGCATACTCCGACTCCAGCAACGACCTGCCGATGCTGTCGCTCGTCGGGCATCCATGTGCCGTCAACCCGGACTCGACGCTGCGTGCGCACGCCAGAGCCAACGGGTGGCGCATCCGCGACTACCGCACCGGACGCAAGGTCGCGCTGTTCGGCAGCAAGGGCGTGATGGCGGCAATCGCGGCCGGCGGAGCGTGGCGCGTGCTTCGTCACAGAAAAACCTCAAGACACTGACAGCGCCCCTGCTCCGCGTTAGTATTTCGGGGATCAGGGAGGGCCTGTGAGAAACACCACGAGCGGATTGCGCGTCGCGTTGTCTCTTGCACTCGCGACCCCTGACGACCGCGCGCTCCAGATCGCCCTTTCGGTCGCGGACTCTCCGGCGTACGCGCCGTCCAACGGCTCCGGCAGTCCCAGCGACGACAACGATCCCGAGGCGACTCGCCTGCGCGCTCTGGTCGACCTCGCCAAGGAGGGCGACGCCGAGGCGTTCGGCCAGCTCTACGACCACTACGTGTCTGGCGTCTTCCGGTTCGTCTACTACCGCGTCGGGTCCCAGCAGCTCGCCGAGGACCTCACCAGCGAGACGTTCGTCCGCGGCCTCCGCGCGATCCAGCGGTTCAACTGGCAGGGCAAGGACTTCGGCGCCTGGCTCACCACGATCGCCCGCAACCTCGTCGCCGACCACTTCAAGTCCAGCCGGGCCCGACTCGAGATCGTCGCCGAGACGATCCCCGAGGGCAAGGCCACGGTCGCCAGCCCGGAGCAGGAAGTCCTGGCGCTGATCTCCAACGAGATGCTGTTCGAGGCAGTCAACTCACTGCCCAACGAGCAACGCGACTGCATCCTCATGCGGTTCATCCAGGGCATGTCGATCGCCCAGACCGCCGCCGCACTCGGTCGCAGCGAGGGCGCCATCAAGCAGCTCCAGCTGCGCGCCGTCCGAAGCCTTGCCAAGACGATGCCGGAGGATGCCCGATGATGCCCACCGGCCCGTTTGTCCTGTCATTTGCCCGTAACCTCGGGGCACTCCAGATCGTTGCATCTGCTGGAACGTCCACAGCAGTGAGGAACCCATCATGATCGGCCGTCGCTTCCACGACGACGCCCAGTCCTTCGAGGAGGCTTGGAGCGGCCGCGCACCCGGTGACGAACGACATCGCCGAGCTCGTGCGCTTCGCCGAGGCCCTGTGCGAAGCTGCGGTTGCCGAGCCCACGCCGATGTTCCGCGAGTCACTTCGCACCCAGCTCATGACCGAGGCCGAGACGGTCCTCGTCCCGATGCCGGCCAAGGCCCGCACGCCGCCGGCCCGCGAGGCCCGCCCCGTACGCCGTCGCGTCGCCGGCCTCACCGCCGCGATGGTCGCCTCCGCAGGCATCGTCGGCATCGTCGCCTCGAGCGCGTCCGCGGTTCCCGGCGAGATGCTCTACCCCGTCAAGCGAAGCGTCGAGTCGGTCGAGCTCGCGCTGCACCGCGACGACGCCTCTCGCGGCTCGTTCCAGCTGCGTCAGGCCTCCGAGCGCCTCGCCGAGGCTCGCGAGCTGAGCGCCAACGGCGGTTCCGAGAGCCTCATCGCCGAGACGCTCGAAGACTTCGCCTCGCAGGCCGAGTCCGGTTCCGCGGCCCTGTTCGGCGACTACACCGACAGCGGCGAGCAGAAGTCGATCCGCACCGTCAACGACTTCGCCGATCGAAGCGACCGCCGACCTCTCGGCGCTGTCGTCGCAGCTCCCGCCGGGCGCCGACGACTCGTTCGACGCCGCCACGGCCGCCATCAGCGACCTGGCCACGCAGGCATCGTCGCTGTGCAGCGCGTGCACGACCGGCGACCTCCAGAAGCTGGTCGCCTCGGTCGAGGGCCTGTCGGTGACGCCCAAGAGCAACACCGATCAGAACGGCAACCGACGACACGTCGGGCACGCAAGTCGGACGACCGACTCCGAGCCCGCCGCGACGCCGACGACAGCAGCGCCGACCGCAGAAGCCCATCATCGCGCTGCCGACGCCGGCGCCCGACCACCAAGGCGCCGTCGCTGAGCGACATCACGGACCCGGTCCTCGGTGCCGTCCTCGGCGATGACAACCAAGAGGGCCTCATCCCGGGCCTGCTGAACGGGTTGCTGGGGAACAAGTAACAGGTGGCTCGTCCCGCGTTGGGCGGTCACCTCACCGTGCTTCGCAGCTGACGCCTTCGGCGTGAACGCTCCCGCTTCGCTAGCATTCTTCGACGCTCGGCTCGCTGGCGCGCGCTCGGCCTCAGAAGAACGCGTTGCCTCGGTCGACCAGCAGGCCGTAGAGCGTCTGCTGGATCGTCTCGCGCACCTGGTCGGTGACGTTGAACAGCAGCATCGGGTCGTCCGCGGACTCCGGTTCGTACGCATCGGTGCGGATCGGCTCGCCGAACTCGATGATCCACTTGCTGGGCAGCGGGATCATGCCGAGCGGGCCCGAGCAGCGGGAAGAACGGCGTGATCGGCAGATAGGGCAGCCCGAGCAGGCGCGCCAGCGAAGGGCACGTTGCCCACGAGCGGGTAGATCTCCTCGGCGCCGACGATCGACACCGGCACGATCGGCACCTGCGCACGCATCGCCGACGACACGAAGCCGCCGCGGCCGAACCGCTGGAGCTTGTAGCGCTCGGCGAACGGCTTGCCGATGCCCTTGAACCCTTCGGGCCAGACGCCGGCGAGCTCGCCGGTCGTCAGGAGCCGCTCGGCGTCCTCGGTGCAGGCCAGGGTCGCGCCGACCTTGCGGGCGATCTGGCCGACGAACGGCAGCGAGAACACCAGGTCCGCGCCCAGCGGTCGCAGGTTGCGTCCGGAGTACTTCTTGACGGCATAGCCCGTGATGAGACCGTCGATCGGGACCGTGCCGGAGTGGTTGGCGACCAGCAGCGCGCCACCCTCGGCCGGGATGTTCTCGACGCCTCGGACCTCGAGGCGGAACCACTTCTCGGCGAGCGGCTCGATCGCCGCCACCAGGACCTCGGTGATCTGCGGGTCGAAGCCGAACTCGTCGACCTCGTAGTCGCCGCTCATGCGCTTGCGGATCGTCGCCAGGAGGGTGGCGATGCGCGCCTCCCAGTCGGAGCCGAGGATGCGCTGGGCGGCCTGGATCACGGCCACCACGATCTCGTCGATCGGGATGCCGGCCGACAGCGGTGCGGCGCCGGCCGTCCGCGTACGCTTCGCGGCCTCCTCGGCGGCCGCGGCAGCAGCGGCTGCCGCGTCCTCGTCGGTCACGGCACGCAGCCGCGGCTTCGGCTGCGGTGGTGGCGTGCGCCTTGGGCGGCGTCGGCTTGGCGGCGCTGCCTTCTTGGCCGCCGTCTTCTTGGCCGCCGGCCTTCTTGGCGGCTGGCTTCGGCTCGGCTGCTGGCTCGGGTGCTTCACCTTGGAGACGGGCTTCTTGGCGGGCGGCGCGCCGGCCAGGGCCCGGGCCGCGGCCGAGGGCGAGGTCTGGCGGTTGCCGCGACCGGCCTTGCCGGCCGACCCGATGGTCTTGCGCTCGTCGGTCATGCGCGTACCCCCACGGCCGACATGATGCCGGGCCTCACCGACTGGCGGAATTCTTCGAACGTCTCCTGCGACGTGCGGGTCAGCTCATAGCCGAAGATGTCCCGCAGCGCCGTGGTGTCGACGACCCGGCCGTAGGTCAGCAGCCGGTGCAGGTCAGGCGGGATGTCGGAGCCGGCCGCGCGCAGCACCCGGCGAGCCGCAGCGGCGAAACCGATCGGCGGCAACGGGATGATCGGCCGGCCGAGCCGGCGAGCCGCCTGGCTCAGCAGCACGACACCGTCGCCGGCGAGGTTGAACGTGCCGGGCCGGTCCTTGAGGATCGCCTGCTCGAGGACCGCGACCGCATCGTCCAGGTCGGCGAACTGCATGCGGGGATCGAAGCCCATGACCGCCGGGAGCACCGGGCTGGAGAAGTAGGTCGCCAGCGGGGTCTCGATCGACGGGTGCAGGATCTGCGCCGAGCGCAACGTCGTGATGATGACCTCGGGGCGCCGCCGCGCGAACCCGCGGACGTACGACTCGACCTCGACGATGTCCTTGGGGAACCCGCTGCGTACGCCGTCGCGGGCGAGCAGCGACTCGGTGAACATCGCCGGGTCGCGCGGCGATGAGCCGTAGACCGCGGTCGAGGAGCCCAGGACGAACTTGGTGACGGTCGACGAGCGCTGGCAGGCAGCCAGGAGCTGCATCGTGCCGATGACGTTGAGCTCCTTGGCGCCGCCGGCCCGGCCGCGCTTGGGCGGGTTGACGTCGAGGTGGACGACGGTGTCGACGTCCTCGACGGCGATGACCTTGCCCACGACCGGGGTGCGGATGTCGGCGCGGACGAACTTCACGCCACCGAGGTCACCCGGCGGCAGCATCGTGTCGATGCCGACGACCTTGCTGATGCCCGCGCCCTCGCCAAGGTCCGCGAGTCGGCGCGCGAAGAGCGACGCAAACGATCCCGCGACACCGGTGACGAGGACAGACCGGGCCATGCAGACCTACTTGCCCAGACGACGACGCTGCACTCGGGTGCGCTTGAGCATCTTGCGGTGCTTCTTCTTCGACATCCGCTTGCGGCGCTTCTTGATGACTGAACCCACGGGTCACGACTCAATTCTTGTTGGCCACGCGAGGTGGCTGGTGCCTGAGATTGGTGGCCATTGCGGGGATCGCTGACCGTCGCGTGGCGAGGCTGCGGTCCCCCGTAGTGGCTGCGAACAGCCTACACGTCAGCATTGGTCGGGATTTTCACCGACCATGGACGCGATAGCGAGCAGCCAACGTACGTGCGGCGCGTCGTCAACCGGCCTGGAAGTAGGACTTGCCGAGGAACTCCTCGACTGCGTGCTCGGGCACGCGGAAGGAGCGCCCCACACGGACGGCTTCGAGCTCGCCGGAGTGGACGAGACGGTAGACCGTCATCTTCGAGACCCGCATCTGAGCCGCCACTTCCGCGACGGTCAAGAACGTCGGTCCGGATGCCATGTCACCACCTGCTTCCTGAGGGGCACGCGCGCTCTCCGGCTTCCCCACCGGAGAAACAGCGCGCGTGCCTTGGTTGAGACTAGTGCCTCCTGAGGCCTCCGGGACAGTAGTTACCCAAATTCGCTTGGTGGAGCGCATCACCCCTGGAATTGCAGGCGTCACGGCTGGGGATCGAGGCCGTTCAGCGGGAACGCCGCCGTGCGCGTGGCCTGGATCGAGCGGTCGAGCCAGCTCGCGGGGTCGTAGCCCTGCTCCCAGGCGCGATAGCCCACTGCGCGACCGTCTGTCATACGCAGGGGTCCGGGCGATCCGCGCAGCTCCTCGATGCGGGCCCGCCAGCGCTCGGGGGTCAGGGTGGACGGATCGAGGGGCGATCCGGCGACGATCGCGAGCAGGTGCGCCCAGGCCCGCGGCACGACGTCCATGACGGCATAGCCGCCACCGCCGGTCGCGACCCACTTGCCGCCGCAGACCTCCTCGGCGAGGTCGCGCAGGGCGAGGTAGGACGCGCGCTGGCCGTCGACGCTGAGCATCAGGTTGGTCAGCGGGTCGTCCATGTGGGAGTCGCAGCCGTGCTGCGTGACGAGCACGTCGGGCTTGAACTCGCGGACCAGGGGCGGCACGACGGCGTGGAACGCCCGGAGCCACCCGGCGTCGGACGTACCGGGTGGGAGCGGCATGTTGACCGCGGAGCCCTCGGCGCCCTCGCCGCCGGTCTCGACGGAGTAGCCGGTGCCGGGGAACAGCGTCTGCGGGCCCTCGTGGATCGAGATCGTCAGGACGCGCGGGTCGTTCCAGAACATCTGCTGGACGCCGTCGCCGTGATGCGCGTCGACGTCGACGTACGCCACCCGCTGCGCGCCGTTGTCGAGGAGCCAGCGGATCGCGAGCGCGACATCGTTGTAGATGCAGAAGCCGCTGGCGTTGCCGGGCATCGCGTGGTGCAGTCCCCCGCTGACGTTGACCGCCCGCGGTGCCGCGCCGGTCCAGACTCGGCGGGCCGCCTCGACGCTGGCGCCGGCGATCAGGGCGCTGGCCTCGTGCATGTGGGCGAACACGGGGTTGTCGTCGGTGCCGAGGCCGATGCTCGGATCGGTGTACGTCGGATGGTCGCTGAGCTTGTGGACGCCCTCGATGTACGACGCGGAGTGGATCAGGTTGAGCTCGTCATCCGTCGCCGGGATCGCGCCGACCACGTCGAGCCCGTCGACGATGCCGATCTCGCGAGCCAGCGCCATCGTCAGATCGATGCGGACCGGCGCCATGGGGTGGGACAGACCGAAGTTGTACTCGGTCAGGTGCTGGTCGAAGACGACGCACGCGCGCTCGGTCATGCCGTCACCTCCAAGAAGAAGCAACTGTACGGAGGCGACGGCATGAGTGCCTATGATTCCCTCGCTGCGCTCGGTCATGCCGAGCCTATGCCGGCCGAGAGCTCGGCGGATCTGGCGGCGGCCGCGGCGACGCCGGCGATCAGCCCGTCCTTGACGCCGTGCTCGTCGAAGGTCGTGATCGCGGCATGCGTCGTGCCGTTGGGCGACGTGACCCGGCGCCGGAGCTCTTCGGCGGTGTCGTCGGACTCCGACAGCAGCTTGGCGGCGCCGACCAGGGTCTGGGCCGTGAGCGTACGCGCGGTGTGCTTCGTCGAGCCCCGCGTCGATGCCGCCGGCGATCATCGCCTCGGCGAGATAGAAGACGTATGCCGGCCCGGAGCCGGAGACCGCCGTGACGGCGTCCTGCTTCGACTCGTCGACGACCACGACCTTGCCGCCCGACTCGAGCAGCGCCTCGACGTCGCGACCTGCTCGTCGCTGACGCCCGGCCCCGGCGAGATGCCGAACATCCCCTCGCCGACGAGCGCCGGGGTGTTGGGCATCGCCCGGATGACCGCGATGCCGTCGGGGAGCGCCGAGGTCATCGTGTCGATCGTGATGCCGGCGGCGAGGGACACGACGGTCGCATCCGTGCGTACGGAGCCGGCGATCTCGTCGAGGAGTGCCGGGACGTCCTGCGGCTTGACCACGAGGAGGACCACGTCGGCATCCGCGACCGCCTCGGCGTTGCCGGTGACCGTGACCCCGTACGTCTCGCGGAGCTCGGCGGCCCGCTCCTCGCGCTTCTCGGAGATCACGAGGTCAGCGGCCGGAGTGGCCGGCACCGAGGATCGCGGACAGCAGGGTCTCGCCCATCACGCCGGCGCCGAGGATCGCGATCCGTTGAGTCATAGCGGGCGAGTCTAGGTCGGGGTCAGTGGTGGTTGCCGGTCACGGCCAGTCCGACGCCGAGGCCGATCATCGACGTCCCGCCGACGGCGCCCATCGCCTCGCCGCGCTTGGGCGAGGCGTTGAACCACGTGCGGAGCTGGCTCGCGATGACCGCCCAGAGGCTGTCGGAGAGCAGGCCGATCGCGACGGCGATCAGCCCCAGCAGCAGCATCTGGACCTGGACGTGGCCGTTGCCGCGATCGATGAACTGGGGCAGCACGGCGCCGATGATCATGAACGCCTTGGGGTTGGAGACGCCGACGATGAACCCCTGGCGGATCACCTTGGGCCAGGTCAGCACCGGGCAGACCGTCGACGCCCGCGTTGTTGACGCTGAACGCCTTGCGGTGCCGGATCGCCTGGACTGCCGAGCCACACGAGGTAGGCCGCGCCGGCGAACTTCAGGATCGTGAAGACCACGATCGACTCCTCGACGATCACGCCGAGGCCGAGCGCGACCAGGATGACGATCGTCAGCAGGCCGAGGGTGTTGCCGAGCGACCGTCGCGAGCGCGACCGCGCGCCCGTACGCCAGTGCGCGGCCGATCGTGAACACGACGCTCGGCCCGGGGATCGCGATGAGGATGAAGGCCGCGAGCCCGAAGGCGAGGAACTGGTCGACGGTGATCATGACCTGATCCTCCCAGAGTTCGAGGGCTGCGGGCTAGACAGTGGCGTGGAGGCGGGTGAAGGCCAGCGCCTCGAGCAGGTCGGCCTCGCGTTCGGTCTGGTCCTTGGCCTTGCGGGTGTTGATCTCGACGACGATCTCGCCGTCGTAGTCCGACGCCGGCGACGTGCTCGAGGAACTCCCGGCACGGCTGCGATCCCGCGCCCGGGGACCAGGTGCTCGTCCTTGGCCGAGCCCGAGCCGTCGGTCATGTGGATGTGGGCCAGCCGCGCGCCGAGAGCCTTGGCCATCTCGAGCGGGTCCTCGCCCGCGGTCGAGCTGTGGGAGAGGTCGACCGTCACGTGGGCGTAGTCGTGCTGCAGCGGGTCCCACCCCGGGGCGTACGCCTGGAACTCGCGCTTGCCGGTGCGCCACGGATACATGTTCTCGACGGCGTACGTGACGCCGTGCTGGGCCTCGAGCTCGGCGATGCCGTCGACGAACCCGCGGGCGTAGTCGCGCTGCCAACGAAACGGCGGGTGCACGACGATGACGGACGCGCCGACCTCGTGGGCCATCTCGGCGCTGCGGTGGAGCTTGCCCCACGGGTCGCTGCCCCACACGCGCTGCGTCACGAGCAGGCACGGCGCATGGATCGAGACGACCGGGATCTCGTGGAACGCACTGAGCGCCTTGATCGCGGTGATGTCGGCGCTGACGTCGTCGATGCCGACCATGACCTCGACGCCGTCGTAGCCGAGCCGGGCCGCCGACTCGAAGCCACTTGCCGTCGACCCCGGATAGACCGAGGACGTCGACAGCGAGACGCGGATGGGATCGGGCACGTCCCAAGGCTAGTCCGCAGAGGTTAAAGCGCGTCCAGATGCTCCAGCAGCACGCCTTCGCGCAGCGCCCAAGGGCAGATCTCGAGCTCCGTGAGGTCGAACAGGTCGATCGTCGCCTCCGCCACGATCGCGCCGGCCCTGATCTGGTGGGCGCGGTCCGGCGACACCCCGGGCAGCCCGGCGACATCCTCGGGGCGCATCGTGGCGAGCTGCTCGACGAGGGGCGAGAGGTCCTGCTTGCGCAGCACCCGGCGTACGTACTGGCCCTCGCTCGACGCGCCGCGCCGCAGATGCGGGCCAGCGAGCGGAACGTCTTGCTGGTCGCGACCGCGCGGTCGAACGCGCCGCCGCGCAGCACCGTGCCGGCCTCGTCGGCGATCGTCGATCGGACGTGCAGCCGCAGCTCGGCGGGCGTACGTCCGGCGTCGAGCCAATCGCGGGTCAGCCGGCCGGCGCCGAGCGCCATCGACTGGGCGACGTCAGGCGTCTCGTCGCGGCCCGCGGCGATCTCGAGCGAACCGCCGCCGATGTCGAAGACGCCGAGGCGGCCGGCCGACCAGCCGAACCAGCGGCGTACGGCCAGGAACGTCAGCCGGGCCTCGTCCTCGCCGCTGAGCACCTGCAGGTCGAGGCCGCTCGCCTCGTTGACCCGGGCGATGACGTCGTCGGCGTTGACCGCGTCGCGCACGGCCGAGGTGGCGAACGCGAGGATCGTCGTGCAGCCCTTGTCCTCGGCCTCGGCGCGGGCATCCACGACGTACTTGACGAGCCGGGAGACGCCCTCCTCGGTCACGGCGTTGTCGGTGTCGAGGTGCTCGGCGAGCCGCAGCGGCTCCTTGTAGCTGTGGGCCGGGACCGGCGGAGCGCCACGGAACGCGTCGACCACGAGCAGGTGGCCCGTGTTGGAGCCGATGTCGAGAACGCCCATACGCATGCGTCCATCCTCTCACTGGCCGGAGGGCAGCCGGGGCTGCGCACCCGCGGACTACCATGGCAGCGATGCCAGAAGTCGAGCTCGGATTCCCCCGTACGTACGTGGAGTTCGCCAATCCCGCGGACCCGACCGAGGTCTTTCGCTGCGACCTGACCTGGCTCACGTCGCGCTGGACCTGCATCTTCGGCGCCGGCTGCCCCGGCATCTACGAGACGAGCCCCGAGGCCGGCTGCTGCACGCTCGGCGCCCACTTCGCCGATGACGACGACGCCAAGCGGGTCGGCGCGATCGTGGATCAGCTGACCCCGGCGCACTGGGAGCGGCACGACGAGGGGCGTCGCAGCGGCTGGACCGAGAAGGACGACGAGGGCGAGCTCAAGACCCGCGCGTTCGAGGGCGCCTGCATCTTCCACAACTCACGCGGGTTCGAGGGCGGCTACGGCTGCGCGTTGCACGGCTATGCGCTCGAGCAGGGGCTCAAGCCGCACACGACCAAGCCCGACGTGTGCTGGCAGCTGCCGCTGCGGCGACAGTTCCGCGACGTCGACCGCGGCGACGGCACGACGTACACCGAGACGCAGATCGGCGAGTACACCCGCGCCGGCTGGGGTCCGGGCGGCGCCGACCTCGACTGGTACTGCTCCTCCAACACCGAGGCGCACGTCGGCCTGGAGCCGGTCTACGTGACCAACCGCGACGAGCTGACCGAGCTGATGGGCGAGGCCGGATATGCCGAGCTGGCCCGCTATTGCAGGGAGCACGAGGCTGGCGGGACCAATACACCACACCCCGCCGACCCGCACCGCTGACCCCCTGCACCGCCGCGATCCGGGGTCAGGCAACAATGCCGTATGCACCTCGACCACGTCTCGTTCGCCGTCGGCCCTGACGGCCTCGCCGGTACGACCGCAGAGCTCGGCCGGCTGCTGAATGCCAAGTTCATCGATGGCGGTGCCCACCCCCGGTTCGGCACCCGCAACATGATCCTGCCCCTCAAGAACCGCCAGTACCTCGAGGTCGTCGAGGTGCTCGATCACCCCGCCGCCGACAAGGCCGCCTTCGGCCAGGCCGTTCGCGCGCGCCGTGACGCCGGCGGTGGCTGGCTGGGCTGGGTCGTCGCGGTCGACGACATGACCGAGGTCGAGCACCGCATGGGCCGGCACGCCGTGCCCGGCAACCGGCGCCGTCCCGACGGCTACAACCTCGAGTGGCGCCAGATCGGCACGAGCGGCATGAAGGCCGATCCGCAGCTGCCGTTCGTCATCCAGTGGGAGAAGGACCCGGCCGAGCACCCGTCGCAGATGGCCGACTCCGAGATCGCGCTCACGGCTCTCGAGATCGCCGGCGACCCGAAGCGCCTCGCCGACTACCTCGGCGAGCCCGCCATCGAGGCGCTCGAGGACATCGAGGTCCGTTGGACCGCCCCGCACGGCACCCCCGGCATCCTCGCCGCCGAGTTCAGCACCCCGGACGGCGTCGTCCGAATCTGACCTGTGGCGTGGCGCCGGTGACTGTCACACGGCGCGCCTAGGCTGACGACCATGGCAGCCACCAAGACCGCCCGACCCGCTTACGTCTGCGCGGACTGTGGCTGGACGACCAGCAAGTGGGTCGGCCGCTGCGGCGAGTGCCAGGCCTGGGGCACGGTCGACGTCGCCGCTCCCGTCACGCACCGGCCGCACGCAGGCGGCCCCCGTCGTCACCCCCGCGGTGCCGATCAGCCAGGTCACGATCGAGTCCGCGCGCTCCACGACATCGGGCATCGGCGAGCTCGACCGCGTGCTGGGTGGCGGCGTCGTGCCCGGCGCGGTGCTCCTGCTCGCCGGTGAGCCCGGCGTCGGCAAGTCGACGCTGCTGCTCGAGGTCGCCGCCCGCTGGGCCAGAGCCGGTCGCCGCACGCTCTACGTCTCGGGCGAGGAGTCGGCCGCGCAGGTACGCCTGCGAGCCGAGCGCACCGGCGCCGTCGACGACAACCTCTACCTCGCCGCCGAGACCGATCTCGGCGCGGTGCTGACGCACGTCGAGACGGTCAAGCCCGGGCTCCTGATCGTCGACTCGGTCCAGACGATCGGCTCGGCCGACGTCGACGGCGTGCCCGGCGGCGTCACCCAGGTCCGCGAGGTCGCCTCGGCCGTCATCCAGCAGGCCAAGCGCGCCAACATCGCGACCCTGCTGGTCGGCCACGTGACCAAGGACGGCTCGGTCGCCGGGCCGCGCGTGCTGGAGCACCTCGTCGACGTCGTGCTGCAGTTCGAGGGCGATCGCAGCTCGCGCCTGCGGCTGCTGCGCGCGGTCAAGAACCGGTTCGGCCCGGTCGACGAGATCGGCTGCTTCGACCTGGTCGACGACGGCATCGTCGAGGTCCCCGACCCGACCGGGTTGTTCGTGTCCCGCCACGAGCAGCCCGTGCCCGGCACGTGCGTGACCGTGACGATGGAGGGCCGCCGGCCGCTGCTGGCCGAGGTGCAGGCGCTGACGGTCAAGTCCTCGACGCCCTCCCCCAGGCGTACGTCCAGCGGGCTCGACTCGTCGCGCGTCGCGATGATCCTCGCGGTGCTGACCAAGCACTGCGGGCTCAACGCTGTCCGAGCTCGACGTCTACACCGCGACGGTCGGGGGCGCGCGGCTCGTCGAGCCGTCGGTCGACCTCGCCGTCGCGATCGCGACGGCGTCGGCGCAAGCGCGAGGCCGCGGTGCCGGCCGACCTCGTGGCGATCGGCGAGGTCGGGCTCGCCGGTGAGGTGCGCAAGGTCAGCAACCTCGCCGCGCGGCTGCGCGAGGCCGAGCGCATCGGGTTCCGTCGCGCGGTCGTCCCGGCCGGCTCAGAGGGCCTCGACGGGCTCCGCACGTCGATGGCGATCACCGCCGTCGGCAACATCGAAGCCGCGATGGCCTGTCTCGATGTCACGACACCTCGCTGACCCGCATACACTGTGTGCGACCTGAGTGAGGTGGTGAGACGCCATGGCGTCAGCAGCTGAGCGAGCCGCGGCGGCAGCCGAGGCTTCCGCGCGCCTGCGCGCGACCCTCGCCACCGTCGCCCCGGGCACCTCGCTGCGCGAGGGTCTCGAGCGCATCCTGCGCGGCCGCACCGGCGCCCTGGTCGTGGTGGGCCACGACCGCCAGATCGAGGCGATATCGACCGGCGGCTTCGCCCTCGACGTGCCGTTCACCGCGACCGGCCTGCGCGAGCTCGCCAAGATGGACGGCGCGATCATCCTCGACCGTGACGCGACCCGCATCCTGATGGCCGGCGTCCACCTCATGCCCGACCCGTCGATCGTCACGCAGGAGACCGGCACCCGTCACCGCACCGCCGACCGCGTCGCCCGCCAGACCGGCGTGCCGGTCATCTCGGTCTCGGCGTCGATGCACATCATCGCGCTCTACCTCGAGGACCTGCGTCACGTGCTGGAGGAGACCGGCGCGGTCCTCGGCCGCGCCAACCAGGCGCTGCAGACCCTCGAGCGCTACCGCAACCGGCTCGACGAGGTGTCCGACGCGCTGTCGGCCCTCGAGATCGAGGACCTCGTCACGGTCCGCGACGTCTCGGCCGTCGCCCAGCGGCTCGAGATGGTCAGCCGCATCGCCGGCGAGATCGACACCTACGTCCTCGAGCTCGGCTCCGACGGCCGCCTGCTCGCCCTCCAGCTCGAGGAGCTCATCAGCGGCGTCGACGCCGAGCGCGAGCTGATCATCCGCGACTACATGCCGAGCGGCCGCCGCGGTCGTACGCCCGAGGCGGTCCTGGCCGAGCTCGCCGCGATCGAGTCGACCGACCTCGTCGACCTGGGCTCGGTCGCCCGGGCCCTGCGCATCGGCACCGAGGAGACCCTCGACAGCCCGCTGGCACCGCGCGGCTACCGGCTGCTGGCCCGCATCCCGCGACTGCCGATCACGGTCGTCGAGCGGCTCATCGAGCACTTCGGCTCGCTGCAGAAGCTGCTGGCCGCCAGCATCGAGGACCTCCAGACCGTCGAGGGCGTCGGCGACCTGCGCGCCCGCGGCGTCCGCGAGGGCCTGTCCCGGCTCGCGGAGTCCAGCATCCTCGAGCGCTACGTCTAGACCTGTCAGTCGTCAGCGGCTTCGTCGTGTTCTTGGCCGACGGGCTCGGCTTCGTCGGCGTGGTCTTGCGTCGGCTTGGGCTCGCGGCTTGCGGTCGAGCGTGAAGCGTCGTCTTGCCCGGCTCGCCGCCGAGCGTGCCGATCTGCACCGTGTAGGTGCCCGGCGTCGCGTAGCCCTCCTTGGACGAGCACTTGGCAGCCCGATCCGCGGCCGGACCAGGTCGCCGTGACGAGGGTGGCCCACTGCGGCGAGATCGACACCGGGTCGTCGAGCAGGGCGACCTTGCAGACCGTCGAGTCCCAGATCGGCGTCTTGTTGGCACTGATCACCGCGACCATGTCGGCGTCGGCCGGGGTCAGGGTGCAGGCGGTCTTCTCGGTCGAGCTGACCACGAGCCCGATCTTGACCGGGGCCTTGGTGAACTGTCCGGGCTCGACCGTCGGGGTCATGCGGATCTTCTCGGGATCGCACGCGCGGGTCGCGCTCACGAGCGTCACGTCGACGACGCCGTTGACCGGGGCGGCGCACGGTCGGCGCCGTGGTCGTCGTCACCGGAGCCTTGGCGGTCGGCTTGGGATCCGGTTCGTCATCGCCCCCGACGAAGCGCAGCACCAGCCAGACGAGGGCGATGACCGCAGCGAGGACGAGCAGCCGACGACGCCAGTAGACCTCCGCAGGCAACCGTCGCTGGCTCACACACCCACGCTATCTGCGCGTCGGCCCTCGAAGCGTCTCGACGCGCCCTCACAGAGAGGGACCAGCTGTCTGCGTAAGACCAGCTGGTCAGTCTCGCTCTGCGGTCTGCGTGCTGGCCGGATGTCCTGTCGCGTCTGCGCATCCGGACCAGCACACGGCTGGGATACCCAAACGACATTGCCAGCATAACCTCAATCGCCTCCAATTTCAGCCACAGAATGGGCTTTTGGGACCCTACGATTCGGCGAACACTTGTCGAAACCCGAGCGGTGGTTCATGACGCCCCGCTCACCGTGCGAGGATCGACGCCGTCATGACGACCCGTGCCACCCCTCTCCCGCTCGCGGACCTCGCGCGGCTGCACGACGAGCTCCTCGACTGGTTCGCTCGCGCGGCCCGCGACCTGCCGTGGCGCCGCGACGCCTCACCGTGGGCTGTGATGGTCTCGGAGTTCATGCTGCAGCAGACGCCGGTGTCGCGGGTGCTGCCCGGTGTACGAGGCCTGGCTCGAGCGCTGGCCGACCCCGGCCGCCCTTGCCGACGAGTCGCCGGGCGAGGCCGTACGCGCCTGGGGTCGGCTCGGCTATCCCCGCCGCGCCCTGCGCCTGCATGCCGCCGCCACCGCGATCGTCGAGCGTCACGACGGCGAGGTGCCTGAGTCGCTCGACGCGCTGCTGGCCCTGCCGGGTGTCGGCGCCTACACCGCCGCCGCCGATCTCGTCCTTCGCCTTCGGCGGCCATGAGGTGGTGCTCGACACCAATGTCCGGCGCGTCTTCGCCCGGGTCGTCGGCGGCGAGCAGTTCCCGCCTGCCGCGGTCACCGGCGCCGAACGCGACCTGGCCGCCGCACTGTTGCCCGTACGCGATGCGCACCGCTGGGCGGCAGCGACGATGGAGCTCGGCGCGCTGGTCTGCACCGCACGCTCGCCGCGCTGCGAGGAGTGCCCGGTCGCCGACCTGTGCCGCTGGCGGGCCGCGGGCTACCCGGCGTACGACGGACCGGCGAGACGCGGCCAGGCCTGGCACGGCACGGATCGGCAGTGCCGCGGGCGGCTCATGGCGGTGCTGCGCGATGCGCCCGGGCCGGTGCCGAAGTCGGCTCTCGACCTGGTGTGGCCCGACGCCCCGCAGCGCGAGCGCGCCCTCGACGGCCTGGTCGCCGACGGCCTCGTCGAGCCGCTCGACAACGGCACCTTCGCCCTGCCCGAGCTAGTCCAGGGCGGGCTTGGCGAGGTCCTCGATGATCTGGCGCGACTCGGCCTCGTCGTCGAGCGGCCGGTCGAGGAGCACGCCGTTGAACGTCGCATCGATCAGGCTGGCCAACCGCGGGGCGTCACCAGCTGCCACACCCGAGCGTTGGAGGTGGCTCGCCATCGCTGCCATCCAGACAGCATTCGACTCGCGGATCGACGAGGCGTACGGCTCGCGGCCGAACAGGCCCAGGGCAGCCGCCTCGACATACATCAGCTGGCACCGCTGGACCTGCCGATCGGAGTAGGTGGACCAGAGGTCGAGCACCGCCTGGCGCAGCGACGGTGCCGGCTTCATCGCGGCGATGAACGCCATCGAGCGCTCGTTGGACGTCGCCAGCACGGCTGCGATGAGCTCGTCCTTGGAGCCGAAGTGATAGATCAGCATCCGGTCGCTGGTGCCGAGCTCGGCGGCCAGGGGCCGAAGGCTCAACCCGATCAGGCCGTGCTCGAGCACGTAGTCGGTCGCTGCTTCGGTGAGTTCGTCACGCTTGCGTCATTGCCCCAAACGTAGCATGTGCTACAGTAGGAAACGTAGCAAGTGCTACAGAGAGTCAGGAACCATCATGTACGTCGCCGCCGCCCTTCTCGCAGTCGCCATCACCACCGAGGTGTTCGCCACCGCCGCGCTCCCCCGCGCCCACGGGTTCACCAACCCGGGCTGGACCGCGATCGTCGTCGCCGGCTACGCGTTGTCGATCTGGCTGCTGACACTCGTGGTCAAGGAGATCCCGGTCTCCGTCACGTACGCCATCTGGGCCGGGCTCGGCACCGCTGCGATCGCGGTCGTCGGCGTGCTGTTCCTCGACGAGCCGGTCAACCTGGCCAAGGTCGCCGCGATCGCGCTGATCATCGCCGGCGTCGTGCTGCTCAACACCCAGACCTCGCACTGACCCGGACACGACGAAGCCCCCGCAGCGATGCTGCGGGGGCTTCGTGCGTACGGGTGTTACTCGGCTGACGCCTCGACGGCCGGGGGCACGTCGGCTGGCATCTCGAGCTCGAGATCGGCCTTGTTGCGACCCTCGAACGTGAACACCGCCTCGGCACCTTCGCCCTCGACGCCGACCAGCACGAGCTGACCGGGGCGAAGCTCGCCGTAGAGCAGCTTCTCGGCCATGACGTCCTCGATCTCGCGCTGGACCGTGCGACGCAGCGGCCGCGCACCGAGCACCGGATCGAAGCCACGCTTGGACAGCAGGTCCTTGGCCTCCATCGTCAGCTCGATGTTCATGTCCTTCTCGGCGAGACGCTTCTCGAGCGAGTCGATCATCATGTCCACCATCTGCAGGATCTCTTCCTGCGTCAGCGGCGGGAAGACGATGATCTCGTCGACACGGTTGAGGAACTCAGGCCGGAAGTGCTGCTTGAGCTCGATCGAGACGCGTTCCTTCATCTTGTTGTAGGAACCCGCGGTGTCGCCGGCCTGGCTGAAGCCCAGGTTGACGCCCTTGGAGATCTCACGCGCACCGAGGTTGGTGGTCATGATGACGACGGCGTTCTTGAAGTTGACGACGCGGCCCTGACCGTCGGTGAGGTGGCCCTCCTCGAGGATCTGCAACAGCGAGTTGAAGATGTCGGGGTGAGCCTTCTCGATCTCGTCGAACAGGACGACGGAGAACGGCTTGCGGCGCACCTTCTCGGTGAGCTGGCCGCCCTCTTCGTAGCCGACGTAGCCGGGAGGCGAGCCGAACAGTCGCGAGACCGTGTGCTTCTCGCTGTACTCCGACATGTCGAGCTGGATCAGGGAGTCCTCGTCGCCGAACAGGAAGTTGGCCAGCGCCTTGGACAGCCACGTCTTGCCGACACCCGAGGGCCCGGCGAAGATGAACGATCCACCGGGACGCTTGGGGTCCTTGAGGCCCGCACGCGTACGGCGGATGGCCCGCGACAGCGCCTTGATGGCCTCGTCCTGACCGATGACCCGCTTGTGGAGCTCTTCCTCCATGTTGAGCAGGCGGCTGGACTCGGCCTCGCTGAGCTGGCCGACCGGGATGCCGGTGGCCTTGGCGAGGACCTCGGCGATGAGGTTCTCGTCGACGACCGCGACGGTGTCGAGGTCGCCGGACTTCCAGGCCTTCTCGCGCTCGCCCTTGGCGTTGATGAGCTTCTTCTCCTCGTCGCGCAGGGAGGCGGCAGCCTCGAAGTCCTGTGCGTCGATGGCGCCTTCCTTGCGGCGGCGGACGTCGACGATCTTGTCGTCGAACTCCTTGAGCTCCGGCGGCGTCGCCATGCGGCGGATGCGCAGGCGCGCGCCGGCCTCGTCGATCAGGTCGATCGCCTTGTCGGGCAGGAACCGGTCGGAGACGTAGCGGTCACCCATCGTCGCCGCCGCCACGAGGGCGTCGTCGGTGATGGAGACGCGGTGGTGCGCCTCGTAGCGGTCGCGCAGGCCCTTGAGGATCTCGACGGTGTCGAGCACGGACGGCTCGTCGACGAGGATCGGCTGGAAGCGGCGGTTGAGGGCCGCGTCCTTCTCGAAGTGCTTGCGGTACTCGTCGAGCGTCGTGGCGCCGATGGTCTGCAGCTCACCACGGGCCAGCATCGGCTTGAGGATGCTGGCGGCGTCGATCGCGCCCTCGGCGGCACCCGCACCCACGAGGGTGTGGATCTCGTCGATGAACAAGATGATGTCGCCGCGGGTGCGGATCTCCTTGAGGACCTTCTTGAGGCGTTCCTCGAAGTCACCGCGGTAGCGCGAGCCGGCAACCAGCGCGCCGAGGTCGAGCGTGTAGATCTGCTTGTCCTTGAGCGTCTCGGGCACGTCGCCGCGGACGATGTCCTGGGCGAGGCTCTCGACGACGGCGGTCTTGCCGACGCCGGGCTCGCCGACGAGCACCGGGTTGTTCTTGGTGCGTCGCGACAGCGTCTGCATGACGCGCTCGGCCTCGTCGTCGCGGCCGATGACCGGGTCGAGCTTGCCCTCGCGGGCGGCCTGCGTCAGGTTGCGACCGAACTGGTCCAGCACGGCGGACGTGCTCGGGGCGGACTCGCTGGGCGCGCCGGCCTGCTCGGCCTCCTTGCCCTGGAAGCCGCTGACGAGCGTGATGACCTGCTGGCGTACGCGGTTGAGGTCGGCGCCCAGCTTGACGAGGACCTGGGCGGCGACGCCCTCACCCTCGCGGATCAGGCCGAGCAGGATGTGCTCGGTGCCGATGTAGTTGTGGCCGAGCTGGAGCGCTTCGCGCAGGCTGAGCTCGAGGACCTTCTTGGCGCGGGGCGTGAACGGGATGTGCCCGCTCGGTGCCTGCTGACCCTGGCCGATGATGTCCTCGACCTGGCCGCGGACTGCCTCGAGCGAGATGTCGAGGCTCTCCAGAGCCTTGGCCGCAACGCCCTCACCTTCGTGGATGAGGCCGAGGAGGATGTGCTCCGTGCCAATGTAGTTGTGGCTGAGCATGCGTGCCTCTTCTTGGGCAAGCACGACCACGCGACGAGCACGGTCGGTAAATCTTTCGAACATGGCGTCCCCCTCTGCTGGACTATCAGTTCAGTTTAGTCGGGTATGGAAATCTGCACGCATCGATGTCCATATGTGTAACCCAACCTTCACCAGGTGGCCTGGTGTTCCGGAGTTCGCTGTCGGCAGAACGCGCTATTCGGCTCGGGACAGCGGGAACAGGATGGCTTCGCGGATGCCGATGCCCTGCAGCAGCATGACGAGGCGGTCGACGCCGAGCCCCATGCCGCCGGCCGGTGGCATGCCGAACTCCAGGGCGCGCAGGAAGTCCTCGTCGACGTCCATCGCCTCGGGGTCGCCGGCGGCCGCAAGCCGCGACTGCTCCTCGAGCCGCTCGCGCTGGATGACCGGGTCGTTGAGCTCGGAGTAGGCCGGCGCCAGCTCGACGCCGTTGATGATGAGGTCCCACGCCTCGACGAGTCCCGGCTTGGTGCGGTGCTTCTTGGCGAGCGGGCGTACGGCCTCGGGGTAGTCGCGGACGAACGTCGGCTGGATCAGCGTGTGCTCGACGAGCTTCTCGTAGAGCTCGAGCACGATGTCGCCGGCGACCCAGTGCGGCTGGAGGGCGACCTCGTGCTTGGCCGCCAGTGCCTTGAGGTCGTCGGCCGACGTGTCGTTGTCGACCGTCGTGCCGGTCGCGTCCGAGACGAGCTCGTGGATCGTGGCGTGCTTCCACTCGCCCTCGAGATCGATCTGCGATCCGTCGCGGCCCGGGACCACGGTCTTGCCGATCGCCCGCGCGGCGTTGACCACGAGGTCGCGGGTGAGCTCGGCCATCGTGTCGTACGAGCCATAGGCCTCATACGCCTCGAGCATCATGAACTCGGGGTTGTGGGTGTTGTCGACGCCCTCGTTGCGGAACGTCTTGCCGATCTCGTAGACCCGGTCGACGCCACCGACCAGCGCACGCTTGAGGTCGAGCTCGATCGCGATGCGCAGCAGCATGTCCTCGTCGAACGCGTTGGTGTGCGTCGAGAACGGCCGGGCCGCGGCGCCGCCGTTGGTGTGCTGCAGGACCGGGGTGTCGACCTCGATGAACTCGTGCGCGTCGAGCGTCGCGCGCAGCGACTGCAGGACCTTGGCCTTCACGCGTACGTTGTCGCGCGCCTCGGGCCGCACGATCAGGTCGACGTAGCGCATGCGGCTGCGGGCCTCGTCGGACAGCGGGTTGTGCTCGTTGGGCAGCGGGCGCACGGTCTTGGCGGCGATCTGCCACGCGCTCGCCATGACCGAGAGCTCGCCGCGCTTGCTCGTGATGACCTCGCCGGTGACGGCGAGGTGGTCGCCGATGTCGACCGTCGACTTGAACTCCGCGAGCCGGTCCTCGCCCACGCCGTCGAGCGAGATCATGGCCTGCAGCGGTGTGCCGTCGCCCTCGCGCAGCGCGACGAACACGAGCTTGCCGGTGCCGCGGATGAAGATGACCCGGCCCGCGACCGTGACGATGTCGCCGGTCTGCGTGTCCGGCCCGAGCGCCTCGGCGTCGTACGCCTCGACGATCTGCTTGAGCGTGTGGGTGCGGCCGACGACGACGGGATAGGGCTCCTCACCGCGGTCGATGAGCTGCTGGCGCTTGTCCAGACGCACGCGCATCTGCTCGGGGAGGTCGTCCTCTGGGGCAGGGGTGCTGGTCGCGTCGCTCACGAGGGTCGATCCTATCGGTCGTCGATCACCTCACGATCAGCGCGCCGCCTCACACAAGTCCGGATCGGCGGGTCTTTCCAGCGTCATGTCGGACGCGTCCATGAGCTCATCCGCCGGGGGTGCCTCGATGCCGACGCGAACACCGAACTGGTCGTACTTCGTGCGCTGGGTCGCGTGACGCATGAGGTCGAGGGCCTGCTTGCCGCCTTTGACGGCTGCGAAGTCGACCCCTGCATCCTCAAGCGCTCCGAACACGTCGTCCAGCGTGTAGGTCAGTTCTGAGAACTGCCCGTCCTCAAGCACGAGTGTCGCCGGGGACCACGCCTGCTTCTCTGGCAGCTGGTCGTAGACCTGCATGAGCACCTTGTTGAACATCACCGAAACCGCAGTGTCTGCAAACACCTCCACCGCGATCACGTCGCGACGGCCGCTGACGAACCCGCGACACGGGCCTCTGTCGGGACAATCAGTGCGGCTTGCAGCCATGGATTCGGGTTGTCGGCCTCTGACGCATCGCTGCGACATCGTGATCGGGCATCAGCAATTTGCAACCGACCGGAAGATGCTGTCCACAAAGCACGCCGCGATCGCCGCGTAGATCACCATCGTGAATCCGGACCAGCGTCCACGCGCGCCGACGAGGACGTCTTCTTGGGAGGCCTGCTTTGGCCCCGTGGCATCGTCATGCGGAGAACCTAGCGGCATCCCGCTCTGAGGAGTCGCTGCTTTGGCCCGTATCGGCGAATGAACCCCGACTCCGGCGGTGCCCGCGGGCTCAGTCGTGGTTCTTTTCGTGGATCAGGCGCAGGCCCGTGAGGGTCAGCCACGGGTCGCGGGTCGTGATGGTCGTGCAGTGGTCGACGACGGCCTCGGGGTACGACGCCGGTGGCGATCACCGTGACGTGGTCGGGATCGGCGCCGAGGGACTCGATGATGCGGTTGACCAGCCCGTCGACCAGCCCGGCGAAGCCGTAGACGATGCCGGACTGGAGCGCCTCGACGGTGTTCTTGCCGATGACGTCGCGGGGCAGCGCGAGCTCGACGCTGCGCAGCTGGGCACCGCGCCGGGCCAGCGCCTCGAGGGAGAGCTCGACGCCCGGGGCGATCGCGCCGCCGATGTAGCGGTTGGCGTCGTCGACGACGTCGAAGATCGTGGCGGTGCCGTTGAGGTCGACCACGATCGCCGGCCCGCCGTAGAGCTCGGCGGCGGCGAGGGCGTTGACGATGCGATCGGCGCCGACCTCGCGCGGGTTGTCGGTGTGGATCGGCACGCCGGTCTTGACGCCCGGGCCCGACGATCGCGACAGGCAGGTCGGCCCAGTAGCGCTCCTGCATCGCCCGCAGCTCGACAAGGATCGCCGGCACGGTGCAGCAGAGGGCCACCGCGCTGATGTGCGAGATGCCCTCCTGGTCGACGAGCCCCATCAGCAGCATGTGCCACTCGTCGGACGTACGCCGCTCGTCGGACGACACCTGCCAGTGCGCGATCAGCTCGTCGTCATCGAACGCGCCGATCGTCGTGTGGCTGTTGCTGACGTCGAGGCACAGCAGCGTCATGTCGTCACCGCGATGCCACGAGCGGGTTGTCGATCACGTCGCCGCGAACGAGCCCCGAGCCCGGCAACACCTCGGCGGGATCGCTGCCCGTGCCGATGACCCGGTTGTCGGCGTCGACGAACACGACGCTGGGCTCGAACTCACGTGCCTCGGCGTCGCTCATCTGCGCGTACGCGATGAGGATCACCAGGTCGCCGGGGTGCACGAGGTGGGCGGCGGCGCCGTTGATGCCGATGACGCCGCTGCCGCGCTCGCCGGCGATCGTGTAGGTCTCGAGGCGGGCGCCGTTGTCGATGTCGACGATGTGGACGAGCTCACCGGGCAGCAGGTCGGCGGCGTCGAGCAGGTCCTGGTCGACCGTGACCGAGCCGACGTAGTGCAGGTCGGCCTGCGTCACCGTCGCGCGGTGGATCTTGGACTTCATCATGGTGCGGATCAACGTCAGGCTCCTAGCGTGAGGGCGGTGTTGTCGAGGAGTCGCGGCGTGCCGACCTTGGCGGCGACGAGCAGGCGGGCCTCGGCGCCGGGCTTCGGCTGCGCCGAGGTCGGGATCGGTCAGCACGAGGTAGTCGGGCGTGATGCCGGCCGAGTCGAGCACGGCGTGCGCCGCGGCCAGCACGGCGTCCGCACCGTCGGGGCCCGCAGCGACGCCGGCGCGCAGGGCAGCCGAGAGGTACGCCGCGCGCTGCCGCTCCTCGGCGGAGAGGTAGCGGTTGCGCGAGCTCATCGCGAGCCCGTCGGACTCGCGTACGGTCGGGCAGCCGACGATCTCGACGCCCAGCGCGAGCTCGCTGCGCCATGTGCCGGATCAGGGTGAGCTGTTGGTAGTCCTTCTCGCCGAACACCGCGACGTCGGGGCGTACGAGGCCGAACAGCTTGGCCACGACCGTCAGCACCCCGCGGAAGTGCGTCGGCCGGACGGCGCCCTCGAGGACCGATGCCGAGCGGGCCCGGGTCGACCGTGACGGTGTCGACCAGGCCGGAGGGGTACATCGTCTGGACGGTCGGCGCGAACACGACGTCGACGCCGGCCTCGGCGCAGCGTTCGAGGTCGGCGTCGAACGTACGCGGGTATGCCTCGAAGTCCTCGCCGGGCGCGAACTGCGTCGGGTTGACGAAGATCGACGCGACGAGCGTCTCGCCGAGCGGCCGCGCGTGCTTGAGCAGCTGCAGGTGGCCGTCGTGCAGCGCGCCCATCGTGGGCACGAACGAGACGGTCGAGTCGCCGCGCGCGGCGTCGAGCTCGGCACGCGTACGCGCGATGGTCGGCGTGACCATCGGTCAGATCCCGGCGGCGATCTCGGCCAGCGTGTCCCAGTCGGCCTCGTCGAGCACCTGGCGGATCGTGCTGGCCTGGCTCGGGGCGAGGCGACCGTCGGACTCGGCGCGACCGGCAGTGGCGCGAGCCAGCTCGAGGTAGGCGTCGACCGTCGCGTCGTCGACGTCGGCGGCAGCCAGCGCGTCGACGTGGGCGCGGATCGTGGTGATGTCACCGCGTACGACCGGGCCGGTGAGGGCGGCGTCGCCGTAGGCGAGCACGTTGTCGAGGGCTGCGGTCAGCAGCGGCCGGAGCACGGCGGCCGGATCGGCTGCACCGGCCGTGCGGAGCAGGTCCATCGACTGCGCGACGAGCGTGACGAGGTGGTTGGCGCCGTGGGCGAGGGCTGCGTGATAGAGCACGCGGTCGGCCTCGGCGACCCACATCGGGGTGCCGCCGAGGGCGGCGACGAGCTCCTCGGCGAGCGGCGCGCTCGGCCGGCCCGGCGGTGAGTCCGAAGACCGGGTTGCGGTCGAGGTCGACCGGGGTGCCGGTGAAGGTCATGGCGGGGTGGAACGCGATCGGGACGCGCACCGAGACGGGTCAGCGAGGCCAGCGCGTCGAGGCCGTGACGGCCGCTGGTGTGCAGGACGTACTGGCCGCGGCGCACGGCACCCGAGGCGGCAAGCTCCTCGGCGATGGCGATCAGGTCGTCGTCGGGGACGGCGAGCACGAGGATGTCGCTGGCCGCGGCGAGCTCGACCGGCGTGAGCACGTCGACGCCGGGCAGCAGCGTCGTGATGCGGAGCTGCGAGGCCTCGGACCGGCCGACTGACGCCCACGAGGGGATATCCGGCGGCGCGGAATCGTGAAGCGAGAACGGCGCCGACTCTTCCGGCTCCGATCACGCCCATGGAGAAACGCTGCATGCGTGGTGCCTTTCGTTCCAGTCCCGCGAGCGGGTACCAGACAAACTGACAATTTCAGTCTACCGTCGGGACGCCCTGGCGACAGGGCTACGACCTATGCCATGAGTCACATGGCAGGTTGATCCCATGACAAGCCACCCGGTGCCTTGGCGCGAGGCGTGGTCGCGCGCGCTGTACGCCGAGGGCGGCTTCTTTCGCACCTCCAGCCCCGCCGACCACTTCCGCACCAGCGTCCACATCGGCGCATTCGCCGGCGCGATCGCCGAGCTCGTGCGGCGCACCGATGCACGTGTCGTCGTCGACCTCGGGGCCGGACGCGGGGAGCTGCTCCAGGCCCTGCTCCCGCTCGTCGGCGATGTGGAGCTCATCGGGGTCGAGGTCGCCGATCGTCCCGGCGCCCTGCCGGAGCGGATCGGCTGGCGGTCCACGCTCCCGGACCGCATCGACGGGTTGCTGATCGCCAACGAGTGGCTCGACAACATCCCGTGCGACGTCGTCGAGCTCGACGACGAAGGCGTCGTACGCCAGGTGCTCGTCGATCCGGCGACCGGCGCGGAGACACTCGGCGCCGCGTACGACTCCCGGTGGCTGCGCGACTGGTGGCCGTTGACCGAACCCGGTGAGCGCGCGGAGGTCGGCGACGCTCGCGACGCGGCGTGGTCGGACGCGGTCTCGCGGGTCACCGGCACGGCGATCGCGATCGACTACGGCCACACGCGCGACGACCGGCCGCCGTTCGGCACCCTGCGGTCGTACGCCGACGGGCGCGAGACCGACGTCATCCCCGACGGCAGCCGCGACGTCACCGCCCATGTGGCCGTCGACTCGGTCGCCGCAGCCGTCGGCGCGACCATGATGCGGCAGCGCGACGCACTCGTCGCGCTGGGCCTCGACGGGGCACGTCCGCCCCTGGAGCTCGCGCACTCGGACCCCGGCGCGTACGTTCGAGCGCTCGCCACGGCCGGCGAGGTCGGCGAGCTCATCGCCACCGGAGGGCTCGGCGACTTCTGGTGGATCGTCACAGGCCCGCTCGGTCATGGAACACTTGCGCCATGACTGAGGGCCAGCGTGGGTTGGAAGTCACCGCGAGCGTCGGCACGGGCTTCGCCACCACCGACATGGTGCTCAACATCGGCCCGCAGCACCCGGCCACGCACGGCGTCCTGCGCCTGCGGCTGACGCTCGACGGTGAGCGCGTCATGGCGTGCGAGCCGATCATCGGCTACATGCACCGCGGTGCCGAGAAGCTGTTCGAGGTCCGCGACTACCGGCAGATCATCATGCTGGCCAACCGGCACGACTGGCTCAGCGCGTTCTCCAACGAGCTCGGCGTCGTGCTCGCGGTCGAGGACATGCTCGGCATGGAGGTGCCCGAGCGGGCGACCTGGATACGTACGCTCCTCGCCGAGCTCAACCGGGTGCTCAACCACCTGATGTTCCTCGGGTCCTATCCGCTCGAGCTCGGCGCGATCACGCCGATCTTCTACGCGTTCCGCGAGCGGGAGACGATCCAGGAGGTCATGGAGGAGGTCTCCGGCGGGCGGATGCACTACATGTTCAACCGCGTCGGCGGCCTCAAGGAGGACATCCCGGCTGGTTGGACCGGGCGCGCCTCAGCGGCGATCTCGACCGTACGCAAGCGGCTGCAGGAGCTCGAGGACCTGATCTTCGGCAACGAGATCTTCCGGGCTCGCACGCGTGGTGTCGGGGTGCTGTCGACGGCGCTGGTCGAGGCGTACGGCGTCTCGGGCCCGATCGCACGGGCGTCGGGGCTCGACATGGACCTGCGGCGCGACGAGCCCTACCTGGCATACGGGGAGCTGCAGGACGTGCTGCGGGTGCCGGTGCTGACCGACGGCGACTGCTACTCACGGTTCGCGGTGCTGCTGGAGCAGACCAAGGTGTCGCTCGACCTCGCCGACGCGTGCCTCGCCCGGCTGGCCGACATCGCACCGGGGCCGGTCAACGTACGGCTGCCCAAGATCCTCAAGGCGCCGGAGGGCTCGACGTACGTATGGACGGAGAACCCGCTCGGGCTCAACGGCTACTACCTCGTGTCGCGCGGCGAGAAGACGCCGTGGCGGCTCAAGCTGCGCACCGCGTCGTTCAACAACGTCGCGGTGCTGCCCGAGATCGTCGGCGGCGCTGTCGTGGCGGACCTCGTCGCGATCCTCGGCTCGATGTTCTTCGTCGTCGGCGACGTCGACAAGTAGCGGCGGCGGCGTGGCGGTTTCCCATGAGGCCTAGGGGTTTCATCACGCACCAAGCGCTGTAACACGAGGTGCGTGCTAAAAGTGCGAGGCCTCATGGGAAACCGTCAACGGGTCGGGACCGTTTGGCTGTCGCGGATCGTCCTGCTGTGGAGCGGGCCGCCGAGTGCTGCGCTGATCCAGCAGAGATCGAAGACCGCGGAGCTCAGCGGCAAAACGCTCCACGCGACGGCCGCCACGCCCCACCAGTGACCGAGGAACAGCAACCCGAAGGCCAGCCACGCGGTGCCGGCGACGAGCCGGAACGCGCGACCGCCCGAGCCGTTGATCCACCGGGAGAACCCGGTCGCGTTGAACCGCTCGGCCAGCGACATCAAAAGCCCTCGACGACGGGATAGATGCGGTCGGCCACGAGACCGTGCGCCTCGCGGTGCACAGCGATGGCCGCATCGGGGTCAGGTGCCTCGACGAGGCAGAACGCCTTGCCGTTGGCTTCGTCGACCCAGTACTGCAGATACTGCACGCCGTACTTGTCCTGCGTGGCCAGATCGGCCTTGTGGGCGGCGGCGACGTCGGCCGTCCCAGCGCCTTCCGGCAACTGCTCGTGAACGTCCATGTAGAGCGACATTTTCGGTCTCCTTCGAGGAAATTGCTGACACACTCAGTCTCATGACGATCACCCGGCCCGGCCATGACCCAGGCACCGCCGGACCTGACCGATCCGCCGCACTTGCCGCCGCACTGGCCCAGATCCAGCTGTCCGGCGCGATCTTCCTGCGTGGCGAGTACACCGAGTCGTGGGCGTATGAGTCGCTGCCCTCGAAGGACGCCGCCGCGGTGCTGGCGCCCGAAGCGGCGCGCATCGTGCTCTTCCACGTCGTCGTCGACAGGCAGCTGCTGGATCGAGGCCGGCTCGCACAAGGTGTGGGCCCACGGGGGCGACGTCATCGTGCTGCCCTACAACGACCAGCACCGCATGGGCGGGCACGAGGCTGCGGAGCTCGTGCCGATCTCCGAGCTCGTCGATCCGCCGCCATGGACCTCCATGCCGCACATCGTCCACGGCCTCGGCGGGGCGCGCAGCGAAGTCATCTGCGGCTACCTGACCTGCGACGACCGCTTGTTCGACCCTCGCATGCGGGTCTTCCCGCCGGTGTTCGTCGTGACGCCGCCCGAGGGACCGATCCAGTCGTGGGTCAAGGCGAGCAGCGACCTCGTCCTGCAGCAGACGAGCCAGGTGACCGACGACCGCATCGCGGCTCCCACCGACATACCGCAGCTGCTGCTGCGCGAGGTGCTCAAGCTGCACCTCGCCAACGCGCCGGCGACCGACACCGGCTGGCTGGCCGCCCTCCACGACCCGGTGGTCGCGCCGGCACTTGCTGCCATCCACGGCGACCCGGCACGCAAATGGGCGCTCGCCGACCTCGCACGAGAGGCCACCGTCTCGTCCACCTTGCTCGACGAGCGCTTCCGCACGGTGCTCGGCCTCGCCCCGATCCGCTACCTCACCGGGTGGCGGATGCACGTCGCCGAGGACCTGCTGCACTCCACGACATTGCCGGTCACCGCAATCGCGCACCGGGTCGGGATACGAGTCGGAGGAAGCCTTCAGTCGCGCCTTCAAACGCGACCACGGCACCGCGCCCAGCGTCTGGCGCGTCACCCGCTGAGGCTCAGACCTGGGTGACCCTGGTGATCTCCGTGCGGGCCACGGAGCGGTCGCGGATCGGTGCGGAGGCGAGCCGGCGGGGATCGGCCATGAACGCGTCGAGGGCCGCCTCGTCCGGGCAGCTCGATGATCTGCACCTCGTACGGGCCGTCCCCCCGCTCGACACTGCGCACCCGCTGAAGGAGCCGGGCGCCGTGGTCGCCGAGCAGGCTCAGCACCTCGTCCTCGTACGTCGCCAGGAGCCCTTCGTTGCCGGGCACCGCCCAGAGCTGCACACACAGCGTCAGTGACATGGGGTCATCGTAGGGTCGGTCCATGGCCGACTCCACGCCCCGCACCCCGACCCAGATCGACACCCTCGCCGAGGAATGGCTCGACACGTTGCTCGATCTCGAACCCGAGCTCCACATCCACCTCGGCCGGCCGGGCCGCGAGTCCGACTACGCCGACCGGTCGCCCGACGGCGCGGCAGCGGCGGTCGAGGCGGCCAAGGCGATGCTGGCGCGCGTACGCACGGCGGTGCCGGCCGACGAGGTCGACGCCGTCACCCAGGCCGAGCTGATCCGCACGCTGAGCCTCGACGTCGAGAAGTACGACGCCGGGTTCTGGCAGCGCGACCTCAACGTCATCGCCTCGCCGGGCCAGGACCTGCGCGACATCTTCGACCTCATGAGCACCGAGACCGAGGACGACTGGGCGCACATCGCGCGGCGGCTGCACAACGTCCCCGGCGCGATGTCGGGCTACCTCGACTCGCTGCGCGCCGGCATCGCCGCCGGCAACGTGCCGGCGATCCGCCAGGTCCGTGAGGTCGCCGACCAGGCCCGCAAGCAGGGCGGCGCCGACAGCTTCTTCCTCAGCCTGGCCGCTGCGCGCCGACGTACCGGCCGCCCTCAAGGCCGACCTGGAGTCGGGCGCCCGCGCGGCCACCGAGGCATACGCCGCGATGACCGAGTTCCTCGAGCGCGAGCTCGCGCCGCACGCGCCGGAGGCTGACGGGGTCGGGCGCGAGCACTACGCCATCGCGTCGCGCTACTTCGTCGGCGCCGAGATCGACCTCGACGAGACCTACGAGTGGGGACTCGAGGAGCTCGCCCGCATGGTCGAGGAGCAGGAGCGGATCGCCGACCAGATCCTGCCCGGCGCCACGGTGGCCGAGGCGATCCAGCACCTCGACGCCGATCCCGCGCACAAGCTGCACGGCACCGACGGCGCTGCAGGCGTGGATGCAGGAGACCAGCGACCGCGCCGTCGCCGACCTCGGGCGTACGCACTTCGACATCCCCGAGCCGATGCGACGCCTCGAGTGCATGATCGCGCCGACGCAGGAGGGCGGCATCTACTACACGCCGCCGAGCGAGGACTTCGAGCGCGCGGGCCGTATGTGGTGGAGCGTGCCCGAGGGCGTCACGGAGTTCGACACGTGGCGCGAGCTGACGACGGTCTATCACGAGGGCGTGCCGGGCCATCACCTCCAGTGCGGACTCGCGGTCCACAACAGCGCCGAGCTCAACGGCTGGCGCCGCTTCAACTGGAACTCCGGTCACGGCGAGGGCTGGGCCCTCTACGCCGAGCGGCTCATGTCGGACCTCGGCTATCTCGACGATCCGGCCAACCGGCTCGGGATGCTCGACGGACAGCGCATGCGGGCCGCGCGGGTCGTGATCGACCTCGGCGTGCACCTCGGCAAGCCCAAGCCCGACGGCACCGGCACGTGGACGGGCGACGACGTCGTTCCCGTTCCTGTCCCAGCACGTCAACATGAACGAGCCGTTCATCCGCTTCGAGTCCAACCGCTATCTCGGCTGGCCGGGTCAGGCGCCGTCCTACAAGGTCGGGCAGCGCATGTGGGAGCAGCTGCGCGACGAGTGGGTCGCCGCCAACGGGACCGACCTCAAGGAGTTCCACCGCAAGGCGCTCGCCGTCGGCAGCGTCGGCCTCGGCACCCTCCGCCACACCCTCCTGACCTGACCCCCGCTGACGGATGGGGGTTCGCCCGCGAGGGCTCATGCGAGCTGAGGGGTCACTTTTCGCCCACTGAGGGGTCACTTTTGCCGTCCAGGAGGACGTGGAAGTGACCCGCTCACGAGGGGTAGACTGTCTGACCCGTCAACGGGCCATTAGTGACCCGTCAGCGGGGCAAAAGTGACCCGTCAGCGTTAGGCGGGGGTGGGGTCGGGGCGGCCGTTCTCGGCCTTGCCGTTCTTGCCCTCGTCGTCGTCGCCGGGCAGCCGGCACGCCCGCTCCAGCAGCAGCGCCGCGGTCAGCAGCAGCAGGCTGGCGATCGCGGCGGCGCCACCGCGGACGACGCGCTCCTTGCCGAGCGGCGAGTCCAGCGCATCGATGTAGGCCAGCGCGAAGCCGCCGTAGACGCCCGCGACGAGCGATCCCACGACGACGCACGACTTGGCGATCGCGAGCATCCTGATGCCGTGCTCGGAGGTCATGCGCTCGTGCTTCTTGTGCAGCGACTGCCACGTGTTCCACGCGAACGTGCCGACGAGAATGGCCGCCAGCAGCAGCGTGAGCGGTGCGGCCCAGCCGAGCCGCGGCACGTTGCCGTCGAACCGAACGATCAGCGGCGGGATGAGCCGGCCGACGACGAGACCCGTGCCGATCAGCGCGACGACCACAAGCGCTGAAGTGGGCCGGACCCGGTTCATGCGCGAGACGAGATCACAGGATGATCTCGAGGTCCTCGCGCTTGTGGACGCCGCTGGTGTCGATGCCCTCGAGCAGGTCGGCGACGAAGCCCTGACCGGGGATCTCGCCCTCGGGGTCGATCTCGAGCCACGGCACGAGGACGAAGCCGCGCTCGTGGGCGCGGGGGTGCGGAAGCTTGAGCGACTCGTCGTCGGCGACCCGCGGTCCGACGACGATCAGGTCGACGTCGAGCGTGCGGGGGGCGCCGGGCTCGGAGCGCTCGCGGCCGAACGCGTCCTCGATCGCCAGCGCGCGGTCGAGCAGCGTGTGCACCGTGAGCGTCGTGTCGATCAGCACCACGGCGTTGAGGAACTTGCCGGAGCCCTCGACCGCGTCGACCGGATCCGTCTCGTAGACCGAGGAGATCGCGACGACCGTGACCTCGGGGGTGTCCTCGAGGGCGGAGACCGCACCTTGGAGCTTGGCGTGCCGCTCGCCCAGGTTGGAGCCGAGGGACAGGACGGCCTGGCGGATGGGACGCATCCCGCCAGTCATCGTGTCGGCGTCCAGGACATACGGTGTGGGCGCTTCGGTCACAGTTTGCTCCGCTCTATCGTGACGGCGACATCTTCGAACGTCACCTCGATGGGCGCTTCCGGCTTGTGCACCGTCACGCTAACCCATTGGACCGACTCTTCGGCCAGGCACAAGTCCACCATACGGAGCGCGAGCGACTCAATCAGGTCGACCGGCTCCCCGACGATGGCATCGTGTATCTGCTGGGCGAGGACGCCGTAGTGGACCGTCTTGGTCAGGTCGTGCTCGCGCGCCGCCGGGCCGAGGTCGAGACCCAGGCTCACATCGACGATGAACGTCTGGCCGTTCTGCCGCTCCTCGGCGAAGACTCCGTGGAATCCGTGCGCCGAGATGCCGCGCAGATCGATGCGATCGAGCCCCTCGGGAATGCTCATGACGGATCCTCGTCCTCGACGTGCAGCTCGGCGATCGGGGAGGCATGGCGCGACCAGAACTTCCAGCCCCCCGGTTCCCTGACCAAGATACTGGTGCACACCAGCTTGCCCCCCGAGAAGGCCTCCGCGGACGACAGTCCCTCGCCCGACAGGATGTTCTCGGTGCACGTCACGACGGCCGTGTCGGGCTCGGCGGCGCCGCGCGGGAACGTCGTCACCTCGACGTCGGTGAGGAAGAACTGGATGTAGCCGACGTTGGCCATCAGCACGGTCCACGACCGCAGCACCTGCGCCGTGCCGCGCAACGGAAGGGCGCCGGGATGTACGCACGAGGTGTCGGCGTCGTCGACCCACAGCGATGCCATCAGGTCGACATCGCCGGTCTCGACGGCGTCGTAGAACAGCCTGTGCGACGTCAGGTAGTCGCTCACGCGGTCTCCTGCGCCATGCGGGCCACGACGCGTACGGCATCGGCGGACGCGGCCGGCTCGTGGACGCGTACGCACCAGGCACCGGCCTGCGCCGCGATGGTCGTGATCGCGGCGGTCGCATCGTCGCGGCCATCGGTCGGACGTAGCTCGTCACCGTCGGCCAGCAGCTCACCCAGGAAGCGCTTGCGGGACGCGGCGACGAGGATCGGGTGGCGCAGCTCCATGAACGCGTCGAGGTGCGCCAGGACCGTCCAGTTCTGGTCCCCGGTCTTGGAGAACCCGAGGCCCGGGTCGAGGATGATGCGCTGCGGGTCGACTCCAGCGACGACAGCGTGGTTGAGCTGGCCCATCAGCTCGCGGACGATGTCGTCGACCAGGTCGTCGTAGTGCGTGTGGTTCTGCATGACGGCCGAGTGCTCGCGCCAGTGCATCAGGACGATCGGGGCGTGGGTCTCGGCCGCGAGGCGCATCATCGCGGGGTCGGCCCGACCGCCCGACACGTCGTTGATGAGGACCGCGCCGGCGTCGAGCGCCTGCCGGGCCGTCGAGGCGCGCATCGTGTCGACCGAGACCGTGATGCCCTCGGCGACGAGGCCCTCGATGACGGGGATGACCCGGCGCAGCTCCTCGTCGCCGTCGATGCGGGTCGCCCCGGGCCGGGTCGACTCGCCGCCGACGTCGACGAGGTCGGCACCCTCGCTGACGAGGTCGACGCCGTGCTGGATCGCGGTCGCGGCATCGAGCCACTTGCCACCGTCGGAGAACGAGTCAGGCGTGACGTTGACGACGCCCATCACGAGGCAGCGGTCCTCGGGCAGCCCAGGCAGCACAGCGACCTAGCGTGCCGTGATGAGGCCCATGGCCTCGGCTCGGGTCGCCGGATCGCGCAGCTGCCCGCGCACGGCGCTCGTGATGGTCTTGGCACCGCCCTTGCGTACGCCGCGCATCGTCATGCACAGGTGCTCGGCCTCGATCACGACGATGACGCCGCGCGGGTTGAGGTGCTTGATGAGCGCGTCGGCGATCTGCGTCGTGAGCCGCTCCTGCACCTGCGGGCGACGCGCGAACACGTCGACGACCCGGGCCAGCTTGGACAGCCCCGTGACCCGCCCGCCGTCGGTCGGGATGTAGCCGACGTGGGCGACGCCGAAGAACGGCACCAGGTGGTGCTCGCACATCGACCACATCTCGATGTCCTTGACCAGGACGAGCTCGTCGTGGCCGACCTCGAACACCGCCGTGAGGACCTCTTCGGGGTCCTGGTCGAGCCCGGCGAGCAGCTCCTCGTACGACTTGGCGACCCGCGCCGGGGTGTCGCGCAGACCGTCGCGGTCAGGGTCCTCGCCGACCGCGATCAGCAGCTCGCGGATCGCCGCCTCGGCACGCGGACGGTCAACCGTCATGGCAGCTCGGGGGTGCCGTGGACGTCGCCGGCGGCAGGGGACGGGAGCGTCGACTCCGCTGTCGGGGCCGACCACGATCGGCGTGCCGTTGTTGTTGCTGTAGGACTTGCCGGGGATCGTCGCGACCGGAGGACGCGTCGACGGCACGCGGGTCTCGGACCCGGTCCAGGCCGGACGGATCTCGCGCCGGCGCAGCGGCGCGAAGATCTCGGCGACCTGCGACTTGTCGAGCGTCTCCTTCTCGAGCAGCTCGGTGACCAGGGCGTCGAGGACGTCGCGGTTCTCGTTGAGGATGTCGAACGCCTCCTGGTGGGCGTAGGAGATCAGCTTGTTGATCTCCTCGTCCACCACGGCCGCGACGGCCTCGGAGTAGTTGCGCGCATGCCCGATGTCACGGCCCAGGAAGGGCTGCGACTCGTTCTCGCCGAGGCGTACGGCGCCGAGGCGCTCGGTCATGCCGTACTGCGTCACCATCGCGCGAGCCAGGCTCGTGGCCTTCTCGATGTCGTTGCCGGCGCCGGTCGTCGGGTCGTGGAAGACGAGCTCCTCGGCTGCCCGGCCGCCCATCATGTAGGCGAGCTTGTCGAGCAGCTCGGCACGCGTCTGGGAGTACTTGTCCTCGTCGGGCAGCACCATGGTGTAGCCCAGCGCGCGGCCGCGCGGCAGGATCGTGATCTTGTGCACGGGGTCGCTCTGCGGGAGCGCCGCGGCGACGAGCGCGTGGCCGCCCTCGTGATAGGCCGTGATGCGGCGCTCGTTCTCGTTCATCAGGCGGCTGCGCTTCTGCGGGCCGGAGATGACGCGGTCGATCGCCTCGTCGAGCGCGAGGTTGTCGATCGTCTTGGCGTTGTTGCGGGCGGTCAGCAGGGCGGCCTCGTTGAGCACGTTGGCCAGGTCGGCGCCGCTGAAGCCGGGCGTACGCCGGCCGATCGCCTCGAGGTCGACACCCGGCGCGATGGGCTTGCCGCGCGAGTGCACCTTGAGGATCTGCGTGCGGCCGGCGAGGTCGGGCGCCTCGACGCCGATCTGCCGGTCGAAGCGGCCGGGGCGCAGCAGCGCCGGGTCGAGCACGTCGGGACGGTTGGTCGCCGCGATCAGGATGACCCCGCCGCGTACGTCGAAGCCGTCCATCTCGACCAGCAGCTGGTTGAGGGTCTGCTCGCGCTCGTCGTGACCGCCGCCCATGCCGGTGCCGCGGTGGCGTCCGACGGCGTCGATCTCGTCGATGAAGACGATGGCCGGGGCGTTCTCCTTGGCCTGCTCGAACAGGTCGCGGACGCGGCTGGCGCCGACACCCACGAACATCTCGACGAAGTCGGAGCCGGAGATCGAGTAGAACGGGACGCCCGCCTCACCCGCGACGGCGCGCGCCAGCAGCGTCTTGCCGGTGCCGGGAGGGCCGTAGAGCAGGACGCCCTTGGGGATCTTGGCGCCGACGGCCTGGAACTTGGCCGGCTCCTGGAGGAACTCCTTGATCTCGCCGAGCTCCTCGATCGCCTCGTTGACGCCCGCGACGTCGGCGAACGTCGTCTTGGGGGTGTCCTTGGTCATCAGCTTGGCCTTGGACTTGGCGAACTGCATGACGCGTCCGCCACCGCCGGCGGCGTTGTTCATCATGTACATGATCAGCAGGAAGATCAGGATGATCGGCAGGATCCCGATCAGCACGGAGAAGAACGGGTTGGACTTGGGCACCTTGACGTCGAACGTCTTGAGCTGCTTGTCGGCGTGGGCCTTCTCGGCCTGCTCCACGAGGCGTACGCCCTGGTCGCCGAGGTAGTTGGCCTTGACCTTCTTGCCGTCGTCCAGGGTCGCCTGGATCTGCTGGTCACCGTCGACGAACGTGACGTCCTTGACCTTGCCGTCCTCGAGGTAGCTCACCATCGTGGCGGTCTTGACGGACTTGTAGCCGTCGGCGTTGGACGTGAGCGGTGACGATCGCGATCACGACGACGGTGATGACGATGATCCAGAGCCAAGGGCCCTTGAAGAGGCGTTTGAGGTTCATGTACGGCGTGGAGCGGGTCCACTCCTCCTGGTGTGCTGGTCGGTAATGAGACGGTACACGGAGCGCCGTCCACCAGTTGAACGAGTATCCGGCCGCTCAACGTTCCCCGCAAGCGTTCGCCAGCAGCGAACCATGCCCTGCGGTTCCTAGGAATAGACGTGCGGGGACAGCGTGCCGATGCATCGCAGGTTGCGGTACTTCTCGTTGTAGTCGAGGCCGTAGCCGACCACGAACGCGTTGGGGATGTCGAAGCCGACGTACTTGACCTCGACGTCCATCTGCACGGCCTCGGGCTTGCGCAGCAGCGTCGCGATCTCGACCGACGCCGGACCGCGCGAGCGGAGGTTGGTGATGAGCCACGACAGCGTCAGGCCCGTGTCGATGATGTCCTCGACGATCAGGACGTGCCGGCCCTGGAGGTCGGTGTCGAGGTCCTTGAGGATGCGGACCACGCCGGACGACTTGGTGCCGGAGCCGTAGGACGACACCGCCATCCAGTCCATCTCGACGTGCCGGTCGAGGCTGCGGGCGAGGTCGGCCATCACCATCACCGCGCCCTTGAGCACGCCGACGAGCAGGATGTCCTTGCCCTCGTAGTCACGCTCGATGTCCGCCGCCATCTCCTTCAACCGGGAGACTGATCTGCTCCTCGGTGAACAGGGTCTGGTCGAGCTCGAGATCGCCTTCGACATGAGTCAGGTCCACGGGTTCAGCCTCCCACAGGGGTCCGCAGGTACGACAGGGAATCCCCCTCCCGTACGCAGGCGATGCCTCCGGGCAGCTCGATCCGCACCTGGCCGTGCCAGTCGGTGACCAGGCGGTCGAGCTCCGCGAGGTGCGCGGCGGTCAGCGCGGAGCCGTCGGCGCCGGCGTCGAGGGCGCTGCGGCGCAGGACCCGCGACCGCAGGGCCGGCGCGAGATCACGCAAGATGCCGACGCGAAGTGGCGACTCAACCCTGGCCGCGACGTCGTCGAGGTAGGCGGTGTCGGCCCGCACCTGGTCGGCCGTACGGGCGAGCGCCTCGGCGACCCCGCCACCCAGCACGTCCTCGAGCAGCGGCATGACCTCGCCGCGGAGCCGCGACCGCCGATAGGCCGGATCGGTGTTGTGCGGGTCGGTCCACCACGTGAGCCCGTATGCCCGACAGATCTGCTCGGTGTCGGCTCGACGAAGCGACAGGAACGGCCGGCGCAGCACGCCGTCGACGGCGGACATGCCCGCGATCGAGCGCGGTCCCGAGCCCCGGCCGAGGCCCAGCAGGACGGTCTCGGCCTGGTCGTCGAGGGTGTGTGCCAGCAGGACCGCGTCGGCACCGGCGCGTTCGAGCGCCTCGTAGCGGGCCCGGCGGGCCGACGCCTCCGGTCCGCCGGCCGAGCCGACGTCGACCGCCACGACCTCGGCCGTCGACGCCGAGGCCGGCGAGCTGCTCGGCGGCACCGGCGGCGACATCGGCCGAACCGTCCTGCAGCTGGTGGTCGACGATCACGGCGGACAGGTCGTACGCCTCACGGTCGGCGACGAACGCCGTGACGGCGGCGAGCGCCAAGGAGTCCGCGCCGCCGGAGACGCCGACGACGACCCGGCTGCCGGGCCCGAGGTCGGCCAGCGCGCTGCGCACGAGGTTGCGACCCGTCGCCACCGTGGGGTCGAGTGCGCCGCCCATGTCCGCTGAGCTCAGCCGTGCACGCGGGCGACCCACGACGACGGGTCGAGGATCTCGGACTTGGTGGGCAGGTTGGCCGGCTCGGCCCACACCGCGTTGAAGCCGGAGAGGCCGACCTTGGCGTTGACCTCGCGGACGAACTCGGCGCCGTCGCGGTACTGGCGCATCTTGGCGTCGAGCCCCATCAGGCGGCGGAGCAGGCGGTCGAACGTACCGGCGCCCTGACGGCGCTTGGTGAACTTCTCGCCGGATCTCGGCGACGCTCGGGATGACCTCAGGACCGACGCCGTCCATCACGACGTCGGCATGGCCCTCGAGGAGCGACATGATGCCGGTCAGCTGGTCGACGATCTCGCGCTGCCGGTCGTTCTGGAACAGCTCGGCGAGCGACGCCTCGGAGTCGCCGCGCGCGATGCGGATGACCTCGCCGATCCCGTCCGACACCATCGACGAGAGCGCCGACGCGTCGAGGTCGGTCGCCTCGACGAACTCGTCGAGCAGCGAGCGCATGTGGCCGCGCATCCAGTCGACCGCGGTGAACTGCACGCGGTGGGTCTCCTCGTGCAGGCACACCCAGAGCCTGAAGTCGTGGGGATCGACGTCGAGCTGCTGCTCGGCCCGGACGATGTTGGGCGCCACGAGCAGGAGCCGCCCGCCCTCGCCGTTGGGGCCGTCCCAGAACGGGTCGAACTGGCCGAGGACCTTGCTCGACATGAACGACATCAGCGCGCCGAGCTCGGCACCGCTGATCTTCTCGCCGACGACGCGGGTCATGCCGGACGGAGTCTTGTTGGCGGCCGCGAGCTTGGCCATGACGGGGTCCATCATGACCTTGAACGTGTCGAGGTTGGCCTCGATCCAGCGCGGCCGGTCGACCACGAGGACCGGCGCGGTCGCGGAGGTCGCGTGCAGGTCGCTGAACTCGCGGACCGGCGCCTCGGACCTGGCCGCACCCTCGCGCAGCTCGGCAACAGCCTCGGCCACCTCGGCGGCCGAGAGGTCGGGACCGGGCTTCGACAGCCTCGTCGCCGTCGAGAGCGCGACCTTCCAATCGATCATGTGAGCAACGGTACGGCCTGGCGGGTTGAGCGACCGCTGGTCAGCCGCACGTGCAGCCGGCGATCGCGGCGGCGACCTTGTCGAGGGCGGCCTGCGCCTCGAGCGGCGCGACCTTGCTCGTGCGGTCCGCCATCACGGCGAACACGACCGGGCGGCCGCCGGCATCGAGCGCATAGCCGGCGAGTGAATGGACACCGGTCAGCGTGCCGGTCTTGGCCCGGACCATCCCCAGCGACGACGTCAGCTTGGCGAAGCGGTCGACCAACGTCCCGGTGAACCCGCTGACCGGCAGGTCGGTGACCAGTCCCGACGTCCGGGGCGTCGAGGCCGCGACCTTGACGGTCTGCGCCAGCGTCAGGGGCGCGATGCGGTTGCGGCGCGAGAGCCCGCTGCCGTCGTGCAGCGCGAGCCCGTGGGTGTCGATGTCGGCGGCGTCGAGCACGTCGGCGACGGCATCGGTGCCGCCGTCGAACGTCGCGGGCTTGTCTGCGGCGATCGCCAGCTGGCGCAGCATGACCTCGGCGGCCTGGTTGTCGCTCACCCGGATGAGGGTGTCGACGATCCGCGCGACGGTCGCGCTCTGCACCGCGGCGATCGACGTCGTCGTTGCCCGGCGCCGTTCGCCTGCTCGGGCTCTCGCTTGATCGTGATGCCGCGGTCCTCGAGGAGGCCGGCGAACGTACGCGCAGCGCTCGCGGCCGGGTCCTTCGCGCGTATGCCGTTCTGCACGCCCTGGTCGGCCCACAGGGCGCTGACCGGCGTGACGATGTTCTGGCTGACGTACGACGACTCCCACCCCGGGCTCGCGTCGGGGCCGGTGAACAGCGAGGCGTCGAAGCCGAGGCTCACGCTCGTCGTGCCGCTCTTCTTGAGCGCTTCGGCGGTGCGCGCCGGCGAGCGTCGTCAGGTCGGCGCGGATGACGGGATCGTCCTTCTTGTTGCGCTTGACCGCCAGATAGGGGTCGCCGCCGCCCACCAGGACGATCTGGTCGCCCGAGCGGACGACCCGCGTGGAGAACCGGGTCTGCGGGTCGATCAGCGACAGCGCGGCGAAGCTGGTGAGCACCTTGGTCGTGGACGCCGGGACGTACGGTCCCGGACCGGACGACACGAGCTCGCTGCCGTTCGACGGCGACACCGCCGAGAACCCGACGTGCGGGCCGAGCACCGAGGCACTCGCAGCGCCGGGGCTGACGGCCGCCTTGAGCTTGGCGGGGTCGACGTCGCCGGGTGACGGGCGGGCCGGTGCGGGCTCTGCCGGGAGCGGTGTCGGACGTGAGCGTTCGGGGCGGTATGACGTTGGCGGGACCGCAGTCGCCGTCGCAGATCAGGCGATTGAGGTCGCCGCGGGACCAGAGGAAGATGCTGAGTGCCACGACGAGCACGAGGACCACCGACGGGATGACGATCGCACCACGAGGCTTCGAGACCCTGGTTTCCCCGTGAGATGACACATGCGCCAGACTATAGAGAACCCGTTGCGCCGCCCTCTTGGCGTGCGCACCCCGCATTCAACCGCCGGAGGCACCTGTGATTTTCGACGTCACCGTGGAGATCCCGAAGGGCAGCCGCAACAAGTACGAGGTCGACCACGCGACGCATCGCATCCGCCTCGACCGCACGCTGTTCACCGCGACCCAGTACCCCGCTGACTACGGTTTCATCGACGACACGCTCGGCCTCGACAGCGATCCGCTCGACGCCCTGGTGCTGCTGTCGGAGCCGACATTCCCCGGCTGCGTGATCTCGTGCCGCACGATCGGCATGTTCCGCATGACCGACGAGGCCGGCGGCGACGACAAGGTCCTGTGCGTACCGGCCAAGGATCCTCGCCAGGAGCACCTGCGCGACATCCACCACGTGCCGGAGTTCGACCGCCTCGAGATCGAGCACTTCTTCACGGTCTACAAGGACCTCGAGCCGGGCAAGTCGGTCGAGGGCTCCACCTGGACCGGTCGGGTCGAGGCCGAGGCCGAGATCCAGGCGAGCTACGAACGCTTCAAGGTCAACGGCGGCTACTGAGCGACCGCAGCTCGGCCGATGAAGGCCAGCATCCGCGTCTGGATGTCGGCATCGGCCGGCACCTCCACCCGCGGACCGTACTGGCCGCTCGACCGCAGGACCTCCTCGATCGGCTCCATGCCGGCGAGCAGCTCCGCGCACTTGTCGGGATCGAGCGTCTCGTCCTGACCGGTCGCGCGGGCCAGGTCCCACGTGTGCATGAAGACGTCGCTCGTGTAGAACCGGTCGACCGCCACGTCCAGCGGTACGTCGCCGATGTGTCGGTTCGACAGGACACGACCGGCCGTCGCCGGATCGTCGAGGAGCGCCTGCACGGCATCGCTGTGCACCTGCCAAGCCGTGACCGGATCGACGTCGACTGACGGACCCCGCTCCAAGGTGACGCCGGCGCCACTCTCGAGGAACGCCGGGAACCACTCGACGAGGTGGCGGACGACATCCCGCGCGACCCAGCCCTCGACCGGCGCGGGGCTGTTCCAGAGATCGGCAGACGTCCCGCGCACCCGCTGCGTGAAGGCGGCGGCGATCCAGCGATGCTCGTCAGCCGGCAACAGCTCGCTCATGTCGCGTCCTAGACCTGCGCACTCTTGAGCAGCGCGCGCATCGTGTCGGCGAACACGCCGACGTCGATCGTGCTGTCGAGCGACCGCAGCGTACCGAGACCGATGCCGAGGCTCAGCAGCGTGGTCGCCGCCTGGTCCGCGTCGACCGCGTCGGCCAGACCTGCCTCGGCCGTCACTCGGCGGACCAGCTCGGCGATCGCTGCGCGGATCTCCCGGTGGCGCTTGACGAGCTCCTTGGCGACGTAGGGGCTCTGGCGCGCGATCGCCCCGAACTCGACCTCGAGGGCGGTCCAACGCGGCTGGCCGAGACCTTCGCGAGCCCAGGCGGCGAACGCCTCGATCCGGCCTTCGAGGTCGGTGTCCTGCGAGAACGCCGCGACGACGCCCTCGATCTGCTCCTCGTGGATGCTGTCGAGCACCGCCATGCAGAGCTGTTCCTTGCCGGCGAAGTTGGAGTAGACGGCGCCCTTGGAGAACCCGGCGCGTACGGCAACCTTGTCGAGCGACGTCGCGGCATAGCCGTCGGACAGGAACATCTCGCGCGCGACCTCGATGAGCCGCTCACGCGTCTGGGCCTGGCGTTCGGCCCTGGTGACCTTCGCGCTCTCCACCGTCACAACCGCTACCTCGTCTCTTTGCAACATACTCAGATACCGATAGTATCTGAAAGGTGATCAAAAAGGACATCGTCATCATCGGTACGGGATTCTCCGGCATGGGCGCGGCCATGAAGCTGCGCAAGTCGGGCCGCGAAGACTTCGTGATCCTCGAGAAGGCACACGACGTCGGCGGCACGTGGCGGGACAACACCTACCCCGGTTGCGAGTGCGACATCCCGAGCCACATGTACTCGTTCTCGTACGAGCTCAACCCCGAGTGGAGCAAGAGCTTCTCGGGGCAGGAGGAGATCTGGGCCTACATGCGCAAGGTCGCCGACGAGCAGGGCATCCGTCCCTACATCACGTTCGGCGTCGAGGTCACCGGCGCGTCGTGGGACGAGGACCGCAGCGTCTGGACCGTCCGTACGCGCTCGGGCGACGACTACGAGGCGCGGGTCGTGATCGCCGGCGTCGGCGGGCTGCACATCCCCAACGTTCCCGAGATCGACGGCGCTGACACGTTCGAGGGACCGCGCTTCCACTCCGCCCAGTGGGATCACTCGGTCGACCTCAAGGACAAGAAGGTCGTCGTCATCGGCACCGGTGCCAGCGCGATCCAGTTCATCCCGATCATCGCCCAGGAGACCGGGAAGCTCACGGTGTTCCAACGCACGCCGGCCTGGGTCCTGCCCAAGAAGGACAAGCCCACGCCCGAGTGGCGCAAGAAGCTGTTCGCCACGGTTCCGGGCGCCACCCGCGCCTACCGCAACGCGCTCTACTGGGCGCTCGAGGCCCGCGCGATCGGCTTCAACGGGCACATCAACGTGCTCCCGTTCGCCGAGAAGATCGTCAAGCGCTACCTCGAGAAGACGATCCCGGACCCGGAGCTGCGCGCCAAGCTCACGCCGGACTACCGCCTGGGCTGCAAGCGCGTGCTGCAGTCCAACACGTACTACCAGACCTACCTGCGCGACGATGTCGAGCTCAGCACCGACGGCGTCCACCAGATCGTCGCCGACGGGGTGATCGACGGCAACGGCGTCAAGCACGAGGCCGACATCATCATCTACGGCACCGGGTTCCACGTCATCGACGCGTTCGACTACCTCGACATCAAGGGCAAGAACGGCGCCGACCTCGCCACGCAGTTCCGCGAGGAGGGCGTCGAGACCTACATGGGCATGACGATCAACGGGTTCCCCAACCTCTACTTCATGCTCGGCCCCAACACGGCGCTCGGCCACAACTCGGTGGTCTTCATGATCGAGCAGCAGACCAAGTTCATCATCCGCATGCTCGACGAGATGGATCGTCGCGGCGCGATCTCCGCCGAGCCGACCAAGGCCGCGCAGGACGACTTCAACGAGGAGATCCAGCGCCTCGTCGAGAAGGGCATCTGGACGCAGGGCGGCTGCACCTCGTGGTACCTCGACAGCAAGGGCAAGAACCGGACGATCTGGCCCAAGTTCACGTTCCAGTACTGGTGGGAGACGCGGAAGGTCAACGCGCCCGACTTCGAGTGGGAGAAGGCGGCATGACCGCCGCGCAGGGACAGCCATACGACATCCCGGCGGGCCCCAAGATGTCGGCGGCGCGGATGACGTGGAAGTTCCTGCGCGACCGAGCCGGGACCATCCCGGCGTACCACCAGGAGTTCGGCGACACGTTCGCCATCAAGATCCTGCCCGGCCCTCGTTCTCTCGTCGTGTTCAGCGACCCCGCGGACATCAAGGAGATCTTCGCCGCCGACCCGTCGCAGTTCCATGCCGGCGAGGGCAACGCGATCCTCAAGCCCGTCATGGGCGAGCACTCGGTCCTGCTGACCGACGACGGCGAGCACCAGCGGGCCCGCAAGCTCCTGATGCCGGCGTTCACGGGCCCGTCCATGCGGGCATACCAGCCGCTGGTCGAGGCGATCGCCAAGGTCGAGGTCGACTCCTGGCACGACGGCGACACCCTCGTGACGCTCGACCGCATGAACGCCATCACGCTCGACGTCATCCTGCAGGTCGTCTTCGGCGTCACCGATGAGGCACGGCTCGCGGTCCTGCGGCCCAAGGTCAACCGCATGGTCAACATCGATGCCAAGATGCTGCTCGCCTGGTCGTACCCGCGGCTGTTCAAGCTGCCGCCGTGGCGCGGCTACTTCAAGAACCAGCAGGAGGTCGACGAGCTCCTGTATGCCGAGATCGCCGAGCGTCGGGCGGCGCACGACCTCGATGGGCGTGACGATGTGCTGTCCCGGCTGTTGCGCGTCGGCGACTCCGCCGAGTCGGACGAGACGCCGCTGACGGACGCCGAGATGCGCGACCAGCTCGTGACGCTTCTGCTCGCGGGGCACGAGACCACTGCTTCGGCGCTGTCGTGGACGTTGCACGAGCTGGGCCGCAACCCCGAGATCCACGCGCTGGCCGTCGCGGCCGCCGACACGGGCGACGATGCCTACCTCGAGGCCTGCCTCAAGGAGTCGATGCGGCTGCACCCGATCATCGACTTCGTCGCCCGTACGTTGCAGAGTGACCAGGTCGTCGCGGGTCGCCGGTTGCCTCGCGGCACGACGGTGACGCCGTCGATCATGCTGTCGCACAGCCGCGAGGCGAGCTTCGCCGACGCGCACCTGTTCAAGCCGGAGCGGTTCACGGCCGGCAAGGTCGCGTCGAACACGTGGATCCCGTTCGGCGGTGGCGTACGCCGCTGCATCGGTGCCGCGTTCTCGCTGATGGAGGGCACCGTCGTGCTGCGCCAGGTGCTGCAGCGCTACGAGGTCACCGCCGAGGCGGTCGCGCCCAACAAGCTCCGCAACATCACGAACGTCCCCGGCGACAAGGCTCCCCTGAAGCTGACCGAGCGGTAAGCCGACCATGGCTGAGCGCAGCTCGGCTGGCGCTCGCGCGAAGCGCGGCAGCCGTGAGGCACGAGCGGCTCGAGCGGCGACGGAGGAGCCGCGCGCCTTAGCGGGGGCCGACCTCCAGGATCGTCACGGCGGCTTCGCCGATCTCGTCGCTCTCGGCGAGGTCGACCTGCGCCGTGATGCCCCAGTCGCGGTCGCCCGCAGGGTCGTCGAACGTCTGGCGCACGCTCCAGGTCGTCGAGCCCTCCTCGACCATGAACAGCTCGGGGCCACGGGCCGCCGGGCCGGTGCCGAGGTCGTCGTACTCCTCGCGATAGGCCGCCATCGCCTCCATCCACGCCGCGGCGTCCCAGCCGTCCTCGCCGTCGAGGTCGCCGAGGGCGCTCCACCGGCCGAGCGCCGCGAGCTCGACCCGGCGGAACAGCGCATTGCGTACGAGGACCCGGAACGCCCGCGCATTGCCCGTGACGGGTCGCGGCGGCGCACTGCCCTCAGCCTTCGGGCGGACCTCGGCGGGGTCGACGTCGGGATTGATGAGCTGCTCCCACTCGTCGAGCAGGCTCGAGTCGGTCTGCCGTACGAGCTCGCCGATCCACTCCGTGAGGTCGATGAGCTCCTCGTTGCGCAGCTGCTCCGGCACCGTGCGCAGCAGTGTCTTGTAGACGTCGGAGAGATAGCGCAGGACGAGGCCCTCCGACCGCGCGAGCTGATAGTCGCCGATCAGCTCGGAGAACGTCATGGCGCGTTCCCACATCTCGCGCACGACCGACTTGGGTCGCAGCTCGTGGTCGGCGACCCATGGGTGGCCCTTGCGGTAGGACTCGTACGCGACGGTGAGCAGCTCCTCGAGCGGCTTGGGGTGCGTGATCTCCTCGAGCAGCTCCATCCGCTCGTCGTACTCGATGCCGTCCATCTTCATCTCGTTGATGGCCTCGCCGCGGGCGCGGTGCCGCTGCGCGTTGATGATGGGACGAGGATCGTCGAGCGTCGCCTCGACGACCGACACCATGTCGAGCGCGTACGCCGGATCGTCACGATCGAGCAGCTCGAACGCCGCGACGGCGAACGGCGACAGCGGCTGGTTGAGCGCGAAGTTGGCCTGCAGGTCGACGGTCAGGCGGAGCGTACGTCCGTCGGCGTCCGGCGGGTCGACCTGCTCGACGACTCCTCCGGCCAGCAGGGCCTCGATGATCTCGTCGACCTCGGCGAGCAGGCGGTCCTGCGACTCCTCGGTCTCGTCGCTCTCGCGGAGCAACCGCTCGAGCGACGCGCGGGCGTCGCCGGCCCGGGAGATGACGTCGAGCACCATCGCGTGGCTGACCCGCATGCGCGAGACGAGCGGCTCAGGCATACCGGTCGAGAGCTTGGTGAACGTGCCCTCGCCCCACGACACGAAGCCCTCAGGTGCCTTCTTGCGCTGGATCTTGCGCTGCTTCTTGACGTCGTCGCCGGCCTTGCGGACCAGCCGGGCGTTCTCGATGTCGTGCTCGGGCGCCTCGACGATCACGTGACCAACCGTGTCGAAGCCGGCCCGGCCCGCGCGGCCGGCGATCTGCTGGAACTCGCGCACCTGGAGCTGACGCTGGCGCACCCCGTCGTACTTCGACAGCCCGCTGAACAGCACCGTGCGGATCGGGACGTTGATGCCGACGCCGAGGGTGTCGGTGCCGCAGACGACCTTGAGCAGCCCGGCCTGGGTCAGCGTCTCGACGAGCCGGCGATAGCGCGGCAGCATCCCGGCGTGGTGCACGCCGACGCCCATGCGGATGAGCCGCGACAGCGTCTTGCCGAACGCCGAGGAGAACCGGAAGTCACCGAGGTGCTCGGCGATGACGTCGCGCTCCTCGCGGGTGGCGACCTTGATGCTGGTGAGCGCCTGCGCCCGCTCGAGCGCCGACACCTGGGTGAAGTGCACGACGTACACCGGCGTCTGGTGCGTCTCGATCAGCTGCTCGAGCGTCTCCTGGATCGGCGTCGTGACGTACTCCGAGATCAGCGGGACGGGGCGCTCTGACGTCGTGACGAGCGCAGTCGACCGGCCGGTACGCCTGCTGAGATCGGCCTCGAACCGTGTCGTGTCACCCAGGGTCGCCGACATCAGCAGGAACTGCGCCTTGGGCAGCTCGATCAGCGGCACCTGCCACGCCCAGCCGCGGTCCGGATCGGCGTAGAAGTGGAACTCGTCCATCACGACCAGGCCGATGTCGGCGCCGGCGCCCTCGCGCAACGCCATGTTGGCGAGGATCTCGGCGGTCGCGGCGATGATCGGCGCATCGGCGTTGACCGCGGCGTCGCCGGTGACCATGCCGACGTTGTCGGCTCCGAAGATCTCGCAGAGGTCGAAGAACTTCTCGCTGACGAGCGCCTTGATCGGCGCGGTGTAGACGCTGCACTCCCCCCGGGCCAGTGCCGCCGCCATCGCGCCGGTCGCCACGAGGCTCTTGCCCGAGCCGGTCGGCGTCGCGAGGATCACGTTGGACCCGGCGACGCACTCGAGGATCGCCTCGTCCTGCGCGGGGTAGAGGGTCAGCCCACGGTGGTCGACCCACTGGGTGATCGCGTCGTAGACGACGTCCTCGTCAGTCGTCACGCCTTTCGGCAGCAGATCGATGAGGCGCACTGAGACATTGTCTCCCGGGATCGAGCGAGGAATCACGGCCGGTCCCGCGGATCGTCGTCGCAGCCGTTGACACGGGCGTATGACGCGCTATCGTCGGCGCCGTGCCGGGATCGGGGGATATCGACCTTCAGCTGCGGGTGCTCGGGCCAGTGACGCTCGAGGCCGGCGGCGCTCCCGTACGACTGTCCGCGCTGGAGCGCAGCCTGCTCGCCCGCTCCGCGCTGACCTCGACGGTCGCCGGGCCCAGCCTCGAGGCATGGCTCTGGGGTGACGACGCACCGCCGTCGGCGCCCAACCGCATCCAGGCGCTCGTGTCGGGCATCCGCCGCAAGTGTGCCGACGCCGGCGCCTCACCGCTGCTCACCGAGGGCGGCGGCTATCGGCTCGCACCCGGCGTCCGGGTCGACCTGTTGGAGCACCAGGACCACCGAGGACGCGCGCGCAGCCTCGCGGCCGACGGATCGCCGGAATGCCTCGAGGCGTTCCGCGATGCGCTCACGTTGTTCGACGACGAGGTGCTCCAGGGCATCGCGACGACCCCGGCGGTCGAGATCGAGCGCGATCTCCTCGACCAGGAACGGCTCGCGCTCTGGGAGGAGCACGCCGAGGCGGCGCTCGCGTTCGGGCGTGCCGAGACCGTGCAGGCGGACCTCGCGGCGCTCACAGCCCGTCACCCGTTCCGCGAGGTGCTCATCGCCCACCACATGCTGGCCCTGGCCGCGACCGGACAGCAGGAGCAGGCACTCCGCGTCTATCGCACGGCGTACGACCGCCTCGACGAGGAGCTGGGCGTCGCTCCGTCGGCGCGATTGCGCGACGCGCACGCACAGGTGCTCGACGGCCGGCCCCCGGCAGCCGCCGAGGACAACGGCTCCGCCGACGTGACCGACCTCGACGTACCGGCGGCTCCGGCGGGCCACGATCTTCCGGTCCCCCGCACCCTGCCCCGACGCATCCCGGGCTTCGTCGGACGCGACGACGCGCTCGCAACGCTCGAGGATGCCGCCCGCCGCGCACAGGACGACGCGATCGTCGTGCACGTGACCGGGCTGACCGGCATGGGCAAGAGCGCGCTCGCGATCGAGGCCGGGCAGCGACTGCGCGACCACTTCCCCGACGGCACGCTGTACTTCGACGCGGCGAACGAGCGCGACGCCACCGCCGTGGAGACCGTGCTGGCGTCATTCCTGCGCCTGCTGGGCGTGCACCCCGTCGCCGTGCCCACCGAGGCGAAGGATCGCGCCTCCCTCTTCCGGTCCCTGCTCGATGGCCGGCGGGTCTTGATCGTCATCGACGGCGTCGATGCGTCACCTGGGGGCGCGCTCGATCTCGGCACCCTGATGCCGGCGGCGGCGGGCTCGATGGCGATCGTCACGTCGCGCTACCCGATCGGCGATCTCGCCGCCGACACCCAGCTGCGGGTCGGTCCGCTCTCGCCCGAGTCCTCGCTCGATCTGCTGCAATCGGTCGTCGGCGCCGAGCGCGTCGAGGCCGATCCAGATGGCGCGGCCGACCTCGTACGAATCCTCAGTGGCATGCCGCTCGCCCTTCGCGTCGGCGCTTCGCGGGCGGCTCAGCGACCTGACCTGTCATTGGCCAGCGTTGCCGCGAAGGTCGCCGAGCAGGTGCCCGACCGGGACGGCCTGGGAGCTCTGGCCGCCGGGCTGGCCTTGGTCTGGGAGCGGTTGCCCGAGGAAGCCCGCGACGCAGCGATCCTGATCTCCCAGCTGCCCACCAGCACGTTCAGCGGATGGGTGCCCGGTGCCCTGCTCGACAGCGAGGACGCCGGCGATCGGGCGATGGACGCGCTCGTGGCGTCAAGCCTGGTCGAGCCCGTGCTCAGCGCGGGTCGCACGGCCCAGTACCGCATGCACGACGTCGTCGAGCGTCTCGTCGTACCGAGGGGCGAGGTACCGCACGGCCCCGACGCCCTCGTACGCGTCGCCGAGCAGCTCCTCGAGCGTGCCGGCGTCCCGTACCTGACCCACTCAACGCAGCTCGTGCCCCTGTCCGCGCTGCGAGGATCCGAAGCGCCTGCTCCGCTCGGCCGGGCCACCACTCCGCTGGAACGCCGGTTGAGCCAGGAGTTCTTCGCCACCGAGAACTCGCTGGCCAGGGCCTGCGCGCGGCATCTCGCGTCGCATCGTCCCGACCTCGCGTGGCGGCTGCTCGCCGTGACCGCCGGAGCCCATCACGTTTCAGCGGCGGAGGGCGACTGGGTCGCCGCGGTCGAGGAGGTGCAACCGCACCTCGGGCACGACGACGACGGCCGCTTGGGCGCTGCACACCTCGCGCTGTGCCGCGGATGGCACCTGCAGTCGCGGGCGTCCTCGTCCGCCGAGGCCCGGGCGCTCGCCGACCAGGCCCGCAAGCAGCTCACCCTCCTCGGTGCCCACAGTGCCGCTGCGGCGGCCGCCGTCCTGTGTGCCCTGTCGTGGCTGTCCCTGGGTCGGCGCGCCGAAGCCGAGCAGGACGTACGCCGAGCCGAGGCGTCGCTGGCGCACATCGATGACCAGGTGCTCGCCGGCTGGGTCGCGATCGTCCGCGGGACGATCCACAACGACTACGACGAGCTGTCGGACGCGACGCGTGAGTTCACCCGCGCACGCGAGGTGCTCTCCGCGACCCCGGCCCGTGCGGCGTTCGGGCAGGCGACGCTCGAGCTGTCCAGAGCCTGTCGTCGCCGCGGCGCGCTGGGCCCGGCCAACGTGCTCGTCGACGAGGCGCTCGCCCTCCTCGACGGCGAGGCGGAGGCCCACATCTACAGCTATGTGCTCGATGCGCGCGCCGAGGTCAGCGTCGCCCTGGGCCGAGGTGCGGAAGCCCTGGAGCAGGCCGACCAGGCGTGGCGACGCGCCTCCCAGTCTCAGGACTCGTTCCTCACCGCCCGCGCCCGGCGCGCGCGGGCCGGCGGCCTGAGACTGCTCGGGCGACTCGACGAGGCGGCCGCGGAGCTGCGCACCAGCGTCGAGGAGTTCACGCTGATCGACCGCGCCCTCAGTGTCGCCGCGTCGCTGAGGGAGCTGGCGTTGGTCCTCGACCTCCAAGGTCGTCACGCCGAGGCCAACGAGGTCTACCGCCAAGAGCGTGCGGCCCGAGCCTCAGCGCAGCTCGTGACTGCGGACGACCTCGAGGCCACACGCCTCGGCAGCGGTCGCACGGACGGCGTGTCGACCGACTAGGTGACTCACTCGCGGTCGGTGAACCCCATGAACGTCTTCTCCGCGATCGACGGGCCGTTGGCGTCCCAGGCGTACACCTTGCGGGCGACCTCGTCGCCGTTGACGTTGCCCTCGATCGTCACGACCTTGTCGGTGTCGTAGTTGTAGCTGATGACCACACCGACGTGGCCTCCGGTGCTCGTGTCGTGGTTCTGCCAGACCAGCACGTCACCCGGTCGCGGCTTGACTCCGCCGGGCCCGTTGAAGGGGTGGAACCGGTTGCCGACGCCCGTGCGCCAGGCCTGCGACGACGGGTACGAATCGGGGATGCGCGGGTTGGCCGTCGTGCTCGGCGTGTTCTCGCCGGTCCACATCGCCGCCGCGAAGTAGCCGCACCACTCGTCGCCGTTGTAGTCGTTGAACACGACGCGGTTGGCGTTGCTGCCGTTGCGCTCGAGGACATTGCGATCCTCGGCGGCCATCACGGTGCTGGTGTAGATCGCCGACGTCGACGAGGTCTTGAACTTGCGGGGGTTGTTGAGCGCTGCGCGGGCGTTGTCGATGGTTTCCTGGCGCAGCGCCGAGAGACCGCCGCCATCCGGGGGCGGGATGCTGGCTGAAGCCGGGGCGGCAAAGGCGGCCGGGCCGCCGATCAGTGCGAGCGAAGCCGCCGCCAGGGCCGTACGGCGAAGGGAGAGCAACATGTCGTCCTCGTTTCGGTGCGGGAGGCCGAACCGTTCGGCCCCGACGACACCCACCGTGGAGCGGCGCGCTGCGAATCTGCTGCGAACTGCCTGCGCCCCTCGAGGTCAGGCCGGACGGACTCGCCGTCGCTGCGGCCGGACCCGGATGGCGAGCACTGCCGCGCCCACACCGACAGCCCAGCCGACGAGGACGTCGGACAACCAGTGCCCGCCGAGGTAGATCATCGCGACGCCAGTGAGGACGCAGCCAGTGACGCCGACCAGCATCGCCACTCGACGGAGGCGCGCCGACGTCCACCACGGCGTCAGCAGCACCGCGGCCACCACGACCGAGGTGACGTAGGCGTGCGACGAGGGCATCCCGGGTCCGGAGAGGTACGACACCGCGAGGTCGGCGGGCGGGCGCGGGCGGTCGATGCGCTCCTTCATGTTGCCGCCGATGGCGACCACGATGAACAGCGCCAGCATGATGCGGGGCAGTCCCCACCACAGCCTCAGCCGCGCGATCACGAGCAGCCCGATCACCGCGACGATGATGTAGGAGACCGGAGACTCGCCCACTGCCTCCATGTGCTGGAAGATCTCGGTGAGTGGGGCGCTGCGATGCTCGGCCACCCAACGGGCGAGCTCGAGGTCCACGGATTGACTCACGGAGCAAGAGTACGGACGACACTCGGCACTAAGCGATCGCTTAGCGGGTGCGCTAGTGTCGCGACCATGAAAGCCGTACAGATCACGACTCTCGACGGCCCCTCCGCGGTCGAGCTCGTGGACCTCCCGAGTCCCGAACCCACCGACGACCAGGTCCTGATCCGCGTCCGCGCGGCCGGCGTCGCGTTCCCCGAGGTGCTCCAGAGTCGCGGGCTCTACCAGCTCAAGCCTCCCCTGCCGTTCACCCCGGGCGCCGAGATCGCCGGCGAGGTCATCAGCGCACCCGACGGGTCTGGGTTCTCCCCCGGCGACCGGGTCGCCGCGCTCTGCCTGCTCGGTGGCTTCGCCGAGGAGGCCGTCGCCTCGCTCGACCTGACGTTCCCGATCCCCGACAACATCTCGTACGAGCAGGGTGCCTCGATCGTCTTCAACTACGGCACGGCCTACTTCGCGCTCGTCGAGCGCGGCCTCCTCGCTGCCGGCGAGACGGTGCTGGTGCACGGGGCGGCCGGCGGCGTCGGCACCGCCGCGATCCAGGTCGCCAAGGCGTTCGGCGCGGGCCGGGTCATCGCCGTCACGTCGACCGCCGAGAAGGGCGGCATCGCCCTCCAGGCCGGGGCAGACGCGTTCGTGCTGGTCGACGGCTTCAAGGACGCCGTCAAGGAGCAGGGTGGCGTCGACATCGTGGTCGACCCGGTCGGCGGCGACCGGTTCACCGACTCGCTCCGCTGCCTCAACGAGCACGGCCGCCTGCTCGTCATCGGGTTCACCGCCGGCGAGATCCCTGAGGTCAAGGTCAACCGGCTGCTGCTCAACAACATCTCGGTCGTCGGCGTCGGCTGGGGCGCATATGCCCTGTCCCGCCCCGGCCACGTCGCCACGGAGTGGGCCGCGCTCGCGCCACACCTCGAGAGCGGCGCGCTGCAGCCGGTCGTCGGCCCGACGTTCCCGCTCGCCGAGGCCACGCAGGCGCTCCTCACCCTCGACGAGCGACGCGCCACCGGCAAGGTCCTGCTGCTGCCCTGAGGGTGGACCAACATACATACGGTATGTATGTTTGTCGGCATGTCTCCTTCAGTCCGGCCTGCAGCGCTGGGTGAGAGCCGCGAGGTGGCGCTCGATTCCGGCACGATCCGCTACTTCGAGAGCGGTCCCTCCGATGGGCCGGTCGTCGTGTTCGTCCATGGCTTGCTGGTCAACGCCGACCTCTGGCGTCATGTCGTGCCCGGGCTCGCCGCGGCCGGCTTCCACACGTACGCCGTCGACTGGCCGCTCGGCGCCCACGAGCACGCGATGCCCGGGGCCGACCTCACCCCACCGGGCGTCGCCGACCTGATCGCGGAGTTCATGGACCGGCTCGACCTCCAGGACGTGACGGTGGTGGCGAACGACACCGGCGGCGCACTGACCCAGATCCTCATGACCCGGCACCCCGAGCGCATCGGTCGCGTCGTGCTCACGCCGTCGGACAGCTTCGAGCGGTTCTTCCCGCCGATGTTCGCGCTGCTGCCCCGGCTCGCGAAGGTGCCGGGCGGCACGTGGCTGCTGGTCCAGGCGCTCCGGTTGCGGTTCGTGCAGCGGCTCCCGATCGGGTTCGGCCGGCTCACCAAGCGGCCGATCCCGCTCGCGACCGTCGACTCGTACGTCATGCCGAGCCGTCGCGACGGCGCCATCCGACGGGACCTGCGAGCGTTCCTCCGCACCGTGCACAAGCGCCATACCCTTGCCGCCGCCGAGCAGCTGCCTGCGTTCACCCGCCCGGTCCTGCTGGCGTGGGCGACCGAGGACAAGCTCTTCCCGACGAGCCTGGCGGATCGCCTCGCGGAGCGGCTTCCGGACGCGACGATCGTGCCGATCGACGACTCCCTGACGTTCGTGCCCGAGGACCAGCCGGCCGAGCTCGTGCGGCTGGTCGCCGAGTTCGCGGGGCGAAGTGTCGCCTAGCCAGCAGGACCGGCGGGACGCGACGCGGGGAGCCCTGCTGACTGCCGGGCGCCGGCTGTTCGCGGAGCGCGGCTTCGCCGACGTACCGGCGGACCAGGTCGTCAGTGCCGCCGGTGTCACCCGCGGCGCCCTGCACCATCACTTCGGCGACAAGCGCGGCCTGTTCCGCGCGGTGTTCGAGCAGCTTGAAGCCGAGATCGTGACCGACCTGGCCCGGCTCGTCGGCGAGGGCGCGGACCAGCTCGTGCCCCGAGCCCTCGCCGCCTTCCTCGACATCTGCGAGCGGCCGGACGTCCGGCGGATCGCCTTGACCGACGCGCCCGCCGTGCTGGGCTGGCAGACCTGGCGAGAGATCGAGGCCGAGCACGGTCTCGGGCTGCTCACCGCGATGCTGGCCGACAGCCCCACGGTCTCCAAGACCACGCCCGCGCCAGTCCTGGCCCAGCTCGTGCTCGGCTCGATCACCGAAGCGGCGCTGCTGATCGCCCATGCCGATGACCGGGCGGCAGCCCGAAAGCAGGCCGAGGCAGCGCTTCTGGCCCTGTATGGCGACCTGTTGCCCTAGCTCTCGGCGAGCGGGCCATCACGATGACGAAGTAGCCTCGCAGAGTGTCTGAGTTCAGCGGATTCCCCGTCGAGGCCCTCGACTTCTATGACGACCTCGAGATGGACAACACCAAGACGTACTGGGAAGCCCACAAGCCGACGTACGACAAGGCCGTCGCGACGCCGATGAAGGCGCTGATGGCAGCGCTGGCCGACGAGTTCGGCGATGCCAAGGTGTTCCGGCCCTACCGCGATGTGCGGTTCGCCAAGGACAAGACTCCCTACAAGACCCACCAAGGCGCGTTCGTCCCCAAGGGGCCGGCCACCGGTTACTACGTGCAGGTCGGCGCCCCGGGCGTACGGGTCGGCGTGGGGTTCTACGAGGCGTCGTCACCGCGGCTCGCGAGCATCCGCGACGCGATCGTCGACAAGCGCCGGGGCGGCGAGCTCGAGGAGATCCTCGCGACGATGCAGGCAGCCGGGTGGGAGCTCGGCGGCGACCGGCTCAAGACCGCGCCCCGCGGCTTCGACGTCGACCACCCGCGCATCGAGCTGCTGCGACACAAGTCGATGACGCTCGGCAAGAGCTACGGCTTCGAGCCGTTCATCCACACGCCCGAGCTGCTCGACCACGTGCGCGCCGACTGGCGCGAGGCGACGCCGTTCGTCGAATGGGTCCTGCGCTACGCCAAGGCCTGACCCGAGCGCCGCGATGTGGCGGCCGTTCCCACCACGCCGGGCGTACGACGTGGTGGTTCAGGCGCCACATCGCGGACGGGCGGGTCAGACGTGGACGGCCCTCATGCCGGCCTGGTCGTAGCGCTCGCCCTGGGTCACGCCGACCGGAGCCGCATCAGCGAGTGCAGCGAGGTCCTCGGTGGTGAGCTCGACATCGGCCGCGGCGACGTTCTCCTCGAGGTATGCCCGACGCTTGGTCCCGGGGATCGCGACGACGCCGTCGTGATGCAGGACCCAGGCCAGCGCGAGCTGCCCGGCCGTGACTCCCTTGGCGCCCGCGAGCGCCCGCACCTTGTCGACCACGGTCAGGTTGTGGGTCAGGTTCTCCTCGTCGAACCGCGGCGTGCTGCGGCGCCAGTCGCCCTCCGCGAGGTCCGTCGGCGACGTGATCGCGCCGGTCAGCACTCCACGCCCCAACGGTGAGTACGCGACGAACTCGATGCCGAGCTCGCGCGTCGTGTCGAGAACACCGTTGACCTCAGGGCTGCGCTCGAACAGCGAGTACTCGGTCTGCAACGCCGTGATCGGATGCGTCGCATGCGCGCGCCGGATCGTCTCGGGCGCCGCCTCGGACAGTCCGAGATACCTGACCTTGCCCTCGTTGACGAACTCCGCCATCGCGCCGACCGTCTCCTCGATCGGGATGGTCGGGTCGACACGGTGCAGGTAGTAGAGGTCGATCGTGTCCATGCCGAGGTGCTTGAGTGAGCGCTCGAGGGCCTTGCGGGCGTACGCCGGGACTGCCGTCGGCCGGGCCCATCGTGCCGTCGTCCTCGATGTGCGTGGCGAACTTCGTCGCGAGCGCGAACTCGTCACGCCGATGGCCGATCGCCTGCCCGATGAGCCGCTCGTTGAGGAACGGGCCGTACACCTCGGCGGTGTCGATCATCGTGACGCCGAGGTCGAGCGCCCGGTTGAGCGTCGCCGTCGACTCGGCGTCGTCACGGCCGCCGTAGAACGCCGACATCCCCATCGCGCCGAGTCCCTCGATGCTGGCCTCGAGGCCTTGGCTCCCCCATGCGGTGGTCCTCATCCGTTCACCTTCTCCTTGTAGAAATCGATCTTGCGGTTGATGGCCTCGAGATGCGTCTGCACCTCGCTGAGCTCCTCGAGCACGTGCTCGCGGTGTGCCTCGAGGATCGCCATCCGTTGCGGTTCGCTGCCCTCGATGCGGTAGAGCTCGACGAAGCGGCGGATGTCACGGATCGGCATACCCGTGCGGCGCAGCATCACGAGCGTGCCGAGCCAGCGCACGTCGTCCTCGGTGTAGCGGCGCTGTCCCGACGCCGAGCGCTCAGGGCGATGCAGGGACAGGCCTTCCTTCTCGTAGTAGCGCAAGCGTGTCGACGCTCAGCCCGCTCAGCTCGGCGGCGCCGCTGATGGTCAGTCCCTCGGCGGGAACCTCGGTCACAGTCATGCCATCAGCATTCACCCTGGAGCGCGCTCCAGGTCAAATGCGTCGGGCCGTGCGGCCGTCACGCCGGCGCCGGCACCTCGCTGCGGGGCTTCGCGAACTTGAGGTACAGCGACGGGATGATGAACAGGTTCAGCAACGTCGATGTGACCAGGCCACCGAGGATGACGACCGCCATCGGGTGCTCGATCTCCTGACCCGGGCGCCGCACCGGTGACGATCAGCGGCACGATCGCCAGGCCCGGTGGCCAACGCGGTCATCATGATGGGCGCCAGCCTTTCCAGGGCGCCACGGAGCACCAGCTCGCGGACCGAACGGCATGCCCTCGACATGCTCGAGGTGCTCGAAGTGGGTGATCATCAAGATGCCGTTGCGCGCGGCGATGCCGAACACGGTGAGGAGTCCGACGAGCGTGCCCAACGACACCAGTCCGCCGATGAACGTGATGGCGAGGATCCCTCCGACCAACGACGTCGGCAGCAGGAGACCGACCATCGCGGCAAGGCGTGCACTGGCGAAGGCGGCCTGGAGCAGGAAGAAGATCATCGCCAGCGCCAGCCCGCCGAACAGCAGCAGGCTCGTCTGTGCCGACTTCAGCTCGTCGCCCTCACCGAGGACCTCGACGGCATATCCCTCGGGCAGGTCCATGGCGTTCACCCGGTCCCGGACGGAGCTCACCGCCTTGCCGAGGTCCGCGCCGGTCTTCAGGTTCGTGACCACGTCCACCCGCCGGGACTGGCCGTCACGCTGGATGGTGTTCGGCGTGTCGCGGATCGTCACGTCGGCGACCTCATCCAGCGCCACCTTGCCGCCGGTCGGCGCATCGATGGGCAGGGCCTTGATGTCGTCCACGCTGTTGCGCGACGACGGGATCGACCACACATGCACGTCGTATGCTCGCCCGTTCGTGAAGATGTCCGAGACCTCCTCGCCGGCGATGTACGCCGAGGACTGGCGTCTGATGTCGCCAGGTTTGAGTCCGTACTTGCGCGCCTTGTCGAGGTCGAGCGTGATCTCGATCTGCGGCTGCTGGACCTGCAGCTCGGAGTGGGCGTCGACGATTCCCGGCGCGTCTCCGATCTCGTTCGTGACGTCCTTCGCGAGCTTGCCGAGCACCGCTGGATCGGGGCCCGAGACCCGGGCCACGACAGCGCCACTCGACCCGGTGAGGTCCTCCTCGACGCGTTCGCGCAGATAGGTGAGCACCTCGTTCTGCATGCCCGGGTACTGGCGCCACGACCTCCTCGATCTTCACCAAGGCGTCGTCGTAGTCGGCCTCGCGGTCGATGCTGATCCACAGCTCGCCGAAGTTTGCGCCGGCGACTTCCTCGCCGAGCAGCGCCTGACCGATGTGGGCGCCGCAGCTGCGCACCTCCGGGATCTTGGCCATCGCGGTGCAGGCCGACGCCACGACCTTCTTCTCCTCGGTGATCGAGGTCGAAGGCTCGGTGGCCCAGCCCACCAGGAAGTCGCGCTCCTTGAACTTGGGCAGCAGCTCGGTGCCGAACGTCGGATAGATCGCGACTCCGGCGATCGTGAGAATCACCGCCGCAGCGACCGCCGGCGCCGGCCGCTTGATCGTGGCGGACAGGGCCCTGCCGTAGTGCTTCTTGAGGAAGACCAGCAGCGGCGAGGGGCGGTGAGCTGAGGCCGCGGGTGTTCATGAGCGCGAGGCACATGGCCGGAGTCACGGTCATCGCCACGATCATCGAGATGAACACGGCCAGCGAGTAGCTGAGCACCATGGGCCGGAAGAACGCGCCGGACAGTCCGGTCAGGAACAGCACCGGCATGACGGCGATGATGTTGATCAGCGTCGCGTACGTGATCGCGCTGCGGACCTCCACCGAGGCGTCCAGGATCGTGCGGATCGTCGGACGTCTCAGCCCCGGCTGCTCGCGACTCCCGCAGTCGTCGCACGATGTTCTCGACGTCGATGATGGCGTCGTCCACGACCACCCCGATGGCGACCACCAACCCGGCCAGGACCATGACGTTGATCGATGCGTCGCGCAGGTCGAGGAACCAGATGGCCGACATCAGCGACAGGGGTATCGCCACGAGGCTGATGATCGCGGTGCGAATCGTGAACAGGAACGCCGTGATGATGACGATCACCAGCAGCATGCCGAGCAGCAGAGCCTTCGTGAGGTTGTCGATCGACTGGTCGACGAACGTCGCCGGCCGGAAGATCTGCGGGTCGATCTCGATCCCGGGCAGACCGGGTTGCATGTCCTTGAGGACTTCCTCGGCTTCCTCGGTCACCTCCTTGGTGTTCGCCCCACGGGACTTGTTCACCACGAGCAGCAGGCCGTCGCCGCCGTCGATGACGGCTTCGCCCCAGAGCTGCTGGCTGGCCTGCAGCACCTCACCGATGTCCTTCATGCGCAGCTGGCGGCCGTCGCGTTTCGCGACGACGACCTCGGCGAGCTCCTCGGCATTCGAGATGGTCTGGATGTCCTGGATGTTGAGGCGCTGCGTGGGCTGCTCGATGAAGCCGCCCTGACCCACCGTGAACGACTGCGCGTATGCGAGGACGCCCGAGTCGAGCGCCTCCGAGCCGGCCTGCATCACCTCGTCGATGGGAATCTTGTACTTCGCCATCAGGGCGGGATCGACCTGGACGTGCCGCTGCTTCAGCCGCTCGCCATAGATGTCGACGGTCGCGATGCCGGGCACGCGCAGGAGCCGTTCGCGGATCTTCCAGTACGCGATCGCGGACATGTCGATGATGTCGACCGAGTCGGAGCCGCAGCCCGATCTCCATCGTCCGGCTGGTCGACGAGAGTGCCGGCATGATCCACGGCGGGCTGGCCCAGGTGGGGATGTTGGGCAGCACCTCGCCGACCCGCTCCTGGACGAGCTGGCGGGCCCGCTTCTCATCGGTGCCCTTCTCGAACACCAGCTTGATCGACGACAGCTGGGCCACCGACTTCGACTGCAGCCGGGCCAGGCCGGGAATGCCGTTGAGCGCTTCCTCGATCGGCACGGTGATCAGCGACTCGACCTCGGACGTCGAGTTTCCGAGGGCGATCGTCTGGATCTCCACCTGGGGCTCGGAGAACTCCGGGAACGCCTCGACCTTGGCGTCGGGGACCTCTGAGACGCCGAGCGCCAGCACTCCGAGAGCGACGAACAGGACGATCCAGTGGTAGCGGAGGCTCCGCGAGACGATCCAGCGCATCATGCGATCTCACCGAACTCCAGCTGGATGTCGGCGCCATGCACCTGGGGGACCCCGCTCGTGACGACCGGGACTCCCGGCTCGGGCCCTTCCGTGAAGTAGAGCGTGTTGTCGACGATCTTCACCAGCGTGATCGGGGTGTAGGTGTACGTCCGAGGACCCGTCGCGGTGTAGACGAAGGTCGAGCCATCCGCGTTGTAGAGCAACGCGGTGTCCGGGAGCTCCTGGTGCCCGTCACCAGCGGTGACCACGGTCGTCCCGATGTCGGCCCGCTCAGCACCGATCTTGCTGAAGGTCACGCTGTGGTGTCCGGGATGGTCCTTGAGGTCCACGAGCTTCGTCTGGAAGAGCTCCACCTCCTCCTCCTCGCCGGCCCCTGCACCTGTGCAGGCCGCCGGCAGGATGGCGATCGCAACCGCTGTGAGCATGAGGCCGACCCGTGTCCACCGGCTCGAGGCGCGGGCCATGACTAGACGCTCCCAGCGGAAACGGCGCGGCTGTCGAGATCGTCGGCCGGTTTGGGTGGCTTGCCACCGTGGGTTCGGACGAACCGGTACATGACCGGCGTGACGATCAGGTCGACGGCGATCAGCGAGATCAGCCCGGCGAGCACGGTCACCGCGAGCGGCGAGAGGATCTCCAGGCCCAGACGCGGGCCGAGCACCGCGGCGGGCAGCAGGAACGCGGCGGACGTCAGCACGCTGGTCACCAGGTATGCCCGGTGGTCGGTGACGCCGTCCTTCACCAGGTCGATCCCGAACTCGCGGCCTTCCAGCTCCAGGTCCTGCAGATGTCGCAGCACCACCGCGATGTGTCGGGCGGCCAGGGCGGCGATCGCGAGGAGTCCTGCGGCGACGCCGACCGTCAGCCCGTCCGCGAGGGCGAGACCGGCGATCACCCCGCCGGATGTCGACGCGCGCGACAGCCACGACTGCGCCGACCGCCAGCCGCCAGCTGCGGAAGAGTGCCTGGAAGAGCAGCAGAGCGGCAATCAAGGCACCGAGCCCGGCCACCGCGATGTTGCCGAAGTTGATCTCCTCGTCGACCGTGCGGTCGAGGACCTCGGCGTGGTACTCCTCCGGCATCTTGAGCGCGCGCAGTCGCGTCTCCAGCTCGTCGGCGACCTGCTCCACACTCTTGCCCTCGACGTCCGCAGTGATGTCGAGCTTGCGCGAGACCGCGTCGCGATCGATGACGGTCGGAGTGCTGCCCGATCGCACGTCGGCGACCTGCGAGAGACGCACGGTCGAGCCGTCGTCCGTGTCGATGAGCAGGTTCCTCAGTGAATCCTCGCTCTGGGTGATCGTCGGATCACCCTTGACGATGACATCGAAGACCTTCTGGTCCTTGAACACGCTGCCGACCAGGATGCCCTGGAGCATGACGGCTTCGGACCGCCGGACGTCTCCGGGCTTGAGGCCGTACTTCGCGGCCTTCTCGAGATCGACCTCGATCTCCATCGTCGGCTGTTCCTTCGGTTCCTCCAGCTTCGGTGTGGCGATGCCGTCGATCTCGCTGACGACCTGCTGGACGCGGGTCGCCTGCTTCTTGAGCTCGGCGAGGTTGGCGCCGTACACGCGTATCGTGATCGCGCGGTCGACCCCGGTCATGACATCGAGGCCGCCGCCACGGGCGAGGTTCTCGCCGCGGGTCACGCCACCCACGTCCCGGATTCGCTGGTCGGTGTACGACGTGACGGTGGCTGCACCGTTGGGGATCTTGTCGGCCAGACGTTGGATGCGCGAGATGGTGGCGTCGTAGTCGGCGTCACGCTTGATCGACACGATCATCTCGCCAGAGTTCACGTCGACGATGCGGTCGCCCGTGATGGCCCTGCCAACGGCCCCCACGACGTTGTCCACGCCATCCAGCGCGCGCAGCTGCTTGCTGAGTGCCGTGGCGATTTCCGTCGTCTTGGTGTTCGACGTTCCCGCAGGCGTATCCATGCGCACCAGGACGTTGCGGTCCTCGATGCTGGGGACGACCGAGCTGCTGAGCAAAGGCGTCACGACAAGGCCGACGATCGCGGCACCGGCGGCGGCAGCGATGACGACGTTCCCGCGGGCAAGTGCCTTCCTGAGGACGGCGTCGTGCCACTTGGTCAACCGATTCGCCTTCGGCGTGCGCATGTCGCGGGACGGAAGCACCGAGGCGAGAGCAGGGGTGAGCGTGAGCGACACGACCATGCCGACGCCCAGTGCCGTGAGGTAGGCGACCCCGAGCGGGGCGTAGAACGCGCCGGGGCGTCCTTCCATGACCATGAGGGGCACGATCGCGGCGGCACCGATGACCGTCCCATGTGCCAGGGGACGACGCGTCTGCTGGATGGCGTCGCGGATCGAGATCGACGAGCCTTCCTTCGCGCGACGGTCGACCAGCCTGTCGACGCCCGCGACCGCGTCATCGACGAGCACGACGAGTGCGAGGACCAGACCGGCGACGGACATCGCGTTGAGGGTCTCGTCGAACAGGACCACCATCGCTGCCGCACTCACGACCAGCGACACGATGATGGCCGCGGTCGAGACGAGCACGCGGCGCCACGAGCGGGCCACGGCGACGAGCACGAGCAGAGCCAGCGCGAGGCCGATGCCCAAGGCCAGGAGGGTGTTGTCGACGGCGTGGTCGATCAGGGTCGCCGGCCGGAAGACCGAGGTGTCGACGGTCATGCCGCCCAGCCCGGGGCCCAGATCCTTGAGCTTCTCCTCGATCTGCCTGGTGATGTCACGGGTGTCGGCGCCTGGGAACTTCTCGATCACGAGCAGCAGGCCCTCGCCGTCGTCGACCACGGCATCACCGATCAGCGGCTGGTGCTCCTCGACGACGTTCGAGACATCGGAGAGGCGCAGCTTGCCGTTCGTGTCCTCGATCGGCACCTGGCTGAGCGTCTCTGGACTCGCGATGTTGTCGAACACGTTGCGGATCGGCAGGCGCTGGGACGGTGTCTCCAGGAACCCGCCGGTGCCGGGAACGGAAGCCTCCAGGTAGCTGATGGGCGAGGCGACCTGCGCGTTGCCCGCGGTGGCGACAACCTGGCCGAGAGTGACCTGCCGGTCGCGGAGCTTGCTCGGGTCCACCTGGACCTGGAGCTGCTGGTCCCGCATGCCCCACACGTTGACGTCGGAGACACCCTGGATGCCGAGCAGCTTGGGCTTGATCGTCCAACGGGCGATGACCGACTTCTGGATCGGGGTGAGGTTCTTGCTGGACAGGCCGATCATCATGACCCGGCTCGACGATGAGAGCGGCGGCAGCACGACGGGGGGACGGGAGACATGGGGGAACGCGGCGCCGTTGAGCTGGGTCAACCGTTCCTGTACGAGCTGGCGGCCCTTGTAGACGTCGTATCCCTGCTCGAAGACGAGGACGATCGACGACAGCCCGGCGGTGGACTTCGACCGGAGGACCTCCACACCCTCGACACCGTTGAGCAGGTCGGCCTCGACCGGCACGGTGAGGAACTCCTCGACCTCGGCGGCCGACAACCCGAGTGACTCGGTCTGGATCTCGACGTACGGCGGGGTGAACTCCGGGTAGACGTCGACCGGAGCGTCCCGCAGGGTCATGACTCCCCCCACAGTGAGAACCACCGCGAGCGCGAGCAACAGGCCCCGGAAGCGGAGGGAGGCGGAGACGAGCCCGCCGATCATCGCCTGGCCCCGATCCCGGCGTGCAGCACTGTACGCGGCGGCTGTGACTGCACGTCATGGGTCCTCCTGGTGGCAAATGAGCCCGGAGTGCCTCGTTTTCGCAACCTAGCCCCTGGGCTTGCGGCCGAGTATGCAAATCAACACTTTTTCTCAGGAATCTTTCAGGAAAGCGGTGGCCACCCACGTGAGAACAGCTCTCCCCGCCTGGGTCAACCGATGATGGCGACGTTCTCCACTTCGGCGTCGTGCGCCTTGCCAGCGACGTCCGAGAGCGCCGTGCGCACGTCCTCGAGTGCGGACGTCAGTTTCTCGACCCCGGCGCGCAACCGCTCTTGGTAGTCGGTCTGCGCGATGCGCGACGACGTTGCCGTGGACCAGCCGGACACCTCGGCATCGACCCGGTCGAGCGCCGACTGGATCTGTGAGGTGATGGCCTCTTGGGCGTCGGTCATCGCCGCCTCCATGTCCTCCAGCGACGCTTGACGCACGACCAGCGAGATCTCGCTCATTGCGGACCTCCGAGCCGCGTCGCGATGCGCCCATAGGACTCCCGCTGCTGAAGGTCGGTCTCGCCCTCGGTCGCGTCCACCTCCACGAGCTTGCTCGCGTACTGCGCGAGGATCGGCGGCAGCTCTGCCGCGGCCTCGAACCAGGCCTGCAGGGCCGTCGCCAGGCCGCCGGCAGCTGCGCCCTTGAACCCGCTCGATGCACTCTCGATGGACGTGCCCAGAACCTTCATAGCCGTCTCGGATCGGCTCGATCGCGTCGACCAGGACGCCCGCAGCGCGCGTCTGCGCGCCGATCTCGAGCTCGGTGTCAGCCATGAAACCCCCCGTTGGTTCGTGGTTCCCATCGATTGTGCCAGCCGCGAACCAATCGGAATACGTGGGGCGCACCCGGGGAGTACAACCTCTCCTGCCACCCGCGTTAGCATGTCTGGACCACGGCAGGTGGCAAGCATCGAGGGGGTCAACATGCCGTCGTACGACTTCGAGGTGGATCTGCAGAGCGTTGGTCAAGGCCGCGCAGGGAACCGCCGAATCCGTGCAGCTGTTCAAGGACAAGGACGTCGAGGACCTGGTCCCCAGCGAGGGTGACGTCGGCGTCGACGACGTCTGGGACGCGCTCGACGAGTTCAAGGACCGCTGGGAACGCGGCATGAACAACCTCGTCAAGGATGTCGAGGAGGTCGCTGGCCGGCTCGGCAAGATCGCCATGAACTACGCCGAGTTCGACAAGGCCGGCAATGAGACGCTCACCGCCGTGGCCAAGGATGTCGAGACACTGCGGATCATGGACTAGCGCCGATGCCCGACTTCTCGATCAACGGCAACCCTGAGGGGATCCGGTCCCGCGCTTCGACGATGCGCACCAAGGGCGACTCCTTCGTCTCGGTCGGCGACGCGCTCGACCGCATCAGCACCGACGGCTGGACCGGCCGCGCCGCCGACCACTTCCGCGACGAGTTCGACTCCGAGCCCAGTCGCTGGCGCGAGGCCGGCAACGGCTTCATCACTGCTGCCTCGGCCCTGGAGACCTTCGCGTCAGAGCTCGAGGATGCCCAGCGACGGGCTCGGGAAGCCGAGTCCGAGTATGGCCGCGGTGACTCGGTCACCTCCTCGGCCCGCCAGGAGTACGACGCCGACGTCAACCGGGCCCGCAACGAGGTCGACGCTGCCACCGCCCGCGGCGACACGATGACGCTCACGATCCTGCCGTTCCATGACCCCGGTGAGTCGATCCGCAACGGCGCCCTGTCGGCATACTCCTCGGCGAAGGCCGACCTCGAGAGCGCCGGCCACGTCTGCGCGACCGCCGTACGCGCCGGTTGCGCCGCGGCGCCGGAGAAGCGCAAGTGGTGGGAGTCCGGGCTGGCCGCGATCGGCGGATTCTTCGCCGGCGCCGGCGAGGCCGTATGGGACCTGGTGACCCTGCCGGGCTCGCCGATCAGCATGCTGATGGATTCCATCGACCTCGCCAGCGGGGCACCTCACGCCCGAGGAGATGGCGATCAAGTACAAGCTCGGGATCGAGCAGGTCGGCGACATCCTCGGCGCCCTCAAGGACGACCCTCTGGAGTTCGGCAAGAACATCGGCAAGGCCATGCTCGACTGGGACACGTGGGCCGACGACCCCGCCAGAGCCCTCGGCCACCTCGTCCCCGACGCCGTGATCGCCGTGCTCACCGCCGGCACCGGGGCCGTCGCGACCCGTGGCGCCAAGGGCGGCATCGACGGCCTCGAAGCGCTGACCAAGATGGACGACCTCGCCGCCATCGGCAAGCTCGACGACCTGGGTGACCTTGGCAAGCTCGACGACCTGGGTGACCTCAACAAGCTCGACGACGTGGGTGACCTCAACAAGCTCGACGACGTGGGCGACGGGCCTGTTGACTCGCTCGACCTCGGAGACACACCAGGGTTCACGCCGGACGGGACCATCGATCCGGCCGCCTTCAGGACAAACCCCGATTCGGCGTTCTTCTGGTCCGGGCGCACCGACGGCATCGGCGGGCCCGACGTGGCCGGCGACCTCGCTGGGGCAGGTCACGGAACCACTCTGGAGCAACTCATGGAAAGTCGAGGTATCAAGATGCCTGAGTGGGACGCCGACAACCCTGCTGTGGTCGACGCGTGGAGCAAAGCCTCGGCAACCTACGCCGACGAGGCTTCCGGCACCGTCCGTGCGGTCATTGGCGATGACCTGCGACCCGGCAACGTCTGGGAATCCTCGGAGCTGCCTGCCCTCATCGACAATCCCAATGTCGACAAGATCATTCGCATCGACCCCGCCACGGGTGTCGAGAAGCAGATTTGGCCCTGAGAGGATCTTGACCATGTCCGACCTGCTCGATCAAGGCATTATCGCCTACCTCCAACGAGGAGTCGCCGCTTCGCCCCGCGCCGACGCGGAGGCAGTCCGGGCCCTTGCCCCCGGAGACTCGGACGAACTGCTGACAAAGGTCCGGTCGCTGATCCAGGAGTCCCTCGCCGTCCCCATCGACTGGTCGACTACCACGTTGAGCGAGGCCGGCCGCACCATGGCTGTCACGATCCACGAGCGCCACCCCACTCTTGGGCCCGATGCTGTGGATGCGCTCGCGTGGAATTTCACGTTCAGTTGGCGATGACCGGTCCGGTGGTATTACGACACTGGAATCCTCGATGTGGTGGCCTTGCCCTGACGGCGCCAATGCCCCCGCCCCCGCCGAAGGCCGACACGTACAGCGGCGACATCGCGTGAGCAGGATTGGTCCTTGTTGGACTCAGCGCTTCGTCGGCAAGGCGGGCTGGCGGCGAGCCAGGTAGCGCCACAGCGTCACGGCGATCACCGCGAACGCGACGACCAGGACGACGACGGCCAGCACGTCAGCGACGTCCCGCTTCACGCTTCCGACGCTCGAGACGAGCGTCATGACGACATTGGCAACGAGGAACGACCCGCCGCCCGCCGCGACGACCGTGATCACGCCACGGTTCAGGGCCGACGTCTCCGAGCCCGATCCGGCCGTGGGCTGTGCCGGCGGGATGATCGGGCGAGGCGCGGCCGAGAGATCCAGCTGCGACGGCAGGAGCAGCCACGCCGCGACGCCGCCCACCGCGCCGACTGCGACCGCGACCACCAAGCCCGGGCCGAAGAACACGCTCATCGTGAGCGTCGACACCACGACAGAGCATGCGGCGGCGGCCAGAGCACCACGCAGTCGACGACTCCCCGGGGCGCCCTCCGTGGCTCGTGCCACGAGGACGGCAACCAGCAAGCCGGCGGCTCCCGTGGCGGCACCCACGAACATGCCCACGAGTGCGGCGATGACGTAGAGCCCAGGCAGATCCCCAGCGTCCGCGAATCCCCTGATGTCATTCGTGCCGATGACCATCAGCCCGAGCAGGAGCGCGACCACGACGCCGATCAACGTGCCGACAACAGCCCCACGCCACAACGTTCTCGGCAGGCTGGATCCCCCGACTGAGGTGCGAGTGGTTCGACTCAACCGACCGGGTCGATCCACGCCGTCTGGACGACCTCTACCCCGCGGTCACGGGTGACGAGCTGCGCACGACCCGGCACGCCGCGACGCGGCTTGACCGTGCCCAACAGCGGACCCTCGTCGGGACTTCCAGATAGCAGCAGACCGGGCATGGCCAGATCGCGCAGGCTCTGGATGACCGGCTCGTAGAGCGCACGAGACGCACCACCCGAGCGACGCGCCAGGACGAGGTGCAGGCCGATGTCGCGTGCCTGGGCGAGCAGCGGCACCAGCGGAGCCAGAGGCGAACCCGCCTGGGTCGCGACGAGGTCGTAGTCGTCGACGACGACGAACGCCTCGGCGCCGCTCCACCACGACCGGTCGCGCAGCTGGGCGCTGGTGACGTCGGGGCCCGGGAGGCGCTTCTCGAGGTATGCGGCCAGCTCCGCCAGCGCAGGTCCGGCCTGCGCAGCGCTCGTGTGATAGCTCAATGCGTAGTCGTCGGGCAGCTCGCCCAGCAGCGAGCGGCGATAGTCCACGACCACGAACTGCGCCTCGTCGGCCGTGCGACTGCGCATGACCTCACGGACGTACGTGCGAAGGAACGCGCTCTTGCCCGAGCGGCTGTCACCGAAGACCAACGCGTGCGGCTCACGGTCGATGTCGAGGGCGACGGGAGCGAGGTCGCGCTCGTTGATCGCGAACAGGACACGCTTGTCCGACGCGACGATCCCGGCCTGCTGGCGTACGCGTGTGAGGTCGACACGATCGGGGAGCAGCCTCAGCTTCGGGCCCTGCTCGCCGGCCCACGCCGCACGGATGCTCTCGACGAGGTGCTCGACACCGGGGCCGACCGAACCCGCGTCGGCCTTGCCGTCGATGCGCGGGAGCGCGGCGAGGAAGTGCAGCTTGGACGGCGCCAGGCCGCGACCCGGACGACCGTTTGGCACGAGCTGCGCGATCTTGCGGTCGATCTCCGAATCCGTCGGATCACCGAGCCGGAGCTCGAAGCGCGAGCCGAAGATGTCCCGCATGGCGGCGCGGAAGTCGGCCCAGCGACTCGTCGCCGTCATGAAGTGCACGCCATAGGTCAGGCCGCGCTGCGACAGCGTCTGCAGGTCCATCTCGAGCGAGTCGAAGTCGCTGCGCAGGGTGCTCCAGCCGTCGACCAGCAGGAACACGTCGCCGTAGCCGTCATCGGCCCGGCCCTCGCGTCGGCGCGCACGATACGTCTCGATCGAGTCGATGTTCTGGGCCCGGAAGTATGCCTCGCGGCGATCGATGATGCCGGCGATCTCCGCGACGACCCGCCGTACGACGTCGGGCTCCGACCTCGTGGCGACGCCGGCCACGTGCGGCAGGGCGGCCATCGGGGCGAACGTCCCCCCACCGAAGTCGAGGACGTAGAACTGCGCCTCCCGCGGTGTCGTCGTCAACGCGATGCTCGAGAGCAGGGTGCGGAGGAACGTGCTCTTGCCGCTGCGCGGGCCGCCGACGACCGCAAGGTGTCCCCCGGCTCCGGACAGGTCCACCGTCAGCACGTCGCGGCGCTGCTCGCGCGGCCGGTCGAGCGCGCCGACGGGCACCACGAGGCCGCCCCTGGCGCGCCAGGCGTTGGAGGCGAGGCCCCACTGCTCGTCGACGGCGAGATCGGACATCAGCTCGTCGAGGGTCTCGGGCTCGTCGAGCGGCGGCAGCCAGACCTGGTGGGCCTGGGGTCCGCGGTTCTCCATGCGGTCGACGGCGAGGTCGAGCACCGACCGCGCGTCCTGGACAACGGGAGCGGGCGCGGGACGGGTCGTACCGTCCTCCTCGAGCACCACCGGCGCGAGCACATGACCGACCGTGAACGGCAGGATGCGGGTCGCCTGCGTCCCGGAGTCGGCGCGGGCGGCCGAGCGGTGGGGCGGCGGACCTGAGACGTATGCGGCCTTGAACCGCTGCATCGCCCCGTCGGCCTTGAGATAGCCGAGACCGGGGACGGACGGCAGCTCGTACGCATCGGGCACGCCGAGCACCGCGCGCGACTCCGCGGCCGAGAACGTACGCAGGCCGATGCGGTAGGACAGGTGGCTCTCGAGCCCCCGGAGGCGGCCCTCCTCGAGACGCTGGGAGGCCAGCAGGAGGTGCAGACCGAGCGACCGACCGAGGCGTCCGATGGCGACGAACAGGTCGATGAACTCCGGCTTGGCCGACAGCATCTCGGAGAACTCGTCGACCACGATGAACAGGCTCGGCAGCGGCTCGAGCGCGGCACCGCCGAGGCGCGCCTTCTCGTAGTCGCGCACCGACGCGTAGTTGCCGGCCCGGCGCAACAACTCCTGCCGGCGGACCATCTCGCCGCGACAGCGCATCCTGCATACGGTCGACGAGCGGTGAGCTCGTCCTCGAGGTTCGTGATGACGGCGGCGACGTGCGGAGCTCGGACAGGCCGGCAAACGTGGCGCCGCCCTTGAAGTCGACGAGCACGAAGTTGAGGGTCTCGGACGAGTGCGTCATGGCCAGGCCGAGCACCAGGGTGCGCAGCAGCTCGGACTTGCCCGAGCCGGTCGCGCCGATGACCAGGCCGTGCGGGCCCATGCCCTGCTGGGCCGACTCCTTGATGTCGAGGTCGACCGGCGAGCCGGCCGGTCCGACGCCGATCGGCACCCGGAGCTGGTCGCGGGCCGGACGAGCCCGCCACGCGTCGTCGACGTCATAGCCGCGTACGTCGCCGACGCCGATCAGGTCGGTGAGGTCTGGCGTGCTGGAGAGGGCGTCCTCGCGTACAGGTCCATCGACAACGCCCAGCGGAGCGAGCCGGCGGGCGCAGGCCTCGGCCGTCGCCGGGTCCATCTGGTCTGCCGTGCTGCGGATCGGCTCTTCGCGCATCCGCAGTGCGGCGACCATGGCCTCGCCGTCGTGGCGCGGCTCCTCCTCGATCATGAGGCGCAGTCGCGTGGGGTCGGTGAGCTCGTCCCAGCGGTCCGGCAGGTCGAGCACCGTGACTCCATGCACACCCTCGTCGGGCATGAGGTGGTTGCCGGGTGGGAGACGCCCGCCATCGATGACGAGCAGGACGTGGGGCGTGGGCAGGGCCTGGTCAGCACCGAAACGGGGACGATCCACGACGTCTGCCGGGAGCATCGCCGACAGATCGTCGATCGAGGTCGTGACCAGCCGGCTGGGACCGATCGCATCGTTCTCGCGAGGGCTCTGCGCCTGCGGGAGCCACTTGAGCCACTCCCAATGCGGCGCGCTGTCGTCGTCGCACAGGACAGCCACGATCAGCTGGTCCGGCGCGTGGAACGTGGCCGCGGAGCACACCATCGCGCGGGCCAGGCTGCGAGCCGGGTCGGCGAGGCCGATGATCTCGATGCGGCTGAAGGCCGCGAGGTCGATCGCGGCCGGGAGGTCGGGCTGCACGCGGTGCACCGACAACAGGCGATGCAGGGCGGAGGCTCCGACAGGGTCGAGCTGTTCGATCGCGGCGCTTTCTGGCGGCACCAGCTCGAGCGCCAAGGGCTGGGACGACGTGCCGTAGCGGACGTGGAGGTGACTCTCGTCGTCGGACGTACGCTCCCAGACCCGCGTGCCGTCCTCCGCCAGGGCAGGCAGCGCCGACGGATCCGGGTGCGTCCAGCGGAGACTGTCGCGCTGCTGCTTGGCCGCCTCCCTGACGGTCCTGCGAATCCCGGCGAGGTACTGCAGGTACTCGCGGCGAGCGCCACCGACCTTCAGCGCGCGCTGCTTGCGCTGCCGGTCGATGCTGACCCCGACGAAGCCCAAGGTGGCGACCAGGAACATGCCGGCGGCGATGAAGCTTCGCCCGCCGTTCGATCCCGAGGAGGCGACGAAGACGATCGAACCGACACTTGCCAGCATCGGCAGCGCCATCATGAGAGCGCCACCGGCACCCTCGTGGGGCTGCAGCTCCGGCGGCGGTTGGAGGACCACCTGCCCCGACGGCACGATCGGCGGCTCGACGCGTTGGCCACGTCGAAGTGTGGAGACCACAGCACCCCCTGCGCTTCATCGGTCGGTATGACGCACTGTCACCAAAGTGCATCAGCACCACGATTGTAGGGGCCACGACATGTGCCGGCCGACTGGAGGTCTCCCGACGTCGGGCAGGATGGACGGTACGATCCCAAGGCACCGGGTTCGACCAAGGGGGGTGTGATGAGCGACGGCATCGTGGAGACCACGGTCCGGCTGGCTGTCGACGGCCCCCGAGGGAGACTGGATGTCGCGGCTCCGCTCTGGGCAGATGTCGCCGCGGTCTTGGGCAGCTACGCCGCCGAGACGGGCGAACAAGAGCCGCTCGCGCTGCTCACCACGACCGGTCGCGTCCTGGATTCCAGCCGCCTCGATCCAACGCCTCGACCTCCGCAGCGGTGACCTTCTGATCGCGGTCCATACGCATCCCCACGACGTGGAGATGACCTCGTTCCTCGACGTTCGGTCGCTGCGCGGACAAGACTCGGCACCCCTCCCGCCGTGGGTCCCCGCCGTCACCGCGATCGTGGCGACGGTCGCCGGCCTGCTTGCTGCTGCGACCGCAGCGCTGCTCGATGTCGGGCCCGTACGAGTGGGGGTCGCCGTGGCGCTGTTCCTCGGCCGCCGCGACGATCCCGTTCATCGCCGAGATGCGTCCCCGGCTCCGCCCGTGGGTCATGGCCTCGCCGGCCTTCGCCGGCGCCGCGGCGTTCGTCGTGACCGCCAACACCGGCCCTGGAGACAACCTCCTGACGATCGGCGCCACTGGCTTCGCAGCTGCCGCGGCCGCCGCCTACGCCCGAGCCGTGGCGCCGGCCATGGCCGACGACGAGCTCATGGTGTGGCTGTACTCGGGCGCGACGGTTGCCGCCATCGCCGTGACCGGCCTGCTGCTCGAGTCCAGCGGCACCGCTGCGTGGGCCGTCCTCCTCCTTCTCGCCGTGGTTGCCGCCCGTGTCCTGCCGACGTTTGCCGTCGACGTGCCCGACCACGTCCTGATCGACTTCCAGCGGCTGGCCATCACCGCGTGGTCCGCGCGCGAACGCCCCCGGCGCGCGCGTCGGGGCATCGTTCGGCTCGACGACGTCGATGACGTGGCGCACCACGGCATCACGCCTGGTGTCCGCCGGCGCCATCGCCGTCGCAATCGTCAGCGCGGCGAGCTCGGCTCTCCTCCTCCTGCTCGGCCGACGACACCTCCACCCGGCTGGGGTGCGCGCATCATGGTCGTCGCCGCCGGGATCTCCTTGGCGCTCGGCGCTCGGGCCTTCCGCGCCGCGCATCCCGCGCACGGCCTTACGCCTTGCCGGCGGTCTGGTGCCTGGCTCCGTCGCGATCGGCCTCGTCGTCGTCGACAGCGGGTTGTCCTGGCAACCCACAGCCGCAGCCGTCGCGACCGTCGCCGGAGTCCTGGTCACCGTGGCCGGGCTGGCGCTCGGCCGGGGTTGGCGGTCTGTGTGGTGGGGACGCATCGCAGAGGTCTTCGACACCCTCAGTGTCGTGGCTCGTGATCGGCGCAATCCCTCTCGCGACAGGCCTTTTCGAGACAGTCCGTCAAGCGGTTGCGTGACGGGCTGTCGACAACTGGATGACGATCATGGCGACCATAGCCCGAAAGAACTAGGGGTTTATAGGCGAAACAGACCATGTGTCGCTAACATGACCGTGACCACATACGAGAAAGACGCGCGAGAGCGCTGCCCGGAAGGAGGCTCGCCATGGCGAGCATCAGCAAGGAAGAACAAGCCCTCACACGTGGCGCCCAGATGGTGCAGTCGGCGCGCGGGGACCTGACGAGCCAGCTCAACGCCCTCCGCGGGCAGATCGCTCCCCTCCAGACTTCCTGGCAGGGCTCCGGCGGCGCAAGCTTCGCCAACGTCATGCGGCGCTGGGACGAGGACTCGGCCAAGATCATCTCCGCGCTCGACGAGTTCGAGGCCAACCTCAGGGCGTCCGACCAGACCTACAACGCCGCCGACGAAGAGCAGGCTCGACTTGCCAACCTCGGCCGCCTCAACTCGACGCCTCGGCTGACCGAACCTTCACAAGGGAGACCGAACCATGAACAACGGAAAACTCGCTGTCGACTTCGGCGGCCTCGACACAGCACACGGCGACATCAACGGCTCGGCCAGCAAGATCGAGGGTCGGCTCGACCAGCTCGAGTCCGAGCTCGCCCCGCTGCGCGCCGACTGGACGGGTGCGGCGCTTCGGACTCCTACCAGCAGGCCAAGGCCAAGTGGGACGCCGCGATGGCCGACATCCGCGCCCTTCTGGTCGACATCGGCACCGCAGGTCGCCACGTCGAACAGCGACTACCAGTCGACCGAGAGCCGCAACACGGCTCGCTTCGCCTGACCCAAACCGGAACACTTCCGGACGTACGTAGCGGAGCCGGGTGCACCAGCACCCGGCTCCGCTGAAGTCCCCAAGGAGAGATCATGGATCCAGACGCCCCAGCAGCAGCAGCGCGTGCCCGCGCCGATTCACTGCACGTGTCGATCGAGGAGATCCGCAAGATCGCGAACAGCACGTTCGGCGACCTCCAGGACGACACCCAGACAGAGAAACAGCGGTTCTCCAAAGCCGATGTCGGGCAGGGCTCGTTCACGAGCTACCCGGTCGCTCAGTCGCTGGCGACCCAGCACCAGGCGGCGTACGCGGTCTTCAGCAACACCATCCAGGGCGTCCTGCACGACCTCGAGAACTTCCAGACCGCTCTGCTGGACTCCGCCAAGGAGTACGAGAACACCGACGACGCGGCGGCCGCTGCGCTCTCGGCTGTGCGACCGCAAGTTCACGGACGAGCACACCCTCAGCACCCAGAACACCTACGAACGACGCGCGTCACGATCAAGGCGATGCTCTGGAAACTCCCGCGACCGCACCAAGACCTCGCTGCCGCTCAGCCCCGCTCCGAAAGCCGACGCGGCCCCCGCCCCCGTACGGCTTCCACCGACCGGGAACGATCGAGCAGACTTCTATTGAGAACGAACCCGCCTTCAGACGTGCCGGCGCCGGCATCAGTGCAGCCGCCATGCTGGTGGCTGCGCTGGTCGGTGCGCCGTCGGCGGCTTCGGCGAAGGCGGCCGATCCGTGGTGGTTCTCCGCTCAGCACCTGGAAGATGCGCACAAGAAGACCACCGGCAAGGGCGTGACGGTAGCGGTCATCGACACGGGTCTCGACACCGACCATCCCTGACCTGAAGGGCGCGGACATCGAGTTCGGTGCCGCGTGCGCCCCGCGCGGCAAGAAATCACTGCCGCGCGTCCACGACTTCGAGGCCAACCACGGCACCGCGATGACCACGATGCTCGTGGGCCAGGGCAAGGGCAACGGACCAGGTGGCGCCGGCATCACCGGCGTCGCGCCTGACGCCACGGTGCGGTTCTACGACTACACACCCGATTCTCGTCTCGGCGCCAAGGAGTGCGGCGAGAGCGAGATCGGGTACCTGTTCCGTCAAGCGGTCGAGGACAAGGTCGACATCATCAGCTTCTCCACCACCAGCGTCTTCGGCATCAGACGTGGTCGATCCAGGACGCCATCGAGGCCGGGATCGTGGTCGTGGCCGGCGCCGGCAAGCCCGATCGAGTACATCTCCTCCCCGGCCTCGATCCCCGGCGTCGTGTCCGTGCTCGCGGTCGACAAGCGCGGCCGCGCCGTGGAAGCACAACCCGCGCATGAAGCATAGGCAGTCGAGCGGCTACAAAGAAGCCTGGGAGTTCGGGTACCCCGTCATCTCCGCCCCCGGCGTGCAAGGTTCCGGCCGGCGCCATGGACACCGCCGGTGCATGGACCTCTGCCTACCCCCGCACCGGCACGTCGGACGCCACCGCCACTGGTCGCCGGCACTGCTGGCGCTGCTGAAGTCGGCCTACCCGAAGGCCACCGGCAACCAGCTCATCCAGCAGCTGATCCACTACCCAGGCGCCGGCGAGTCGATGAAGTGGGACGCGCAGTTCGGTTTCGGCGCCGCCTCCATCACCCAGATGCTCAAGCGGCGACCCGACCAAGTGGCCCGACAGTCAACCCGCTGCTCAAGGGCCCCAAGCAGGCCGTCGCCGACTTCCCGGCCGGCAGCGACACCGCCAAGCCCGCGACACCAAAGCCCCGACGAACAGCCCCGCATCCGCAGCCACCGACAACGACCCAGCAGGCATGCCTGGCCTGGCTCTGGCCGGCGGCAGCGCTGGCCCTGCTCTTGATCGTCACGGCCGTCGTGGTTGCTCGACGTCGCCGGCGCACCATCAGTTCAGACACCACACCATCCGACTCTCCCGAGGGGGCGCGACCATGACCGGACCCAACGAGGCCAAGCTCGACCAGACGCACGACCGGCGATCCCAAGAATCTCGACACGGATGCACGAGGACGCGATGGGCCGAGACGGCGCCAAGTGGTCTGCGTGCCGTGGCTCAGCGTCTCGAATCAGCCAAGTCACGAGCTCCTCGCCGCTTGGGAGGGACGGCCTGTCGGAGGCGGCGTCGACCGCCTTCGATGTGCTTGGCCGAGACCGTGAGGGACGCGCGCCGAAGCAGATGGACGACGCCGGCAGAGGCCGTGCGAATCGCCATGGATGCGCTCATCGCTGACGCGCCCGGCAGACCGAGCTCCCGGTCGTACCGTCGATCGCGCCGCTCAAGCCCGGGACCGACGGCGACGATCTCGGAAGACGCCAAGAAGGCGCACGTCGACGACATCGCGGCACACAAGGCTGACGCTCGACGCGCGCGAGAAGAAGGCGGCCCAGACTCTCCAGCACCCTCGACGCCAAGCTGGCGGACGCTCGCGGAGCTACTGAGCGGCGCCGCGCCGTACGACCTCCGACCTCGCAAGGTCGACGACACGAAGACCGGAGGACCCACCAGCGCAACGGAGCGACCCACCACTGGCGGGCATGTCAACTCCGGATCGGCCAGCGGCAGCGCCGCCGTCATCGGCGGCAACGTCGGCGGCACGTCGGCCACAGCCGACGGTGAGCTGATCGGCACGGTCGGCGCGGGCGTCGTCGGCGTCGGCGCTGGTGGCCGGCGGCAAGGACTCCCGGCGGAGGCAACACCAGCGGCGGCAGCCAGATCGGTGGGATCGCCGGCTCAGCCGGCGTCCTCGGCGGCGCCCTCGGCGGGCTGCGCAACGTCCTCGGCGGCAAGACCGCTGCCGTCGCAGGCGCGCCCCGGCGCCGGGCTCAGTCGTTGGCGGCAACGCCGCACGCGCCGGCAGCCCCGTGCTCGGCGGACAGAACGGCCAGCCCGCAGCCGGTGCGCGTACGGCCGGCTCGCCCGGCAGCTCCGCGACGGGCCGCGGGGCCGGCTCCACCGGCCGGGGGGCCAGCGGCACCACCGGCGGACGCGGCACCGGCGCAGGCGCTGGAGGCCGCGGCGGACGCGGAGCCGCAGGCGCATCCGGCCAGCGTGACAAGAACGGCGACGACCAGACCCTCGACCACATCCGGTTCGAGGACGACTGGATCGAGGACGAGGACATCGCGCCCGGAGTGATCGAGTGAGCACGACGACCGGCGTCAGCGGCCTGGTCCGGGTCACGGTGACAGCGGGCGAACGTCGCACCGACCTCGCCCTGCCCGCGACCGTCGAGCGTCGCCGACCTCCTGCCCGAGCTCGCTCGCAACCTCGGCGTCCTCGATCCACTCACGGTGCATGCCGGCTTCCACCTGCACACCGTCGACGGCCAGCAGCTGAGCGGCTCCACAGGGCTGGCGTTCCAGAACGTCCGCGACGGCGCTGTGTTGACGCTGACCTCTGGCATCGACGACGAGCCGCCGCGGGTCTACGACGACGTCGTGGAGGCCATGGCCGATGTCGTCGAGCGCGAGCTGCAGCCCTGGGAGGCCGAGCGCCGGCCCGGCGCACCGCCCTTGCTGCGGCCGCTGTACTGCTGTGCCTCGGCGCGCTCGCGACGGGCCTGCAACGACCCGAGCGTCGTCGCCGGCGCGCTCGCCGGGGTCGTGGCAATCGTGTTGACTGCCGCCGCTGTCGTCTTGGCGCGAGTCGAGAAGGAGCACGAGGTCGCGCTGCTCCTGGCGTGGGCCGGCGTCGCATACGGTGCGGTCTGCGGCCTGACCGTCGTCGAGGGCTCAGAGCTGCTCGCCGAGCCGCTGGCGGCCGCCGGCGGCAGTCGCACTGGCACTCGGGTTGGTCTCGTTCGCCGGACTGGTCGAGCACCGCAGCCTGATGCTCCCGGCCGTGATCGTCGGAGCGGTCGCCGCCGCCTCAAGCGGCATCATCTCCGGCACTGATTTTCGCCCCGCCGCGGTCTACACCGTGGCGCTCACAGTGGCGGTGCTGGTCGTCGGCATCTTGCCGATCGTCGCGCTCGCCGCCTCCGGCAACCGTTCGCCGGAACCCCAGAACCCCGCGGATCTGCCCGCCGAACCCGTCGCGGTCGAAGAACGCCACGTACGGGACGGCGCCAGCCTCGGCCACGAGTCCTGTTGGCCTCGACGATCACGATCGGTCTGCTGGCGATCCTGATCGCCCCGTTGGCCGTCACCTTGGGAGTCACGGGCGCGCTCACCGCCATGTTCGCCTGCCTCGTCCTGCTCCTGCGCACGCGTCAGCATCGCGCCGGCAGTGAGGTCTTCGCAGGTCTCGGCACCGGTCTCGTCGGGCTGATGTCGGTCGCCGTCAGCATTCTCGTGCTGCAGCCCGACTGGCGCCCCTCGCTCGCCGTCATCCTGGCCGCCACCGCGGCCGTCACCCTGGTCGTGACGTTGGTGCCGTCGACCCCCTCGGTCGCCCGCGGGCGCACCGCGGAGATCGTCGAGGTCATCGCCCTCGTCGCCATGCTTCCCCTGGTCATCACCGCCATCGGACTCGTTTCGACGGTCCGTTCATGAATCACGTACGATCTCTCGCCGACGATCTCGGCAGTCACCTCACAAGGAGAAACATGCATCCCGCACGCAAGCCCCTGGCTACCCTCGCCATCACCCTCGGAACGTTCCTGATCATGCTGGGTGCCCCGGCCCTGGCCGGCGCCGGACGACAGCACTCCGCTGACGCCGGTACCACCGCGCAGGCCAGCCCGGCGGCTGAGCTCGCAGCGGCCGATGACGACACCGACGGCACGACGGCGATCGGCGCCGACACCGACAGCACCGACGGCTCGGCCGACGCCGACGGAACCGCCCTGGTGGGCGCGAGCGTCGCGGTCTCCGCTGACAGCGTTGCCGCCGAGAGTGTGGCCGTCAGCGGCCAGATCCGTCGTGGGCACAGACGTCGCCGTCAATGGCGACAACGCGAATGCCGACGGCACCGACTGCCCGGCGCCAACGCCGACGCCGACGGCACGAGCGTCCTCGGACCCGACACGGACGCCGCAAACTCCAATGGCAATGCCAACGGAAACGCCAACGGTGGCGCAAGCGCGAACAGCAACGACGGCAACAGCACGGGAGCCGACGGCGGTGGTGACCCCACACCGGCCGCCAATGACCCGGTCCTCGCCAACAACTCCGGGATCGCCCCGGCAGCAGCCCCAGAACACCGATCGCCAGATTCCCGAGACGGGTGGTCCCGCCTCGATGATCGTCCTGATGACCGGTATCGCGCTCATCCTCATCGGCATCGTGTTCTTGGGGTACGGCCGCGCCCGCGCCCTGGCCCGCCACCTCGCCTGACGACGGACCCACATGGCTAGCAAGCGCGACCTCGTCGAGGCACACAGCTTCAACCGCAGTCGCCTGGTCACCGCTTTCCTGAGCGGTGCACCGGGCGGCCGCGAGGTCGAACCCGCTCGCTATGGCCGGATGCTGGTGGGCGGTGTCGTGCTGGCGGGTCTCCTGCTGGCCGGTGCCGCCGTGTCAGGCAAGCTGTCCCAGCCGGTCGACAAGAACTGGCTCGACTCGGGCGTCATGGTGGTCGGCAAGGAGAGCGGTTCACGCTTCTTGCCCGGCGACGAGAGGAATGGGAATGCCGGCACGCTGTTCCCGGTCCTCAACACGGCCTCGGCCCGACTGGCCTACGCCGGGGCGGATGGGACGCCCCTCAAAGTCATCTATGTCCCCGATGATGAAATCGCCAAGCGACCGGTCGGCGTGACGGTCGGGATCCCTGACGCACCGGACGTCCTGCCTGGCGGGTCCAAGTTGATCGACACCGGCTGGACCGCATGCACCAACGAACAGCGTGGCCTCACGGTCCGACTTGCCAGCAAGCCGGGCGCCGAGGCCGCCGCCAACCGGGCGATCCTGGTCCGCGGCGGTGCCGACAACGCCCTGTTCGTGATCGCCGGCAGCCATCGCTACCCTGTGCCCAGGAACAGCGCCGGCGTCGACGTCCTGAGATCGTTCGAGCTCGACGGAACCCCCGCCTACCCCGTCTCGTCCGCGTGGCTCGACCTCGTGACGCTTGGCTCGCCGCTCAAGCCGTTCCGCATTCCCGGGTTCGGCGATCCGGTCAAGAACCCCAAGGACAAGCTGGACACGATCGGCACCCCGGTGCTCCGTCGACGGCCGCGGGTATGTGCTGGTCGACGACGGGGTGCTGCCACTGAGCGACTTCGCCTACGCGCTCTACAAGAACGCCGCCGAGGCGCACGGCCTGCAGGAGGTCCGCCTCAACGCAGGCGCCCTCACCGGCATCAACACGATCTCCTCACCGTCCAGGCGTCCCTACCCAGCAGACTGGCCTCGACAGAGCGTCACGCCGTTCAACGGCTCAGCACCCTGCCTGTTGCTGCGCGCCGGAGAGGATCCCGAAGACGTGGCCAGCGCCGTGCTCGCCCGGCCCACCAATGACGCCGCTCTGGCCAAGCGCAACGATGTCGCGACCGATGTCCAGACCGGCCATGGGGCACTCGTGCGAGCGACCACGACGGGCTCTGCCACAGACTCGACGCCGCTCTACCTGCTCGACTCACTGGGCACCCGCTACGCCGTGGGTTCGTCGGCTGACCCGGAAAGCGCTGACTACCGGCCCGCGACCCGCCGCGCTCTGGGCTACCGCGATGTCGATCCGCAGGCCGTCCCACAGGCCTGGGTGGCTCCCTTCGAGGACGGGCCGGCGCTGCTGCGCAGCCTGGGCGGGAAGCCTGCCTCCCCGTGAGAGTCCGCACCTGCGCCACTGCACTCGCTGTGGGCTTCATTCCCTTCACGCCGCTCGCCGTGATGAGCCCGACGGTCGCCGCGGAGAGCGATCAACCCTGCGAGGCGGGGATCACCAAGAAGATCGATGATCCGTCCGCTGCCCGCAACCTCACCCAGCTGGGCTTTCCAGAGACCTGGAAGATCGCGACCGGCAAGGGCGTCAGGGTTGCCGTGGTCGACTCGAGGCGTCAACTCCGACAACGTGCATCTCGCCGACGCCGCTCGAGAAGGGCCGCTCACTCGTCGGCGGTGATGCCAGGCAGGACAATTTCGGTCACGGCACTGCGGTTGCGGGCATCATTGCCGCTCGGCGCGGTCGACGGCTCGGTCCTGGTCGGCGCTGCGCCCGACGCCACGATCATCCCGCGTGCGCACGTACGAGAAGGTCCCGGACACCGCCGGGCTCGCCAAGGGCATCCGCTGGGCGGCAGATCAGAAGGCCGATGTCATCAACGTCTCGGTCAGCACGGGCCCCAACGATCCGGCCCTGCCTCGAGCTGCGCGCCGCCGTCAAGTACGCCGTCAGTGCCGATGCGCGTCATCGTCGCCTCCGGCGGCAACCAGGGCGAGCTCGGAGCCGTTGACACAGAAGCGCTTCCCCGCGGCACTGCCGGGCGTCATCGGCGTCGCCGCGACGACGAGCCAACGGCGCCGTCGACGACTGGTCGATCCACGGCCCGCAGAACGATGTCGCCGCACCTGGCGAAGACGTCCTGATCACCTATCTTGGGCAACGGCGACTGCCTCGGCGGGTCGAACGGCCGGGCGTACACGAGCTGGGCCACGGCCTACGTGAGCGGTCTCGCGGCCGACCTGCGTCAGGAGTTTCCCGACGCCACGGCCGAGGAGATCAGCGACCGCATCCTCGACACGGCTTCCCGGCCGGTGCGCAGCAAGCGCGACGACGTGCAGGGGTGGGGCGTCATCCAGCCCTACGCCGCGCTGACCACGTCGGGCAACAACAAGCCCGGCACGACGGAGTCCGACGACGCGAAGTCCGTGAGAGGTGGCATCGAGCCGCTGGCGCTGCACTCGGACCCCATGCAGCCGTCCCGCACCGCGATGCTCTGGTGGGCCATCGGTTCGCTCGGCGTCGCAGGCGTAGCCCTCGTGCTCCGCCCCTGGATCCGTTCACTCCGCAAGGACCGCGCGGCCGAGTGACTGCGGCGGCGACCGGTGGAAGAATGGGCGTGTGGCCAACGAAGATCTCGTCCTGCTCCGCAGGGCGCGCGACACAATCGATCGCGAGTACGCCAAGCCGCTCGACGTCGAAGCGCTCGCCCGGGTCGCGCTGATGTCGTCGGGGCATTTCTCGCGGAGCTTTCGCGCCGCGTTCGGCGAGTCACCGTACGGCTACCTGATGACCCGGCGCATCGAGCGCGCGATGGCACTGCTGCGTCGCGGCGACCTCTCGGTCACCGAGGTCTGCTTCGAGGTCGGGTGCTCCTCGCTCGGCACCTTCAGCACGCGGTTCTCCGAGCTCGTCGGCGAGAGCCCCAGCGCATACCGGTCCCGTGATCACGGGGACGACGAGGGCGTACCGGCGTGCATCGCGAAGGTCCTGACTCGGCCGCTGCGCCACCGGCCGTTACCCGAAAGTAATTTAGGCCTTCCCAAAGTGTGACGTGCGCCACTAGGTTCGGTGCGGGCCCACCGGGTCGGAGGGAGCACGTCCGCCTAGGAGGCACCGCATGTCGCTGGTCACCCGAGCACGTCCACTTGTCGGAGCGCTGAGTCTGGCGTTCGCCGCACTCACCCTCGTACCCACGCCGGCCCAGGCCGACGGCCCCGGCAGCGGCACGCCGTACGTCGTGTCGGTCGGCGACTCCTACATCTCCGGTGAGGCCGGGCGCTGGGCCGGCAACATCCAACGACGGCGCGTCGCGCGCCGACGCGCTCGGCACCACGGCGTACTTCGACAACGCCTCGCAACACCGCCGAGCAGATCAACCGCTGCCACCGCAGCAAGAGCGGCCGAGATCTACATCGGCGGCGGCGTCAACGGCCTCAACCTCGCCTGCTCCGGCGCGCAAGACCGCGACGTACACCGACGGCGACGGCGACTTCAAGCCCGGCCTCGACTTCTACGACAACGGCGCCGGCAAGCAGGGCCAGGCGAAGATGCTGCAGCAGTTCGCGGCGACCCACAACGTGCAAGATGGTCGTCGGTCTCGATCGGCGGCAACGACTTCAACTTCGCCGAGCGTCGTGCAGCAGTGCGTCGACCGACTTCCTCGACTCGCCGTCGTGGTGGAAGGACTACTGCAACGACGACAGCGTCGTCATCGCCAACTTCACGAGCGCCGAACATCGCCGCGGTCAGACGACCGCGATCGCGAACGCGCTACCTCAACATCCGCACGGCGATGCGCAACGCCGGCTACGCCGACAGCTCGTGGACGCTGCTCGTGCAGAACTACCCGTCGCCGATCCCGAACGGCTCCGGGCTTCCGCTACAGCGAGAGCGGCTACACGCGGCAGAACACCGGCGGCTGCGGCTTCTGGAACGCCGACGCCGACTGGGCCAACGGCACCGCGCTGCCGACGATCAACAACACCGTGACCGGCGCGATCACGCAGGCCGGCATCACCAACGCCAAGACGCTCGAACCTCGCGTCGGCGTTCAACGGCCGCCGGCTCTGCGAGAGCGCGCGTCGGCCTGCTACGAGGAGGTCGGCCTCGCCAACTGGACGAGCGCCGGCGCGGTCGACCAGACCGAGTGGGTCAACCAGATCCGCACCGTCACGACGGCCGCGACAGCCACTACTACATCCAGGAGTCGCTGCACCCCAACTACTGGGGCCAGCTCGCGACTGCGCAACTGCGTGCGCCAGGCCTACAACGGCGGGTACGCCGCAAGAGCGGCGCCTGCGTGCGCACCGGCACCGGCCTCACCTCGGCGGCGAGCCGAGCATGACGCTGCAGTAGCGGCTGGCTACTGCTCGGACAGGATCGCCCAACGCAAGGACTCCTCGGTGCCCAGCTGGTCGCGCACCGAGGGGTCCTTCGCGTAGGCCAGGACCAGGAACGCCGTGACCTCGGGCCCTTCGGCAAGGTGTCGGGTCTGGATGCCGAGAACACCGTCGGGCGCTGGAACGGACGTTCGCCACCCACGCAGCGGTCCACGCGTGCGGCTGACGTCGGCGCCGGGACGCAACAGCACTGCGGTCGGATCGCCTGGCACCACTCCGGTGATGTCGTCCCACGACACCTGCCACGAACCGCCGTCCCGCGCGTGGATGAGCGCACGAGGCGTCAGGATCAGTCCGCCGGCGGCGATGCGTCCGAGGAGGAACGGCAGGAGAAGCGAGACGAACCACAGCCCAGGAGCAGCGAAGACCGCGGCCCACACCCACGCCTCGCGCGCAGCCGCCAGCCCCGCGCTGGCCAGGAGACCACCTGCGAGGACCGCCAGCATCAGAGCGGACATCCAGACCGCCCAGGGCGCGCGGGCGATGACCGTTGCGGGTGTGCCGTCGGGAGCGACGCCGAGCTGTGCGCCCGGACGGCGACGCGACCACAGAACCTCGAGAGCAACAGCGACAAGTGCGAGCAGCCCGAGGGCCGTCAGGAAGCCACCGAAGATCCGCATGGCCGCATCGCGATCGGGCGCGAACAGGGCAGCAGCGCCCACGACCAGCACGAGGACACCCCCGACGACGACCAGAACGGATCGACCGAACCCGCCGAACGCTGGACCCCTTGGTCCTGTTGCTGCTTCGTTCGTCATGGCTTCCCTCTCAGTCGAACAATCCGCCGATGGCGCCGCCCACGGCTCCCACACCGTCCTTGATCGCACCGCCAGTGTCCTCGAGGGCATCGACGCCCCGAGTCGAATGCCGCCCCGACGTCCGGGCCGTTCTCGAACAACGAATCGATCGCCCCCGAGGTGAAGATTCCGACACCTGCGCCGACTACGGCGCCGACGGCCGTACCGACACCTGGGATCGGCACGAAGGTCCCGATCAGCGCGCCTGTCCCGGCACCTGCGGCAACTGACGCGAAGAACCCACCGCCGCCGGACGCCACCGCCTGGACCGGGTCCTTGCCGGTGTAGATGTCATAGCCGATGCCGGCCACTGCGAGGGCACCGCCCAGCTTGAGCGGAAGCGACTTGCTCGTGGTTCGAAGGTCGTCCGCCGTACGCGCGAGGTCGTCCGCCGACGAGGCGAGCCGTTTGGCCTCGTCCAGGTCCTTGTACCAGAGCTGCTTGGTGATGTGGGCCGGGTCGGTGTTCATCACGCGGCTCAGGTTGGTGATGGCCTGATCCCCGTAGATGGCGGCCGTGCCCTTGCAGCGCCGAGGCGTTGAACTCCAGCGCGCCGCCGACCCATCCACCCACGATGTCGGCGGCCGTCAACACGAACTGGGGCCCGCTGAGACCGCGGTACTTCTCAGCCAGCGTGTCCATGTCACCGCTCAGGTCTGCGCGTACGGCATCGACGTCAGCAACGGCCGTGTTCCAGGCACGGATCTTGTCCTGGTGCTTGTTGTAGGCGACGACAGCCGCTTCGTGCGCGTCGACTGCCGCAGGCGACACCCCGGGGCCCACGGTCATCTCGCCCGGTCGCGCAGGCCCGGGTCCGGGGTCGGCGATCGTGAACCCGCTCACCTCGAGGCCGGCGCCTGCAGCGGTCTCGCGGATCTCGGCCATGCGGTGCTTGGCGTTCCGCAACGCCGTGGCATAGACATCGATGCCGTCGGCAACCGAGACGATCGACGTACGGAGCGTGTCAGCCTTGCTGGAGGCCGACTTCATCGTTGAGGCGAAAGGCGCTGCCAGCCGATCCGTCCCAGTCCGACGCGGCATCTGATCGCGCAGCGACCAAGGCGTCAGCGCTCTTGTCCACCGCCGGCGCCAACGTCGAGCGTGCCCAGTCCGCGGCGGCCATGACCGAACCGTGGTCGCCCTTGACCTCTGTGTCCAGCGACATCATTCGGCCCGGTTCGGCATGGCGAATCCCCGAGAGGCGGCGTCATCGCTGTTCCAGTAGGTCGAGGCGGTGTTGAGGACCTCGCTCGCGGCGAGGCCGACACCTTCGGAGAGACCGCCGGCGCTCTCCGCGATCCGGCTGAGCATCGCCGAGATCAATGCCGTCGCCTCGCCTGCATCGACAGCAGCCGGCGCAGATCCGCCGGTGCTGTCGAGATCCACCGCCGCCTTGTGGAGGTCGGTGGGAGATGGACTCGAGCAGCGAGTAGTTGACCGAGATGCTCATCCGGCTGCGACCTCAGCCGGACGGGGCCGACGATCCAGGAAGAGGAGGTCATACGGCTCAGCGTCGTACGCAGCCTGGAGATCGTCGACCGTCAGCAGCGCCCATGCGCTGTCGGGCGCGTAGAAGTCGTGCAGCTGATCCAGCGCCGAGTAGACGAACAATGCCGTCCGACCGTCGTTGGTGCGAGTCGTCTTCGAGCCTGGTCTGCCCGTCTTCGTCGGGCAGGCTGTGGTCGGTACGTAGGCCACGGGTGGAAAGTTCTTTCGCGCGTCCTGCATGAATCCCCCTGAATCATGTGCCGGACTGGCTGTTCCCCAGCATATTCCCCGAGGACGAGCACCTGCGGGTCGGGTCGGCGCCGACCTGCACGAGCAGCTTGCCGAAGCTCTTGCCCGTGAGCAGGCCGGTGAACGCCTCGGGAGCGTTCTCGAGCCCCGCGACGATGTCCTCGCGATGGCGCAGCGTGCCGTCGCGCAGCCAGCCGGCGGCGTCCTCCTGGAACGCGCGCCCGTGGGACTTCACGAACTCGGTCTGGATGAACCCCCGGACCGTCAGGCTCTTGGTCAGGATCGTCGTCATCAAACGGGATGAGCGGTCGGGGCCGGGCGGCAGCTCGGTCTCGTTGTAGTGCGCGACCAGCCCGCACACCGGCACCCGGGCGTAGGTGTTGAGGTGCGGCAGGACGGCATCCCACACGTGACCGCCGACGTTCTCGAAGTAGACGTCGATGCCGTCCGGCACCGCGGCCTTGAGGTCGTCGACGAAGGTCGGCGAGCGGTGGTCGAGAGCGACATCGAACCCGAGCTCCTCGAGCCACGCGACCTTGTCCGGACCGCCCGCGATGCCGACGGCGCGAGCACCCTTGATGCGCGCGATCTGGCCGACCGCCGAGCCGACGGGTCCAGCGGCGGCCGCCACCACGACCGTCTCGCCCGGCTGGGGCTTGCCGATCTCGAGCAGTCCGGCGTACGCCGTGAAGCCGGTCATCCCCAGGATGCCCAGGGCGGTCGAGATCGGCGCCCTGGCGGGATCGAGCTTGCGAACGTGCTTCGCCGCAGCCACCCCGTACGACTGCCAGCCGACGTGCGACAGCACGAAGTCGCCGGGTCGCAACGAGTCGTCGCGGGACTCGACGACCTCGGCGACGGTGCCGCCCTCCATGACGGCACCGAGCTCGACCGGCGCGACATACGACTTCGCGGCGCTCATGCGTCCGCGCATGTAGGGGTCGAGCGAGAGGTAGATCGTCCGGAGCAGCACCTCGCCCTCGGCCGGCTGCGGGATCGAGACCGACTCGATCCGGAAGTTGTCCGAGGTGGGTTCACCGTGTGGTCGGGAGGCGAGCAGGACGCGGGTGTTCTGGGTCGTGTCAGTCATCACCGTCGACGGTACCGGCGGCCGCAACCGGCCTGACAGGATGGCGGCATGACCAACGGCACAACCTTCTGGCGCTCGATCGAGGCGGTCCACGGCGTCGTGTACTTCGCCCCCGACACCAAGCAGCGCTACGAGGCGATAGGGCTCAAGGGCTACTGGATGGGCTACATGGCATCGCGCTCCGCGGCGGTCGGCACGCCGGCACCGGAGCTCGTCGTCGCGCTGTTCCAGGGCTTCGCCCCGCGTATGGTCGCCCGCGCGCTGCCCGATGCGTGGTCGATGGCCTCCCGCGACGACGTCTTGAGGACCCGGTACGACCTGGCGCGCGACGCGCTCGCCCCTGCGCTGGCGGACGTCGACGCCGGCCGGATCGCCAAGGAGCTGTCGGCGATCACCAACGGCATCGACTTCGCGGGCAAGCCGCTGGCCGCCGCACATCACTCGCTGCCCGAGCCCGACGACGATCCCGGCAGGCTGTGGCATGCCGCGACGGTCATCCGCGAGTATCGCGGCGACTGCCACATCGCGGTGCTGACCGCTGCGGGTCTCGACGGCGCTGCCGCGAACGCGCTCGCCGTCGCGGACGGTCGGGCCGGCGAGCAGCAGCGGAAGATGCGCGGCTGGACGGAGGATGAGTGGGCCGCGGCGATCGGCCGGCTGGCGACGCGAGGCTGGGTCGATGTCCAGGGCACGATCACCGAGACCGGTCGATCGGCTCGGCAGCAGATCGAGGACACGACCGATCGCGTGTGCGCCGCGGGAATCGACCGCGAGGCCACCGGTCGGATGATCACGATCGAGGAGCCACTGCTCGCCCTGGCGCGCGCCATCGACGCCGCCGGCGCGGTCCCGTACCCCAATCCCACAGGCGTACAGAAGCCCTAACCCCTACGGTGGGCTCATGGCCAAGGCATCGTCGCCAGCGGTGGAGATCGAGGTGGACGACAAGGTCGTGCGCGTCAGCAACCCCGACCGGGTCTACTTCCCGGAGCACGGCTGGACCAAGCTCGACCTCGTCGAGTACTACCTCGCAGTCGGTGACGGCATCGTCAACGCGCTGTATGAGCGGCCGTGCATGCTGCACCGGTTCCCCAAGGGGCTGGCCGGCGACAAGGTGCACCAGAAGAAGCTACCGTCGGGCGCTCCGCCGTGGGTCAAGACCGTCAGCGTGCACTTCCCGCGCTTCAACCGGGACGTCCACGAGCTCTGCGTCACCGAGCTCGCCTCGGTGATCTGGGCTGTGCAGATGTCGACCGTCGAGTTCCATCCGTGGAACAGCCGCAAGGCCGACGTCGAGAAGCCCGACGAGTGGCGCATCGACCTCGACCCGGGGCCCGAGTGCGACTTCGCCACCGTCAAGCGCGTGGCGCGCGTCGCCGAAGAGGTGCTCGACGAGCTGGGTGCGACGGGATTTCCCAAGACCTCGGGCGGCAACGGCCTGCACATCTATGTGCGCATCAAGCCCGAGCACGAGTTCAAGGACGTACGCCGTGGGGCGCTCGCGTTCGCGCGGGAGGTCGAGCGACGGGCACCCGACGAAGTCACGACGACGTGGTGGCGCAAGGACCGCGACCCGGCGCAGCTGTTCGTCGACTACAACCAGAACGCCCGCGACCACACGATCGCGGCGGCGTACTCGGTGCGGGGCTTCCCCGACGGTCGCGTCTCGACGCCGATCCGTTGGGACGAGGTCGACGACGTCGATCCGCACGACTTCACGATCGCCACGGTGCCGGCCCGTTTCGCAGAGCTCGGCGACCTCCATGAGGGCATCGACCAGGCGGTGTTCGACATCGCACCACTGCTGGAGTGGGCCGACCGGGACGAGCACGAGGGTGCCGCGCCGCCGGTCGACCCGGAGGACTGAGCCTCCTGGTGGGTCAGGCGACCTCGACGTCGAGGATGACGTCGACGTTGCCACGGGTCGCGTTGGAGTAGGGGCACCACTCGTGCGCGACCGCGACGGCCTTCTCGGCCTCTTCCTGCGACACACCGGAGAGCTCGACACGCAGCGTGACGGCGAGACCGAAGCCACCCAGGCCGTTCGGGCCGATGCCGACCTCTGCGGTGACGGCGGAGTCGGTGACGTCGACGCCGTGCTGGGACTTGCTCGACTTGAGCGCGGAGTGGAAGCACGCCGCGTAGCCGGCCGCGAACAGCTGCTCGGGGTTGGTCGCACCGCCGGCGCCGCCCAGCTCGACCGGGAAGCGTACGTCCGTGTCGATCAGGCCGTCGGTCGAACGTACGTGGCCGTTGCGGCCGTCTCCGGTCGAGGTGGCGACTGCGGTGTAAAGGATCTGCTCGGGCATGTGGGGCTCCTTGGATTGAGGTAGACTAACTAGTACGTCTACAACGATCAAACCACGATCATGGGACCATGGCAAACCCGAAGGAGTGTGACGATGGCGACCCCCGCAGCCTCCGTGCGCGATCGCATCCTCGACGCCGCGACGCGTCGCTACTACGCCGACGGCATCCGCGCGGTCAGCGCCGATCGGCTCATCGCCGAGGCAGGCGTCTCCAAGGTCACGTTCTACCGCCACTTCCCCACCAAGGACGACCTGATCACGGCCTATCTCCTGCAGCAGGCCGCGTGGTCCGAGGGCCTCCTCACCCAGAAACGCACTGAGCTCGCCGACGACCCGGCAGGCGTGCTGCGTTGGTATGCCGAGGGCATCGGCGCCCTGGCCTGCTCACCGGGCTTCCGCGGCTGCGCCTTCATCAACGCCGCAGCGGAGCTGTCGCGGCCCGACCACCCCGGTCATCAGGTCGTCGTGGACCACCGCACGTGGCTCGTCGGGCAGTTCGCGGAGCTGCTGACCGAGCTCGGCGTCGCCGATGTCGACGCCAAGGCCGAGCACCTCATGATGTTGCGCGACGGCGCGATGGTGGCGGGCTACGTCGGGCGTACGCCTGAGTCGGTGGCCGAGTCGCTGATCGCCGCCGGCCGTGCCGTCATCGGCTGTTGACTCAGCCCTGAACGCGGTGTCGGAGGTGGACGACACCATTGCCGAACGCGTGCGTCTCCAGCAGCTCCAACCCGGCGCGGGTGTCGCGGGAGAAGGCCGGCTTCCCGTCACCGACGACGACTGGATGGACGAAGAGGTGGCACTCGTCCACCAGACCGGCGCTGAATGCTTCTGCTGCGATGGCGGCCCCACCGATGGTGAGGACACCAGCGGCCGACACCTTCAGGTCGCGAATCGACGCGGGATCGAACTGGCGCTCGATCCGGGTGTCTGCCGTCGAGACCTCGTCGAGTGTCGTGGAGTAGACGATCTTGGTGCCCGCCTGCCAGACGTTCGCGAACTCAGCCATGAGCTCGGACCGGGCGGCCAGATCGGGATCGGTCTCCCACACGGCCATCGCCTCGTACAGGCGCCGACCGTAGAGCCAGGTGTCGACCGGGCGCACGAGATCCGTGATGAAGCTGAACAGCTCGTCAGAGGGATCGCTCCAGTCGAACGAGCCGTCCGCGTCCTCGATGTAACCGTCGAGGGAGACGTTCGTGATGTAGCTCAGCGTGGCCATGCCGCTCCTCATACGCCTTGCGCGTCGAGCAGCGCCTCGACGGCCGACCGGGCCGCCGGTGACGCCTCACCACGCACGACGCTGTAAGCGCTGGCGCCGTCGAAGATCATCGTGAGCTGGACACCCAGCGCTTCGGGATCCTTGGCGCCGGCGAGACGAGACTGCTCCTCGAAGAATGCGTTGAGCTCGAGCTTGAAGCCCAGTGCGGCGATGCTCGCGGGGTGCCGGTGGTCCTTGAGCTCGGTGGCGACGTTGACGAACGGGCAGCCGTGGAACTCCGGCGTCTGCGCCTGCGCGTGGAGCGAGTCGAACACTGCGAGGATCCGGTCCCGGGGGGCCGCATCGACCGCGGTGTCGAGCCCCGCCATCACCTGCGGAGCCCGCTGCTTCAACATCTCGACGAGGACCTCGTCCTTGCTGCCGAAGTGCTGGTACATCGACCGCTTCGAGACCTGGGCCGCCTCGCACAACCGGTCGACGCCGATGTGGACGCCCTCGGCGTAGAACAGCTCCTCGGCAGCAGCGAGCAGACGCTCGCGCGGCTTGGGCTTGGTCGTCGTGGTCACGGCGTCAAGAATAGGCGCCTTCTTGCGCAAAGTAAACCGATCTGTGTACTCTGCAGGAAGTACACCAATCTGTTTACTTCTTCCAAGGAACCCTCATGACCTCACTCGCCAATCAGACCGCCCTCGTCACCGGAGCCAACCGCGGCATGGGCAAGGAGTACGTCACCCAGCTCCTCGAGCGCGGCGCCACCAAGGTGTATGCCGCCGCCCGCGACGCCTCGACGATCGACACGAGCGATCCGCGCGTCGTCGCGCTCCAGCTCGACGTGACCGACGCCGACTCCGTAGAGGCCGCGGTTGCCGCGACCCCCGACGTGAACGTGCTGATCAACAATGCCGGGATCGTGGCCGGCGGCCCCCTCCTGACCGCCGACCAGACCGCGATCCGCCAGGAGTTCGAGACCAACTACTTCGGACCGCTGCGACTCGCGTCGCTGCTGGCTGACCGCATCGCCGAGAACGGCAACGGGGTCATCCTCAACATGCACTCGGCCCTGTCATGGGTCTCGTTCGGCGGCACGTACGAGCCGACCAAGGCGGCGCTCTGGAGCGCGACGAACGGCTTGCGGCTGGCGCTCGCACCTCGCGGTGTCCAGGTCGTCGGGCTGCACGTCGGCTATGTCGACACCGACATGGTCGCCAGCGTCGACGCGCCGAAGTCCGACCCTGCCGACGTCGTGCGCGCCGCTCTCGACGGCATCGAGGCCGGAGCCTTCGAGGTGCTCGCCGACGAGATCAGCCACCAGGCGAAGGCCGCGCCGGGCCTCCCGATCGAGGCGGTCTACACGCAGCTCGCAGCCCAGCCCGCCTGATCAGCTCCGCAGCAGGTAGGCGTCCATGACCCAGCCCGCGTCAGCCTTCACGGCGGCGCGGGCTTCGTCGATCTCGGCGGCGACGTCGGCGACCGGGCCGGCGACGAGTCGCTCGTGCTCGGTGCCGAGGTTGGCGCCCCACCAGATGTGCCACTCATCGAACCCGTCGAGGTCGATCCGGGCACTCAACATGACCAAGATGTTGTCGGCACCGGCCTCGACCGCCTCGCGCAGCTTGCGGGCCGTCGTCACGGTGATCGGCTGGCCGATCTCGTGCAGCACGATGCGGTGCCGGGCGGCGAGCAGCTGAAGGCTCGAGATGCCGGGGATGACATCCCACTCGGCCTCGACCTTGCCCCTGGCCAGCACCCGCTCGACGATGCGGATCGTCGAGTCGTAGAACGCCGGATCGCCCCACACCAGGAAGCCCACATCGCCCGGCTGCTCGAGGATCACGCGCTCGTACGCCTCGGCGCGCGCCTCGTGCCAGTCGCTCACGGCGCCGCGATAGTCGGCAGGATCAGCCCGGTCCCGCTCGGGATCGCGTACGGCCACGACCTGGGCACCCGAGCCGACGTGACGCGAGAGCAGCGCCTGGCGCGCCGCCAACAGCGGATCGTCGGGGCCCTTGTCGGCGACGACGAAGTAGGCCACCGAGTGCATCGCGGCAACTGCCTCGAGAGTCACCTGGTCCGGGTCGCCGGGTCCGATCCCGATGACCCGGATGCGCCTCATCCTTCCCCGGTCCTCCAGGTCGCCCTCGATGTCGAGGTAGACCTGCTGCATCTCGGCGAGCACGTCTGGATCGGGGTCGGCCCAGAGGTCACGGTCGGCCGCCTCGTTGAGCCGCTCGATGATGCCGCGCAGCGCCCAGGGGTTCGACTTCTTCATGAACTCCTGGTTGACCTCGTCGAGCACGTACTCCTTGGCGAGGGTCTCGTACATCCAGTCGTGGACGACGCCTGTCGTGGCGTCGAAGCCGTAGAGGTAGTCGACGGTCGCGGCGAGCTCGAACGCGCCCTTGTAGCCGTGGCGCTGCATAGCGCCGATCCATCGCGGGTTGACGACGCGCGCACGGAACACGCGAGTCGTCTCTTCCTGCAGGGTCCGCGTGCGTACGGCATCGGGTGTCGTCGAGTCGCCGACGTACGCCTTGGGGTCCGCACCAGTCAGCGCACGCACGGTGGCAACCATGCCGCCGTGGTACTGGAAGTAGTCGTCGGAGTCGGCGATGTCGTGCTCGCGGGTGTCGATGTTCTTGGCGGCGACCGCGATGCGCTTGTAGTTGGCCCGCATGTCGTCGGCCGCCGGAGCGCCGTCGAGGTCGCGACCGTAGGCGAAGCCGCCCCACGCGGTGTAGACCTCGGCGAGATCCTTGTCGTCGCGCCAGTTGCCGGCCTCGATGACCTGCAGGATGCCGGCGCCGTACGAGCCGGGCTTCGACCCGAAGATGCGGATACTTGGCGCGTCGGCCATCTTGGTGCAAGGCATGGTCGGCTAGATAATGCTTGCGTACATAGTTGAGCTGCGGATCCTCGTCGAGCTCGGCGACCTGGCGGATCGCGTCGTCGAGGATGCCGATGACGTGGGGGAACGCGTCGCGGAAGAATCCCGAGATCCGCACGGTCACGTCGATGCGCGGACGGCCGAGCTCGTCGAGCGGGATGACCCGCAGACCGTTGACCCGGCGCGAGGCGGGATCCCACTCCGGCTCGACACCGATGAGTGCGAGCACCTCGGCGATGTCGTCGCCGGACGTACGCATCGCCGACGTGCCCCAGACCGAGAGGCCGACCGAGCGGGGGTAGTCCCCGGTGTCGGCGAGGTGGCGCTCGATCAAGGACTCGGCCATGGCACGGCCGGTCTCCCACGCGAGGCGGGACGGAACAGCCTTGGGGTCGACGGTGTAGAAGTTGCGGCCAGTCGGCAGGACGTTGACGAGCCCACGCAACGGCGAGCCAGAGGGTCCGGCCGGGATGAAGCCGCCCTCGAGCGCGTGCAGCACATGGTCGAGCTCGTCGGTGGTCTTCGCCAGTCGCGGCACGACCTCAGTGGCAGCGAACTCGAGGACCCGCACGACGTCGGCACGTCGGTGAGGTCTCAGCGCATTGAAGGTTCCCATTGTGCATTTTCCATGCCTTGCACCAGGGCGCGAGCCTGCTCCTCGATCTGGTCGATGTCGCCAAGCTGCGAGCCGTCCTTGAGGCCGAGCGCAGCACGGAGTCCGGGGACTGCTCCGGTCTCGCCGCCCCAGATCTGGCTCGCGCGCAGGATCGACAGCACGAGATTGACCCGCGCCTCGCCCTGGGGCGCATGGCCGAGCACGTGGAGACCGTCGCGGATCTGTGCGTCCTTGATCTCGCAGAGCCATCCGTCGACGTTGAAGATGAAGTCGTCGAAGTCGTCCTCGTCCGGGATGTCGTCGAGGCCCAGGTCGCGGTGCATCTCCGCGGCCCGCATGTGGGTCCAGATCTGCGACCGGATCGCCGGGAGCTTGGCCGGGTCCATCGCGGCGATGTTGGCGTACTCGTCGAGCAGCTGCTCGAGCTTGGCGATGTCGCCGTACGACTCCGCGCGCGCCATCGGCGGGATCAGGTGGTCGACGATCGTGGCGTGCGCACGGCGCTTGGCCTGCGCGCCCTCACCCGGGTCGTTGACGAGGAAGGGGTAGATCAGCGGCAGGTTGCCGATCGCGGCGTCAGTGCCGCAGGACGCCGACAGCGCGGCGTTCTTGCCCGGCAGCCACTCCATCGAGCCGTGCTTGCCGAGGTGGACGACGGCGTGAGCGCCGAACGACTGCTCAACCCACCGGTAGGCGGCCAGGTAGTGGTGCGATGGCGCCATGTCGGGATCGTGGTAGATCGCGACGGGGTTCTCGCCGTATCCGCGAGGCGGCTGGATCATCAGCACGATGTTGCCGGCGCGGATCGTGGCGAGCACGATCTCCTGGTCAGTCGTTGACGAAGAGCTTGCCCGGAGCCGGACCCCACGCCTCGAGCATCGCGTCGCGCAGGTCGGGGTGGAAGCCCTCGAACCACTCCGCGTACTGCGCAGCGGGGATGCGGACATGGCTCTCGGTCAGCTGCACCTGGGTGAGCCACTCCTCGTCCTGGCCACCGGCCGCGATGAGCGCGTGGATCAGCGCGTCACCCGCTTCGGTCAGGTCGTCGAGCTCCAGACCCGGGACGTCACCGGGGCGCACCGAGGTCGTAACCCGCGTCGCGCATCTCGCGCAGCAGGCGGATCGTCGACACGGGAGTGTCGAGCCCGACGGCGTTGCCGACCCGGCTGTGCTTGGTCGGGTACGCCGACAGCATCAGCACGATCTTGCGCTCGGACGGCGCGACGTGGCGCAGGCGCGCGTGGGCGACCGCGATGCCGGCGACCCGGGCGCAGCGCTCGGGGTCGGCGACGTAGCGCGGCAGGCCGTCCTCGTCGATCTCCTTGAACGAGAACGGTGCCGTGATGATGCGGCCGTCGAACTCCGGGATCGCGATCTGGTTGGCCGAGTCGAGCGGCGTGACACCGTCGTCGGACGCCGCCCAGTCTTCGCGGCTCGAGGTCAGGCAGAGGCCCTGCAGGATCGGGATGTCGAGGGCCTTCATGCGCTCGACGTCCCACGCCTCGTCGTCGCCGCCGGCGCTGACGGTGCCGGGCTTGGTGCCGCCGGCCGCCAGCACCGTGACGATCAGCGCGTCGAGCTTGGCCAGCTCGGTGAACAGCGCGTCGGGCGCGGCACGCAGCGACGACGAGAAGATCGGCACGCCGTACGCCTCGCCGGTCGCGTCGATCGCATCGGCGAGCTGGTGCGCGAAACCGCTGTTGCCGGAGGCCTCGTGGGCCCGGTAGTAGAGGATGCCGATCTTGGGCAGGTCGCCGCGTCGGCGCGGGTCGCTCGGCGACGCCGAACTCCGGCAGCACCGCCGGGGGCTCGAAGCCGACACCGGTCAGCAGCACGGTGTCGGACAGGAAGGCGTGCAGCTGCCCGAGGTTGGCCGGGCCGCCCTCGGCGAGGTAGCGGTGCGCCTCCGCGGCGGTGCCCACCGGCACGGTCGAGTGGCTCATCAGCTCGGCGTCCGGAGTCTGCTCGCCGCCGAGCACGACCACGGGAACCCCCGAGGCCAGCACGGTGTCGAAGCCGTCGCGCCATGAGCTGGCCGTGCCGAGGATGCGTACGACGACGAGGTCAACACCGTCGATCGTCGGTGGCAGCTCGGTGGCGACGTCGAGCCGGGCCGGGTTGGCCAGCACGTAGTCGGCGCCGCTCGCGCGGGCCGACAGCAGGTCGGTGTCGGACGTGGACAGCAGCGCGATGCGCGTCATGTTCCTCCTCGGGGTTCTCGCCCCGTTGTGGTGGGTTGCTCCACGCCCAGTGTCTGGCTGGCCTGACGGCATCACAGTGGCGGAACCGCTCCGGAGTTGCACCGGATTCCTGCGGCGCGGAAGTGAGGGTCAGCCTACCCGGCCCCGCATCGGCCGGACCCAGCACACCGGGCGATCGGTAGGGTCAGTGCATGACTGAGAGCATCGAGGCCGAACGCTTCATCCCGGCATCGGCTGCCGACATCTTCGCCGTCTTGTGCGACCCCCAAGGTCACGTCGCGATCGACGCCTCCGGCATGTTGCAGGACGCCGACGGTGATGTCGTCGAGGCAGCCGGCGACACGTTCGTCGTCCACATGGATCGGGAGTCACTCAACGACATCCCTGACTACGGGAAGTACGACGTCACGGTCACGATCGAGGACTTCGAACGCGACCGGCTGATCTCCTGGTCGATCCTCGGGAGGGTTCGTCCCGGAATGGGCCACACATACGGTTATCGCTTCGAGCCAGCCGACGGAGGCACCCTCGTCACCTCGTTCTACGACTGGTCGAACGTCAGCCAGGACTGGAAGGACTCCGGCATCTTCCCGGTCGTCTCGGTGACCAACCTGAGTGGCACACTCGGCATCCTCGACCGGACTGTCCGCCGCGGCTACTCGCGGGGGCGCCCTGAGTCCTACGCCTACCCATCAACCAGGAGCAGCCCGTGACACTCGCCAGGACCCACACCGACGTGATGCAGCTCGGCGGCGCCATCGTCGTCGGCACCGACGGCTCATGCGTGACCAATCCGGGTCCGACGGGGTGGGCGTATGTCGCTGACGACGGCACCTCGGCATGCGGCGGACTGCTGCAGGGCACCAACAACATCGGCGAGCTGCTGGCGGTCGAGAACGCGCTGCGCGACTTCGCCGACCGCCCGCTCGTGATCCAGGCCGACTCGTCCTACACGATCGGCTGCTCGACGACGTGGGCCGGCGGATGGGCCCGCAACGGCTGGCGCAACTCCAAGAAGGAGATCGTCGCCAACGTCGAGATCGTCCAGGCGATCTATGCGTTGATGCAGGCCCGGCGCGATTCCGGCGCTCCGGTGTTCTTCCAGAAGGTCAAGGCGCACCTCACCGACCTGACGGTGTGGCCGCTCAACGTCGCCGCCGACACGCTCGCGGGTCAGGCATCGGCGCGGGCCGCACGTGGCGACGTCACCGAAGTACGTACGACAGGGCTGCTCAGCGGCACGAATGGCTGATGTCCGGCCCGGATGATGCGGCACTCGACCTCGCTGCCGAGGTCGGGCCGTTCTTCGTCCTCGACCGGTGGACGGCCGATGCCGGCTGGCGTCCGCTGCGAGAACTCGCCGAGCGTCCCGACGTGCTGGTCGAACGCGTGGCCGCGGCTCGCGAGATGCTCGCCGAGCGTTCGCGCGTCGAGGTCGACGAGATCGAGGAGCGCGCCACGGCGTCGATCGTGTTCCTCGGCCTGGCGGCGCGGCTCGTGTCACCCGCCTTCGCCTGCGCGGCGCTGGCCGACCGGGTCCCGGACCTGCAGCTCGACTCACTGTGGTGGCAGCCGACGGTCGGCGGGCCATGGCCGATGGCACGCTCTGACGCCGCCGGGTCGGCGCCGGCCGGCAACCTCGCGACCGACCTCGACGCCTTGGTCCTGCGGCCGATCGTCACGCCGGTGCTCGAGGCATTCGGGCGTACGTTCGCGCTGTCGCCGCAGGTGCTCTGGGGCAACGTCGCGTCGAGCCTCGCGGGCGCCCTGACGATGCTGCGCACCGCGCGCCCCATCGCGCCGACGCCGCGACACGACTCGTCGGCGAGCTCCTCGAGCACGGCACACTCGCCGGGACCGGCGACCTCGATCCGCCGGACCCTCGTTCGTACGGCGCTCGTGCTGCCTGTTCTACCGCGTGCCCGGTGCCGGGATCTGCGGCGACTGCGTGCTCGACGAGGCGCCAAAGCCCGCGTGACACCATGACGGGGTGACGAATCGCGAGCATCCCGACCGATGCCCCGGCGTCCTGCGCCCGTGGATGCGGACGACGGCGCGATCGTACGGCTGCGACTGATCGGCGGAGTGCTGCCGACCTCGGCGCTACGCGACCTGATCGGCATCGCCGCGGACTACGCCGACGGCACGATCCTGCTGACCAAGCGGACCAACCTCCAGCTCCGCGGGATCGAGCACTCTGACGGCTGCGTACCGGCCGTGCTGGTCGACGCGATCGCCGAGACCGGGCTCTTGCCGTCGCCGAGCCACGAGCTGGTGCGCAACATCATGGCGTCGCCACTCACGGGGCGCATCGGCGGACAAGCCGACCTCCGCGACGACGGCCCGCGAGCTCGACCACCTGCTGTGCGCCGAGCCGGACTTCGCGGGACTCGCCGGCCGCTTCCTGTTCGTCCTCGACGACGGTCGCGGCGACATCGCCTCACGCTCGCTCGACCTCGGCCTGATGGCGGTTGACGCCGAGACGGTCCAGCTGCGCATCGGCTCGCACCAGTGGGGCCCGCTGGTCCCGCTCGACGAGGCGCCCAGTGCCCTGCTGTCGTACGCCGAGGCGTTTCTCCGGTTGCGCGGTGAGGGCGAGTCCGCGCTGTGGCACATTGACGAGCTGCCCGACGGCGGCGCCGAAGCCGCCCGGCATGCACCACGCGCGCGACCTGAGGACCCAGGTCAGTGCGCTTCCCCCGCCGTACGGCATCATCGCGCAGGACGACGGCCGCAACGCCGAACACGTTGCGGTGCCCGACGGCCTGCTCACCCCCGAGCTCGCGGCCGAGATCCTGGATCGCGCCGGCACCGACGTGATCGTGACGCCATGGCGGAGCATCGTCATCCCGGACCTGGAGATGGAATGACCCCCGAGAAGCCCACGCACCACTTCGACTACGTCGCCGACGGCCCGGCGATCTACGTCGACTCATTCGCGACGATCCGCGCCGAGGCCGAGCTGTCGCACATACCGGCCGAGGCCGAGAAGGTCGCCGTGCGGATGGTG
>CAVXIX010000002.1:0-48413 GCA_963761965.1 uncultured Actinomycetota bacterium
CGCGGACACTCGCTCCCGCTGTCGCTAGGCGGTGGATGCCACGTCCCGGGGGTTGCCTCGTAGACGGTGGCGCTCGGGGTTGAGCGACGCGCTCGGCGTCCTGCAGGACGAGACACCGGACCCCTCGCCGACGCGCCTTGAGGGCTGCCCGGCTGTCGCGGCAACGGCTCGCCGTCTTGGAGCACCTCGCCGCTGGCTGGGCCGTCGGGAGGCCGAGGATCGTACGCGCGAGGGTCGTCTCGCCCGAGCCGGGACTGACCTACTCGAAGGCGACGACCGCTCAGCCCCCCGCAGGACAGGTCGACGTGGTTGATGCGCGTACGCGCCGGCCACGCGCCCGGAAGTCGACCGTGAAGGTCTGTGGACCTCGAGCACGGCGCGCGCCTCGGCCACCGGCTCGGGACCCTCGGCGCGGGGGTCGCCGTCGGCCGACGACGAGCCGCGAGGCCTGGTTGCTGATCGCTGGGGAAAGCTGCTGCGCAGCTGGCGGCGGCGCCGGCGTCGCAATCGGCCCGTGAAGGGCATCCGCCGGCCTCGCCCTGCTCGACGATCAGGCCGTTGCGCATGACGACGATGCGCTCGCACACCGCGGCGAGCACCGCGAGGTCGTGGCTGATCATCACGAGGGTGAGCTCGCGGTCGCGGACGAGTCCGTTGAGCACGTCGAGGACCTGGGCCTGGACCACGACGTCGAGGGCCGTGGTCGGCTCGTCGGCGATGATCAGCTCGGGGTCGCAGGCCAGGGCCATCGCGATCATGACGCGCTGCCGCTGCCCGCCCGAGAGCTCGTGGGGATAGGCGCGGCCCTTGGTCGGCGTCAGGTCGACCAGCGCCAGCAGCTCGTCGACCCGGCGCAGCCGCGACGCCGAGTCGGGGAACTCCTTGTGCTGTGCAGCGCGAGCGCCTCGGCGACCTGATGGCGTACCTGGCGGACCGGGTTGAGCGAGTGCATCGCGCCTTGGAAGACGATCGCCGCCTCGGTCCACCGCACTGCGCGCAGGCGGCCCCAGGTCATGGCGGCGACGTCCTCGCCCTGCAGCAGGATGCGGCCCTCGATGCGGGCCGATCGCGGCAGGAGCCGGAGCACCGACATCGCCAGCGTCGACTTGCCGCAGCCGGACTCGCCGGCGAGGCCGACGGTGCCGCCGCGCTCGATCTCGAGGCTGACGCCGTCGACCGCGACGGTGCCGCCGGCATACGTGATGCGTACGTCGTCCCAGGCGAGGGTCGGAGTCTGGTCGGTCATCAGCGGGCCCTCAGCGTCGGGTTGAGCACGGCTTCGAGGGCGCGACCCACGAGGGTGAAGCACAGCACGACGATGACGATCGCGATGCCGGGCGAGAGCACGAACCACCAGTAGCCGGCCGTCGCCGCACCTGTGTCGAGCGCGGTCTTGAGCATCGAGCCCCACGGAGAACGTCGTGGGATCGCCGAGGCCGAGGAAGGCCAGCGTCGACTCCAGGATGATCGCCTGCCCGACCACCAGCGTCGTGTTGGCCATGACGAGGGGCAGGACCGACGGGAACACGTGCTTGCCGATGATGTGCCGGTCGCCGGCGCCGAGGGCGCGGGACCGCTCGATGTAGGGGCGGGTCTCGATCGTCAGGGTCTGGGCCCGGACGACGCGGGCGGTGTGGGCCCAGCACGTCACCCCGATCGCGATGATGATCGTCGACAGGCCGCGGGACAGCACCGCCGAGAGCACGATCGCGAGCACGAGGCTGGGCACGCACGAGGAAGAAGTCGATGATCCGCAGCACCACCGCGCGCACGATGCCGGTGAAGTGCCCGGCGGCCATCCCGAACGTCGTGCCGATGACCATCGCGATCGCCGTGGCGGAGAAGCCCACCAGCAACGACGCGCGCGAGCCCCAGAGCAACAGGCCGAGCACGTCGCGGCCGGACGGGTCGGTGCCGAGCCAGTGCCCGCCGCTCGGGTGCCTCGTTGCCCCGCGCGGTCACCTTGGTGACGTCGAGCCGGTCCATCGGCATGAGCACCGGCGCCAGCAGGGCGAGCGCGATGATGAGCAGCAGCAGCCCGGCGCCGATCACGCGCCGACGGGTGCGAGGCGATCTCGCGTACGACCTCGGCGAACCGCGCCCGACGGCGAGCGCGGATCGCCGCGCGTCCTGACGTGGTCATGTGGCCTTCAGGCGTGGGTCGAGGACGCGGTAGAGCAGGTCGGCGATGAAGTTCATGACGATGACCGCGGCGGAGAACACGACGAAGCGTGCCCTGCACGCAGCGGGAAGTCCGGCGCGCTGAGCCCCTTGTAGGTCAGGTAGCCCAGGCCCGGCCAGGAGAACACCGTCTCGACCGTCACCGTGCCGGCGATCAGCAGGCCGAGGGTCAGGAAGATCAGCGTCACGGTCGGCAGCAGCGCGTTGGGCACGGCGTGCCGCGTACGTACGAGGTCCTCGCGCAGGCCCTTGGCGCGGGCGGTCGTGAGGTAGTCGGCCGACATCTCCTCGAGCACCGAGGCGCGCATGACCATGAGGTACTGCGCGTAGATCACCGCGACCATCGTCGTCACCGGCAGCACCAGGTGGTGGGCGACGTCGAGGACGTGCGCCAGCCCGGTGTCGGTCGACGCGGCCGTGCTCATGCCGCCGGTCGGGAACCAGCCCAGGCCGCCGCCGAACACCAGCAGCAGCAGCAGGCCGAGCCAGAACGTCGGCACCGACCAGAAGACCAGCGCGACGCCGGTGTGGATCTTGTCGAACCAGCTGCCGCGCCGCCAGGCCGCCTTCTGCCCGAGCCACAGGCCGAGCACGACGGAGATCAGCGCGGCCGTGCCGGTCAGCAGGAGGGTGGGGCCGACGTAGTCGCCGATGAGCTCGGAGACCGGGCGGCGATAGACGTACGAGGTGCCGAGGTCACCCGTGAACAGGTCGCGGACGAAGCGCCAGAACTGCACGAGCAGCGGCTTGTCGAGCCCCATCTCCTGGCGGAGCCGCTCGACCTCGCCGGGGCTGACCTGGCGGCCGCGCGTCATGTTGATCGCCGGGTCGCCGGGCATGATCCGGAACATGAAGAAGCCGAGCACCACGACCAGCGCGAGGCTGATGAGCGCGCCGCCGGCCTTGAGCGCGAGGTACCGCGGCAGCGAGGACCCCCTCGTGTCCTCGCTGTCCGCGGGGACCGTCTCGATGACGGTCATGTCTCACTCCCTGTCTTCACCCGTGCTGCGTCGGCGCGACGCGACGAACGCGCCTCCGGCCGCTGCGAGGACCACGATGGCACCCACGGGGATGACCCAGCCGGGCAGGCCGCCGTCGTCGGACGAGGAGCTGTCGGAGCTGACCGGCTTGGCGCCGTAGAGGCCCCAGTAGCCGTTCTGGTTGAGGATCACGCCGCCCTTCTCGGGCTGCAGGCCGAAGCCGGTGAAGTGGTCGCTGCGGTAGGCCTCGAGCGGCTTGATGTACCAGATCGGGTCGCTGACGTACGCGTCGTAGAGGATGCTGAACGCCTTCTTGACCAGCTCGGCGCGCTTGCCCTCGTCGAGCTCGGCGTGCTGCGCCTTGAACGCCGCGTCGAACTCCGGCGAGCACCAGTTGTTCTCGCTGGTGTTGCCCGAGCCGTCGGCGTTGGGCCGCGACGCGCAGGTGTTCATCGCGAGCTGGTTGTCCGGGTCGGGGCCGAGGCTCCAGCCGGTGAAGTAGAGGTCGTACTTGCCGAGCGTCGAGTCCTCGTTGACCTTGTCGGGCGTGACCATCGAGACGTCGAGGCCGATGCCGATGTCCTTGAACCAGCTCGTCAGGAAGTCGGCCATCTGCGCGTGCGCCGGCTCGGTGTTGCGGCCCATGAGGCGCAGCTTGAGCGGCTTGCCGTCCTTGTCCTCGCGGATGCCGTCGGAGCCCTTCTTGTAGCCGGCCTCGTCGAGCAGCTTGTTGGCGGCGTCGAGGTCGAAGGGCACCTCCTCGTAGCCGTCGGCGAAGCCGAAGAAGTTCTCGTACGACTTGGGGACCTCGGTCTGGCCCTCGTCGCCGAGTCCCTGCAGCACGCGGTCGAGCAGCGTCTTCTTGTCGACCGCCATGAAGATCGCCTCGCGGAGCTTGGGGTCCTTGAGCGCGGGGTTGCCGTCGCCCATGGGCTTGCCGTCGATGTCGACGGCGCCGGGGTTGATCGCGAGCGCCTGGTAGCGGCGGCCGATGCCGGCGTGGCGGGTGATGTTCTTGGCGCCCTTGAGCGAGTCGTACTGCGCCGGCGCCAGCCCGTCGACGATGTCGACCTCGCCGGACTTGAGGCCCTGCACGGCGGCGTCGGTGTTCTTGTAGGCCACGTACGTCACGCCGGAGACCTTGGGCTTGCCGCGCCAGAAGTGCGGGTTGGCCTTGAGCTGCACCGACTGGCCGGTCTTGAAGCTCGTGATGGTGAACGGGCCCGATCCGACGACGTCCTTGTCGGCGGCGAACTTGGCCGCGTCCTCGTTCTCCCAGATGTGCTTGGGGACGATCGGGATCTCCTGGCCGGGGTTGGGCGCCTGCGCCGACTTCAGCGTCATGACGACGGTCTGCGGATCGGTGGCCTTGACGTCGGCGATGTTGGTGACGAGTCCGCCGTTGGCCGCCTGCAGCGCGGTGGTCTTCATGATCGAGGTGTACGTGAACGCCACGTCGTCGGCGGTGATGGGCTTGCCGTCGGACCACTTGCGGTCCTCGGGGATCGTGGAACGTCCAGGTCTTGCCGTCCTCGCTGGTCTCCCACTTGTCGGCGATGCCCGGCGCCGGCTCACTGTTCTTGCCGTAGCCGACCAGCGACTCGTACTGGTAGCGGTTGATGCCGGTGCTCTGCAGCAGGACCGCCGTGAAAGGGTTGAACGTGTCGACGTCGTTGATCATCGCGACCTTGATGGGACTGCTCGAGTGGTCGCCGTCGGCGTGTGCCGGCGTGGTGAGCGCGAGCCCGGAGAGGCTGAGCAGCGCGGCCGTCACGACACCCGTGATGTGGCCGCACAAGGCGAGAGCGAGACGTGGTGATCATGGGTCCCCGATCGTGGAGTGCTGTGCGGCCGGGTCGTCCCGGCACCCTTCGCACTGTTCATGAGGGCCGGGTCGATGTCAATGATTTTCGCAGGATACGTAACACAACTTTCACATGTCGAGTCGGCTCACGCGTAAAAGTGGACCAAATCGCGACCATGATGCACAGTGGGCTTCCTGATGTGTTTCGCAAACCTGCGCACATCCGTAATCGCCCGGGGGAGGAGCCTGACGTGGCCGAACGCGCGGACGTCGTCTCCCTGCTGCAGACCCTGCTGAGGTTCGACACGACCAACCGGGCGCCCGGCGATGCCGAGGGCGAGCTCGCGGCGGCGACCTGGATCCACGACCTGCTCGGCGGGCGCCGGCCTCGAGCCGGTGCTGCTCGCCCGCGACGACGCACCGCATCGCGCCAATGTCGTCGTACGCGTCAAGGGCACCGACCCGTCGCTGGAGGGCCTGCTGGTGCACGCGCACCTCGACGTCGTACCGGCCGAGCCCGAGCAGTGGAGCTTCGACCCGTTCGGCGGCGCTCGTGGCCGACGGCTACGTCACGGGCCGCGGCGCGATGGACATGAAGGACATGTGCGCCATGACGCTGTCGGTCCTGCTCGACTGGGCGGCGACCGGCGAGCGGCCGCGGCGCGATGTCGTCGTCGCGTTCGTCGCCGACGAGGAGACCGACGGGGCGTACGGCGCGCAGTGGCTCGTCGAGGCGCACCCCGAGCTGTTCGCCGGCGTGGCCGTCGGCATCGGTGAGTCCGGCGGTGTGGTCGAGTCGCATCGTCGGGGCCGACGGCGAGCCCGTGCGGCTGGCCCGGATCGCGGCCGGCGAGCGCGGCACCCTGCACCTGCGGCTCACCGCGACCGGCGAGCTCCGGCCATGCGTCGCAGGCCGGTCGAGGGCAGCGCGGTGCTCGCCCTCGTCGACGCGCTGCACCGCATCGGCCATCACGACTGGCCGCTGCACGTGTCGCCGCTGGTGCGGGCGCAGCTCGAGCAGACCGCCGCGGCGCTCGGCCGCAAGGCCGACCTGACGACCGACGACGGTGTGCTGCGCACGATCGCGGAGCTCGGCGACGCCGCCGATGTCGCGATGTTCACGGTCCGCGCGTCGACGACGCCGACGGTCGTACGCGCCGGCTACAAGGTCAACGTCATCCCCGGCCTCGCCGAGGCGGAGATCGACGTACGTTGCCCGCCGGGGTTCGAGGACGAGCTCCTCGCCACGCTGCCGGAGCTCGTCGGCGACGGCGTCGTCGTTCGAGCACTCGGTGCGGGAGCCGTCGGTGCAGGCGCCGATCGACGGCCCGTGGTTCGACGCGATGGCGGCGTCGATCCGCGACGTCGATCCCGTCTGCCGTCGTGGTGCCGGGCTGCCTCGGCGGCGGCACGGACGCCAAGGCGTTCAGCCTGCTCGGCATCGCCTGCTACGGCTTCGCGCCGGCGACGGCCGACCCCGAGGGCCGCCGACGGTCGGGCATACACGGTGTCGATGAGCGGGTGCCGGTCTCGTCGCTTCTCGGCGGTCGAGAGATCCTCGCGCACTTCCTCGCTACCGTGTGACCCGTGGACCTTCCGCCGCTGTTCCCAGACGTCGAGTGGTCGGTGTGCGTCCGCGATGCGGCGACGTCCGAGGTCTTGGCGGCGGTCGATCCCGAGCTGGTGCTGCGCACGGCGAGCATCGGCAAGCTGTTCCTGCTGATCGAGATCGCGCGGCAGGCCGAGGCCGGCGAGCTCGACCTCGGCGAGGAGCTGGCGCGTACCGACGAGGACCTGGTCGCCGACTCCGGCCTGTGGCACCTGATGCGGCGCGACACGTTCACGGTCGAGGACCTCTGCTGGCTGGTCGGCGGGTTCAGCGACAACCTCGCCACCAACGTCCTCGTCCGTCGCATCGGCATCGAGGCGGTCACCGCCACGTCCACGTCGCTGGGCTTCGTACGCTCGGCGCTGCTCGACCGGGTCCGCGACGACCGCGGACTCGACGATCCGTGGACCCTCTCGGCCGGCAGCGCCGACGAGCTGTCCGACCTTGATGGCGCGCCTGCACCGCGGCGACATCGTCTCGCCGGAGGTCAGCGCCCGCGTGCTGCGCTGGGTCGCCGCCAACGCCGACCTGTCGATGGTGGCCTCGGCGTTCGGCCTCGACCCGCTGGCACACGCCGAGCCCGATCGCGGCATCACGCTGATCAACAAGACCGGGACCATCAGCACCGTACGCGCCGACGTCGGCGTCGTCTCGGGCCCCGCGGCCGAGGTGGCATACGCGGTCCTGGCGAGCTGGCCCGATGAGGCGGCAGCGCGACCCGCGCGACCGCGTGCTCGCCGAGATGGCAGCGATCGGTGCCGCGATCCGCGCCCACATCGGCGCCTGACCGCGGGCCGGGGCGGATTCGGCCAGCGCCCGGGCTTCCGGTAACCTCGTCCGCGGTGGCGTGTCCGAGCGGCCGAAGGTGCATCACTCGAAATGATGTGTGGGGTCAAACCCACCGTGGGTTCAAATCCCACCGCCACCGCACGATGAAGACCCCCGATTTTCACTGGAATCCCAGTGATATCGGGGGTTTTCGTCTTGTTTGAGAGTCCGTCGTCGCACGGCTCCTCCGCCTGCTCCTGTCGTGGTCAGGCGCCCAGCCCCGTGTCCTTCACGGGGACGTGATTCAGGCGGGTAATCGCTGCGATCGCGCCCGAAATCTTTCGAGTCATCTTTTCCCGTTGTCCCCTCATGGCCGGCGCGGATGTGCAATTTTGGATGAGCCTCGCACGAATCAAACATTTTGGAGTTCCTCGTGAAATCTCCCCGTACGTTGCCCCGCCTCGTGGCGTTCATGGCAACCATCCTGCTGATCTGCGCGCCGGTCGCGGCGCACGCTGACGACATCCCCGGCACCCCCGGTGATGACGTCATCTCCGGCGGCACCACACCGTCCGGTCCCGACACGGCCACAGGCAGCGACGACGACATCGACGCCGGGGACGGCGACGACGTGGTCATCGGCGACAGCGGCACCGGGCTCGCGAACCCCGGTGGCGAGTCGGTCGTCAATGGCGGCGACGACGAGATCGAAGGTGACGACGGCGACGACATCTTGACGGGTGACGGCGACGCTGTCTTCGGAGGAGTCGTCAATGGCGGCGACGACGAGATCAAGGGTGGTGACGGCGATGACTTCATCCAGGGCGACGGAACCGCCGTCTGCGCCCTCTTCTTCTGCGGCAACGTCAACGGCGGCGACGACGTGCTGTCCGGCGGCGACGGCAACGACATCATCCTGGGTGACGGCGTCGAGTTCTGCGGCTTCTTCATCATCTACTGCATCCCGGCCAACGGCGGCGACGACGTCCTCAACGGCAACGACGGCGACGACGCCCTGTTCGGCAACGGCGGCAGCGACCTGTTGTGCGGTGGCGAGGGTGACGACCTGCTGATCGGCGGCACCGGTTCGGACGTGGCGTGTGCGGTCGACGACGAGGACACCGTCGACGCGGGTGACGTGAACATCTACGACCTCGCAGCCAACGACGAACAGCTCGACGACGAGTTCCTCGAGCTCACGCCGTTGATCTACTCGATCGAGCACCTCAACAAGTGCACCGAGGCCTCGATCGATCCGGACACCGGCGTCCTGACCTACTCGGCCAGCAAGTCCGGCACGTTGACGTACGGAGTGACCCGTGAGGACGCGGCATTCACCTCGTTGGCCGACCTGATGATCAACGTCACCGGCAAGGGCCTGTGTGGTGCGGTCGCACCGGCGAGCAACACGGCGCCGACCGCGACGGCTTCCGCGGACGCGGTGCTGCCTGACACGGGTGCGCCCGACCACATGCTGCTCGGCATCGTCGCTGGAGCGTTGATGGTCATGGCCGGCACCGGCGTGCTGGTGGGCGAGCGGCGTCGCAGCATCGCCTGAGGCTGACCCGACGCAGACCCCCGATCTCACCGTCTGGTGAGGTCGGGGGTCTCGTCTGTCAGCTGACCTGCTGCGGGCTGCGCCGCTTCCGTCGTACGCGCAGGGCACGAGGGCGGGGACGCGGGCGGCGTAGTCGTCGTACGAGGTTCCGAACGTGCGGCGGAGGTCGCGCTCCTCGAAGGTCGATCCCGACGGCGATGTAGCCGGTCGACGGCGAGGGCGAAGAAAGGTGCGACGCGCCCATCTGTGGTGTCGCCCAGAAGGCCAGCAGCAGCCCCGTCATCAGCGGGTGCCGCACGACGGCGTGGAGGCCGCCGACCTGCAGGGCGGAGGTCGAGGCGGGGTCTCGAGCGGCCGCCCATCCGGCCTGCCGCAGCCCGACGAGCTCGAGGTGTCGACCGCGAACGTCGACGCGATCGCCAGGACCCAGCCCGCTCCGCACAGCGACCAGAGCGACGATCGCGGCCGCGCCGTCGACGTGCCAGATCTGCCCGCCCCACGGCTGCCAGAGCACCAGCAGCAGCGACGAGGCAGATGTCGGTGGCGAGGACGTACGTCGTGCGCTCGAGCGCCGCCGGGATCCGCCGACGCAGCCACGACTTCACCTGATCGACGCGCCATCACCGAGTGCTGGACCGCGAAGAGCAGCAGCAGCGCCACGTCGACGGCGACCGCTCGGGCGGTGGTCGTGCGCGCGGGTCCGTCGACGGTCCGGGGGACGACCACGTCGGCGAGGAAGGCCATCGTCCACACCATGATCGCGAGGAACCCGAACCAGCCGGCGGCGGACAGGACGAGATGGGCGGGGCGTCGGGACATGCCTCCATGCTTGCGAGGTGCGCCGCCGCCGAAGCAGCCGTGGAACTACCTCACTTGTGCGGGCCGGTCGCGACGTACCAGGCGGCGACCTGGGAGCGTGACCTGAACCCGAGACGCAGCCGGATCCGCTCGACGTGCGACTCGGCCGACCGCTCGGTGATGCCCAGGCGCTCGGCCAGCTGGCGGTTCGTGAGGCCGTCGGCCACGAGGGCCGCGACCTCCGTCTGGCGGGCGGTGAGGCCGGTCGGCACCGCCCTTCGTGAGCCGGGGCAGGCCGAGGAAGCGCCGCACCTCTGCGACCACGGACTCCGCATCCCCGATCGCGGGAAGGTGCGAGCGGCCCTCGAGCTCCACGAGCTCGGCGCCCGGGATCGCGTCGGCGAGCACCCTGCCCTGGGCGACCGGCGCGGCTCGGTCTCCGCGCCGGTGCAGCACGAGCGTCGGTGCCTGGACCCGCGGAAGGGCCGGACGCACGTCCAGGTCGTAGGCCAGGCGCAGCAGTGCGACCGCTGTCTCGGCCGAGGAGGCTGCGCGCTGGTAGCGAGCGAAGGCCAGGCGGGTGCCGGCATCGGCGTCGGGTGCGAAGAGTTCGGTGAGCAGGTCCGAGCCCAGGCCCCAGTGAGTCGCGAGCAGCCCGAGCACGTGCCGCCTGCTGTCCTCGTCGCCGATGTCGGCGCCGGTCGCCCAGCCGCCGTACAGCACCAGCCGCGAGACCGTGTCCGGCCGGTCGGCGGCCCACTGCGCGGCCACCGCCGCCCCCATGGACCAGCCCAGGACGTCGAAGCGAGTCATGCCGAGCGCCTCGGTCACGGCGGTGATCGTGGCCAGCTCGAGCTCCATCGTGCGCGGGCCGTCGTAGGCATCAGAGAGCCCGCAACCGGGCCGGTCGTAGCGCACCAGCGTGCGGCCCGACGACAGCGACTCGTGGAACATGCGCTCGGCGGGGATGGCCCAACCGAGCTCGAGATGACTGAGCCATCCCGGCGCAACCAGCAGGAACGGCCCGCTGCCTGTCAGGGCATAGGCCACCTGCCTGCCATCGAGGTGCGCCATCCCCAGGCGCTGGTCCCGCGCAGTCATCGCACCATTCAACCCCAGGAAGACACGGGTGCTCTGCGTCAGTCGCCAGCGGGGCTGCGGCTGCCGTCGTCCTCGAACTCGACGTCGCCGAAGTCGATCGGGCGCGCGGCGTTGGCCATCGCGGTGACCATGGCCGTGCCCAGGGGCCCGGCGCGGTCGAAGACCTCGACGGTGCCGACGGCGATGCCGTCGTACTCGACGCGGTCGGTCGCGGACAGCCCGATCTCGCGGCTGACCGGAGGTCGGGCGAGGGCGAGGGTGATGTCGGTGTTGATGAACTTCACGCCCTCGGTGCCCCAGTTGACGACCATGCTGGTGCCGTCGGCGATGCTCGCCACCGACTGGAACGGCGTACCGGTCTCACCGTCGACGACCGGCAGGCCGGCCTGCCAGGTCTGCTTGCGGCCGGCGTTCTGGTGGTCGGGGAACGACTGCGACCACGGCGAGTCGCTGATGAAGTGCGGCACGCGGGGCTCGTCGCTCGGCGGGACCAGGTCCTCCGGCGGCGGCTCGGGGTGCTCGAGCGGGGTCCACACGTCGCCCTTCGGCGTCTCGGTCGGCAGCAGGAAGATGCAGCTGGCGCGGGCGACCCGCTCGCCGTCCTGCAGCAGGACCGCGTCGATCAGGCAGATGCGGCGCCCCTCGCGTACGACCTCGGTCGTCACGGTGCACGGCGCCATCGTGGCCGGCTGGAACAGGTCGACGGTGTAGCGCGCCGGGTGCAGGTCGTCGCGACCGAGCTCGGCCAGCCGCATCTCGAGCGGCGCGGGCGAGCGCGCCACTGACGGCGACGCCGTGCATCTGGTCGTGCTTCCACATGCTGCGGGCGATCTCGGCGGGGACGAGCTGGTCGCCCTCGAGGGTGAACATGGCCAGGGACATGAGCAAAGCCTGTCAGTCGTCGATCGCGAGTGGTCGGCGGAAGCCAGCCGAAGCACTCGCAAGACTAGAACGTGTTCCAGTTTTGCGCTACTGTCCCCGCCATGGTGCTTGAGAGATTCCGGCTCGACAACAGAGTCGCCGTCGTCACCGGCGCAGGCCGCGGGATCGGGGCCGCCAGCGCCCTCGCGCTCGCCGAAGCCGGCGCCGATGTCGTCCTGGCCGCCCGTACGGAGGACCAGCTGCAGGAGGTCGCCGCGCAGGTCGAGGCCCTGGGCCGCAAGGCGCGTCGTCGTGGCCGCCGACCTGTCCGACCTCGACCAGGTCGCCGCGCTCGCGCAGACCGCGGTCGACACCTTCGGCCAGCTCGACGTCATCGTCAACAACGTCGGCGGGGCGATGCCCAAGGAGTTCGTACGCACGAACGTGGCCGCGCTCGAGAGCGCGTTCCACTTCAACGTCTCGACCGCGCACGCGCTGACCCGGGCCGCCCTGCCCCACCTGCTGAAGAGCGAGGGCGCGGCGGTCGTCAACATCTCGTCGGTCATGGGCCGGGTCAGCGGCCGCGGCTACCTGGCGTACGGCACGGCCAAGGCCGCGCTCGCCCACTGGACCCGCCTCGCGGGCCGTGACCTCGCCCCCCGCGTACGCGTGAACGCGATCGCGGTCGGATCCGTGGCGACCTCCGCGCTCGAGATCGTCACCGGCGACGAGGGGCTCACGGCGCAGATGGAGGCCAACACCCCGCTGCGCCGCATCGGCGACCCCGACGACATCGCCGCCGCCGTCCTGTTCCTCGCCAGCCCCGCCGGCGGCTACCTCACCGGCAAGGTCATCGAGGTCGACGGCGGCATCGACCAGCCCAACCTCGACATGGCACTGCCTGACCTGGGAGAAGACGCTATGAGCCATCAGCGTCGTCGCATGGAGCACGGGCAACGTCGGCAAGCACGTCCTCGCGGGCATCGACGCCCGGCCGGACCTCGACCTCGTCGGCCTCTGGGTGTCCAACCCCGACAAGGTCGGCAAGGATGCCGGCCAGCTCGCCGGGCTCGACCGCGACCTCGGGGTGCTCGCCACGAACGACGTCGAGGAGATCATCGCGCTCAAGCCCGACTGCGTGCTGCACTCCGCGATGGCCGACGACCGGCTGTTCGAGGCGATGGCCGACCTCGAGCGACTGCTGCGCGCCGGCATCAACGTGGTCTCGAGCGGCCCGGTGTTCCTGCAGTACCCCTCCGGCGTGGCGGTCGACATGGCCAAGGGCGTGCAGGAGGCGGCCGCCGAGGGCGGCGTCTCGCTGTACGTCAACGGCATCGACCCGGGCTTCGCCAACGACTGGCTGCCGCTGTCGCTGACCAGCATCAGCGAGCGGATCGACCAGGTGCGCTGCTCGGAGGTGCTCAACTACAACACGTACGACCAGGGGATGATCGTCTTCGACGTCATGGGCTTCGGCAAGCCGATGGACGAGATCCCGATGCTGCTCGAGCCGGGCATCCTCAGCATGGCGTGGGGCAGCGTCGTGCACCAGATCGCCGCCGGGCCTCGGGGTCGAGCTCGACGACGTCGAGGAGTTCTACGAGCGGCTGCCGGCGACCGAGTCGTTCGACATCGACAGCGGACGCATCGAGGAGGGCACCGTCGCGGGACTGCACTTCGAGGTACGCGGCATGGTCGGCGACAAGGCGGTCGTCGTGCTCGAGCACGTGACCCGCGTCCACGACGACATCGGGCCGGACTGGCCGCAGCCTGCCGGCAAGGGCTGCTACCGGGTCGAGATCAAGGGCGAGCCCAACTACACCCTCGACCTGCAGCTGCTCGGCACCGACGGCGACCACAACACCGCCGGCCTCAAGGCCACCGCGATGCGACTGGTCAACGCCGTCCCGGCCGTCGTCGACGCCAAGCCCGGACTCGATCACGACACTGGACCTGCCGCTGGTCACCGGCCGCGGCCTGGTGGTCGACATGAACGCGCGCCTCGGCCGGACTGGTCGTCGCCGCCGCTGATCGCCGGCAGCCTCGTCCTCATCTCGCCGGCGACCGCGAATGCCGCGAGCACCTGCTCGCAGGCCGACTCGCAGGCGGCGTCGCAGAAGTACCTCGACGCACTGGTCGACCGCAACGCCGCGTGGTCGATCCCGCTCGACCCGTTCGTGATCCGTTACGAGAACGGACTGCCGACGTCGGTCTCCGCGTTCGACCTGAAGCTCGCAGCTCTACCTGCACATCCAGTACTCGGTCTTCACCTCGATCGAGAACGTCGTGTGGACGTGGCAGCCCGATGGCCGCGAGAACGTCATCAGGGCTCTGTACGACATCCCGGTCGGCGTGGGGGACGCTGCCGCTGGGGAGCTCGACCGTCGACGAGTACTTCACGCTGACCGCCGACTGCAAGATCAAGCGGATCGACGCGACGTTCACGATCGAACCGCCCGCTTGACCGAGCCTCTGATGATGCCGGATCGAGCTGAGGTGCTGGCCCTGGTCGCATGCGTCGCCCGCGTCGTGGCTGCCCACGACAAGGCCGGCTGGCTCGGGATCTTCGCTCGCGAGCACGTCGTCGAGGATCCCGTGGGCGCGCGTCCGGTCCGATCGGAGGACGCCGGCGCCCTGGAGCGGTTCTGGGACACCTTCATCGCGCCGAACGAGATCGAGTTCGAGGTCGCCCGCGACTGGGTGCACGCGTTCGATGTCGTCCGCGACGTGACGTCGTGACCACCTTGCGGCCGGGCGTCGTGGTGCGGACGCCGGCTCACCTGATCTACCAAACGACGTACGAGGACGGCACGCTCAAGGTCCGGCGCATGGCGGCGTACTGGGAGCCACGGCCCGTCTATCGCCAGATGATGCGACCCACCCCAGCCCACGTCGCTGCTGGCCTCGGCCAGTTCGCCCACATGTTTCGCACCCTCGGTGTGGGGCCGTCGCTGCAGTTCGTCGGTGCGGCCCGTCAGATTGGAGGTCGCCGCAAGCGTGAGCTCGTTCGCCAGCTGGCTGCCAAGGGCATCGGCGAGGTGACCAAGCTGATCGCGTCAGGCGACAGCGTCACGGCCACGGGCTCGCTCGACGGCTCGGCAGTGGCCGTCATTGCCCGGTTCGTGCCGCGATCGGCGACGCCGCACGAGATGCAGATCTACGGGGACCGGCGGTGAAGGCCTCAGCGCAGCAGCAGGCGGACCGCGACATCCATCGACTTCGTGACGTCCTCGGCCGGCGTACGACCGGTGACCCAGCCCATGAGCGCCGACAGCCACACGTCGCCGATGACGCGGACGATCGCCATGTCCTCGTCGGTGGGCTCGCGGGCCTCGTCGGTGCCGTCGATCGCGTGCGTGATCATGGCCGTCAGCTTGATCCCGACGAGGTGGATCTCGTCGGCGACCGACGCGTCGGCGAACATGAACGCCCGGGTCAGCGCCTCGGTCAGCTGGGGCTGCTTCTGCAGGGCCGTCGTGGTCACGCTGAGCACGTGCATGACGCGTTCGTGCGGGAGTGTCGCCGGGCACCGCGCGGGTGCGCGACTGCGCCTCGGCGCGCTCGAACTCGCGCCCGAGAGCGGTGACGAGCAGGTGGATCTTGGACGGGAAGTAGCGGTAGAGCGTGCCGAGGGCGACATCTGCGTTGTCGGCGACCGCGCGCATCTGCACCGCGTCGAAGCCACCCGTGTCCGCAAGGGCGATCGTGGCATCGAGGATGCGGCGGCGTCGCTCCCGCTGGGCGGTGGAGCCGGCAGTCTCTGTCGTGGTCGCCATCCGGCATCGTCTCCTGTCTTGCTGCTGCGGTCGGTCGCGCCGACCGTACGTATGATTGAAACACGTTCTAGATTTGGAGGCGACACTGATGCCTGTCGGCGTGACACGTGAGCATCTAGAACTGAGTACCACTTTACGGGCCTGGGCCGCTGGTCTCGGCGGCCCCGCCGCGCTGCGAGACGTCGAGACCGATGCCGGCGCGGCGTTCGCCAAGACGTGGCAGGCGGTCGTCGAGGCAGGGCTGACCGGGATCGCGATCGAGCGAGCAGCACGGCGGTGGTGGCGGGGACCTGCTCGACCAGATGGTCGCGCTCGAGTCGGCCGCGTACGCGCTGGTCCCCGGGCCGCTGCTGGGCACGACCGTCGTCGGTCAGGTCGCCACCGAGGAGGTACGCGTCGCGCTCGCCGGCGGTGCGAGCGCTGCGGTTGCCCTGGCGGGTGCTGTCACCGTCGACGAGTCGGGTGCGCGTGGTGACCTCGACGTCGTGCTCGATGTCGTCGACGCACTCTGGCTCCTCGCGCCGGCGGACGACGGCTCGTGGGTGCTGATCGCTGCCGATGGGTGGAGCGCCGAGCCCGAGGTCGGCCTCGACCTGTCCCGCCGCGGCGGGCGCGTACGCGTGGCGGCGACGGCCGATCAGGTGGTGGCTCTCGCCGGACGTGGACAGCGATCGCGTCCGCCGTGTCCTCGTCGCGCTGGCGGCGGCCGAGGCGGCCGGTGTCGCGCAGTGGTGCCTCGACACCGCGGTGGCGTACGCCAAGGTGCGCGAGCAGTTCGGCGCGCCGATCGGCTCGTTCCAGGCGATCAAGCAGCTGTGCTCCCAGATGCTGGAGACCACGGAGTCGGTGGCCGCCGTTGCGTGGGATGCCGGCGCCGCGGCACGGCCGGACGTACCGGCTGGGGAGGCTGAGTACGCCACCGACGTCGCCGCGACGGTGGCCTTCGACGGCGCCGTGTCGGTCGCGCAGGACTGCGTCCAGGTGCTCGGCGGCATCGGCTTCACGTTCGAGCACGACGCGCACCTCTACCTCCGCCGAGCGATCGCGCTGAGCGTCGCGGTGGCCGCGATGACCGGAGGCGGCGAGCAGTCCGCGGCCCGGCTGGCCCGACGTGCCGGCACCGGGCAGCGTCGCGTGCCCGAGATCGACTTCGATGGCACGGACGCCGAGTTCCGCGAGACGACGCGCCAGGAGATGACCCGCATCGCCGCGCTGCCCGCGGATGAGCAACGGGCCGCGCTCGCGCACGCCGGCTACCTGACGCCGCACTGGCCGCGACCGTACGGCCTCGACGCCGGGCCGGTCGAGCAGCTGGTGGTCGACGAGGAGCTGGCGCGCGCCGAGCTCGCCAGGCCCGACCTGGCGATCGGCGCCTGGGCCGTGCCGACGATCGTCGGGCACGGCACCGAGCAGCAGGCCGAGCGGTTCGCCATGCCGACACTGCTCGGCGAGCTCAAGTGGTGCCAGCTGTTCAGCGAGCCCGGCGCAGGCTCCGACCTCGCGTCGCTCAGCACCCGTGCCGTACGCACCGAGGGCGGCTGGCGGCTGACGGGTCAGAAGGTGTGGACCTCGCGCGCCCGCGAAGCCGACTGGGGGATCTGCCTCGCCCGCACCGACCGGGACGCCGCGCAGCACGCGGCATCACGTACTTCCTGGTCGACATGACGTCGGCCGGGATCGACACCAGGCCGCTGCGCGAGCTGACCGGCGACGCGATGTTCAACGAGGTCTTCCTCGACGAGGTGTTCGTGCCGGACGACTGCGTCGTGGGCGAGGTCAACGAGGGCTGGAAGCTCGCCCGTACGACCTTGGCCAACGAGCGGGTCGCGATGGCCGGCGCCAAGCTCGGGCATGAGCACCGAGCGCGCCGTCGAGCTGCTGGCCGGGCGGGACTCGGAGACCGACGCAGCGCGGGTCGGCCACCAGGTGGCGCTGGCGACGGTGTGCCAGCTGCTCGGCGTGCGGTCGACCCTCCGGTCGATCGCCGGCCGCGGCCCGGGCCCGGAGTCGAGCGTCGCGAAGCTGCTGGGCGTACGCAATCGGCAGGACGCGTCCGAGCTCGTGGTGCACCTGCTCGGGCCGGCTGCGCTGTTCGCGCCGAACGACCCCAGGTCGCCGATGACGTGCACGAGATGCTGCTGACCCGGTGCCTCTCGATCGCCGGCGGCACGACGCAGATCCTGCGCAATGTCGTCGCCGAGCGGATCCTCGGCCTACCCCGCAGCTGACCGCTGACTCCATCTCGCCGGTCGCGTGGGGAGGCCGTCCGCGGCCGAGCCGTATCGAGACCCCGTGAGGTTGGTGGCTCGAGCGAGCATGTCGTCGTGCGTGGTCTCGATACGCCGGCTCGCAGAGCTCGCGGGCTACTCGACCGGCGAGTGCTCGCGCGACATCTCGCCGACCGGCCTACCCCGCAGCTGACTTCTGGGTGGTGGCGCGGTGCCACTGGAGCCAGCGCTGCACGGCGGCGATCGTGTGCTGGCTGCGGATCGACGAGAACACCTCGAACGCGTGCTGCGCGCCGGGCAGCTCGGCATACGTGACCGAGGCGTCCGACTTCTCCCTGAGCTCGGCGACGAAGGCGCGCGCCTGGTTGACCGACACCACGGTGTCGTTGCGTCCGTGGATCACGAAGAAGTCCGGTGTGTGCTCGCTGACGTGGGCCAGCGGCGACGCCTGGACGAAGTCGTCGAGATGCGTGCGCGGGTCCTTGCCGAACACCCTCGGACCGAGGAACCGGTCCCGCATGTCGATGGCGGCCCGCGCCTCGGTGATGCCGCCGAGGTCGTAGACGCCGTAGAACGGGACACACGCCGCGACCGAGGTGTCGGACTCCTCGAAGCCGGGCTGATACGTCGGCAAGACCCGGGGTGAGCGCGGCGAGAGCGGCGAGGTGGCCGCCGGCTGATCCGCCGGTGATGACGACGTACGAGGAGTCGCCGCCGTACTCCTTGATGTTCTCGTGGACCCAGGCGATCGCGCGTTTGACGTCGACGATCTGCGTCGGGAAGAGGTGCCGGGGAGCCAGCCGGTAGTTGACCGAGACGCAGACCCAGCCCTGCTGGGCCATCCGGTTCATCAGGAGGATGCCCTGCTGCTCCTTGTTGCCGATCGTCCAGCCACCGCCGTGGATCTGGATCAGCACGGGGGCATCGGCGAGGTCGCGATCCTTGGGCCGGCGGATGTCGAGATGGGCCTTGCGACCGCCTTCGGTGTACGGGCACGTTGCGCAGCACCTCGATGTCGCGCGCGCGGAAGTTGAAGGGCCGGGCGACCGATCCGCGGGGGAGTCGCAGGTCGAGCGGTCCGGGCAGGTCGATCTCGTCGAGGTAGCCGTCGCCGATGCCTTCGCGCAGCGCCGCGTCCAGCTGCGTACCGGTGCGGCGGGCGCCGGCGATCGTGTAGCCCAGGAGCCCGGCCGCGACTGCACCGGCGACAAGGCCCAAGCGTGAGGGCTTGCCGCGTCGCACGGCCAGCTCGGCTGCGGTGTCGATCGCGGCGGCGCCCAGCAGGTGCGGGGCGAGCTCGCTGACCGGCCAGCCCAGCGCGAAGCTGGGGATCGCCGACCAGCCGCGCTTCACCGGGCGTACGGCGTTGATGGCCAGTGCGGCAAGGGCGAGCTGGCGTCGGGTGAACCCGGCTGACATGTGAACTCTCCTCGCTCTGCCGAATCTCTGGGAAGTAGAACAAGTTCTACGCAGCGCTAGGATACGGCCATGGATCGACTCAGCGGACTCGACGCCAGCTTCCTCTACCTCGAGAGCGGCGCGCAGCTGATGCACGTGTGCGGCGTGATCGTCCTGGATCCCGCGACGATCCCGGGCGGCTACGACTTCGCCAGGTTCAAGGAGGAGCTGTCCCAGCGCGTCTCGGGCATCCCGATGTTCAACCGCAAGCTCAAGTTCGTGCCGGGGCGGATCGACTTCCCCATATGGGTGACCGACGACGAGTTCGACATCGATCGGCACGTCCACCGGCTCGCCGCGCCCGCGCCCGGCAGCGAGCGCGAGCTGACCGAGGTCGCCGGCCACCTTGCCGGCATACCGCTGGACCGGTCGCGGCCGCTCTGGGAGATGCACGTCATCGAGGGCCTGGCGAACGGCAAGATCGCAGTGTTCTCCAAGATGCACCACGCGTCGGTCGACGGGGTCTCTGGCTCCAACATGATCTCGTACCTGTGCAGCCTCGAGCCTGACGCGCCGCCGCTCGACAGCGGGGCGGGCGACCACCTGCGCGCGCCGTCGGACCTCGAGCTGGTCGGCCGTGGGCTCTTGGCGACCGCGACCAAGCCGTGGCAGCTGGCCAAGCTCGTGACGCCGACGGTGCGGACCCTCGTGGAGACCGCCAGCCGGGCCCGGCAGGGCACGGCGATGGCCGCGCCGCTGACCGCTCCGCGTACGTCGTTCAACGGCACCATCACGGGTCACCGCTCGATCGCCCTCACCGACGTGTCGCTGGACGTCATCAAGGAGATCAAGCACGCGGTCCCCGGTGCCACCGTCAACGACGTCGTGCTTGCGCTCAGCGGCGGTGCGCTCCGCCGCTACCTCATGGACCGCGGCGAGCTGCCCGGACAGCTCGCTGCTGGCCAGCGTCCCGGTGTCGGTGCGCAACGAGTCGACCAGGGCCGCCGGGCGCAACAAGGTGTCGACGATCTTCTGCCGGCTCGGGACCGACGTCGAGGACCCGCTCGAGCGGATCACCGAGATGTCGGTGGCCAACGTGCACGCCAAGGACCACCACAAGGCCGTACCGGCGGACACGTTGCAGGAGTGGGCTGAGTTCGCCGCGCCTCGTACGTTCGGGCTCGCGGTACGCATGGTGTCGGACCTGCGGCTCGCCGAGAAGGCCCCGGTCATCCACAACCTCGTGATCTCGAACGTGCCCGGCCCGCCGGTGCCGCTGTACTTCGTCGGCGCGCGGATCGACGCGCTCTATCCGCTCGGGCCGATCTTCCACGGCGCCGGCCTCAACATCACGGTGATGAGCAACAACGGGCAGATGCACATCGGCGCGATCGCCTGCCGCGAGCTGATGCCGCAGCGTGTGGGACTTGGTCGACCAGTTCCCGATCGAGCTCGAGGCCATGCGCAAAGCCGTCCTGGGCTGATCGCCCTATCCGCTCGCTAGGCGCGAAGCGCCGGGAGGGAGCGCCAGCGACCGAAGCGTGGTGAGATCGAAGGCTCGAGCGAGCCTCTCGGCTCACGACCTTCGCTCGCAGAGCTCGCTCCCAGTCGGCCGCAGGCGGCCTCCTTAGGGCGCGGGTCAGGCCGGTTGGCGTTGGCGCATGCGGGCCGTGACCGCGTCGGCCGCTTCGAGGAGCGCGGGTACGAATGCCTGGTGCTCCAGCACGCAGCCGGCATGACCGCACGCGGCCTCGTGCACCGTGGCGCCCGGGATCCGCGCGGCGATGTCGCGCTGGCGATCCGGCGGGATCACCCGGTCCTTGGTGGTCACGACGACCGCGGTGGGTACGTCGACCTGCGACAGCCAGCGCGTCGAGTGGTGGCGGCCGAGGGACGCCACGGCCTGGCCGACCGCCCACGGGCTGCTCGAGCGCCACTGCTTCATCGCCCAGCCGAGCGGTGTCGGAGCTGTCGGCGTCGATCGCCTCGACGGCGGCCGTGCTGGCCCGGCGGACCACGCGCGATCGGGACAGCGTCGCGCTCAGCCCCATGCCGAGCTCCATGCCCGCATGGAAGACGCGCTCGCGGCCGTTGGTGCGGAAGTGGGCGGTGCTGGCGGCGAGGATGAGCCCGCCGACGACGTCGGGGTGCTGGCGCCACACGCGCTGCGCGATGACCGATCCCATCGAGTAGCCGGCGATGATCGGGCGGTCCAGGCCGAGCGCGTCGATCACGGCCGCCACGTCGTTGGCGCAGTCGGAGATCAGGAACCGCTCGGACGTGATGCCGCGGCCGTGCCACCGCTGGTCGAACGTGATGACCCGGTAGTGCTCGGCCAGGCGGGGGATCGCGGGGAACCAGGTCAGCTGGCCGGTGCAGCCGACGGCGTGCAGCAGGATGATCGCCGGCGCGTCCGGGGTCGGCCCGGGTACGTCGGTGAGCCACGTACGCCCGCGCCGGGGCAGCTCGAGCCAGCGACCCTCGGGCAGCTCGACGGGAGGCAGGTCGAACAGGTCCCACGACGAGGGATCGGGCAGCAGGTGCCGTACGACCGACAGCGGCAGCTTGAGCGGGTTCCGCACACGTACTCCTCAAGGTCGGGCCCCCCAGATTAGAACACGTTATAGTTTTGCACGAGAAGGCTGCCACTCGAAGGATTGGGGATCTGCGTGGACTCGGTGCTTGACGAGGTGCGCTCCGTCATCGGCGACGTGCTCGACCGTGGCGACGGGTCGTGGCGCGCCCTCCAGGAGTCCGGGCTGCTGGCGCTGGCCGCCCCGAAGGAGCACGGCGGTGAGGGCCTGGGCATGGCCGAGGTCGCCGTGCTGCTGCACGAGGTCGGCCGGCGCGCGGCGGACCTCCCGGTGTGGGAGACCCTCGCGTGCGGCCTGCTGCCGCTCGTCCGTTCGGGCTCCGAGACGCTGCAGGCCGACCTCGTCCCCCAGGTGCTGGCCGGTGAGCTGCTGCTGGTGCCGGCGCTCGGCGAGCCCGGCGCGGCCCTGCCGCGCGACGCCCGCCACGACGTACGACGGCACAGGCGTGACCGGCACCAAGGTCGGCGTGCCGGTGCTCGAGGCGCAAGACGCTCCTGCTCGTCTCAGCGGGCTCGAACGGTCGTGCTCGTCGATCCGGACGGGCCCGGGGTGAGCCGGGTCGACACCTGGACCTCGCGCGGCACGACCGAGGCGACGTACACCTTCACGTCGCGCTCCGTCGATCGGAGAGCTCGACGCCGACGTGGTGCGCAGCCACGCGATCGCCGGCCTCGCCGCCCTCGGCGCCGGGCTGGTCGAAGGCGCCCGCGACCTGACCGCCGGCTACATCCGCGATCGCCGTCAGTTCGGCCGTGCGCTGGCGGAGTTCCAGGCCGTCGCCCAGCAGATCGCCGACGTCTACATCGCCTCCCGTACGTTCACGCCTGACCGCCGGCGAGCTCGTCCGCCGCCTCGACGCGGGCGATCCGGCCGACGACGACCTGGCGATCGCCGCGCACTGGTTCGCCGACCGCGCACCGGCCGTGCTGCAGATCTGCCACCACCTCCACGGCGGCATGGGCGTCGACATCACCTATCCGCTCAACCGCTACTTCTCCGGCGTACGCGACATCGCCCGTCACCTGGGCGGCCCGGCTGCGCTCGCCGACGGTGCCGGTCACCGAGACCGCGGGCAAGAACGCCGAGCTGACCGCGGAGGAGCGGGCGTTCAAGCAGGAGGCTCGCGCCTACCTCGCGGGCCTGGCCACCGACGCCGACCGCGACGAGATGCGCACCGACCGGCACGGGCCGGCGTACCACCGCATCATCAAGCAGATGGGCGCCGACGGCTGGATGGGCGTCGGCTGGCCCAAGGAGTACGGCGGCCAGGGGCGCGGCGTCATCGAGCAGCAGGTGTTCGTCAACGAGGCGGCGCGGGCGGACGTGCACCTGCCGTCCGTGACCCTGCAGACCGTCGGGCCGACCCTGCAGGCGTACGGCACCGCAGAAGCAGAAGGACATGTTCCTCGCCGACATCGTCAACGGCGACGTGCACTTCGCGATCGGCTACAGCGAGCCCGACGCCGGCACCGACCTGGCGTCGATGCGCACCACCGCCCGGCGCGACGGCGACCACTACGTCGTCAACGGCCAGAAGATGTGGACGACCGGCGGCCACGTCGCCGACTACGTATGGCTCGCCGTGCGCACCGACCCGGACGCGCCTCCGCACCGCGGGATCTCGGTGCTGATCGTCGACACCCGCGACCCCGGCTACTCGTCGACGCCGATCGTCACCAGCGACAACTCGCACCACACCAACGCGACGTACTACAACGACGTACGCGTGCCGGTCGACATGCTCGTCGGCGAGGAGAACCGCGGCTGGCAGCTCATCACGACCCAGCTCAACCACGAGCGCGTCATGCTCGGCCCGGCCGGTCGCATCGAGGGGCTCCGCGACCTGGTGCGCGTAGTGGGCTGAGGATCGCGCGGCGCCGGACGGCACGCCCGCTGCTCGAGGTGCCGTGGGTCCGCGACGTCCTGGCGCGCGCGACGGCGTCGTTCCGCGTCAACGAGCTGCTCAACTGGGCCGTCGCGCGTGGGTGCGTCGTCCGATCGGGCGACCGTCGCCGAGGCGTCGACGTCCAAGGTGTTCGCCAGCGACGAGGTGCAGCGACTCGGCCTGGCGCTGATCGGACGTCGTCACGACGTACGGCGATCCGGCCGATCCGGCGACCGGTCGGCTGGCGGAGTACCTCGACGCGACGAGCAAGCGCAACCTCGTGCTGAGCTTCGGCGGCGGCGTCAACGAGGTGCAGCGCGAGCTGATCGCGATGTTCGGGCTCGACCTGCCGAGGGTGCCGCGATGATGAGCGACGACGAGATCCTCAAGCGCGTCGAGGAGATCAAGGCCCGCGGCAACAGCCCGGCCCGCGAGGCGCCGGACCCGGTGAACGTACCGATGATCCGGCACTGGGCCGAGGCGATCGGCGACACCAACCCGCGCTGGGCGCCCGGCCCCGACACCGAGGCGCCGCCGGCGATGGCGCAGGTGTGGACGATGTACGGGCTCAACCCCGAGCGCATGCCCGGCGACCCGCTGCCCGACACCATGAGCATCTTCGACGAGGCGGGCTACACCTCGGTGCTCGGCACCAACTGCGACCAGACGTATGCCCGCACGCTGCGAGCCCGGAGAGGTCCCGCGGATCAGCACGCGGCTCGACGAGGTCGTCGGCCCCAAGAAGACCGGCGTCGGCGAGGGCTGGTTCATCACGACGCAGAGCACCTGGACCGTCGGCGACGAGGAGGTCGCGACGATGACGTTCCGCGTCCTCAAGTTCAAGCCCGGCACCGGCCGCGCCGTCGGTCGACAAGTCGAAGTCGGCCCGGCCGATGATCAACCGCGACACCGCGTTCTTCTGGGACGGCACCGCCGCCGGCGAGCTGCGCATCCAGAAGTGCAACGCGTGCGGCGAGCTGCGCCACCCGCCGGGCCCGGTGTGCCCGTCCTGCCATGCGATGGATCGCGGGTATGTCGTGGCGTCCGGCCGCGGCAAGGTGCACTCGTTCCTGGTGCACCACGCACCGGCCATACCCGGCAAGCAGCTGCCGCTGACGCTGGCGCTGGTCGATCTCGAAGAGGGCGTCCGGATGATCGGCGAGGTCAACGGAGAGGTCGCGATCGGCGACGCCGTCGAGGTGTGGTTCGACCCGATCGACGACGACGTCACGCTGGCGAAGTGGCGGCCGGCCGGCACGCCGGACCCCGAACCCGAGCCCGAGCCGCCGTCGGACATACCGGTCTGGGAGCTGCCGATCACGCCGACCCTCGTGGTGTCGACGGCGCTCGCGACCCGCGACTTCCAGGACGTGCACCACGACCGCGACCGGTCGATCGGGCACGGCAGCAAGGACATCTTCATCAACATCCTGAGCACGACCGGGCTGGTGCAGCGCTACGTCACCGACTGGGCCGGACCGCAGACCAGATCCTGTCGTGCGCGCTGCGGCTCGGCGCGCCGGCGCATCCGTACGACACGCTGCGCTTCACCGGCAACATCGTCTCGGAGGAGGACGGCGTGACCACGATCGACGTCACCGCCGCGGTCTCGATCGGCATGCACGCCAACGCCCGACTGGAGGTCACGCCGATGAGCGGCGTTCAGCGGTGCGGCGTCGATCGCCGGCATCGGCGCGACCGAGTTCTCCAAGGAGTCCGGTCGCTCGGAGCTGCAGCTCTCGGCCGAGGCGACGCTCGCAGCGCTCGCGGACGCGGGGCTCGCGGCGTCGGACGTCGACGGCCTGGTCACGTTCACGATGGACTCGACGTCCGAGATCGCGCTGGCCCGCGAGCTCGGCATGGGTGACCTGCGGTTCTTCAGCCGGATCAACTACGGCGGCGGCGCGGCGTGCGCCACGGTGCAGCAGGCGGCGATGGCGGTCGCGACCGGCATGGCCGACGTCGTCGTGGCCTATCGCGGCTTCAACGAGCGGTCCGGCCAGCGCTTCGGCCAGGTGCAGAAGTGGGCCGCCGAGCAGGTCAACACCAACGGGCTCGACAACGCCTGGTCATACCCGCACGGCCTGTCGACGCCGGCGGCGACGGTGGCGATGCAGGCCCGCCGCTACATGCACGAGTACGGCGCGACCTCGGCGGACTTCGGCCGCGGTCGCGGTGGCGGACCGGCGGCACGCGGCCACCAACCCCGCCGCGTTCTTCTACGAGAAGCCGATCACGATCGAGGACCACCAGGGCTCGCGGATGATCGCCGACCCGCTGCGGCTGCTGGACTGCTGCCAGGAGAGCGACGGAGCGGTCGCGATCGTCGTCACCTCGACCGAGCGGGCGCGCGACCTCAAGGCCGGTGCGGTGCCGATCGTCGCCGCGGCCCAGGGCAGCGCCGCCGACCAGTTCGTCATGACGTCGTACTACCGCGACGACATCGGCATCCCCGAGATCGGCGTCGTCGGCCGCGACCTGTGGCGCCAGTCCGGGCTGACGCCGGCCGACATCCAGACCGCGGTGCTCTACGACCACTTCACGCCGTACGTCCTGATGCAGCTCGAGGAGCTCGGCTTCTGCGGCCGCGGCGAGGCCAAGGACTTCATCGCCGACGGGGCGATCGAGATCGGCGGCCGGCTGCCGCTCAACACGCACGGCGGTCAGCTCGGCGAGGCATACATCCACGGCATGAACGGCATCGCCGAGGCGCGTGCGCCAGCTGCGCGGCACCTCGGTCAACCAGGTCGACGGCGCCCAGCACGTCCTGGTCACCGCCGGCACCGGCGTGCCGACCTCAGGGCTGATCCTCGGCGCTAGCAGCACCCCCACGTTCGCTAGGCCGACGAAGGAGGCCGGGAGGCCGAGACGAGGCCGAAGCGCGGCGAGGTGGCCGATCAGCGGGCCCGGCCAGGCCGCCTTGGCGTTCCTTGATCTGGCGCGGTGGACGAGGATGGCCCCGATCGCGGTGCCGATCGAGACCAGGAGCCCCACGCACGCAGCCACGAGGAAGCCGATCGCCATGATCCGGTCCTCGTTGCTACCTTCGGGCACCACATAGGTCACGTCATCGGGGTCGTAGGTGATCTGACCTCGTCGTCGGCGGCCGGAACGTCGGAAGGCATCCACAGCACTTCCGGCGGTGACCTGCCGGCCACTCTCGGTGGTGAAGTCCAGGGTGACGTCGTCGAGGCATCGACCTCGGTGACGACGGCTGTCGTCGTCACTCCCTCGGTCGCCATGTGATGGCTGATCCAGAATTGATATCCGGCCATGGCGCCGCACAGGAGGGTGCCGACAAGACTCATGCCCGGCAACGATCCACTGGCCCACCGCCCAGCCGACGGACGGACCGGGTCGAGCGACCCGGTACTGACCCGGGTGCGGGTTCCAGTGCGGAGGGGGCGGCGGGATCGAGGGGGCAGGGACGAGCTCATGCGTCCATCGTCGCGTAGTTGCGGGGCGGCCGCGGTCAGTTCCCGCTGAGACAGGGCATGCATTCATCGACACCATCGATAAGTCAGCCCGGGACTCGCATTGGACCCGAGCGGCTGCGTGCATGAGACTCGAAGCACTGTTGATTCATCAGGGGGTTCTGACACCATGCGAAAACTCATCGCCCGGCAGGTCGTCGCATGACCGTCATCCGGTTCGACCACACCGGCATCGTGGTCGAGGACCTCGAAGCCGCCATCGCGTTCTTCGTCGAGCTCGGTCTCGAGCTGGAGGGTCAGGCTGTCGTCGAGGATCCCTGGGCCGACAAGCTCATCGGGCTGAAGGACGTACGAGCCAACATCGCCATGCTCAAGACGCCGGACGGCCACGGCCGGGTCGAGCTGTCGACGTTCGATCGGCCCACCACCTCAACCCCGGCGCCCAGTGCGCCCGTCAACGTGCCGGGCATCCCGCGCCTCACGTTCGTCGTCGACGACGTCGATGAGATCTTCGGCCGCCTGCAGGCTCACGGCGGCAAGCTCGTCGGCGAGATCGCGGAGTACGAGGACATCTACCGCTACGGCTACGTCCGCGGCCCGGCCGGCGTCATCGTCGGCCTGGGCCAGGAGCTCTAGGGCGCTCGGCCAGCACGCAGATCCAGCCGTCCTCGTGGGCTGATCGCTCCGTCCACTCCTGCTCGAGCCCGGCCTCTGCCAGCGCGGCGAGGAACTCCGGCTCGGTCCGGAGCGCCCGGTAGTAGGGACGGCCGGACTCGCCGGTCTCCCAGCCGGCGCCTTCGCCGACCGGGATCGAGACGAGGAAGCGCCGCCCGGCCTCAGGGCGGCGGCAACCTTCGCCAGAACGGCTGCAGCTCGCTCGGCTCCACGTGCTGGAGCACGTGCAGCGTGACGACGGCGTCGTACGGACCGCCGAGGTCGTCGTTGATCGCGTCGAGCCGGTCGACCTCCCTGCCGCGGTTGCGCTGGAAGTCGATGAAACCCTGGGTGATGTCGGTACGGCGGACCGTCAGCCCGGCTTCCTCGAGCGGGTCGGCATCCCAGCCAGGGCCCGAGCCGATCTCCAGGACATGAGCCGCGGGGAGCGTCTCGGCCAGCCGCGTGAGCCCGCCGGACAGGACACGGCCGCCCGTCGGTCTCGCTCGGCGTAGTCGTCGGCGATCTGTTCGTATGACTCGACCGTGCGCTCATTGGGCGAAGGCTCCATATGCCCGAGATTACGCACAAGGTGGTCTCGATACGGGTCGGCCGCGGGCGGCCTCCCCACTCGACCACCGAGTGCCAAGGCGGTTGACCGCGTAGGTCATCCGACCGGACACTACGGGAACCTTGAGGAGATGTCGCCATGGGAGAGCTACACGTCAACATGAACATCACGCTCGACGGCGTGATCCAGGCCAACGGCGGCCCGAGCCCGCAGGACGAGGGCTTCGAGTACGCCGGGTGGGAGCGCCCGTACGGGGATGAGGAGTCCGGCGAGGAGCTGACCGCGGACGTCCAGGCCTCCGATGCCCTGCTGCTGGGCCACACGACGTACGAGATCTTCCGCGCCTATTGGCCGGGCGAGACGTTCGAGATCGCGGAGGCCTTCAACCGGGTGCCCAAGTACGTCGCCTCGCGCGGCAGGCCGGAGCTGTCCTGGGAGACCAGCACCCAGGTCCGCGATGCGGCCGCCGAGGTGCGCGAGCTGCGGGAGCGTCATCAGCAGATCCACACGTGGGGCAGCGGCGACCTGCTGCAGACGCTGTTCCGGAAGGGCTGGTCGACCAGGTCAACCTGTGGATGTGCCCGGTCGTGATCGGGCAGGGCAAGCGGCTGTTTCCGGAGGGCACCACGCCCAGCCGCTTCAAGCTCATGCAGCCACCCAGGGCGTTCCCGGCAGGCGCGGTGCTGATGCGCTACCGGCGACTCGAGGGCCCTCCGGCAACTAGCGACGCGTGACGAAGCAGTCGGCGAGCGCGGGACGAGCGTCGTCGCCGACCGTCACGGTCACCGCGATGCCGTCGGGCTCGTCCCACGCGTCGATCGACAGCGTCTCGCCCGGGAACACGACGCCGGCGAACCGTGCGCCGAAGCCGCCGACCGCGCTGGCGTCGCCGTCGAGCATCAGGTCGATGACCTCGCGCAGCACGATGCCGTACGTGCACAGGCCGTGCAGGATCGGCGCCGGGAAGCCGGCCGCCTTGGCGAACGCGGGGTCGGAGTGCAGCGGGTTGCGGTCGCCGCAGAGCCGGTAGAGCAGCGCCTGCTGCGGTGTCACGGTGTACGCCGTCGAGGCGTCCGGCGCGCGGTCGGGCACGACGACGGCGTTGCTCGTCGCCGCGGTTGCCGCCCCAGCCGCCCTCGCCCTTGACGAAGATCGACGACCGTACGCGCCACAGCTCGGCGCCGCCCGGGTCGGTGGCGACGCCCTCCTGCCAGATGACGGCGGCCTTGCCCTTGTCCCAGACGTCGGTGATGCGGGTCGTCAGCCGGGCCGAGCCGGAGGTCGGGCAGCGGGCCGTTGACGTGGACCTCCTGGGCGCCGTGGACGACCTGGGCCAGGTTGATGTCGCAGCCGGGCAGCTCGAGCGACGGGCGGATCGGTCTCGTGGAACGTCGGCGCCACGACGGCGAAGCTCGGCAGCACCTGCAGCGCGTCGTCGTCGAGCGTCCACCGCAGGGCGTCGGCCGAGACGTTGTCGCCCGGACGCGAACCGGCGCCGACGGCGAGCTGATAGAGCAGCACGTCGCTGCTGGTCCAGGAGAACTCGCGCGTGCCGACCTCGGCGCCGATGGCGACGCTCGGGATCGATCGGCATCAGCCGGCGTCCTTCGCTCTGCGCGATGTCCTCGGCGGCGAGGTAGCCGAACGTCATGGCGGGCCCGATCGTCGCGCCCGGGACCGGCGTACGTGTGGCCCATGACCGCCGACGAGCAGTTGCCCGCGGCATACAGCCCCTCGATCACCGAGCCGTCGGGCCGCAGCGCGCGGGCCCGCTCGTCGGTGACGATCCCGCCCTTGGTGCCGAGGTCGCCGGGGACGATCTTGACGGCATAGAACGGTCCGCGGTCGATGCTGTGCAGCGACGGGTTGGGCTTGACCCGCGGGTCGGCGTAGTAGCGGTCGTACGCGCTCTCGCCGCGGTGGAAGTCCTCGTCGATGCCGGTCTCGGCGAACCCGTTGAACCGGCGCACGGTCTCCTCGAGCGCCTCGGCCGGTACGTCGATCTCCGCGGCGAGCTCGCCGAGCGAGCTGGCCTTGCGCACCGTGCCGAACTTGTACCAACGCCCGGGGAACGGCTGCCGCGGGGAGAGGCCGGCGAACAGGTAGCGGTTGCGATAGCGCTGGTCCATGACGAGCCACGCCGGGTACGTGCGAGACGCCGGTGGCCTCGCCCTCGTAGATCGCGTGCGTCGCCTCGACGTACGGCAGCGCCTCGTTCATGAACCGCTTGCCGGCGGAGTTGACGATGATCGAGCCGGGGAGGTTGCGCTCGGCGAGGCAGAACCACGGGCCGGACGGCAGCGGGATCGTCGGGCCCCACCACGCGTCGTCCATCAGGTCGGTCGCCGCGCCGATGGCGACGCCGGCCTCGATGCCGGCGCCGGTGTTGCTCGGGCGCGGCGGTGCTCCAGGCGGCGTCGGTGGGTGCGGGGAGGTACTTCTCGCGCAGCGCCTCGCTCTTCTCGAATCCGCCGGAGCCGAGGATCACGCCGCGGCGGGCGCGGATGACGACCTCGGTGCCGTCACGCTCGGCGCGTACGCCGACGACCCGGCCGCCCTCGATGACCAGACCGGTCAGCGGCGGTCTCGTAGTGGACCGGCACGCCGGCATCCATCAGGCGCCTTGCGCAGGCTGATCGTCAGGGCGTTGCCCATGGCGTACATCCGGCGACCGCGGAACGAGCTCACCATGCGCATGAACATGACCCGCATCATCGTCAGCGGGCCGCGGATCGTGCGCAGGCCGAGGCTGATCTTGCGGAAGTCGGCCTGCGTGACGATCAGGTTGGCCGGCGCCTTGGCGTACGGCGGGTGCAGCCGGTCGAGCTCGGCGCCGAGGATGCGGCCGTCCATCGGGACCGGCTCGACGCTGCGTCCACGCGGCCGGCCGCCGGGCTGCTCGGGCAGGTAGTCGGAGTACTCGGGGACCCACTTGAAGCGCACCGGGGTCTTGTCGAGGAGGAAGTCGATGACCTCGGGCCCGCGGTCGAGGAAGGTGTCGCGGCGCTCCTTGGGGACCACGTCGCCGACGATGGCCTCGAGGTAGCGCCTGGACTGCTCGCGCGTCGTCCGCGTCGACCTGGCCGGCGGCCTGGAGCGCGCGGTTGCCGGGGATCCACACGCCGCCACCGGAGCGGGCCGTCGACCCGCCGAAGTAGGCGCTCTTCTCGATCAGGACGGTCTCCAGACCATGCTCCGCAGCGGCGAGAGCGGCCGTCATTCCGGCGCCACCGGCACCTACGACGACGACGTCATACGTCTCTTCCATCGGACCTCCGGTCGGGGCTGACTACCGCAAAACTGTAACAGGTTCTAGTATGACGTGGTGCCCTCCATCAAGGCTGATCCTGCCGCCATCGCCGCGGCCACCGAGCGGCTTGCGCAGGCCCTGGAGACGCGGGTGCCGTGCGCGGCGGTCCGCGATCTGATCGGGACCGACGACCTCCCGGCGGCGTACGCCGTGCAGCAGGGGCTCGTCCAGAAGCGGCTGGCCGCCGGCGTGACCGTCGTCGGCCGCAAGATCGGCGCCACCTCGGAGGCGGTGCAGAAGCAGCTCGGCGTGGACCAGCCCGACTTCGGCTACCTGCTCAGCGACATGGACGTCAGCCACGGCACCGACGGCACCCCGATCTCGATGCGCACCCTCCTGCAGCCTCGGGTCGAGGCGGAGGTCGCCTTCCGGCTGGCCCATGACATCGACGTGCCCGAGGAGCAGATCACGATCGACCTGGTCCGCGAGGCCGTCGACGTGGCGCTGCCCGCGCTGGAGATCGTCGACTCGCGCATCGACGGCTGGGACATCGAGTTCACCGACACGGTCGCCGACAACGCGTCGAGCGGCCTCTACGTCATCGGCGACGCGGGTCTCCCGCTGACCGAGATCGAGCCGCGTGACGTCGTGATGAGCCTGACCATCAACGGCGAGGAGCGCTCGGCCGGCACCGGCGCCGCCTGCCTGGGCGACCCGCTGGAGGCACTGCGGTGGCTCGCCGTGCAGGCCGCGCGCTTCGGCGATCCGCTGCGCGCGGGACACCTGATCCTGTCCGGGGCCCTGGGCCCTTCGTGCCGTTCGCCGCGGGTGACCGCGTGACGGCTTCCATCAGCGGGTTCACGCCCCTGACCGTCTCCTTCGAGGAGTGAGAATGAGCAACAAAGTCACCGCGGCCATCGTCGGACCCGGCAACATCGGCACCGACCTGCTCTACAAGCTGCTCCGCAGCGACCTGATCGAGCCACGCTGGATGATCGGCGTCGACCCGGCATCGGAGGGCCTGAAGCTCGCGCGCGATCGCGGCGTCGAGGCCTCGCACGAGGGCGTCGACTGGCTGCTCAAGCAGGACGAGCTGCCCGAGCTGATCTTCGAGGCCACCTCGGCGTACGTCCACCGCGAGTACGCGCCGCGCTACGCCGAGGCCGGCATCCGCGCGATCGACCTGACCCCGGCCGCCGTCGGGCCCGCGGTCATCCCGCCGGTCAACGGCGAGGAACACCTCACCGCCGACAACGTCAACATGATCACGTGCGGCGGGCAGGCCACGATCCCGATGGTCTACGCCGTCTCGCGCGTGACCCCGGTGCCGTACGCCGAGATCGTCGCGTCGGTCTCCAGCGCCTCCGCCGGACCCGGCACCCGCGCCAACATCGACGAGTTCACCCGCACGACGAGCGCCGGCGTCGAGACGATCGGCGGCGCCGAGCGCGGCAAGGCGATCATCATCCTCAACCCCGCCGAGCCGCCGATGATCATGCGCGACACGATCTTCTGCGGTGTCAGCGCCGACGCCGACCGCGACGCGATCTCGCGAGTCGGTCGTACGCATGGCGCAGCAGGTGCAGGAGTACGTACCCGGCTACCGCCTGCTCCAGGACCCGCAGTTCGACGACGCCACCGAAGCCACGATGGGCCTGACCAAGGTCAGCATCTTCGTCGAGGTCGAAGGCGCCGGCGACTACCTGCCGCCGTACGCCGGCAACCTCGACATCATGACCGCCGCCGCCACGCGGGTCGGCGAGTCGATCGCGAAGGAGATCCTCCGATGACCGCCGCTCCCGTGTCCGGCGTCGACGCATCCGTCGACACCCTCGCCCGTACCTGGTCGCAGACCGACCCCGCGAGCGGCCTCGACCTGCGCCTGACCGACACCTGCCTGCGCGACGGCTCGCACCACAAGCGGCACCAGTTCGTGCCGCAAGAGGTACGCGACATCGTCGGCGCGCTCGACGCTGCCGGCATACCGGTCATCGAGGTGACCCACGGCGACGGCCTCGGCGGATCGTCGTTCAACTACGGCTTCTCCAAGACGCCCGAGCAGGAGCTCATCAAGCTCGCCGCCGAGACGGCGAAGACGCGCCCGCATCGCGTTCCTCATGCTCCCCGGCGTCGGCACCAAGGACGACATCCGCGCCGCCCAGGACAACGGCGGGCAGATCTGCCGCATCGCGACGCACTGCACCGAGGCCGACACGTCGGGGCAGCACTTCGGCCTCGCCCGCGAGCTCGGGCTGGAGACCGTCGGCTTCCTGATGATGAGCCACACCCAGTCGCCCGAGGTGCTGGCCAAGCAGGCGCGCATCATGGTCGACGCCGGCTGCCAGTGCGTGTACGTCGTCGACTCCGCCGGCGCGCTGGTCATGGAGGGCGTCGCCGATCGCGTGTCGGCTCTGGTCGCCGAGATCGGGCACGAGGCCACGATCGGCTTCCACGGTCACGAGAACCTCGGCCTCGGCGTCGCCAACACCGTGATCGCCGCTCGTGCCGGTGCGACCCAGATCGACGGGTCGGTGCGCCGGTTCGGCGCCGGTGCCGGCAACACGCCGCTCGAGGCGTTCATCGGTGTCGCCGACAAGCTCGGCTGGAAGACCGGCGTCGACTTCCTGCAGATCGTCGATGCCGCCGAGGACGTCGTACGCCCGGCGATGCCCGAGGAGTGCACGCTCAACCGGATGACGCTGATGATGGGCTACGCCGGCGTCTACTCCTCGTTCCTCAAGCACGCCGGCAACGCCGCCGAGCGCTACGACGTCTCCGGGCGCGAAGATCCTGCTCGAGGCCGGCCGGCGCAAGCTGATCGGCGGCCAGGAGGACCAGCTCATCGACATCGCCCTGATGCTCAAGGCAAAGAACGAAGCCAACAGCTAGAGGCGGCCGCGCGGTGCGGACTCGTTGGCCAGACCGTGGAGCTCGACCAGGGCCCGGTCAAGCACGGCTGCGCTGCCCAGGCTGGCCAGCTCGGAACGGAGTCGCACCAGGGTGCCTTCGTCGACGATCTCGGTGACCTGGGTCCACGCTCGGCCGCTGTGGCGAGCAATCTTCGGACCAACTGCTGCGGCTCCCGGCGTCGAGTCGGCAGAAATGAGTAGGAGGGCTGCGAGCTCGGATCGCCCGACCCCGGCGAGAAGTTCGGCAGCGTTCCGAGCAGTCGTCCAGAGCTGGGTGGCCTGGTCGGTACGGCGCCAGAACTCGATCAGATAGGCGAATCCATCGGCGGCACCAGCGACGTCGCCGGTACGGGCACGTGCTGTCGCCAACGACACCCGGGCGACGCCCTCGACGAAGTTGCAGCCGACACTGCCCGCGACCGCGATCGCTTCCAGGTAGTGCGGGACCGACTCAACAGGTTTGGAGTTTGCGCGGAGCTCGCCCTCGACGTACGCAACGAACGCGTGCTGCGAGCCGCACGTCGCGATGGTCATGGCCCGGTCGAGTAGCTGCCGTGCGGCGGGAACGTCGCCGCCGTACAACGCTGCGAGTGCCGCTGACCCGATGTGGGCACTCGGGTCGATCGTGCCCTCGCTCGCACGCAGCCAGTGCTGGCGCGCCTTGACGAAGTCCGCGCGGAAATGTGCCACTACCCCCAACACACTCCAGGCTCTACCCGCCGCATCGGGATCCGCCAGAGCGACGGCGATTGCCTCGTGGGCCAAGCGCTCGGCCTGATCGAAGTCGCCGACCAGCCTTCTCGCCTCTGCGGCCGCAGCAAGGATCGCGGGACGCCGCGGATGCCCGTTCAGTGAAGGGTCTGCCGCAAGCTCGTCGGCCCACGACCAGATCTCGCGCAGGTTGCGCCACGTGACGACGCGGTTGACCGCCAGGGTGACCGTCACTCGTGCGTCGACGTCCCCGAGGTCGCGCGCGGACCGGAGGTTGGCCAGCTCGTCGCGCAGCCGTCGGTCGGCCATGGCCTCGTCCGGCCCGAACATCGCGCCGCGAACTTCCTCGGCGACAACCACACAACGTTCGACAAATCGCGTGTGCACAAACTCGGCCTCGCCGAGGAGCTCGATCTCATCGAGAAGGAAGGCGCGAACCGTGAACAACAGCCGATAGCGACCGGTCGACGGGTCCGCCACGAGTAGCGACGCATCGACGAGCTGGTGGAGCAGGTTCAGGGGCTCGCCGGACGCTGTCATGGCTTCGACGGTGGCCAGATCCACACCGCCCGCAAATGGGGCAATCGCACGGAGCAGCAGTTGCTCATCGGGTGACAGCAGCTCGTACGACGACCGGATCGTGGCTCGAAGCGTCTGTTGCCGGTGGACTTCGGGGCCCTCTCGACCGGTGGACAGGTCGAGTGCGCGATCGAGCCGCTCGCGAATGGCGCGCAGCGATGCGACACCCACCTGTCGCGCCGCAAGCTCGATGCCCAGCGGGAGGCCGTCGAGCCGGCGCAGCACTTCGACGAGGTCTCCTGCCTGGTCCGCCGGCACCTCGTAGCCCGGAGTGCGCCGACGCGCGTGCTCGACGAACGCTCGTACGCCGGCGGACCGGCGAAGCGCGTCCAGGTCGGACAGATCGCGAGGGACCGGCAACGGTTGCAGTCGTACGACGTACTCGCCTGAGACCTGGAGCGTCACCCGGGACGTGGAGAGGATCTGGACGCCGGGCGCGGCTCTTCGCACTGCGATCATGAGGTCACGGCAGGCGGCCGCGACGTGTTCGCAGTTGTCGAGGACCAGCAGCAGCTCGCGGTCGGTGAGCGCTGCGGCGATGTCGTTGGGGCCGATCTCGCCGGTGGTGCGCAACCCGAGCGTCGAGGCGACCGCCTGGCAGACTCGTTCGGGGCGGTCGACCACGGCGAACGGGACCACCACGGCTTCGATCGCGTCGGCAGCGATGTCGAGGGCAAGCCTGGTCTTGCCGACACCCCCGGGACCGGTGAGCGTCACGACGGCGTGAGAACCGAGCAGGCGAATCAGCTCCTCGCGGTCGTGCTGGCGGCCGACCATCGGGCCGTCGGGTCGCGCAACACGAGGTCGGGATGATGCGGTCCGGCCGGCCGCCACCTGTTGCTCCAGCTCGGCCAGTGCCGGGGTCGGGTCGAGCCCGGTCTCTTCGACGAGCCGACTCCGGAACGCCCGCGCGCAGGCCAGGGCGTCTGCTGACCGACCGTCCGCCGCGAGCGCTCGGATGTGCAGCAGAGCGGTTCGCTCTCTGTACGGCGACTCGGCCGCAGCGGCGGCAGCTTCGACGGCCACCCGCTCGCCGCGCTTCAGTCGCGCGTCGAGCGCGTCGTCGACAAGTTGAAGTCGCAGCTCGTCGAGACCGACCGATTCTGTCTCGAGCCCTGGCACGGAGTTGAACTCCGCGAGAGCGGGACCACGCCACAGCTCGAGGGCAGCCTGCGGATCGGTCGCTCCGAGCCGGCGTACGGCATCGAGGTCGAGCTCATACGGCTCCAATCGCAGTCGGTAGCCGCCGTCCCTCTTCTCCAAGCGGTCGGATAGCGGCTTGAGCTGGCCCCGCAGCCGCGAGATGTGGTTGTACAACGCCTGCGCGGCGTTGTCGGGAGGATCGTCCGGCCAAAGCGAGTCGACGAGCCGTTCGGTGGTCAGTCCATGATCGCCCGCCAGAGCGAGCAAGGCCAACAGTGCGCGGCGTCTGAACCCGGGAACGTCGACCACCTGGTTGTCCAGGCCGAGCGCGAGCGGACCGAGCACGTTGACGGTCAGCGCGAGCTCGCTCCGGTCCACCATCACACTGTGCCCGAGTGCGGACTCGTCGTCACCCGCTTCGGGGAACTGCGAATGCCTCGCACGAAACCCACGTGCGGAACCGTTCGATCCCGACCGCCTCGACCAATGCGCCGGTCTGTGATTCCTGCAACAACAGCGCTTCGACCTTGCGGTCCAGTGTGGCGCCCGTGAGCTCGAACAGCAGGGCAAGCTCGTCGTCGGCGCAAACGCGCGGCCGGCCAAGCTCGAATACGCCGAACTCCTCGTCCAGGCCCTGGTCCATCACCTGGTGGCGCTTCACGGGGTGCAGGAGCAGTGCGTCGTATCCCTCCAGGGCGCTGTCAGTCCACGCGCTCACCGTCTGGTGGTCGGGGTGCCCAGTGAACCCATCGGGTCCGAAGGTGAGCACGGTGTCCGGCTTCACCTCGTCGATGAGCGACCTGATCCGCGAGACGGCCTCATCTGCGTCGACATCCGCGCAACCACCGTCGGGATAGTCAAGCCAAAAGTGCTCGCTCACGCCGAGCACTTCGAGTGCGTCCTCGAGTTCCACGGTCCGAGTGTGGCCGTCCCCGCCGGCCTCGCCGCGAGTCGCGGTGATGCAGGCCACGCGGTGGCCCGCATCCGCGAGGAGTGCCGACACCCCGCCAGCCAGGTAGGTCTCGTCGTCGGGGTGTGCCCAGATCATGAGCACAGTGCCAAGTTGTTCCATGTCTTCATAGTGCTGCCCGGAACTGTCATACGTCTGTCGCGGCCGTGACAGTCCGGTGCCAGGCGGTCCCTTCAGCGTTGGACTTGAAGGCGCCGATCGCGGTGCCACGATGAAGGGAACACAGCATGACTGCGCACATTGACGCACCCGCCCTGGACCTTGGCCGGCTCGAAGAGTTCGCCGGCAAGGTCGGAGCTGACCAGGCCGCGGCCTACAACGCCATTTTGGTCTACCTCGGGGATCGTCTCGGTCTCTGGAGGGCCATGGCCGACCTCGGCACGACCAGTGTCGGGGATCTCGCCGAACGGTCCGGTGTCACGCCGCGATACGTCCAGGAATGGCTCTCCGCCCAGGCGGCCAACGGCTACGTCGCCTACGACGGAGCCGAGGATTCGTTCACCCTGTCGGTCGAAGCGGCTGCCGTACTCGCCGAAGAGGAGAGCCCGGCGGCGATGATGCCCGGCTTCGAGCTCATCGCCTCGGTATGGGCGGCAGCCGACCGACTCGCCAACGTCTACATCACCGGCGATGGCATCGCGTGGCACGAACACGACCCTCGGCTGTTCAGTGCGGTCGCCCGCTTCTACGGCACCGCCTACCGCAACTCCTTGTTCACCGAGTGGCTGCCGCGGTGGACGGACTGGTCGAACGCCTTACGACCGGAATTCGCGTTCTCGACGTCGGATGTGGGCTGGGCGTGCCGACGATCATGTTGGCCGAGGCATTCCCCAACTCGACCTTCGTCGGCACCGACTACCACGAGGAGTCGATCCGGCTTGCCCGTGCGGCAGCCGAGGAGGCAGGTGTCAGCGAGCGTGTCTACTTCGAGGTCTCGGACGCGACGTCGTATGACGGCGCGTATGACCTGGTGCTGTTCTTCGACGCCGTGCACGACTTCGGCGATCCGGTGGGCGCCCTTGCCCACGCCCGTCAGGCGCTGGCCTCCGATGGCCTGGTCGTCGCGGTCGAGCCGTTCGCCGAGGACACCCTCGAGGCGAATCTCGCCAATCCGATGGCTGCGGTCTTCTACGTCGGCAGCTCGGCACTGTGCGTCCCGCACAGCATGTCCGAAGGTGGTGCTGCCCTGGGCGCGCAGGCCGGCCCGGCTCGCCTCACTGCCGCCTTCCGGGACGCCGGATTCGCGTCCGCCGGCGTCGCGGTCGCCACGGCGACGAACTTGGTGATCGAGGCACGATCGTGACGGTTCTGAGCCGCACGGCACACCGCTTCGTCGCACGCGGGGCGCGCACCAGTTTGTGGACTCCGTTGGCTTCGGCGGCCGCCACTCGGGACATGTCTCCCGAGTCGGCGGCCGCGCTCGCCGAGCGGCACGCTGCAGAGGCTGCGAGGCAGTCTCTCCTTGGCTCCACGTATGTGGCGGCACGTGATCTTCCGAGGAACTTCGTGCGATAGCCCAGGTATCTCGAGCGGACGGGCAGGGGCACCGATGGACTGGTTAGCCGACTCGAACGCGTAGTTCTCAAAGCGCCAAACGGTCACACGCTCCGTCACACGTCGGCGGCGCAGTCTGAGGTTATGGACACGAACAGGAGCAAGACCATGGACCTGTCAAACATTCTCGATCGCACCGCGGACCGCATCGTGGCCGACGGGACGGCGACCGAGTCGCGGACCCTCTAGGCCTTGGCCGCAGCCACCCGGGACCTGTGCCCCGGAGCAGCAGCGGCGTTGGTCGACTGGAACGGCTCGGAGATCGCCCGGCTTCGGGCGTTCGGCATCGTTCATGGCGTCGTGCTCGGTCAGCTCCCAGCAGGCGCGCGAACGTATCTCGATGGCGAGTCACGGGCGTTTCTGCCCACGAGCTCGCGGCGTGACCGAGACTACGATGTTGTTGTGTTGCGCATCCGATTGATCGGGCAACCGACCCTCGAGCGTGACGGCCGGCCGATCCCGGGTCTGCGGGGGCACAAGACGTGGGCGGTCCTGGGCAGGCTGGCCCGGTCGCCGGAGGCGGTGTCTCGCCAGGTACTCGTCGACGAGCTGTTCGGCGAGGCCGACGATCCCATGGGGGCGCTTCGATGGGCGCTGGCTGAGCTGCGCCGGCGGAACAGGGCTGGTCGACACGTTCGGGGGCAACCCGGTCTCGTTCACGCCCGGTGATGAGACGACGGTTGACGTCCTCGAGGTCGCGGCGGGTGTCATCACCGAGAACATCCCTGAAGGGCACTTCCTGGAGGGCATCGACGTCAAGGGGTCGCCGGGATTCGAGTCGTGGCTCCTCGTCGAGCGGCAGCGGGTCGACGGCGAGGTGCTGTCGGCGCTTCGCCAGGCGACGCTCCGCGCGCTGTCGGGCCGCGACTTCGACCGAGCCGTGACCCTCGCCGGCGCGATGCTCAGGCAAGCCCCGTTCGAAGAGAGCGGCCACGTCCTCCTGGTCAAGGCGCTCGCCTCCTCCGGCGACCCGGACGCCGCGGTCCGTCAGGCCGAGGCCAGCGAAGCGATGTTCACCGCCGAGTCGGGGTCACCGCGAGTCCCGCGATCCGGGCGGCGGCCCGCCCAGCGATCGCCGCACCGGTCCCAGGCGTCTCCGTGCGTGCCTCGGCCGTGTCGTTGTGCGATGCGGGGCTCGCGGCGCTGTCGGCGGGCGCAGCCGACGCCGGCATCGAGTGCCTGCGCGGCGCGTCAGCCGCGGCCGAGGCGTCCGGCGACAAGGAACTTCTGAGCCGGTGCCTGACCGAGCTCGGCACCGCTCTCGTGCACTCGATCCGGGGGTATGACGACGAGGGCGCGGTCATCCTCGCCACCGCCGTCGACCTGGCGACCGCTGCTGGAGCCGAACAGATCGCGGCCAAGGCTCTCTCCGAGCTGGCGTACGTCGACGTGCTGGCGGGACGACGGACAAGCGCGGCGGAGTACCTCAAGGCCGCCGGCGAGCTGACGGCCGACGACCCGGCTCTGACCGCCGCCCTGGCCGGGTTCGAAGCCATGAACCTCAGCGACTGGGGCAAGCTCGAGGCGAGTGCGGAACAGTTCAGCACAGCCGTGGAGCTGAGCCGCAGCGCCGGCGCCGTCCGCCGCGAGACGTGGACCCTTGGGCTCGGAGCACGCACGCTGTTCCTCCTCGGACGGCTGGATGAAGCGATCGAATGGACCGATCAGTCATGCAAGCTGACCGGGCGCGAGCGATGGACGGCGTTCCGGCCGTGGCCCGAGTCGTGGCTCGCTCACGTCCGCCTCGCCCGCGGCGACGATCCGGCCGCGGTACGGGAGGCGGCCGAGGGGACATTCGCCCTCGCACCGGCAGCTCCAGGACCCGTGCTGGGAAGGGCTGGCCGCGAAGACCATCGGCCTCACTCACCTGGCCGAAGGCGAGCACGAAACCGCCCTGGAATGGATGAAGAACGCCGGAACCCTGTGTCGACGAGTGACGGACTCCTACATCTGGATCGAGGTCGATGCGTTCCTGGCCGAGGCCCAGGCCGCGCTGGAGGTGGGCGACACCGAGCGTGCTGAGGCGGTGGCTCGACGAGCCGTCGAGGTCGCCGCCCGGGGGAGCATGGACGGTCTCATGGACCGTGCCCTGCGTCTGCTCGACGCCGCAGCGTGAACCGCGGCCTGACGGTCAGCGCGGACCCGGCTCGAACGATGCCTTGAGCGCGTCGATCGTCACCGTGCGCTCCTTGACGGCGTATCGCCGGTAGATCGGAGCACATTGATGAGGCCGTACATCGTGGACGAAACCCCGGTCATGGATACGACCTGTGCCCTAGGGTGCGGGGATGGATGCCGGTCTGCTTGTCGCCATTGTCGCTGTCATCGGTGTAGCCCTGTTCGTCTGGTGGCTCCTCGTGCTGATCGAGGCGCTGAGGACGCCGGCTTCGCAGTGGGAAGCAGCGGGCCAGAACCAGCTCGTCTACATCGTCCTCATAGTGCTGCTCGGCGTCATCGGGACGGTCGTCTACATCGCCGTGGCCCGCCCGCAGTTGCGCAGCGCCGGTTCATCGACGGCCGCATAGATCTGCACGCGAGTGCGTTCCGGCCGGGTCAGTACTGGACCGACTCGACCTCTTCGAAGATCTCGACGCGGGGTGCGCCCACGACTCCGGCTTGTTCCATGGCCCCCCTGAGTTCGGGGCTGTCACGGAACTGCTGGGCGGCTTCCGCCGTGTCGAAACCCGCAACGACGGTGATGTTGTTCTCGTTCTCGATGTTTCGGTTGACCACGGTGGAACCTCGCCTCGCCAGGGGCGTGCGGGAAGCTGTCGAAGGCGCTCTTCCAGGTGTCGTAGTCCTGGACGTCGTGGTTTACGGCCATCACATACATGGTGGTTCTCCTTCGGGCGTGCGGATGTTGTTCGTTCGTCATGCCAGCCCCCGAGGTTATGTGTGAATGCAGCCACCCCTCGTGATTCTGACGATAGTTTCCGCGTCCTGTTGTTGGCTATGGCCCGCGGGACCCGGCCCGTCTGGACCCCGCTGCCCCTTGATAAGACCTTCCGATGTACTGCTCGGCTGGGGGACCGATGCCGGAGGCGTCCGGCGTCCTGCTCTCTGCAGATCGTCGATGCCGCAGAGGATGTCGTTCGTCCAGCGAAAAATTGTGGGCTGACGTCAGACTTCGTCGCCGTTGTCGTCGACGTCTCGTGTCACTGTGACTACGACAAGGCTGCGTGTCGGGTCGCTGACGATGGCGTCGGCGCGGGCACGTCTTGCTTGAAGTTCAGACTCCTCAACGTCGGCTTTCAAGTCCGCGAGCGGATCATCGGGGGAAGGTGCTTGCGCCTTCTTGAGCGCCTTCCGGGCATCGATTAGGTCTGCTTGTGCCTTTAGCCGCGCGGTTTCACCCTCGGGAGTGAGCGGTTTGAGCACGGCCCTCCCGGCCGAGATACCGCTCCGATGTCCTCGGGTAGCTGCGCAAGGGTTGCTGCACGCTCTAAGGATGGATCGGTGCGTTTCGTGCTGACTTTGCTGAGGATGCCGTCTGCGTCGAACGTCAGGCCAGTATCGGAGTCTCCGAGCGGCTTGTCCTTGCGGAGTGTCCGGGTCCGCATCGGCCGCAACGGAACGTGGCTTTCGGTGCCTTGCACAATCACGACTTTGCGTCGCTCGCGCAAAACCTCTGTGAGCTCCCACTTGGCGTCCGGGTCTTGCGGGTCTTGTCCAGTCGGCGGTTTGGCGGACCAATGGGTGATTGTTGCCAGCCGTGGGATTCGGTATACGACCGATTCGGGGTTGTCTGGGACTTCTAGCGGTACCTCGGGGTTGAGTTCTTCAGGGTCTTTGTCTTCGAAGTCGCGACTGACGGCGCACTGGAGTTGGGTCAGCAGTCGCCACCAGGACGAGTCGGTTTATCCGCACGCCCGCCGCACGCCGCTGCCTTAAGCTTTGCGGTGGACGGCAACTCCCCGAGCCTGAACACGTGGTGGAATGCCTCGACGCGTGTTTCGGCGTTTCCTGCGATCCATTTCGCATACGCCGCCTCGGCTCGAGCCAGCTCGCTCCTCGTCACCTCTTGAGCCTTGGCGAGGGCCTTCAGCCGAGTCGCAAGAGAGCGTGGATTGCCGATGTGCTCGTACGCGGCGCTGGCGACGGCGGCTCGGACGGCGAGATCGGAACACCGGAGATTCGCTAGGAGTATCGCCGCGTTCTCGTCGGCTTTCCGGTAGCCATCAGCGATGTCAGGGATGCGGAGCGGTTCGCCGCTCTCCGGATCGAAGAGGAATAGTGACGTCTCCGTCCCCGTGGCCGCTTCGCGCGACGGCACACCCAGGCTTGCAATCGCCATCGCCGCAGCCGCCGGAAGCGCCGCGGGAGCGAGGAGCGCGGCGGCGGCGAGCGGTGCCAAGGTTCCCGCAGCCGTTACTCCGACCTTGAGCAGCGAACGGAGCCGTTCTCGCTCTGGTCGTCAACACCGGCCTGCGTCGAGGCAAGGCGGCCGTCTTGAGCCACCTCCACGGTGCAGGAGGTAGTGCTGTGGTCAGGATCGGGGAAGCTGAAAGACGTGCAGGGTCTCTGGATCAGCCTCAATCTGGGTGGCAACCTGGGAGCTGTATACGACAGCCTTCTGAGGACTTGTGTACTGGTTCGTGACGGTCGTTCGCGTCCCGTCAACAGTGACCGTCGTGACGGGCAAGCGGTAGGTGAGTTCGATCTTGTCGTCTGCCATGGCGCTCTCCAAGATGACCAGGATCGGCGATGCCGACATGTAGTCACTTCGGTTTCACCGTTGGCCCGAGCGTAAGGTTTCAGCAACATCCATGGTTAAGAACGCCGATATTCCTTGTAAAGACGGCATCCTGAGCCAGGGGCTGCATTTGCAACAACCACGACAAGGACAGGCGTTGCTGCGCGGTGACGGTCCTAGCGGGAGTGTCACTCCAATCTGATGGACGGACTCGGGAGCTAGTCGAGACTCGCCGGTCCGCGAGGACCCTCCGGATGGACGTACTACTAGAACGTGTTCTAGTATTGGGGTCATCGGATCTTCAAGGAGCTGTGATGACTCAAGCTGTGCTGGATGGCGTTCGGGACCTCCTGCCCTCGTTTCGCGAGCGTGCGGACGAGACCGAGCGACTGCGTCAGGTTCCCGATGCGTCGGTCAAGGAGCTGGAGGAGACCGGGTTCTTCCGTCTGCTGCAGCCCAAGCGCTTCGACGGCCTCGAGGCAGATCCGATCGACTTCTACACCGCGGTCAGCCTCATCGCCTCGGCGTGCGGCTCGACCGGCTGGATCTCCTCGGTCCTCGGCGTCCACCCGTGGCAGGTCGCGCTGTTCCACGACACCGCGCAGCAGGCCGTGTGGGGCGACGACACCTCCACCCGGCTGAGCTCGTCGTACGCGCCGACCGGCAAGGCCGTCGTCGCCGACGGTGGCTACATGCTGCAGGGCCGCTGGAGCTTCTCGTCGGGCTCGGCGCACGCGACCTGGGTGCTGCTCGGCGGACTGGTGTCCAACGCCGAAGGCCAGATCGTCGACTTCAAGACCTTCATGGTGCCGCGCGAGAAGTACGAGGTCGTCGACGTCTGGAACGTCGTCGGCCTGTCCGGCACCGGCTCCAACGACATCGTGGTCGAGGAGACGTTCATCCCCGAGGAGTTCACCCTCTCGATGGGCGACACCGGCCGCTGCTTCGGCCCCGGCCAGGAGCAGAACCCCGGCGACCTCTACAAGCTGCCGTTCCACTCCCTCTTCACCACGACGATCAGCACGCCGATCATCGGCATGGCCCGCGGCGCGTACGCCGAGCACGTCGAGATGCAGCAGAAGCGCGTACGCGCGGCATACCTCGGTGAGAAGGCGTCCTCCGATCCCTTCGCCGCCGTACGCATTGCGCGTGCGGGCAGCGAGATCGACGCGGCCTGGGCGCTGACGATGGCCAACATCCGCGAGGAGCAGGCGCTCGTCGCCAAGGGTGAGAAGATCCCGATCTCGCTGCGTCTCAAGGTCCGCCGTGACCAGGTGCTCGGCACCCAGCGCTCGATCGACGCGATCGACGACCTCTTCGAGGCGTCCGGTGGCCGCGCGCTGGCCCAGGGCACTTACCTCCAGCGGGCGTGGCGAGATGCGCATGCCGGCCGGGTGCACGCGGCGAACGATCCCGAGCGCGCGCTGCAGATGTTCGGCATGGCGGAGTTCGGTCACAAGGTCGACCCGGGAATGTACTGATGGCCAGCCTTGATCGCGAGTCGACTCGGCGGTCCGCCAAGGCCGGCGACCTGACACTCAACTACTACGAGGCCGGCGAGCCGACCTCGGTCGGTGGCGGGCTGCCGCTCGTCATGCTGCACGGGGGCGGCCCCGGCGCATCGGCGTGGTCCAACTTCGGCTCCGCGCTGCCGGGCTTCGCCGAGAACTTCCGTACGCTGCTGATCGACCAGCCCGGGTTCGGGCAGAGCGACAAGCCGCCCGTCGTCGGCAACTACTTCCGGTTCGCCGCCGAGGCGGTCAAGCTGCTGCTCGACGAGCTGGGCATCGACCGCATCCACCTGCTCGGCAACAGCCTGGGCGGCGGCACGGCGATGCGCTTCGCGCTGCTCTATCCCGAGCGCGTCGGCCGGCTCGTGCTGATGGGCCCCGGCGGTCTGAGCCTCAACCTGTTCCACGCCGACCCGACCGAGGGCGTCAAGCGGCTCATGGACTTCTCCGCCGCGCCGTCCAAGGAGGCGCTGCGCGCGTTCATCTCCAGCATGGTCGTCAACCAGGACCTCGTCACCGACGAGCTGGTCGAGGAGCGGTACGCCGATGCGACCGCGCCCGGCGCGATGGAGGCCATGCGCTCGATGGGCATGTCGTTCTGGAACCCCGACAGCTATGAGGACGGACTGGTCTGGCGCGACGCGCACCTGCTGCGCCGGCCGACCCTGCTCACCTGGGGACGCGAGGACCGGGTCAACCCGCTCGACGGCGCGTTCGTCGGGCTCAAGATGATCCCCAAGGCTTCGCTGCATGTCTTCCCCAACTGCGGGCACTGGGCACAGATCGAGGCAGCCGAGGAGTTCCGCGAGATCTGCACGGCATACCTCGCCCGCCACATCGAAAGGAAGCGCTCATGACGATCGACATCCGCTCGATGGGCTACGCACGGGTCGCCTCCACCGATCTCGAGGCGTGGCGGCACTTCGGCTCCAAGGTGCTCGGCTTCGCCGAAGGGCGCGGGCCGACCGAGGAGAACCTCTACTTCCGCATCGACGAGGTCTCGTCGCGTCTCGTCGTGTTCCCGTCCGACAAGGACCGGCTGGACTGCGTCGGCTGGGAGCTCGCCGACCACGACGCGCTGCAGGGCGCCCGCGAGCACCTGACCAAGGCCGGCGTCGACTTCGTCGAGGGCACGCCCGAGGAGCTGGCCGAGCGGCGGGTCCAGGAGATGATCCGCTTCACCGACCCGTTCGACAACGTCTTCGAGCTGTTCCACGGCATCACCTACGAGTCGCGGCCGGTCGTGACCCCGTACGCCGCGAAGTTCGTCACCGGCGACCAGGGCATGGGCCACGTCGTGATCCCCGTCGACGACGACGTCGAGGCGCTGCGCTTCTATCGCGACGTGCTGGGCTTCCGGCTGCGCGACTCGATGTCGATGCCCGGCGAGTTCGTCGGCAAGGAGCCCGGCTCCAAGGTCTGGCTGCGGTTCCTCGGCGTCAACCCGCGGCACCACTCGCTGGCGTTCCTGCCGATGCCCAACCCCAGCCGCTGCGTGCACATCATGTTCGAGGTCGAGAAGCTCGACGACGTCGGCCGCGCCCTCGAGCGGGTGCGCAAGCACAAGGCTCCGCTGTCGGCGACCCTCGGCCGGCACATGAACGACGAGATGGTGTCGTTCTACGTACGTTCGCCGGGTGGCTTCGACATCGAGTTCGGCTGCGAGGGGCTGACCGTCAACGACAAGCGCTGGGTGGCGCGGGAGTCGACCGCGGTGTCCTACTGGGGCCACGCGTTCGGTCAGTCGGGCTAGGTCGAAGTGGACGCCGTGACCAACGCAGACCTGCCTGAGGGCATGAGCCCGGACGCCGCGGCGTCCTGGCCGTCCCGCGAGCTGATCGAGTCCTACCTCGGCGGCACCCACGAGATGTTCGCCTGGCGTCCCGGCGAGATCGTCGAGATCGACGGCGACGCTGCGCAGGCCGCCGCTCGGGCGTACCGGGACGTGCTCGGCCAGTACGCCAGCGGCGTCACGGTGGTCACCACGGTCCTCGGCGGCGTGCCGGTCGGCATGACCTGCCAGTCGTTCACGAGCGTCTCGCTCGATCCGCCGCTCGTCGCGTTCCTGCCGATGAAGACGTCACGCGCGTTCGCCGCGATCCGCAAGTCGCGTCGGTTCTGCGTCAACTTCCTGTCGGCCGAGCAGGCCGAGGTGTCCAACACGTTCGCGTCGCTTGCCGATGACAAGTTCGCCGACATCACTGGCAGCCCACGAGCAACGGAATGCCGCGGATCGAGGGCACCGTCGGGTGGGTCGACTGCATCGTCCAGGACGTCCATGAGGCCAGCGACACTACCTCGTGATCGGCCGGGTCGAGGACCTCGGGCACGGCGACGCGGAGAAGCCGCTGCTGTTCCACCGCGGTCGCTATCGCAGGGCGACCGACTAGGAGACTGTATGACTCTGGGCCGCAAGGCTGTCGTGATCGGCGGCAGCGTCGCGGGGCTGTGCGCCGCGGGAGCCGTGGCGCCGTACGTCGACGAGGTGGTCGTCCTCGAACGCGACGAGCTCCCACCGGACGCCCGGCACCGGCGCGGGGTGCCGCAGAGCAAGCACCCGCACTTCCTGCTCAACTCCGGCCGACGTGCGGTCAACGAGCTGTTCCCAGGGTTCGAGGCGGACCTCATCGCCGCCGGTGGCATGCCACTCGTGGCGTCGATGGACACCGCGTACCTCGAAGGGCCTGGCTGGACGCCGCGCAAGCAGGGCGCCTGTCGATGGTCTACGCCTCGCGGATCCTGATCGAGGGGGTGCTGCGAGACCGGGTGCGGCAGCTGCCGAATGCCACCGTTCGCGAGGGCGCGTCGGTGACCGGGATCGACACCACCGGCGGCGGCACGCCCACGGGCGCGTCACCGGGGTGCGGTTCTCGACGTCCGGTGGCGACGAGCA
>CAVXIX010000003.1:0-351028 GCA_963761965.1 uncultured Actinomycetota bacterium
GACGATCCTCGTGGGCGCGATCGTGGTGGCGGTCGTTGCGGCTCTGTACGCCCTGCGGACGACGCCGCGCAGCCCCGTGACCGCAACGTTCACAAGTTGAACGTTGCATAGCCCCGAGATATTCTTGGTTGCATGACGCAACCTGACCTCGACAAGCTGGCTCGCGGACTCCGCGAGTTCGCCGGCGGTCTCCTGCGCTCGAGCCGCACCGAGCCACTGAGCCGCGCGGCAGCCTCGACGCTCTCCTGGCTCGCCCGTGACGGAGCCATGCGCGTCACGACGCTTGCCGAGCGCGAAGCCGTCACGCAGCCCGCCATGACCGGACTCGTTCAGCGCCTGGAGGCCGAGCGGCCTGGTGACCCGCAAGTCGCGACGCCCGCGACGGCCGCGTCGCGCTGATCGAGATCACCCCCTTGGGCCGCCGGACCCTCGAGCAGCGCCGAGCCGCGCAAGACGCCGTCATCATCAACCGGCTCGCGGAGCTGTCCCCGACGAGCTCGCCGCCCTTGAGGCGGCGCTGCCGGCGCTGTCGAACGTCACGGACTGACCTGCCCCAGACGCCAAGACCCGGGTCGGCAACGTGTTTCCACGTCGCCGACCCGGGTCTCTCAGGTCAGTTGAACTTGACCTTCAGCGAGGTCCCCTTCTCCTCGAGGACGCGCACCTTGACTCCGGCAGCCGGGAGCTTGACGCCGTGGTTCGGCAGCTCCGCGTACCAGTACTTCTTGGTGTCGTCGAACAGCGGCTTCGCGCCCTGACCGCGGATGTAGCTGGCCACACCATTGGTGTGCAGCGTCATCGAGTCGGCCTTGTGCAGCGAGAACGGCGCGTCGTACATCTGGATCCGCGCACGCCACGGTGCACCCGTCGCGATGTTGATGATCGGCTCCGGGTTGGCGTCGATCGGCAGGTTGCGACCCGAGCCGGGGTGCAGGCTCGTGTTGTTGTCCTGCATCGACGTGTCCCAGTACGAGATCAGCAGACCGTGGCCGTACTTGTAGTGCTCGACCCAGTCCGGCTTCGTGTTGGCGAAGCCGAAGTTGTACGGGCCGGTCAACAGGTACTTGTCGAACGACACGTACGAGCGGTGCCCCATGACGTAGTAGTTGTCGAACAGCTCGGTCGTCGTCGCACCGAGGATCCGGAACCCATCGAGGTCGAACCCGGTGGCGCCATCCTCGGCCCCGTCGGTGAGCAACGTCTCCGCGCCAGCCTTGACCGCGACATCGTCGGCGTACAGACCCTTGAGGGCGAGGCCACCGTCGGTCTTGTAGAAGAAGCGCAGCTTGATCTTCTGACCGTCATACGCCCCGAGCGGCACCTTGAGGTCGGCCCAGTCGGCCTGCTCACCGTCGATGCCCGGGCGACCCGACGTGTCGACCCCGATCGGCGTGCCATTGATCGTGCCGTCGAGCGACGTCCAGTTGGCACCACCGTCGGTCGAGGCCTGGACGTACGCATAGTCGTAGCCCTCCTCGATCTCGTAGCGGATCTTCGCCGTCAGCTCCGCACCCGTCTTGCCGGTGAGGTCGACGTCCCTGGTCATCGAGTTGGCCAGGTCGTCGCCGGAGCCCGAGTAGAACTGCTTGGTTCCGGACGCCGGTGCGCCGTTGTCGGTCGTCACGCTCTTCTTGGGCAGCACCACGACCGCGCCCTGGGCCTTCTTGGAGTTGTACTCCTGGGGGCCCATCGCGATGGTCTTCTTCTGGTGCGTGCTCAGCGCCTCGTAGTCGAGCCAGCCGAGCTGCAGCTTCTCCCACGCGCCGAGGTCACCCGGGCGCGTGCCGAGGGGCTCGCCCTTGGCGTTGAGCCGGCTCTGGGCCATCAGGGTCCAGTACTCGTTGGAGTTGTCGCCGCCACCGCTGATGGCGTAGGCGTCCGGCAGACCAAGATCGTGGCCGTACTCGTGCACGAACACCGACAGGCCGCCGTTCTCGGGCTGCACGGTGTAGTCGGAGATCCAGATGCCGGTGTCGCCGATCTGGGTGCCGCCGAGACGGTTGTAGTCCGGGCCGGTGATGCCGGCGTCGGTCAGGAAGGCGTTCCAGCGGTGCGACCAGATGGCGTCCTCACCCTGCTGCGGATCACCGTCGGCCTCGTCGCCGCCGGCGTGCACGATCTGGAAGTGATCGATGTAGCCGTCAGGCTCGTTGAAGTTGCCGTCGCCGTCGTAGTCGTAGCGGTCGTACTGGTCGTACGCCTGCAGCGCGGTCTTGATCTGTGCGTCGGTCTGGCCGGCCGCCTTCTGCTGCGCGATCCATGCGGTGACCGCGTCCTGGATGAGGTACCAGGTGCCGGAGTCCTCGCGGCCGTAGCGCGCCTCGTTGTAGGGCACCTTGACCCAGTCCGAGACCGTGCCGTCAACCGTGTAGCGGCCCGACGACTGCGCCTCGTAGTAGGTCTTGACCGAGTCGCCCTTCTTCTTGAAGTAGAGGTCCTGGTAGTGCTGGCGGTTGTAGTCCGACTGCCAGACCGTGGAGTTGTCCTTGGTGCGGTCGGGCGAAGGGATCTTGTTGTGGAGGGGACCCTCGAACGTCGTCGGTCCGGGGGTGTCCGGATCGGTGTCCACGTCGGGGTAGTCGGGGTGACGCTGGTTGCCGAACTCAGCGAGGATCACGAAGATCTTGTCGGCGCGCTCCTGGGAGAGCTCGACGTACTGGTCCTGCTGCTTCGCACCGCTGCGGGCCTTGAAGTCCTTGCGGAACTTCTTGTTGCCCTTGCGAGCGGCTTCGGCGGGGCTCGTGCCGCGGCCAACCTTGACGACCGTGCTGCCGTTCTTCTCGACCGTCTTGAGCTCGACCGTTGAGCACGCCGGTGATGGCCGACTCGCGCAAGGCGCGACGCTTGTCCTCCATCGGGCTGGGCAGCTCGTCCTGCTTGCTGGTGGCATGGTCGCTGCTGGCGACCGGTGGTGCTGCGGATGCGGAGCCCGGTGCGGCATACGCCGTTCCGAACGCTGCCGCGAGTGCGAGGCCGACGAGGCCTGAGGTCACACGCTTCACTGTTCCCCCTGTTTCCCATGTTTCGATGAGCAGCCAGGCGGATTGCCCGGCCTGCCGTGCGTACGCCCTCGTGAGGCGGACGCGACACAACGGAGTCAACTTAGGTAATTTTCAGGATGAAAGGCAGTCTTGACTTTTGGCCCGGCGTGACTATATGGCCTGGTCCTTCGTGACTAGTCGTGAGTTTCGCGGGCGCTTGATGGTTTCCGCTCACCCGCCAACCCCGCGTGACCTATCGTGTGCGGTGGGAGGGAGACCTATGAAGAAGATTCTGAACCCACGCGTCCTCGCGGGGGCCCTGATGGTGATGTTGATCCTGACGTTCACGCCGGCGTCGGCGCTGACGTCGACGACGTACGAGAAGGACGTCATCACGTGGACCAACGCCAAACGAGCGGACAAGAAGCTGGTCGCGGTGAAGTCCCAGTCGTGTGTCGACGGGTATGCCGAGAAGCAGGCTTCGTGGCTCGCCAAGAACCGGAAGCTCGAGCACCAGAACCTGCGCACGATCCTCAAGGCGTGCAAGCTCACGAGCGTCTCGGAGAACATCGCCTACGGCTATTCGAGCGGCAAGAACGTCGTCAACGCATGGATGGCGTCACCCGGACACAAGGCCAATCTGCTCAGCTCCAAGATGCGCCTGATCGGCGTCGGCGCTGTCCAGGACAAGAACGGCGTGTGGTGGGTTTCGCAGGTGTTCGGCAAGAAGTAGCCAAATTTCCGGGTCGTGAATTTTTGAATTCACGACCCGGAAGTCTTTCACTTTGGGGTTCGGCGTGCTCTAGGCTGTTCGGCAGTTGCACGACGTTGGGCCGTAAGAATGAATGAGTTCCTCTCGGGGTGTCTAGTTCTTCTCGAAGGTTGGATGTACGTCGCGACAGTCATTCGCGAAGGTCGTGAGTGAACTCGCCAAGAGGAGTTAGACATGGCAACAGGAACCGTCAAGTGGTTCAACGCTGACAAGGGCTTCGGATTCATCGCCCCCGACGACGGCAGCGAGGACGTGTTCGCGCACTTCAGCGCGATCCAGTCCAGCGGCTACCGCTCGCTGAACGAGAACCAGAAGGTCGAGTTCGACGTCGAGCAGGGCCAGAAGGGCCTGCAGGCCGCGAACATCCGGCCCCTGTAAGCAGACACCCTGACGAAAGCCCCCGGAGCATCGCTCCGGGGGCTTTCGCGTGTCAGGGGAAGCTCAGAGGTGACCGCATTCGTCCCACGCGTGGCGGCCGTACTCGGCGCTCGGAGCGGTCTCGAGATAGCTCACGTCCGTGTCGGGCTTGGCATGCCGCGGGGCGAGCCGGTGCGCCGGGAAGCGCGCCGAGGCCTCAGCGATCTGCGTCGCATCGATCTCGAAGGTGGACTCGTCCATGGGGCTCTCCTCTGCTCACGGCCGTTGACATGAGGTTAGCCTCATGTTTGACCGCGGGGTAAGCCTTACCGATCGGTAGTTTCAGAGGGTGACGCGGAAGATCCGGTCGTCGCCCTTGCGCAGGTCGCCGCGGCCGTCCGTGTTGCTGGTCGACACCCACAGCGCGCCGTCGGGCGCCGTCGCCACCGTGCGGATCCGACCGTGCTCCCCGCCGAAGTACGCCTTGGGCTTCCCCACGTCCTCGCCGTCGAGAGGCACGGCGAACAAGCACTCCCCCTGCAGCGCGCCGACGAAGGCTGTCGATCGGGTGATCGCGACGCCAGCCGGCGAGCACTCGTCCGTGCCCCACGTGACCTTCGGATTGATGAAGTCCTTGTTGTCGGACCTGCCCTCGGCCTCCGGCCAGCCGTAGTTGCCCCCACGCTCGATGAGATTCAGCTCGTCGGCAGAGTCTTGACCGAACTCGCTGGCCCACAGCCGGCCGTCCGCGTCGTAGGCGAGGCCCTCGATGTTGCGATGCCCGTAGGACCAGGTGCGGTTGCCGAACGGGTTGCCCGGAGCCGCCTTGCCGTCCTGGGTGATGCGCAAGATCTTGCCGTTGAGCGAGTCCCTGTCCCGCGCCAGCGCACCGTCGCCGGCATCACCGGTCGAGACGAACAAGTCGCCGTCGCCGTCGAACAACAGGCGCCCGCCGTGGTGGCGCGACCCGATCGCGATGCCGGTGAGGATGGGTTTCTGCGATCTGATCGAGTCGCCGTCGAGCGTCAGGCGTACGACCCGGTCGTCCCGAGCCGGTCGTGACGAACGCGAACAGCGTCGATTCGTCATCGGGGGCCAGCGCCAGACCCAGGAGCCCACCCTCTCCCCCAGCCCCTCCGGAGGCGCCGTCGACATCGCCGACCTTCGTGACCTTGCCCGACGTCGAGATGCGGACGATCGAGCCCTCGTCACGCTGCGACACCAACGCGTCGCCGCTCTCGAGGAACACGATGTCCCACGGCACGTTGAGCCCGGTGGCAATCGTCGAGGCGATCTTGGGATCGACGCTGGTCGGGCGTCTGCGCCGTGGTGGGAGTGGTCGGCGTCTTCGACGGCGTGCGAGTCGGCGTGGGCTTGTCGTCGTCGTTGCCGCACCCGATCAGGGTTGCGGCACCGATCGCGGCAAAGCCGGTCAGCAGGGTTCGACGCTCCATGAGTCGATCATGCCGCGTCCGGCCCCAGTGCGACAGTCAGTCCGTTCGCTCGACGTGAGAAGTACCCACCTCGCCACTAACCTGAAGAGATGCCTCCCCTGCTCGGCGGTCGATATCGCCTCGACAAGTTGATCGGTGGCGGCGGTATGGGCGAGGTCTGGCAAGGACACGACGAGGTGCTCGACCGCACCGTCGCGATCAAGATCATCCGACCCCACCTCGCGGACGACGAGAACGTACGCGCGCGGCTCCGGGTCGAGGCTCAGCTCGCCGGCAAGCTGCACCACCCGGGGATCGTCGACGTGTTCGACTACGGCGAGGACGAGGAGGACGGCAAGCCCGTTCCGTTCCTGGTCATGCCACTGATCGACGGCGCGCCGCTGTCGGCACTGCTGGCCGAGCGGGGTTCGTTGTCGACCGGCGAGACCATGGCGATCGTCGCCGAGATCGCGTCAGCCCTGCAGGTTGCCCACGACGCCGGGATCGTCCACCGCGACCTCAAGCCGGGCAACATCCTGGTCACGCCCGACGGGCGGGTCATGCTGGTGGACTTCGGCATCGCTCACGCTGCCGGCGGGGAGCCCCTGACCCAGACCGGTGCACTGATCGGCACGGCGGACTACCTCAGCCCGGAGCAGGCCGCCGGGCGTACGGCGACGCCGGCGTCGGACCTCTACTCCCTCGGCGTCGTCGCCTACACCTGCCTGAGCGGCAACCTGCCGTTCCATCGCGACAGCGACATCGCGACGGCTCTGGCCCACATCCAGAGCGATACGCCCGCGCTGCCAGAGACCGTGCCTGGGGAAGCCGGTCTCCTCGTCACGGGGTTGCTGGCCAAGGATCCGGCAGCGCGACCAGCTTCTGGCACCGCCGTCGCACATCAAGCCAGCCTGCTCGCCACCTCGGTGCCACCGCCGCCGGGTCACGCCCCGGTCCTCAGCGGCGAGCCGACCATGCCGGACGCTTCAGCGGCGCCGGCAAGCACGTTGCCCGGCATCGTCGAGCGCCCCGTCAGCGTCGGAGCGGGTGACGCCGAGGACCCGGCGACGCTCGTCGGCGCACCGAGCGGCGGCAGCGCCGTCGCGGCCGAGCACGTACGTCGCAGGCATCCCCGACGGATGGCGCTGCTCAGCTCCGCCGTGATCGTGCTGATCGCCGCTGTCCTCGGCTGGATGCTGCTCGGCAATGGAACCGACACCGTGACCGTGCCCAACGTCGATGGCAAGTCCCAAAGCGCCGCCACCAAGCAGCTCGAGGCCGCGGGGTTCACGGTCGAGGTTCGCGAGGTCAACGTGGCCAACGCCAAGGCCGGGGAGGTCGTGGGCCAGACACCCAAGGCAGGCACCGAGGCCGACAAGGCGAGCGTCGTCACGCTGTCGGTCGCGACCGGCCGCGTACGCATACCCGTCGACGACCTCGTCGGAGCGACGTACGACGATGCCGTGGCCGCGCTCGACAAGCTCGGGCTCAAGGCGGTCGCCAGGTTCGCCCCGTCCGACAAGCCCGCCGGCACGGTGATTGCCGTCGACCCGACCAGCACGGCCAAGATCGGCTCCACCGTGACGCTGACCGTGGCCAACGGCTCGGCGACCCAGGAACCGGCCGACAACGAGGGCAAGGGCAAGGACAAGAAGACCGACAAGAAGGACAAGGGCTCCAAGGGCAAGGGGGGCAACGGCAACGAGCAGGACCCGGAACCCGAACCGTCGGACACGCCCTCCACAACAACAACCACCACCCCACCGCCGTGAGTCTCAGGCCACGCCGGGAATGCCGGCCACCGGCATACCGTTGAAGTGTGCGTACGGAGTTTTCCTATGAGAGGTAGTCATGAGCACCGTCACCCTGACCAAGGACACCATCGACGACGTCATCGGCGCTGAGGGCATCACCCTCGTCGACTGGTGGGCCGAATGGTGCGGGCCGTGCAAGCAGTTCGGCCCCGTCTTCGAGGCCGCGAGCGAGCAGCACAGCGATGTCGTCTTCGGCAAGATCGACACCGAGGACCAGCGCGAGCTGGCCGCCGCCGCCCAGATCACGTCGATCCCGACGCTGATGGCGTTCCGCGACGGCATCCTGGTGTTCTCGCAGCCCGGCGCCCTTCCGGCGGCCGGCCTCGAGCAGATCATCACGGCCGTCAAGGACCTCGACATGGACGACGTCCGCCGTCAGATCGCCGCCCAGGAGGCCGACGCGCCCGAGGCCAGCCAGGCCTGAGTCAGGCCTCGACGACGGCGACGCCGCCGGGATCGACCCACGTGATCGCGGTCGGCGTACGGTGACGCGGCGAGGACCTTCTCGGCATCGGGACGGTCCTGCTGGAAGTGCGACCAACCCTCGTAGTGCACGGGTACGACTGCAGACGGCTTGACGAGGTCGAGCAGCTCGGCGCCCTGCTTGGCGTCCATCGAGTAGCGCAACCAGCCGGTCAGGTAGCGGAAGCGCACCGAGCCGAGATGCATCAGCATCGCGCCGACGTCGAGGCGTGAGGCGACGTCCCGCAGCCCGCCGAAGAGCACGGTGTCGCCGGTCATCCAGAACGCGCCGTGCTGCTGGCCGGCCCACTCGAGCGCAAAGCCGACGACCGGCCCGGTGATGGGGTTGAGGCCGACCGGGCCGTGCTGGCACGGCGTGGCGGTGACGGTGATCGTCTCCTTGCCGGGCGCCTCGAGGGTCCAGGTGTCCCAGGCGGCAAGGCCGATCGCGCCGCCACCGAGCTTGCGCGCGGCCTTCTTCGTCGTCAGCACCGTGCCGAGCTTCGGGAGCATCGAGACGCCGGTGGGATCGAGGTTGTCGGCGTGATGGTGATGGCTGACCAGCACCGCATCGATCGGGCCGAGGTCCTCGGGCTTGATCGACGGGCCGGCGAGCTTGCTCGACATCGTGCCCCACCCGAAGAAGTAGCGATTGCCGGGCGGATCGAACGTCGGATCGGTGAGGATGCGCCATCCGCCGAACTCGATCAGTGCGGTGGGGCCTCCGACGTGGGTGACGGTGACAGCGGTCATGGCGCCTCCTTGGGTGCGAGAAAGCATACGGGCCGCCCGCCATCGTCAGATGGCGAACGGCCCGTACGTCGGGGGCTCAGGCTGGTGGCGCCGAGCGACTTCCAGTAGCGGTTGAGCGCGCCGTTGGTCTTGACGAACCAGACGAATCGCGCCGGCCAGACGGCCAGGAGGATCCAGAGACCCGTCACGCCGGAGACGGGGGCCTCGCGGCCGGCCCGCTTGTAGAGGTTGCCGACCTCGCTCGACATGGTGAACGGCGAGCACGATGGCGACGAAGATGGCGAGGAGCAGTGCGATGACTCCACCGAGGCCCTGGCCGGAGTGCTGCTTCATCTCTTCGTGAGTCTTGAAGTAGTAGACCCAGCCGTAGATGCCGAGGGTCACGATGAACAGCAGGATCAGATGCCGGTGCTGCGGGTCTGGCCGACGGCTCCGGAGTAGGTGGTCGGCGGCGGCCCGTAGGCGGGCGGCGGAGTGGGCTGGGCCGGTGTGGTCGGCTGGTCGGTGCTGGACACGATGAATTCCTCAAACTGGTTGGACGAAACGTCAAACCGTAGCGCGTTCAGGAGCCCGATCATGCCGTTTTGGCGCAACTGTGCGCGCGCCGTTCGATCACGCCGAGATGAAGGACCTCATGCTGATCGAGCCCATGTCGATCGCGTCGTTGAAGAACTCGATCTCTTCGCCGTCCTCGAGCAGGCTCAACGCCGCAACCATCGGGCGGTAGTGGTCGTCGGTGGGCACGGCGATGCGGGCCTCGGACCAGGTGGCATACGGGTTGACCAGCTTGCCGATCTCGCGCTCGCGCAGCGCGACAGCCGTGTCGGCGTCGAACTGCTCGGCCCAGTCCCAGGCCGTGCCACCGTCCCACTTGACCCGCCCGAGGGCATGGACGATGTTGCCGCTGCCGATGAACACGACTCCGCGGCGGCGCATCGCACGGAGGCGGCTGTAGAGCTGGTAGAGCTCGGGCAGCGGCATCGCGTAGTCGATGCTGATCTGCAGGACCGGGACCTCCGGGGCGGGCGCGAGGTGCTTGAGCACGCTCCACGTGCCGTGGTCGAGGCCCCACTGCTTGTCGAGCTCCGCCTCGTACTCGACGAGCTGCTTGGCGAGGAGCCGGGCGACGTCAGCATCGCCGACGGTGTCGTACTGCACGCGATAGAGCTCGTCGGGGAAGCCACCGAAGTCGTAGATGATCTTGTTCTTGGGCGCGTCGGTGATGTGGGTCTGGCCCGGCGTCAGCCAGTGCGCGCTGATCACGACGATGGCCTGCGCCTCGGGCAGGCCCTGGCCGACCTCGCTCCACTTCTGGGTGTAGACGTTGTCGGCGATCGCGTGCATCGGGTTGCCGTGGCCGACGAAGAGCACGGGCATCAACGCACTCGGCTGGAGCCGGTTGTCCAGATCCGAGATCGAGTAGTTCGCCATGGTGCCGCTCCTCCAGTAGTTGATGCTTCAACTATAGCATCACCACTGGGGTCCCGGCTCCTGCTTGAAACGGCTGGGCATCTCCTGCGCCCATTCGTCGGGCTCGCGGGCGCTCGAACGGGCCTCGAGGTCGACCCGCGCCTGCTTGACCGCGGCTTCGGCATCCCAGTAGGCACAGCCGAAGACCGAGAAGTCGATGAGCCGCTTGCGACTCAGGTGGCTGAGCAATCGCGACACCAGGCTGATCTGCGTACGCGCCTCGCCGAGGCTCTCGGGCACCCAAGGCTCCAGCAGGAACCCGGGCAGCACGCAGACGAGCTCGTCGGGTCCGAACAGCTGCCAGAACGATCCACTCTCATGAAATTCACGCTCTGCCGACAACAGCGTCGCCGGGTGGGTGCCGAGCCAGCTGCTCATGTCAGCGGTGTCGAGGAACTGCATGAGGCGGTCGCGCACGCGTACATAGCGGCGCACGGTCGGCTCGGCTCGGCCCGACGCCTCCTTGGCGAAGAAGTCGTCGATCAAGGGCCAGCCGGGTTCGTCGATCTCCATACCTCGACTCAATCACCGAGGTCAGACAGTCAGGCCGGCCAGATGTTTTCAGCGAGCAGCTCGTCCAACGGGCGTACGGTCGTCCAGCTCTCCTGCTCGAGCATCGGGCGCGGATAGAACGCGTCGACCGGCCCGAGGCACAAGATCGCGACCGGTTCAGCGCCGTCGGGTGCACCGATCAACGCAGCGACCTCGTCGGGCACGAACAGCGACACCCAGCCCATCCCGAGGCCCTCAGCGCGAGCCGCGAGCCACAGGTTCTGGATCGCGCACGAGACCGATGCGAGGTCCATGTGCGGCATCGTGCGCCGGCCGAAGACGTGCCGCTCACGACCGTCACCCAACGCCACGACCAGCACCTCGGCGCAGTCGAGGATGCCCTGCACCTTGAGCCGCATGAACTCCTCGGCACGCTCCCCCATCGCCTCCGCCGTGCGACGACGCTCGAGCTCGACGTGGTCGTGCAGCGCCTGACGCAGCGCACCGTCGGTGACCCGCACGATGCGCCAAGGCTGCATGAGACCGACGCTCGGCGCCTGGTGTGCGGCCGCCAGCAACCGCGCCAGGACCGACTCGTCGACGGCTCCCCCGGCGAAGTGCCGCATGTCGCGGCGCTCGGCGATGACGCGGTAGACCGCCTCACGGTCTTCCTTGTCGTACGCGTGATCGCGTCGTCACTCGGCTCCCACTCCCTGGAGGACTCCGCGGGTGAAGTCCTCGAACGTCAATGCATCCGGCGTCGCGGGCCGGGCGCCCAAGCGTACGGCGACGACTCCCTCGGACGGCACGACGGCGACGTACTGGTCGCCATAGCCGTACGCCCAGAACGCGTCGGCGGGCACGCTCGGCGCGAGCTGACCTTCGTACGGCGGCTTGTCGTTCGGGTAGCCGGCCTGCCGGAGGACTTCGACGATCCGGCCCTTGCCATTGACCCACCACAGCAGCCCGTAGGCCGCGTTCAGGCTCGACGACGGCCGGGTGGCCTGCGCGACGAAGCCGGGCGAGACGATCTGCTTGCCGTCCCAGGCGCCGCGGTTGAGCATGAGGTGGCCGACGCGCGCAAGGTCGAGGCACGTCGACTCCACGCCGGAGAACGTCAGCGCGTTGCCGGCCTGGTCGCGGGACCAGACGGTGTCGCGCATGCCGAGCGGCTCCAGCAAGCGGTCCCGCGCGATCTTGGCGACGTCGTCGGTCTCGTAGAGGTCGTCCAGCACGGACTCCAGCGCCTGCGCGGCGGAGTTGTCGTACACCCACTTCGTGCCGGGTGCGCGCTCCTGCGGGAGGTTGACCGCGTACGTCGTCTTGTCCGCCTCGTCGCGGATCATGCGGGTGTCGGTGGCGGCAGTCCAGCGACGCCCGGAGGTCATCGACAACAGGTCGCGGACGGTCACGTCGGTCGCGGAGCCGACGCGCCACTCGTCCACCTCTTCAGATGCGAGGTCGTCGATCTCCAGCACACCCTCGTCCGCCGCCATGCCCACCAGCAGCGCCGTCAGCGACTTGGTGATCGAGTAGACCCGGTGCCGGCCGTGCTCGCTGCCGCCGTTCCAGTACGCGTCGTGGACGAGCTCGCCGTCCTTGATCACGGCGACGCAGGTCGAGCCCGTACGTTCGAGGGTGGCGTCGAGCCGGGACCAGTCACCCTGCTCGTTGCGCTGCCAGCTCTTGCCGGGGAACGCGTCGGGCGGCGGGGTCAGCGTCGGCATCGTGGCGGTGCGGATCGCCGAGTCTGGCTCGCCCTCCGGCGGCTCGCCGGTACAGGCGGCGACGAGCAGCATCGCCCCGACAGCAAGCCCTCGCCCGATCCACACTCCCCCACGATGTCAGACGCATCTCGTTCGCCGGGCGCACACCTTCACGTCGCCTTTCGTCCAACCCGGCTGGTTAGCGTCGCGGCCGTGACCACACCTGCGCCCGCCTTCGCGGCCCTCGCCCTGCTCGTCGTCCCGTCGTTCGTCGTCTCCCAGGCGTCCGCGCACCCGCGACCCGCCGACCAGCTCGTCAGCGTGACGGCCAAGACGGAGACTCCCGGTGTGTACGCCGACGACGCCGGCAACAACGGCGACGCCGACGATCCGGCGATCTGGGTCAACCGCCACGACACCTCGCGCAGCGTCGTGATCGGCACCGCCAAGAACGCGGGACTCAACGTCTACAGCCTCAACGGCAAGGTCCTGCAGACGATCGCGGCGCCGCCCGCACCAGGGCCGGACGACGAAGCGGGGCGCTTCAACAACGTCGACATCGTGCACGGCTTCAAGCTCGGCGGACACACCGTCGACCTCGCCGTGACCAGCGACCGCGGACGGGACCAGATCCGGTCGTACGCCATCGACGCGCGCAGTGGGCGGCTCACCGACGTGACCGCCGCCAACGTGCCCCTGGCGTTCTCGACCAACCAGGCGCAGGTCAACGAGCAGGAGACGGTCTACGGACTGACGACGTTCAAGGAGCACGACACGACGTATGTCGTCGGCACGCGGCGGCACCAGACCGACGTCGGCCTGTTCAAGCTCGCTTCGGTCGCCGGGAAGGTGACCTACAAGAAGGTCGACACGATCGACTTCCCGTCGTCGTTCCGCCTCCCCAATGACACGACCTGGTCGCCGTGCGAGGAGCCCGGCGAGGGCCCGCAGCTCGAGGGCGTCGTCGTGGACGAAGCGGCCGGCACCTTGTACGCCGCCCAGGAGGACATCGGCCTCTGGCGGGTCAAGGTCGGGAACGGGAAGTTCCAGGGCCAGCCGCGCACTGTCGAGCGTACGAAGGAGTTCGGGGTCCCCGCGACGTACGACGAGCAGAGCGGGGAGTGCGTGCCGTCGGGAGTCGACCCAGGATTCGGCGGACGCATCGCCGCCGACACCGAGGGGCTCACGATCTACGAAACCGGCAAGCGAAGCGGCACGCTCCTCGTGTCGAGCCAGGGCGACAACACCTTCTACACGTACGACCGACAGACCAACCGGCCGCTCAAGCACTTCACGGTCGCCGACGGTCCGGTCGCCGACGGATCACAGGACTGCGACGGCGCCGACACGGTCAGCACACCACTGCCGGGCTACCCGCATGGACTGCTCGTCGTGCAGGACGGCGACAACACGCCGGTCGAGCTCGGCACCGACGGCGAGGCTCGGGTCGACACCAACTTCAAGTTCCTCGACGCGAAGATCCTGACGCGCTGAACGAGGGCGCGGGGGTAGCCCCATGACTGCAAGTTGGAGCCGTGAGCGACAATGGAGGGATGCCCACGTCCACGGATCTGCGCCGGCTGTTGCGCTTCCCCGTGGAGTTCGTCGCAGACGAGAATCCGGCTGATTCGCGCTTCGTGTTCCACGCCCCCGACGGCGATCACGAGGCCACGGCCAACGAGTCGATCGGCGCGCTGAGCCAGGGCATCCGGGTCATGTCGGCCGACCCGTCCGTACGCGCGTGGGCCACTCCGGCGATCCTCGCGCTGCGCATCATGGCGCGTGGCGCGCTGGGCTCGCCGGACTCGACCGAGCTCAACCAGCTGCAGAACGCAGCCTCCGCGATCGACAGCAACGCCGGTCGCGGCCAGGCGACGATCAACGCGTTCCTCAAGGCGCTCGCCGTCGACGCTCCCGCCGCGGCCTCGACGCCGCAGCGCCAGGCGTACGTCTCGCCGCAGGCCAAGCAGCCTCGCCAACGCGAGACGACGTTCTCGTGGACGCTCATGGTGTCGTTCCTCGAGCAGCCCACCCCCACCCAGGCCGCGGTCGTACGCCTGAGGGTGCAGCCGCGCTCCGGCTCGTGGGCTGCGTTCGACGCCGGCGACATGTTCAGCGGCACGACGTCGCACCCGCTCGGCCAGGACGCCAAGGAGCCGACCGCGGCGATGCTGCGCCGGCTCGAGCCGTGGTGGTCCCCCGCCGAGCGCCTGCGCGACCCGCACACCCGCGGCGCGGCGACCGTCAGCCCCGACGAGCTGGCACGCCTCGGCGATCGCGCCCTCGCGCCGACGCTGATGGCCAATCGCATCGAGATCCGCTGGCCACCCGAGCTCATCCGCGAGCTGTCGACGTCCGCGGTCGTACGCCGTGACGAGTCGCCGCGCTCGGATCGCCCGTCGGCGTTCACGCAGGGCCAGCTGTTCTCGTTCGACTGGCAGGTCGCGCTCGGCGACGACGTGCTGTCGGCGGCCGAGCTCGACCAGCTCGCCCAGTCCCAGACCGGCCTGCTGCGACTGCGCGACCGATGGGTGTTCGTCGACAAGTCACGCCTGCAGCGCGTGCTCGAGCGACGCACCCGCGAGATCTCCCCGCTCGAGGCGCTGAGGGCGACCGTCACCGGCGAGCTCGAGATCGACGGCCGGATGACCGAGGTCGACACGGTCGGCTGGCTCGAGGACGTACGCAAGCGGCTTGCCGTGCAGGACCGCGACATCGCCCCGGCGGTGCAACCCGACGGCCTCGACGGCACGCTGCGCGACTACCAGCTGCAGGGCCTGCGCTGGATGACCCAGCTCGTCGACCTGAGCCTCGGCGGCATCCTCGCCGACGACATGGGCCTGGGCAAGACCGTCATGCTGATCGCCCTGCACCTGCAGCGCACCGCGACCACGACGGCGCCCACGCTCGTCGTGTGCCCGGCATCCGTGCTGGGCAACTGGGAGCGCGAGATCAAGCGCTTCGCGCCCGGCGTCAACGTACGCCGCTATCACGGGCCCAAGCGGCGACTCGACGGCGTCAAGGACGGATTCCTCGTCACGACCTACGCCACGATGCGCTCCGACGCGATCGACCTGTCGGAGCACCAGCCAGGGTGGGGACTCGTCGTCGCCGATGAGGCGCAGAACATCAAGAACCCGCACGCTCGCACGGCCCAGGCGATCCGCGGCATACCGGCCCAGGCGCGGCTGGCACTGACCGGCACACCCGTCGAGAACAACCTCGGCGAGCTGTGGTCGATCCTCGACTGGACCACGCCGGGGCTCCTCGGGACGAACCAACAGTTCCGCAACACCTGGTCGCGGGCGATCGAGTCGCGGCGTGACTCCGGCAAGGCGACCGGCTTGTCGCAGCTCATCCGGCCGTTCGTGCTGCGGCGCCGCAAGTCAGACCCCGGAATCGCGCCCGAGCTGCCGCCCAAGATCGAGACCGACCACCGCATCAACCTCACCCGCGAGCAGGTCGGGCTCTACGAGGCCGTCGTCCGCAGCACGATGACGCAGATCGAGAACGCGCAGGGCATCCAGCGCCGTGGCCTCGTGGTCAAGCTGCTGACCCAGCTCAAGCAGATCTGCAACCATCCGGCGCAGTTCCTCCGCGAGCCCGAAGCCCGCATCACCGGGCGTTCGGGCAAGCTCGGCGTCTTCGACGAGCTCGTCGAGGAGATCGTCGCCGAGGACGGCGCGACCCTGGTGTTCACGCAGTACGCCCAGATGGGCCGGCTGCTGACGCGGCACCTCGAGGAGAAGAAGATCGGCCACCAGTTCCTCCACGGCGCCACGACGGTGCGGGCGCGGGAGAAGATGGTGCACAAGTTCCAGAGCGGCGAGGTCCCGGTCTTCGTGCTGTCGCTCAAGGCGGCCGGCGTCGGCCTCAACCTCACCAAGGCCGACCACGTCATCCACTACGACCGCTGGTGGAACCCCGCCGTCGAGGACCAGGCCACCGACCGCGCCCACCGCATCGGGCAGACCAAGAACGTCCAGGTGCACCGGCTGATCAGCGAGGGCACGATCGAGGAGTCGATCGCCGAGCTGATCCGGTCCAAGCGCTCACTCGCCGATGCGGTCGTCAACGGCGGCGAAGGCGCCCTCACCGAGCTCTCGGACGCCGCGCTCGCCGACCTCGTACGCCTGCGCAAGTAGGCTCCTTGCTCGTCAAACCACTGCGAGCTCCATTGTGTAAGAGATGATCAAAGATCGGTCGGCCGCTGAGGCGTCGACTTTCGATCTGGGAGGTCAAGCTCAACTGGATGGTCGGAGAACTCGCCAAGGAACACGTCGGCAATGCTCGGCCTGTCCTCGTCGACCTCGACGGCCTTGGCGAGAATCAGACGCACCTCGGCCTCCATCGATCGGCCCTGCCGGGCTGCACGCTCGCGCAGTTTCGCTTTGACCTCTGGATCGAGGTCCCTCACCGTGAGCATGCTCATGTCACTGCCTCCTGGATTCAGGATAGCCACTGCATGCATTGCATGCAATTGTTCAAAGCGTCTACTCGCCCACCGCGAGGTGGATCTCGGCATAGAGGTCACGGTTGCCGAGGTTCAGCTCGTCGTCGATCTCGAAGGTGCTGTCCAGCAGATCGGTGACCCACACCCGCGCCAGGTCGAACGCGCGCCACGCGGGCTCGGCCAGCCCCGACGACGAGAAGCCACCCACCTGCACCGCGTGAAGTGACAGCGCGCCGGTCGGAGTGGTGAACACGACGTGCGGGTTGATCACCCGCACCCCACGCGACTCCAGGCTGACGACATACCGGATCTCCAGCTGGCGCCGGTGCTCGATCGCGTACGCCAACCGCTCGTCGATCACCACCTCGGACACCATGGCTCAGAGCAGGCAGGCCTTGAGCTCGCTGAGCTTGTAGAAGTACGAGTTGTCCTTCTCGCCCTTGCACGGCTTCTCGAGCTTGACCGGCTTCTCGTTGTAGCGGATCGTCACGAGCACGCTGCCCTTGGAGTTGCGGTAGGCCGCCCACTCGATGTTGCCGGCCATCTTGCCGGCGACCTCGCCGCGCCACTTGTTGTTGGAGTACGAGAACGGTGAGCTGAGCGAGGCCTGCTGCGACACGCCCGGCATCTTGGTCAGCGCGGCAAAGGGGATCGTGGTCTCGCCGTGGGCGAGCCGGAACACCGCGGCAGTGTCGTCGCCGGCCAGGCGTTGGTCGAGCCTGGTGAAGAAGTCGTCGAGGATCGGCTGGGCCTTGCGGTAGGAGTTCGTCTCGCCCTTGACCCCGGGCCCGTACTTGTAGAACTTGTCGGCGTCCTTCGCGTAGCCCAGCACTTTCGCGTCGGCGAGCGGCACGTAGCGGCTGAAGGTGACGTCGGTGTCGCCCTGCATGCCCGCCGCGATGGCGTACAAGCCGTAGATGTCGAGGGCATCGGCCACCGGGTCGCTGAGGCTGTCGACGTACGACGACGAGTAGAGCTTGCGCAGCACGTTGCGCGCCGCCTTGCGGACGTCGGAGCGGTCCTCAATGCTCTCGATCGCTGCCCTGCCGTCACTCGTGGAACCGCTGGAGATCTTCAGGCGGTCGACTTCCTCGCGCTTCTCGATGTCGAGGCGAGGGATCGCGGCGACGAGGCCATCGCGCAGCGCGTCCGCGCTCTGCTTGGTGCGGCGGACATCCGTGGTCTCGAAGTCGATGTCGTCCTGCTTGTCAGCCGCCTTGGTGAGGAAGCTGCGGTAGTTGGCGGCCGTACGCCGGCCGATGCCGACCCACTCCTCATGACCCAAGGTGCTCAGCTTGCCGTAGCCGACGGCCTCTTCGGCCGCCTGGAACTTCTTGAGGTCGTCGTCGAACTTCTCACCGGTCGAGGTCAGCGCGCCCTTCTTGGAGGCGGCATTCCACACGGCGAGGGCCTGCTTCTCGTCGCCATCGCTGGTCTGGCTGCGCGAACCGTGACGCGCGACGGTCTCCAGGAACACCTGGGTGTAGCCGGACGGCGGCTTCTTGATCGACGTCTTCGACGGGTTTCCGTACGGCGTCTGGTTGGAGTAGGCACCGTCGTGACTGACGTCGGCCTGCGTCGGCGCCTGCAGCGCAGCGATCAGCGACACGACGATGGCGATGATCTTGAGCATGGTTCCCCCGTGACTGGTGGTGCTGGTGAGTCTAAACCGCATCCGGCGCCCGTCAAGGCCGTTCGAGAAAGTCAGTCCGTATGAACGGTCAGCCCGCGAGCGGGTATGCGACGAACAGCACTGCCGCCAGACCCGCCCCCGCCAGGTGGATCATCGCCATCATCAGCGACCCGAAGCGGAGTCTCAGCCGCGACATCCCGCGCAGGACCAGCGCCACCGCAGCGGCGGGCATCAGCACCCATGCGACGCCCCACGTGGTCCCGAACAGGTCATCGGGCCACGGCACGTCGCCCGCGTTGCCAACCCGGCGACCAGGAGGACGTACCAGGGGAAGAGCATCGGCAACGAGCCGCGCGCCGCCGCTGCCGCCGCGAGCCGCAGCCCGCTTCGCATCGACGGGTCGATCAGCCGTTGGGGCCGGGGCGCGCCCACGGGCGGGCCACCGATCGCGGCGAGGAACGACCTGCGGCGTACGAGCAGGAAGACGCCGGCAATCGCGATCGCGAGCACCCACCACGCCGTCGAGTTGGCCTCGCTCATGGCCGGCGGCCGATATTCCTGCGGCACGAACAAGGTGCTGAGCCACACCAGCCCCGGCAACAGCGCCACGATGAAGGCACTGAGCGAGATCCCGACCTCGTACGCCTTGAGCCTGCTCCAGCGCGTGACGACCGGACCGGGCTGCGACAGGCGCATCCGACACGGACGTCACCTCATGAGGGCCTGCGTCGGGCGCCACCGACAGGTCGACGCCCGCACCGACTGCGGCCAACGCCGACAGCATCTCGGCGACGCTCTGATAGCGGGCCGACGGGTCGATCGCCATCGCCCGCATCACCACAGCGGCCAGCGCCGGAGTGACCTGCGGGGCCAGCGCGCGGGGGTCGGGTCGAGGCTTGTTGCGGTGCGCCATCACCTGGGCGGCCATCGTGCCCTCGAACGGCGGCGCTCCGGTCACGCATTCGTACAACAGGCAGCCGACGGAGTAGATGTCGCTGCGTTCGTCGGCCCTGCCGTCGAACTGCTCCGGGGCCATGTAGTGCGGCGTCCCGGCCACCGTCGCGGTGGTGTCCGATGCCGCTCGGGCAATGCCGAAGTCGACGATCTTGACTCCCCCGCGAGTCGTCACCAGGACGTTGGCGGGCTTGATGTCGAGGTGCAGGATGTCGGCCTGGTGACAGGCGGCGAGTCCCTCGAGCACGCCGCGGACGGCAGCGACCGAGCGCATGCTCGGCCCCCGCGTGGCCAACAGATCACGCAGCGACGTGCCCTCGACGAGCTCCATCACGAGGTGCGGGGTGACCTCGCCGTCGCCGTCCGGCATGTGCACGAGGTCGTGCACCGTCACGACATTCGGGTGGGACACCCGCGCCAGCGCCGCCACCTCGCGAGTGATGCGGCGCATCGCGCGCGGGTCGTCGGCGAGGAAGTGCGAGAACCGCTTGATCGCCACCTCACGCTGCAGCTGGCTGTCGCGGGCACGGAACACGACGCCGTGGTTGCCCGCACCGATCCGCCCCAGCAGCTCGAAGCGCAGCTCGACCGGCACCGTGCCGGGTGGCGTCACCTGGCTCGCGAGAGGATCCGGCATCGGGCTGATCCTCCTGTTCCAGTAGGGCGAGACACTCACCTTGACGTTACGTCGGGCAGCTCCATTGTCCCTAAAGACTGGTCAATCCCTGCAGATGCACGGTTCCCGACGTGTCCATCGCCGCGACCACGCTGACACCCGCAAGCGCGATGACGGTCCCGGCGCGCACGGTCGTCCACTCATCGATGCGCTGGCCGTCGATCGTCGTGCCATTGGTGCTGCCGAGGTCCTTCACCTGCCATTGCGTGCCCTGCAGCCGGATGGCGGCGTGTCGATAGGACACCTGTGGCTCGTCGAATCGCACCGGACTCTCCGGCAGGCGGCCCAGCACGGCGCCGTCGTTCGGGATCGATGCCGTACGCCCGTTGCGCTCCAGTCGCAGGCCACTCGCGACGTTCATGGTGGGCGCGGTGTCGTCGAGGTCGGGCACGAGCGCCGGGAAGTTCATCGTCGAGGCGGGTTCGACGGGTGACGGGTCGGTCGTCCGTGAGGACGTCCCACCCCATCGGCGTACGTTCTGGGGTGCGTCGGGCGGGATCGGCGCGACCGCTGCCGCGCGCCGGCGGAATCCATCCGGACCGCAGCCCCGGGTCCACCTCGACGATGACCGTGACCTCTGCCGGGACGGCCCAGCCAGCGCGTTCGGCGTGCGCCAGATAGAGCGCGGCACCATCGGCACCGAGCCGCTCGAGGTCGCCGTCGGGGTCGAGCCGCTCCAGGTCCTCCGGGGCCACCCGCACCGACAGCTCGGCGAACGCGAGTCGTTCACCGCTCGGCATCACGACGTGCTGCCCGGTCAGGGCGCGCACGAAGCGGCGACGCAGCACCGCGGCCGACCCGGTGGGGTATGACACGAGCTTCGCGGCGACCTCACTCGCCGCCGCCCGCTTGGAGCTCACGCCGAAGATGCTCTGCGCGATGCGCAGCGCCGCCCATACGACCACGACGAAGATGACCAGGATCAGCAGGTTGGAGGCGAGACCTGAGAGAGTTCCGTTCATGGCATCATCGTGAGGGTCATTCGCGGCTGAGGTCGAGCCGCGGCGGAACGCATTCCACGAGGAGCCCCGGTGCTGCACATCGCCTGGTCAGCCGGCGAGCAGCACTCAGGCGACGTGACGATCGAGGCCGGTGCCGCGTTCGTGCTCGCCCGGCGCATGAACCTGCCGGAGCAGCAGCCGATCGTCGCCGAACACATCGGCGGGTCGGCGTACGTGTTCGTGCGCCTGCCCTACGTCAGTGATCCCGCACTGGTCATCACGGCGACGGCCGGGCAGCCGGTCGTCCATCGCGGGCAGCGCGCCAACGGCGCCATCGTCGAGCTCACCGGGCCGACCGGCGAGGCCACGACGCCTGCGCCGGGCCAGAAGATCTCGTTGACCGACAGCGGCACCCGCATCGAGCTGCGCTATCCCGGCCTGACGTTCGCCGCCGTCGTGGAGTTCGACCTGCCCGAGACGCGACCGGCGGGCTCGGGCACCGTGCAGCTGGGCGTCGACTCGCTCCAGCACGACGATGCCTGGTTGGTGGCGGCGATCGCCGTGGCTCTCTCGCCGGAGAACGGCGTGGTCGCTCACGGCGACCTCAAGCAGGCGTTCGCCCTGTGGCGAGGCACCGAGGTCCACAGCGACGGGGCGTTCGACCGCAACGTGCTGCGGCCGGCGCTGGCGTCGCGCGGGCTCGAGATGCCCGGGCCGCGACTCAACAAGATCGTCTACCTCGTCGAGCGGTGCCGGCGTACGTCGGAGTTTCCCACCCGCCTGCTCGACGACATTCGCGCGAGGTTGCGGGCCGCAGGCATGGACGTCGGCGCCTGAGCCCGGTGGCCGAGGAGCGCCTCCTCGGCCACCGGATCCCTCAGCTCGAGGTGATCTCGTCGGGCACGACGTCGAGCTTGATGCTGTTGACGACCTTGCCGGACGGGATGTTGACGACGTGCACCGTCGAGGTGGCCGGCTCGGTGACCCACGCGGTGTCGCCGCTGATGTGCAGCGTCGGCCGCGGCTGGTGCCAGTCGACCGGCTCGCTCCACGGCTTGACGACCTTGATCGTCGAGAGCGTGCTGCCGTCCTTGGCGTCGAGCACGTGCAGCGCACCGTCGGTGCCGAGGATGATCGCCTCGCCCGCGGCGCCACGGCCCAACGAGCGGAACGAGTAGCTCGTGCCGAGGTCGACGATCTTGAGCTTCTTGGTCTCGGTGTCGATCAACGTGATGCGCTCAGGACGCTCGAGCTCGGCATCCTTGTCGACCTTGTAGTCGCCGAGCACGATCGGCGACGACGGCGAGCCGGCCTGGTTGCCGATGCGTCCGTACGAGTCGGGGCTGTCGAGCTTGGTGAACTTCCCGCCGTCATACAGCAGCACGCCGTTCTCGCAGCCGATCACCGCGGTGCCGTTGCCGGCCGTGGCCTCACCGTGCACGCCCGGGCAGTCGTCGGAGCCGGCGATCTCCTTGCCGAGCCGTACGACCTTGGCGCCGGTGCGCTTGTCGACCGTGCCCTCCGTGACCAGCAGGCCGTCGTCGAGCTGCACAGCAACGCCGTGGTGCGGGGCGGCCGCCTTGTAGGTGCCGACGACCTTGGTCGGCTTGGCGGAGTCGAGGATCTGCGCCGTGCCGCTTCCGTCGCTCCACAGCACGGTCTTGCCGTCGTGGATCGTGACGTGCCCGGGCTCCAGCGCCTTGAACGCGCCGACCAGTGCGGGCTTGCCATCGGGCAGGTAGTGCGAGTGGTCACCGTGAGACTCGACCTTGACCCCGGTGTCGAGCAGCCGGAATCCCTGCTTCTCGGTCGACACGAGCACGTGCCGCTCGTCGCCGGCCTTGTTGACCCGCAGGAACCCGGTCATCGGGAAGTCCGCGACCGTCTTGAGGGTGTCGCGCTCGAGGACACGCACTCCCCCGTCGTACGTCATCACGAGCCTGGGCCCGGTCAGCTGGCCCGCCGGCTCGTCGCTTGAGGACACCTTGACGGCGTCGCCGGTGCTGCCGCCGCTGCAGGCCGAGGCGCCAAGAGCCAGCGTCGAGATGATGACCGCAAGGGCCACCCGAGATCGTCGTACCAGTTGCATGAGGGTCGCTTTCCTTATTGGGAATGATTTTCATTCACATTAAGGGATCGCGTGAGGGCATGGCAAGCCCGCCCCGCGTACGGGGCTTGGGCGGCACCGGCTCAGAGGCCGCCGAGGTCCACTTCGTACGCGAGCGGGACGGCAAGCCGGCGGACCTCTTCGGGTCCGTACTCATGCAGGCGCGGCGTGGTCAGCGCGTCGGTCACCACGACGAGCAGCCAGTCGAGGTCGTGCCCCGCGGCTCGCAGCTCGTTGCGGGTGGCGAGGATCTTGGGGACCGGGCCCGCGACGCCCTTCACCTCGATGTGCCGCAGCCGCCGACCCTTGCTGGCCGTGATGTCCCACCCGAGGTTGAGGGCGCTGACGTCCTCGACGATCCAGCCGTCGACGGCGTACTGGCCACTGACGAAGCTCATCGCCACGATCTCGACCTCGCGATTGGACTCCGGATCGCCGAAGCCGGCTCCGCGAGGGCTGACGTGGAACTCGACATCCGCCGGCGGCAGGGCCTCGTCGGGTACGTACGAGATCGGGTTGCGGCCGCGCGACTCCGGCGCGGGCCGGTTGACGTACGTGTCGTAGATGCGGTCGCCCGTGCCGAGCACCCGCCCATAGACGACGCTGCGCATGGAGCGCTTCGGCGCCGGCTCGACGCTGGAGATCTCGAGAGCCTGGCAGACGATCCCGTCGAAGCTGAAGATCGCGTACCGCTCGTCCTGCGCCCGCTCCCCCAGCCGCCAGCAGCCGCGGTTGGCTTCGTACACCTGGGCGTCGGTCATGCCCGCCCGATAGCCGACGTAGCTGCGGCCGAGGTCGTCGGCCACCGGGTCCACCGAACGGAGCTCGCCCAGGCGAATGTGCAGCATCGGGTCAGGATAGGACCTCGTCGGTCCACGCCGTGGGTCGGCTACCCCTGTGACGCCGGGGAAAACGGCGCAGGGTCAGCAGCCGTCGCGCATCAGCCCCGGCTGTTCGCCCTTGGTGACCTCGATGAACGCCACCGGGGTGTTGGCCTTGAGCTGATCCACCGGCGGGTTGAACAGGTAGCCGATCCAGCCTCCGGCCTGCGGGTCGTACTCGTACAGGCCCGACTGGCTGTAGCCCGCCTCGACCGGCGTCTTGTCCTCGATCGCTGCGCGGACCTGGGCGTACGTGCTGCCGACCCCGAGGCCTGACTTCGTGCGGGGGAGCTTGCCCCGGACTCCGATCGAGGCGATCTCGCCGTTGCCGAGCGTCGTCACGTCGAGCATGTCGGCGTACGCCTTCTTCCACGTCAGCGGCAGCACCGGGCAGCCGTCGACCGGCGGCGGGGTGTCGGCGTTGAACAGGCCCGTTGCCAGCGCCGCCTGCTTGCTCATGCCGACGCGCGCGGCGCCGACGCGTCCGGGCGCGATCACGAGGCTGGCTGGCGCTGCGGGCTTGACGGTCGGCTTGGCTGTTGTCGCCTTCGGCGTCGTCGTCGTCGCGCTCGGCTTGGTTGCGGTGGGCTTCGGGGTGGTCGTGGTCGCGTGGTCGGGTGCCGCGGCGGCGGGGGTCTTCGTCGTCAGGGCGTTCGCCAGCACCCCGGTGCCAACGCCTCCTGCGACGCTGACGCCGAGCACGATGGCGGCAATCTGCTTCTTCATCATGGTTCTGGCTCCGATCATGTATGACGTGTCACTGATCAGATGCGGGAAGCACCAGAAAAGTTGCCCGTGGGGGCCACATTCTTTGCGGACGTGCCTCAGCCGGTGTCTGTGCGCGGCTCACCCCGTGCGTCGTCCATACTTTCGGTGATGAAGCACATCGGACGCTATCGCCTGGATCGGGTTCATGGCTCAGGTGCGTTCGCGACTGTGTGGCAGGGCTTCGACACCGAGCTCGAGATCACCGTCGCCGTCAAGGTGCTCGCCGAGAACTGGTCGCACCACGCCGACGTCCGCGAGCGGTTCCTCGAGGAGGCCAAGCTGTTGCGGCGCCTCAGCAGCGACCGGGTCATACGCGTGTATGACGTCGGCACGCACGAGGGTCAACCGTTCTTCGTCATGGACTTCGCGGCCGGAGGCACGCTCGCCGACTGCGCCGATGGGTCGCTGCCGCCCGATCGTGCCCTCGAGCTCGCCGCCCAGTCGGCCCGCTCCGTGCAGGTGCTGCACGACGCCGGGGTCATCCACCGCGACATCAAGCCCAGCAACCTGCTGATCGACCTCGACAAGAACGGTCACGAACGCGTCGTGGTCGCCGACCTCGGCAGTGCCAAACGTCTCGCCGAGGCCAGCGGCATCACCGTCACGACCGGCACGCCGTCATACATGGCTCCTGAGCAGGCCCTCGGCCGCGGCGTCGACGAGCGCAGCGACATCTATGCGCTCGGCGTGGTCACGTACGTCCTGCTGACCGGCACGCTGCCGTTCGACGTCGACGACCCGATCTCGCTGGTGACCCGCAAGGCGTCTGATCGCCCGGGCCGGCTTCCTGCCGATCATCGGGCCGCTCTCAACTCCGTCCTCGCCCGCGCCATGGCGCTCGAGCCCGGCAGCTCGGCCCCGGAGCGCCGAGGAGTTCGCGGATGCGCTCGATCGCGTTGCTGTCGGCGAGCCTGACGTCGGGGCGCCGTCTGGTTGGTCGACGAAGATCGTCGTCGCGGCCGCAGCGGTGCTGTTCGCCGCCTGTGCGGCCGTCACCTGGCTGCTGCTGCGCTGATCGGCCTTTGGCGCAGATTGGCGGCAATTGTGGGAGGGTGTTCGCCATGCAGATCCCCAGGACCCGCGGCTTCTATGCGGCGGTCGTCATCTTCGCGCTCACGTTCATCCAGCTCGTCATCGGCGCGTTCGCCGGCCTCGACCAGTTCGAGGGCAAGGGCTTCGGCTACCGCCTGATCGCCTATCCCCTGATGATGCTGATCGTCCCGGCGATCTGGTGGTGGCGGACCCGCGAGCGTACGCCCGTCGACCAGCTGCCCTGGGGCGCGTTCGCGCTGATCATGTCGCCGTTCCTCGTCGACGTCTCGGGCAACACCGTCGACCTCTACGACTCGGTCGACTGGTGGGACAACGCCAACCACTTCTTCAACTGGATGCTGCTGCTCTGGGGTTGCGGCCTGCTGCTGCGCCTCGTCTGGTCCGGTCCGGCGTGGGGACTCATCCTGACGATCACCGGGCTCGGCGCGATCCTGGCCGTGGGCTGGGAGCTCGGCGAGTGGTACACGTTCATCCGCCGCGGCACGGAGCTCGACGGCGCATACGAGGACACGCTCAGCGACGAGCTGCTCGGCACGCTGGGTGCCCTGATCGCCGCGTTGATCGTCGGCCGCAAGCACCACGCCGACGAGGAAGTCGAGGACGTCGCGTCGGTGGTCTAGCCGGCCTCAGCGGTAGACGTCGCCTCGGTGGCCGACTTTGACCACGACCACCAGGAGTCGTTCGTCCTCCACTCGGTAGATGATCCGATAGTCGCCGGTGCGAACACGCCACAGCTCCTTCGAGCCGACGAGTTGTATCGCGCGCGGAGGACGAGGCGTCCCTCGCAGGATCTCGATGGTGCGCAGGACTCGATCACGAGCAACGCGGTCCATCTTGTGGATCTGCTTGGCGGCCGATGCGGTGAAGGGACTCGTACATCCGGCTCAGACAGTCTCGAGGCCGAGGTCGTGCATCAGCTGCTCGTGAGTCACGAGCTCCTCGTCCTCGAGCGCGGCTTCACCGTCGGCGATGTCCTCGATGTCCTCGAGCGCGGTGACGGCCCGCTCGAAGAAGGCGGGACTCACCACGACGGCGACTTCTCGCCCCCGGCGCTCGATGTGGACGGGCTCGTCGCGCACCTGGTCGAGGATCTCCGCCCAGCGTGTGCGTGCCTCATTCGCGTTCCTCACGGCCATACGTCCATCTTACGAACCTTACGACTCGTCAGGCAATACCTCCGCGACGCGTCTCCCGCCTGGATGTTCTCGACGGGTAGTGAGCGTCTCAGACAGCCAATCTCATACTCGGGACCTTGTGCCCATGTGATTGCGGCGCATCCGACCTACCCTCAGGTGCCGCGCCTCACCGGAGTCGCCGCCCTCGGAGGGGAACTCATGACCGACAAACCGCCTGCAGGCTGGTATCCCGACTCCGAAGGGACGATGCGCTGGTGGGACGGCTCGGGATGGACCGAGACGCTGCAGTCGTCGCACACGGTCGACCGCGACCATGCCGGTTCCGCCGGCCGAGCAGCCCCACAACTTCCGCGCTGAAGCGGCGGCTCGCAAGGCATACGCGAAGGCGAACCGGCCCTGGTACAAGAAGAAGCGCTGGATCGGCGCGATCATCATCGTCATCATCATCGTGCTCCGAGCCTGGGCAGCGGAGGTGGCGGCGACGACCCGAAGAAGGTCGACTCGTCCGGCAACACCGTCGACACCAAGGAAGGACGACAAGGTCGGCACCAAGAGCAATCCCGTCGCCATCGGCGAGACGATCGAGCTCCAGGGCACCCGCTACACCGTCAAGTCGGCCAAGACCGCGCCGACAGTCGGCGGAGAGTTCCTCGAGGAGAAGGCCGGCGGCGTCTACGTCATCGTCGAGCTGACGATCGAGAACACCAAGGACGAGACCAAGACCTTCTTGGACGAAGCCGCCAAGCTCATCGGCGGCAACGGCAAGAAGTACAGCACCGACAGTGACGGCACGTTCGCTGCGATCGGCGATGACGGCGAGACGCTCATCTTCGAGGACATGCAACCCGACGTCCCCAAGACCGGCGTGCTGGTCTATGACGTGCCCAAGGCGGCTGTCGCCGGTGGGCTGCTCCAGGTCAGCGACCTGTTCGGCCGCGGTGAGGCCTACATCAACCTTGCGCTGAAGTAGCGACCCAAGCTTCGACCCGGTGGATGGTCACGCATCGCCCACCGGGTCGGAGAACCACTCATCGAAACGCTCGTGAGGTCGGCTATCGCGCGATCGCCGGGTGCAGGGTCCGGCGGCGCCTCGGGTGTACGTCCGCGCGGGCCGGCCGGGACCTTCGGACATGCGCTTGCCGGTCGGCACGACGAAGTCGTCGACCGAGAGCACCTTGCGGGTGAAGTTCGCCGGGTCCAAAGGGCGACCCCACACGGTCTCGTAGACCCGTCGCAGCTCGGCGATCGTGAACTCCCGACCGCAGAACGAGGCGGCGATCGGTGAGTACTCGAGCTTCGCACGGGCACGCTCGACCGCGTCGACGAGCATGTCGTGATGGTCGAACGGGAGGTCGAGAGCGAGCATCTCGTCGACCGGGATCCAGGTTGCGTCCGAAGCGTCGGTGCCGGCCAAGCCCTCGGGCAGGTCCGGCATCACGGCGAGATAGAGGACGGCGAACGTACGGTTGCGGGGGTCGCGGCTCGGGTCGCCGTATGTCTTGACCTGCTCGAGGAAGTCGACCTCGAGGCCGGCCTCCTCGCGCAGCTCGCGCCGTGCGGCGGTCTCGAGGTCCTCGTCGAGGTGGACGAATCCACCGGGCAGCGCGAGCTCTCCGCTGCCGGGTTCGAAGACTCGGCGGATGGCCATGACCTGGAGCTGGCCCTCGCGGATCGTCAACACGACGACCTCGACGCCCACGTACGCCCAGGTGTGCTCCGGTGGCGCTTGTCTGCTCATCAGTCGAACGAGTGATGGTTGATGAACCCGAAGTCGATGCCGAGATCCTTGAGCCACGTGCTCTCGCCGTGCGTGAAGATCTCGTCGGCATGGGCGCACATCGAGGCCATGACGTCCGCATCAGCAGGCTGACAGAGAGCGGCGTTGATGGTGCCGAAGTCTCGGGGCTGGACCGTGATGAAGTACTCGTACTCTTTCGTCCCCATGAACCCGCCGAGGTCCTGACCGCTCAACTTCAACGCTCCCTCATCTGTCAGCTCGATCCAGACGCAGCACGCGCCTCTCTCGGTGAACACCTTGCGTCATGTCGTCTCCTGATCTGTCACCTCTATTATAGTCATAGTGACAGTAATTAATTGTGGAATGCTGCCCGACATGAGGAGACCCGGTGATGATCACGCTTGAGGGCGCTCGCGCCATCGCACGTCGAGCCCATCGACGGGCAGGTCGACCTGCTCGGTGTCGACTACATGGAGCATGTCGAAGCGGTCGCGGCAGGACTCGTCGACTTCGACGTTGAACTGCAGGTCGCCGCGATGCTCCACGACGTCGTCGAGGACTCCGACCTGACCCTCGCAGGACCTGCGCGACGAGGGCGTGTCCGAGCGTTCCCTGGCCGCGGTCGCCCTGGTGTCACGCAACCTGCATCCCGATCTCACGTATGCCGAGGCCATCGAGCTCGTCGCGGAGTCGCCGGACGCCGTACTGGTCAAGATCTCCGACAACGCCCACAACTCGCTCCCCGAGCGGGTCGAGGCGCTACGGGCACTCGGCAAGGAGCCGAAGCCGCGGTATGCCGAACCCAGGCGCGTGCTCTACGCCGCCGCGAGCGTGAGGATGTCGAGCGCATCCTGCGCCGCGCGAACCCGTCGCTGCTGGCCGAGCTCATGACCACGGATTGATCACCGTGAGCCCGAGCGCTTCGAAGGGCTGCACGTCCCTGGTCGCCACGGCGAAGCCGTGGTGGCTGGCGGTCGCCGCGATCTGGCCGTCCGCGACCGAGACGGCGATTCCTTGTCCACGCGCGCCTGCCACCAGAGACGCATACGTCATCGCCACGCCGGAATCGAAATCCAGGATCCTGCCAGCGAACGTGTCGGCGACGACCGACTCGACGGCGGACCTCAGCTCATCCTTGCGGCGTCCGTCCGGCAGCAGCTCGACACCGAGCATGAGCTCGGCGACCGTGATGGCTGACAGATACAAGCGTCTCTGGCGCTTGCCGGTTGAGCCACTCACGTACGCCCTCGTCGTGAGCCGACCGAAGCGGCTCTGAGATCACGTTGGTGTCGACGACGATCACCGCAGATCAGGCGCTTCTGCCTCCGCGGGATCCCGGACGATGTTGAGGTCTACGCCGCCCACGCCGGCCCCGACCTTGGCCAGCAGGTCGCCGAGACCTTCGTGCGCTTGAGGCTTGACTGCTTCGCCCAGGATCTCGCGGATCTCGGCTTCCGTGCTACGTCCGTTGCGAGCCGCCCGCGCCTTGATCGCCCGATGCGTCTCGTCCGGCAGGTTCCGGATGGTTACTGCTGCCATGCCCGCCTCCTGCGTGATATCACTTGGACTCAACGATATCACCAGCTCCCGCCGTGGCCCCAGTGATCCGGCTGGTCCATGCCTCGACGCTAGGAGGCGGTCTGGCCGCCCGCCCGCGACGGGTCGCCGACTGTGGACGGGGGCCTCGGCGATGAACTGTGGACGGGCCAGACTCAGGCCGACGCGGAGCCGCCCGCAGAGGAGCGGCCGGCTTCGAGGCGCGCGACGGGTACGCGATAGGGCGAGCACGACACGTAGTCGAGCCCGATCCGGTCGAAGAAGTGGATCGAGTCCGGGTCTCCCCCGTGCTCGCCGCAGACGCCGAGGTGCAGGTCAGGGCGCGCCTTGCGGCCCACCTTCACCGCGTGCTCGACGAGCAGGCCGACGCCCTCGACGTCGAGCGACTCGAACGGCGAGACCGCGAAGATGCCCTTGTCGAGGTACGTCGAGAAGAACGACGCCTCGACGTCGTCGCGCGAGAACCCCCACGTCATCTGCGTCAGGTCGTTGGTGCCGAACGAGAAGAACTCCGCCGACTTCGCGATCTTGTGGGCCACCGCCACCGCACGGGGCAGCTCGATCATCGTGCCGATCTTGAACTCCAGCTTGTTGCCGGACTCCTTCTCCACCTCGGCGGCGACCGCGATGATCTCGGCCTTCATCAGCTCGAGCTCCTGCGGGGCGCCGACCAGCGGGATCATGATCTCCGGCTGCGGGTCTCCCCCGGCGGCCGTACGCAGCGGCGGCGGCCTCGAGGATCGCCCGCGCCTGCATCGTGAACAGGCCGGGGATGACGATGCCGAGGCGTACGCCGCGCAGCCCCAGCATCGGGTTCTCCTCGTGCAGCCGCTTCACCGCAGCGAGCAGCTTGACCGTGCGCGGGTTGTCCTCGCCGTGCTCCTCCTCGATCGCGACCTGCACCGCGAGCTCGGTGTAGTCGGGCAGGAACTCGTGCAGCGGCGGGTCGAGCAGCCGGATCGTGACCGGCAGCCCGTCCATCGCCTCGAGGATGCCGACGAAGTCGTCGCGCTGCATCGGCAGCAGCGCGCCGAGCGCCTCCTGCTGCTCCTCGGGCGTCTCGGCCAGGATCAGGTGCTCGACGTACTCACGCCGCTCGCCGAGGAACATGTGCTCGGTGCGGCACAGCCCGATGCCCTGCGCGCCGAACCTGCGGGCCCGCGCGGCGTCCTCCGGGGTGTCGGCGTTGGCCCGCACGCCCAGCCTGCGTACGCCATCGGCGTGGTCCATCAGCGCGATCACGGCGTGCACGAGGTCGTCGTCGTCCGCGGCCTTGTCGCCCTCGAAGTGGCGTACGACCAGCGAGTCGACCACGTCGACGGCGCCTTCGAAGATCTCGCCGGTGGTGCCGTCGATCGAGATGACGTCGCCCTCCTCGATGACCGTGCCGTCGGCGGCCTTGAACCGGCCCGCATCGACGTCGACGTCGAGCTCGTCGGCGCCACACACGCACGTACGCCCCATGCCGCGCGCCACGACGGCGGCGTGCGAGGTCTTGCCGCCGCGACTCGTCAGGATGCCCTTGGCCGCGACCATGCCGGACAGGTCGTCGGGGTTGGTCGTGCGGCGCACGAGGATGACGTCGTCGCCGTTCGCCGCCCACTCGACGGCGGTCGGCGAGTCGAACACCGCCTTGCCCACCGCGGCACCCGGCGAGGCGTTCATGCCCTTGCCGATCAGGTGCCGCTCGGCGTCGGCGTCGAAGCGCGGGAACATCAGCTGCGCCAGCTGCTCGCCGGTCACCCGGTCGACCGCCTCGTCGAGGTCGATGATGCCCTCGGAGGCGAACGAGTGGGCGATGCGGAACGCCGCCTCGGCCGTACGCTTGCCGACCCGGGTCTGCAGCATCCAGAGCTTGCCGTGCTCGACGGTGAACTCGATGTCGCACAGGTCCTTGTAGTGGTGCTCGAGCTTCTGCATGATCGCGAGCAGCTCGTCGTACGCACCCTTGTCGACCTGCTCGAGGTCGGCGAGCGGGATCGTGTTGCGGATGCCGGCGACGACGTCCTCGCCCTGCGCGTTGACGAGGTAGTCGCCGTAGAGGCCCTGCGCGCCGGTCGCCGGGTCGCGGGTGAACGCGACGCCCGTGCCGGAGTCGTCTCCCCCGTTGCCGAACACCATCGAGCAGATGTTGACCGCGGTGCCGAGGTCGTCGGGGATGCGCTCCTGGCGGCGATAGAGCGCGGCGCGCTCGGTGTTCCACGAGTCGAAGACGGCCAGCACCGCCATGTCGAGCTGCTCGCGCGGGTCCTGCGGGAAGTCGCGGCCGCCGTGCTCGGCGATCAGCCCCTTGTATGTCTCGATGAGTCCCTGCAGGTCGTCGGCGGTCAGGTCGAGGTCGTCCTCGGTGTTGCGGTCGGCCTTGAGCGCGTCCAGCGCCTCGGCGAACACGCCGGCGTCGATGCCCAGCACCGTGCTGCCGAACATCTGCAGCAGCCGGCGATAGGAGTCGTACGCGAACCGCTCGTCGCCGCCCGCGACCTGCGCCAGGCCCTTGACCGACTCGTCGTTGAGCCCGACGTTGAGGACGGTCTCCATCATCCCCGGCATGGAGAACTTCGCGCCCGACCGCACCGACACCAGCAGCGGGTCCTCCGGATCGCCCAGCTTCTTGCCGCGCGCCTGCTCCAGCGCCGCGAGGTGCTCGCTGACCTCGTCGGCCAGCCCGTCCGGCTCCTTGCCCTCGGCCATGTATGCCCGACAGGCGTCGGTGCTGATCGTGAACCCCGGCGGCACCGGCAACCCCAGCTTGGTCATCTCCGCCAGGTTCGCCCCCTTGCCGCCCAAGAGGTCCTTCTGATCCATCCCGCCTTCGCTGAAGTCGTACACAAATTGGTGCCCATCCTCGATGATGACCCACCTTCGGGTCAGGTGCACAGGGACAAAGGCGCCACCCTCGCCGGTCGAGTAGCCGACTGAGCTCTGCGAAGGAGGCGTATCGAGACCCCACATACGCATCCGGCCGCACACCGTCGAGAGGTGTGCGGCCGGAGAGGCATGGCGCTGGCTCAGTGGAACGTGTCAGCGGCGTTCTTGTTGGTGACCGCGAAGTCGAAGTTGTCGACCTGCACGTCATCGCGGTTGACCGGTTGTGCTCGAAGGCGTCCTTCACCGCGAACTTGTCCTTGCCCTGCAAGTCGCTCAACCCAAATACTCGCGATGAGCTCGCCACCGGCATCGTTCGGGGCAGTCATCCAGTTCACGTGTTTGATCAGCTGCAGCCGCTGGTGCTGCCGCAGCCTTCGCAGACGTGGCAGGAGCCGGCGGGGCGCATCTTGGTGCCGCAGGTCATGCAGAGCGGCGAGTCGACCGCGGAGCCGGTGAGGGTCTCCAGGAGCTCGGCGCTCGTGTGGGCGGTTGCCGGGGCGGGCTTGGAGGCCGAGGCCTCGTGGCTGTCGCCGGAGACCTGTGGGTCTCGGCTGCCTTGGCTGCGCTGCGGTCTCGATACCCTCGCTCGTTCCTCGCTGCGGACTCGACCACCGCGGCGGCCTCGATGCGACTCGGAGCCGAGTTCGCCGCCGACCAGTTCGGCGGCGGTGCTGCCGTTGCCGACCGGGGCTCGTAGCGAGCCGGTGTCGAGGTAGCGCTGGCGCTCTTCGGCCGAGTGGATGCCGAGGGCTGAGCGGGTCTCGAAGTCCAGGTAGTCCAGGGCCAGGCGACGGAACGTGTAGTCCATGATCGACTGGCTCATGCGGACGTCCGGGTCGTCGGTCAGACCGGCCGGCTCGAACTTCATGTTGGTGAACTTGCTGACGAACGTCTCCAGCGGCACGCCGTACTGCAGCGAGATGCTGATGGCGATCGAGAAGGCGTCCATCATGCCGGCCAGGGTCGAGCCCTGCTTGCCGAGCTTCATGAAGATCTCGCCGAGCGAGCCGTCGGGGTGAGCGCCGGAGGTCATGTAGCCCTCGGCACCACCGACGGAGAACGACGTCGTGATCGACTGGCGCGACTTCGGCAGGCGACGACGGATCGGCTTCTCGACGATGACTTCCTTGACCTCGACCTTGGTCGAGCCCGACTCCTTGGCGCCCTTGCCGTCGGACAGCGGCTGGCCGACCTTGCAGTTGTCGCGGTAGACCGCGAGCGCCTTGAGGCCGAGCTTCCAGCCCTGGAAGTAGACGTCCTCGATCTCCTCGACCGTGGCCGACTCCGGCAGGTTGACCGTCTTGGAGATCGCGCCGGACAGGAACGGCTGGCAGGCAGCCATCATCAGCACGTGGCCCATCGGCTTGATGGAGCGCTGACCCATCGCGGTGTCGAAGACCTCGTAGTGCTCGGTCTTGAGCCCGGGTGCGTCGACGACGTGACCGTTGCTCGGCGATGAACTCGACGATCGCCTCGATCGTCTCGCCGGTGTAGCCGAGCTTCTTGAGCGCCGCCGGGATCGTCTGGTTGACGATCTGCATCGAGCCGCCACCGACGAGCTTCTTGAACTTGACCAGCGAGAAGTCCGGCTCGATGCCGGTCGTGTCGCAGTCCATCATGAAGCCGATGGTGCCGGTCGGCGCGAGGACGGAGGCCTGGCTGTTGCGCCATCCGTTCTTCTGGCCGATCTCGAGGTTGAGCTTCCACTGCTTGGCAGCCTCACGGTGCACCGCGATGTCGATCGAGTGCAGCGTGCGGATCTCGTCGTTGGCGGCCTGGTGCTTGCGCATGACGCGCTCGTGCGCCGAGGCGTTCTGGGCGAAGCCGTCGTAGGGGCCGACGACGCCGGCGAGCTCGGCCGAGCGACGGTAGGACGTACCGGTCATCAGCGAGGTGATCGCACCGGCGAGGGCGCGGCCGCCGTCGGAGTCGTATGCCAGGCCCGACGCCATGAGCAGCGCGCCGAGGTTGGCGAAGCCGATGCCGAGCTGGCGGTAGGCCCGCGTGGTCTCGCCGATCGCCTCGGTCGGGAAGTCCGCGAAGCAGATCGAGATGTCCATCGCGGTGATGATGAACTCGGTCGCCTTGACGAACGTCTCGGTGTCGAACGAGCCGTCGTCCTTGAGGAACTTCAGCAGGTTGAGGCTGGCGAGGTTGCACGACGAGTTGTCGAGGTGCATGTATTCCGAGCACGGGTTGGACGCCGTGATGCGGCCGGCCTCGGGCGAGGTGTGCCAGTCGTTGATCGTGCCGTCGTACTGGATGCCGGGGTCGGCGCACGCCCAGGCAGCCTGCGCGATGTCCTCCCACAGCTTGCGGGCGTCGACGGTCTCGATGATCTCGCCGGACGTACGGGCGCGGAGCCCGAACTCGCCGCCCTGACTCGACCGCGCGCATGAACTCGTCGTTGACGCGGATCGAGTTGTTGGCGTTCTGGTACTGGACGCTGGTGATGTCGGCGCCGCCGAGGTCCATGTCGTAGCCGGCGTCGCGGAGGACGCGGATCTTGTCCTCCTCCTTGGCCTTGGTCTCGACGAACTCCTGGATGTCGGGGTGGTCGACGTCGAGCACGACCATCTTGGCCGCGCGACGCGTGGCGCCACCGGACTTGATCGTGCCGGCGGACGCGTCGGCGCCGCGCATGAACGAGACCGGGCCCGAAGCGGTGCCGCCCGAGGAGCGGAGCAGCTCCTTGGACGAGCGGATGCGGCTCAGGTTGAGGCCGGCACCGGAGCCACCCTTGAAGATCAGGCCCTCTTCCTTGTACCAGTTGAGGATCGAGTCCATCGAGTCATCCACCGCGAGGATGAAGCAGGCGCTGACCTGCTGGGGGCTCGACGTGCCGACGTTGAACCACACCGGGCTGTTGAAGCTGAAGACCTGGTGCAGGAGCATGTGCGTCAGCTCGTGCTCGAAGATCGTCGCGTCGTCCTCGGTGGCGAAGTAGCCGTGGTCGCGGCCGGCCTGCGTGTAGGTCAGGACGACGCGGTCGAGCAGCTGCTTGAGGCTCTGCTCACGCTCGGGCGCGCCGACGGCTCCGCGGAAGTACTTGGTCGTGACGATCGTGGAGGCGTTGACGCTCCAGAAGTCGGGGAACTCCACACCGCGCTGCTCGAAGACGTTCTCGCCGGTCTTCCAGTTGGTCTGCACGACGTCGCGTCGTTCCCAGGTGACGTTGTCGTACGGGTGCACCCCCTCGGTCGTGTAGACGCGCTGGATCTTGAGGGCGGCGTTGCCCTTCTTGCCAGCAGTCTTGCGCGAGGACCCCGAGGGTCCGCTGACCGTTTCCGTCATGAGAGTGCTCCTATTGTTCGCGGTGATGTAGAGGGTGCTTCGGTGTTACGAAGATTGGTTGTTGTCGTGCCGTTGTGCGGTGTGTTCGGCGAGCTCGCCGTCGGCGCCGGCCGCCATGAGGCTGGCGATCTCGTCGGCGAAGTCGTCGGCGGACTCGAACTGCTTGTAGACGCTGGCGAATCGCAGGTAGGCGACCTCGTCGAGGCTCTTGAGGGGCTCGAGGATCGCGAGGCCGACCTCGTGGGCCGGGACCTCCGCGCATCCAGAGTCGCGAAGCGTGTCCTCGACCTGCTGGCCGAGTCGCGCCAGGTCGTCGTCGGAGACCGGTCGGCCCTTGCAGGCCTTGCGGACACCGGCGATGGCCTTGTCACGGACGAAGGGTTCGGTGGCGCCGGAGCGCTTGACGACCGTGAGCTGCATCTGCTCGATCGTGGTGAACCGCTTCTCGCAGGAGGAGCAGACCCGGCGACGGCGGATGGCTCCACCCTCGTCGGCGACACGGCTGTCGAGAACCCGGGTGTCGGTGTTCTTGCAGAACGGACAATGCATGTCGGTCAACTCCTTCCCATACAAGGGGCTTGGCCCGAAAAGTTGTCCCCGATTGGGGGCAAGTCATGTGGAAGCCGTGTGGATTCCGATGATTTTCGGTGTGTAACTTCCCGCAACATGTGGAGAACTACATCTGTGTAACTACTAGATCTAGTGCCACTGTACGCCGGTGGTGGGGCCCGTGCAACACGATTCCGGCAACGTGCAGACACTTTTTCTGGGCCTGCCTGTCATCGCAGGTCAGAGGCCATTTGGATGCGAGAAATTACGGCGTGTCGAAACCCCTCGAGTCACACCTGTATCAACAAATTCGGCGTGCCCGGTATGCCCGTCAGACGGCGCGTTCCACTACTGGTTGTGGGCCCAGCGGAGGTAGCTCGCGGCGTGGTGGAGGTCGTCGAATCCGTCGCCGAGGAGCGCGATCAGCAGGTCGTTGCGTCCACACCCCGAGGCGGCCGATCGTCCACGACGTCAGGTCGGCGTTCGGGCAGCTCCAGGCCGTACACGCGAGCCGGCGATCGCGCGCTTGTCGGCATACGTGACGATCGGCAGGAAGCGGTCCGGATCGGCGACCGCGAGGGTCTTGGTGAGCAGCGCTTCGCCCCAGCCGGGCATCGAGAACGCGAAGCCCTGGTCGATCAGGTTGCTCAGCCGGTCCTCGAGCTCGCCGGGTCCGCGCAGCAGGTGGTTGGTCACCGAGCGGATGCGGCGGGCGCCCTCGAGCTCGCCGAGCAGGACCCACGCCTTGTCGAACTCGGTCGGGTCGCCGGTGCTCACGCCGGTCGGGTCGTCGGCGAAGAGCTTGAGGTCGTAGATCGTCGCCTTGTCGAGGCCGTCGGCGGAGAAGACCCACTTGAACTTCTGCCAGTGCCGGGTGACCAGCGGGTCCGGCTCGTACGGCTTGGCCAGGAACTCCTGCTTGAGCGCCTCGGCGCGCTCCATGGCGGCCTGATCGACGTCAGCGACCTTGGGGAACTGCGGCACGACGTACGCGATGGGGCGCGGCGTGACGACCGTGCTCGGCGGCCTTGCGAGGGGTGCTCTTGCGGGCCGCCGCGGGCTTGGCCTCCGGGGTCGGCGAGCCGAACGGGAACGTGAACTTGCAGTCGGTGCACTCGGCTTCCTTGCGTCCGTCGGGCAGGGTGCGCAGCACGACGACATCGTCCTCGCGGACGCACAGAGGACACACGATCAAAGCCATGTGACAAACGTATGCCCCGTGGGTCCGTGTGAGATCGCTGACGCTGGGTAGGCCAGAGACATGCCTACTTCAACCCCCAAGTACACGATTCCCGGACTCACCACCGCCGAGGGCGAGAAGCTCGCCGAGATCCTGCAGGGCCGGCTCAACGCGCTGATCGACCTGCACCTGACGCTCAAGCACGTGCACTGGAACGTCGTCGGCCCGCACTTCATCGCGGTGCACGAGATGATCGACCCGCACGTCGACGAGGTCATCGCGATGGTCGACGAGACCGCCGAGCGCATCGCCACCCTCGGCGCCTCCCCCAAGGGCACGCCCGGCGCGGTGGTCAACGGTCGTACGTGGGACGACTACTCGCTGGGCCGCGCCACGACCAACGAGCACCTCGGCGCGCTCGACGAGGTCTACGTCATGCTCATCGCCGATCACCGCAAGGCGCAGGAAGCCGTCGCCGACATCGACCCGATCACCGAGGACATGGTCATCGGCCAGGCCCGCCAGCTCGAGCTGTTCCACTGGTTCGTCCGCGCGCACCTGGAGAACTCCGGCGGTGCGCTGTCGACCGAGGGCGCGACGTCCGAGACCGAAGCGGCGATCCAGGCCAGCGACGCCGCCGACGTGACGGAGTAGCGTTCGTCGGGAGGGATCCCACTACCGGAGCTCCGGTCCGCCCAAGAGGGCCGGAGCGTCATACGCCTGGCCCACTTGCGCAAGCGTTGCGCATTCAAAAGTCCGGCGCATGCTTCAGCTGTGTCGATTTCGCTGGGTTCGCTCGTTCGTGTAGGTGGTGAGAGGCTGGCAGCAGGCCGGCCGCACACAGGAGGCACCACCATGACGCAGTACGTACTCAACGTCATCGAGCCCGTGATGGAGCCGGGGGTCACTCCCCCGCCGGAGTTCCTCGAGCCGATCATGCGCAAGGTCGACGCCGTCAGCGACGAGATCAAGGCCGCCGGCGAGTGGGTGTTCGCGGGCGGGCTCAACGGACCGGACGCGACGACGGTCGTACGCCATCAGGACGGCGAGACGCTGATGACCGACGGGCCGTACGTCGAGGGCAAGGAGCACGTCGGCGGCTTCACGATCGTCGACTCCCCCGACCTCGACGCCGCCCTGGCGTGGGCCGGCAAGTACGCCGAGGCGACCGGCCTGCCGATCGAAGTACGCCCGTTCCGCCACTGACGTGACGGCCGACGACGCCGACATCGCGCGCGTGTTCCGCGAGGAGCACGGCCGCGCGGTGGCGGTCCTGGCCCGCGTCTTCGGCGATCTCGACATCGCCGAGGACGCGGTCCAGGAGGCGTTCGCCGCCGCCGTCGAGCGCTGGCCCGCCGACGGCATGCCGCCCAGCCCCGGCGGCTGGATCATCACGACCGCCCGCCGCCGGGCCATCGACCGGCTCCGCCGCGAGGCGAACCGCGACGACAAGCACGCCCAGGCAGCGCTGCTGCTCGAGCAGGACGAACCGAAGGAGGAGGGTCCCGTGTCCGACGACCGGCTCCGCCTCATCTTCACGTGCTGCCACCCCGCGCTCTCCCCCGCCGCCCGCGTCGCGCTGACGCTGCGGATGCTCGGCGGGCTGACCACGCCGGAGATCGCCCGCGCGTTCCTCGTGCCGGAGCCGACGATGGCGCAGCGGCTCGTGCGCGCGAAGGGCAAGATCCGCGCGGCGCACATCCCGTACCGCGTCCCCCGCGACGCCGACCTGCCCGACCGGCTGCGCGGCGTGCTCGCGGTGGTCTACCTGATCTTCAACGAGGGCTACACCGCGAGCTCGGGCGACCGACCTCGTGCGCGAGGACCTCTGCGCCGAGGCGATCCGGCTCGGCCGGCTGCTCGTCGAGCTGATGCCCGACGAGCCCGAGGCCGCCGGCCTGCTCGCGCTGATGCTGCTCAACGACTCGCGGCGGTCCGCCCGTACGTCGACGGCGAGCTCGTGCTGCTCGCCGACCAGGACCGGTCGCTGTGGGACCGCGACCTGATCGCGGAGGGCCAGGACCTCGTGCGCCGCTGCATCCGGCGCGGCCAGCCCGGGCCGTACCAGCTGCAGGCCGCGATCGCCGCCGTGCACAGCGACGCCGCGACGGCGGCCGACACCGACTGGCGCGCAGATCGTGCAGCTCTACGACCAGCTGATGCGCGATCGCGCCGAGCCCGGTCGCCGCGCTCAACCGCGCGGTCGCCGTCGCCGAGGTCGACGGGCCTGAGGCCGGGCTCGCGCTCGTCGACGGCCTCGACCTCGACGGCTTCGGCCTGTTCCACGCGATCCGCGCCGACCTGCTGCGGCGGCTCGGCCGTACGGACGAGGCCGCGCAGGCATACGAGCGCGCGATCGAGCTGACCGAGAACGCCGCCGAGCGGGAGTTCCTGCACGGACGCCTTGCCGCACTGCGCCCCTAGGATGTCGGCATGACCAAGCCCAGGATCTTTCTCGGCTCGTCGGGCAAGCAGGCCAAGCTGCTGCAGGCCCTGACCCGCGGACTCGAAGAAGTCGCAGACGTCGAGCCGTGGACGACGGTGTTCAATCCCGGCACCTCGACGCTGGAACGGCTCGTCGAGCTGACGCACGAGGTCGACTTCGCCGCGTTCGTGTTCGCCCAGGACGACTGGACGACCAACGACGGCCGCCGATCCAGCCACGCCCGCGCAGGCGTCGCCGCGCGACAACGTGGTGTTCGAGGCCGGCCTGTTCGGCGGCGTGCTCGGCATGCGCCGGACGTTCATCCTGCACGCCAACGGCGCCAAGCTGCCGACGGACCTGCTCGGCCTCACGTGCATCCGGTACGACGTACCGACCACCCCGGCCGAGACCAAGGCGATCAACCAGAAGCTGCGCAAGGCGATCGAGGTCGAGGGACCGGGTCGCCTCGATCGAAGGCGTGTGGTGGCAGTACTCCCTCACCGCACGCAGCGCCGACGAACCGTCGGCGATCAGCCTCCTGCAGGTCTCACGTGACCGCGCCGGCAGCCTCGAGGTCAAGGGCCGCGGGTGGGCCGAGGACGGCACGCTGTCGTCGCGCTACGGGAGCGAGGCGTCGAAGGAGACAAGGATCCCTCCGGCGTCCGCTACTTCTGGAAGGGCGAACGCCCGCGCGACCCGAACGCACCGCAGCTGGAGGGCACCGGCGAGATCCACATCGAGACGGCCGACCGTGCCGCCGGCTACTGGATCACCCGGTCGAGGCACCGACGCGATGCTCAACGAGCGTACGTCCGGGCGTCTACGTGCGCGCCGATCCCGCCGACCTGGCCGTCCTCGACTCCAACGACCTCGAACGGCGATCTGCGCTGATCGCCGCAGCGGCTGGACGAGTGGAAGGCGATCGCCAACTCCTGAGGTCAGAGCACGACGACTTCGACCAGGTTGTCAGCGGCCTTCGCCAGTCGGCGGTCGCGGGTGACCAGCGGGCAGCCGAGGGACTCTGCAAGCACCACGTAGGCCGCGTCGTACGCCGAGATGGTGTGCCGGAGCTCGAAGGCGCGAACCCGAAGGTCATCGGGCAGAGTTCCAGCGCGTGATGGGCAGCTGGTCGAAGTCGTGCAGGAGATCACGCGCACGATGCTCCGAGATGTGGCCACCAAGCGCCAGGCCCCTCACGGCCGACACCACTTCGAAGTCGATGAGTGCTGGCGCGGAGAGGCGCTCGTCGTTGAGGTGCTCGCCGATCGAGTCTGTCTGGATGCTGACCAGCGCGTCGACGACGACCGAGCAATCGGTGACGATCACGATCTGCTGTCGCGGTCGGCCCTGATGAGGTCAACCGAGGAGACCGCGGAGCGCTCAGACCGTGCCCTGGCCCGCTCGAGAACCTCCCGCACAGTCGGACGTGCGGCGTCCTCGATCAGGAGCTTGAGGAGGTAGTCGTTGAGCGACTCACCACGAGCTGCAGCACGCGCCTTGAGCGCCTGCCGAGTCTCGTCGGGGACGTTGCGGATCTGCACCAAACCAGCCATGCATACAGATTAACACTCAATACATACAGATTGTATGTGTCAGCGGTTGCGGGGGTGCGACTTGGCCGTGCGCTCGTTGCCGCGCTTGTAGTTGCCGGTGAGCCGCGCCATCAGGAGCTGGGCGTCGCTCGTCTCGGCCTCCTGTACGAACTGGTGCGCCTTCTCGCCGCGCAGCACCGCCGCCTCGCGGCCGTGGTGCGAGATGACGACCTCCTTGCCGCGCACGACCCACTCGAAGCCGCTCGGCCGGCCCTTCACGGGCTGACCCGCAGGTAGTCGAGCGCCGCGTCGACGAGGGCGTGCGCGCGGTTGCGGGTCGCCGCCGCATTCGCGTGCGCCTGCCGGATCAGGTCCTTGGTGTCGATGCCGGCATCGCCGTAGTAGCCCTCGTGGACCCATCGCTCGTACGTCGCCGCGGTGACCTCGGGGTGGAACTGCCACGCGATCGCCCGCGCCCCATGGGCCTCGTCGACGATGCACTGCGGGCCGCGCCATGACGTGCCGATGACCCGCGACGTCGGCCCGGGCGCGAACACGTCGCTGTGCATCTGCGCCCACGGGCCCTCGGGGCACAGGATCGGGTCGGTCGTGTCGACGCGCTGCCAGCCGAGCTCCGGCGGGTCGGCGCGCCACGACGTACCGCCGAGCGCCCGGGCCATCAGCTGCGCGCCGTAGCAGATGCCCATCACCGGGGTGCCGGCTCGCAGCGCCGTGCGTACGAACCGCGACTCGGCCTCGACGACGTCCTTCCACTTCGGCTCGTGGGCGCCCTTGTCGGAGCCGAGCAGGAAGATCAGGTCGGTCTCGCCGATGCGTCGAGTACGCCGGAAGGTCGTCGCGGTCGAGCTCGACGAGCTCCGCGCCGAGCTCGAGCAGGCGCTCGTGGAAGTAGCCGCCGTCCTTGTCGGCCTCGTCGGCGACCACATGAATACGCATGGCCTCATTGTGCAGGTTGATCCGGCTCGGCGGTCACTGCGCGCTCCGCAGGAACTCCTCGAGCAGCGGGCCGGCGGTCTGCGAGCCGGACTGGCCGTCGGCGACGAACACCGCGACGGCGAGGTCGCCCTGGGTCGCGATCATCCAGGCATGCGTACGGGGCGGGGTGTCGTTGCCGTACTCGGCCGTGCCGGTCTTGGCGGACACCGGCTTGCCGGGTACGTCCGACAGGAACGCCGCGCTGCCGCCGGTCACGACGCCGCGGAACATCTGCTGGAGCTGCTTGGCCTCGCCGCCGGTCAGCGGGTCGGCCGCCTTGGCTGCGGGCTTGGTCGGCGAGTCGTCGAGCAGCGTCGGGGTGACGCGCGAGCCGTGCGCGATCGACGCGGCGACGACCGCCATCGCGAGCGGCGAGGCCTGGATCTTGCCCTGGCCGATCATCGACGCGGCGTGCTCGGTGCCCTTGGCCTGCGTCGGGCACGAGCCGAGGTAGGCGGGGAAGCCGAGGTCGAGATCCGGGCCGAGACCGAGCGCGGCGGCCGCATCGGCGAGCTTGTCCTGCGGCGCCTTGCCCCGCGTCGCGATCATGGCGGTGTTGCACGAGTTGGCGATCGCCGAGCTCAGCGGGATCTTGCCGATCGCGCTGCTCGGGATAGTCCGAGTAGTTCTTGAACACGCGACCCTCGACCGTGACGGTCGGCGTGCACGGCACGGTGCTCGACGGCTTGAGCCCGGAGCGCAGGAACGTCAGCGCGGTGACCAGCTTGAACGTCGAGCCCGGCGCGTAGTGACCCGCTCGCTGCCGTGTCGGCGCCCTTGCCACCCGGGCCGCTGGCGAGCGCCACGATCTTGCCCGACGACGGGCGGATCGCGACGATCGCGCTGGCCGGCTTGACGTCGGCGAGGATCTTGTCGGCCGAGCCCTGCAGCTCGAGGTCGATCGACGTGCGCAGCGACTTGCCGGCGCGCGGCGCCGACTGGAGAACAGCTCGCGGGACTTGACCCGGCCACCGCCTCGACGGTCACGCCCGGCGCACCGCGCAGCTGGCTGTCGTAGCGCTGCTCGAGACCGGTCAGCCCGACCAGGTCGCCGGCGGTGACCGATCCCTTGGACTTGGCGATCACCTCGGCGGTCGCCTCGCCGACGACGCCGAGCAGCGGCTGCCCGAACGCCTTGGTCGGCGCCAGCGGCAGCTCGGTGCCCAGCTGGACCGCGCCGGGGATCGACGCGATCTCGGCGTCGCTGAGCGTGTCGTCGGAGTCGGCGCGCACGACCAGCGCCACCACGAACGCCTGCGGGCCCGCCGCCTTGACCGCCTTGGCGTAGCGGTCGACGTCGATGTCGACCAGCCGGGCCAGCGCCTTGGCCGAGCCGTCGGCCTCGGCGGCCTTGATGCGCGACTTGTCGATGCCGATCCGCTCGACCCGGCGCTCGATGACGAGCCCCTTGCCGCCGGCGCCGAGGATGTCGCCGCGGTCGGCCGGGGACGGTCTGCAGCCGCAGCGCGCTCGTCGGCCGTCAGCTGCGGCGCCACGATCGCCGGGCTCCAGCGGACCTGCCACGTGTCGTCGTCGTACGTCAGCTTGGCCGGCGTCGTGTAGCTCCAGTCGGTGCCCTTGAACGTCCAGCTCGTCTTGAGCGTCGCGGTCGCGGTCTTGTCGTCCTGGTCGATGTCGCCGACCGTGACCTTGGCCCGGGCCGAGCCCATGCCCTCGACGATGCGCTTGAGGTCGGCCTGCGGGATGCGGCCGCCCTTGACCGCCGGTATGCCCTTGAGGTCCTGCTTCGCCAGGCCCTTGGCCAACGCCTCGGCCGCCTTGCGAGGGTCGGGCGGGCCGGAGGTGCAGGCGCTGAGCAGCGCCGCCAGCATGGCTGCGCCGCACAGCGCCGCGATCGTCCGTCGGCCGGGCAGAGCAGGTGACGTCACGTGATCCCTCTCGGAATCGGTGTCAGGCTTTCGCCCAGGCGGAGCCAGCAGTCAAACAGGTGCCGCTCCCCCGGTCAACGACCGCTGCGACCGCCGCGAACACGAACGTCCGCGGCACCCCTTCCCCAAGGTGCACCGCGGACGTCGGTGGGTGTTGCAGCGGGCGGCCTACTTGTAGACCGGCACCGCGATCTCCGAGCCCAGCTGTAGTGCCGAGGCATTCGGAAGCGAGTTGAGCCGGACGATCTCGTCGACCGTCTTGCGGATGTCACCGTTGGGGTTGGCCTCGGCGGCGATCTGCCACAGGGTCTGGCCGGGCAGCACGCGGACCGACGTGGTCTGCGGCGCGACACCGGCCTGGTCGCCGGCGAACGACGACGAGCCGAACATCACCACGAGCAGGGCGACGACGGCGACGGCGGCGGCGAGGACGACGACCTTGCCGCGGCGGGTCAGGCGGACCCGCGGGGCGGGCTTGGCGTCGGGCACGGCGCGCAGGTGGCGGACCGGACGAACGCCGTGGTCGTGACGGCTGATGGCGATGCTGCTCATGATGGCCTCCAAGGGGGAAGTGAGGGCTGGTGTGAAGTTGTGGTGTGGTCGATCAAACGCTGTTCTCGATGTCATTCGATGGTGCGAACAGGCGTTCGATCGAACACATGTACGACGATAGGGGACGCCTCCGACAAAAGGAAGCATCTGTCGAACACAATTTCGACTCGTGTTGCATTCTGCCTGTCATACCAGGTCAAAATTGCCGCCAGATTTTCTCGACACGGCCCGTCGCGCCGCGCCTCGACAGGCGAGACCGTCGCCGCCGCACTACCGTCGAGGCATGGCTTCCCCGCGTTCGAACGTCATCACCGCCTGGAAGCAGGCGTCCGCCCGACAGGCTCCCCTGCTCGCTGCCGGGGTTGCGTTCTATGCGTTCCTGTCGCTGTTCCCGGCGATGATCGCGGCGATCATGACGTACGGCCTGGTGGCCTCCCCCGAGACCGTCGCGAAGCAGTCGGCCGACGTCGCCGAGGCGCTGCCGTCCGACGCCGCATCCGTCGTCACGGGCCAGATGGACGCGCTGATCAAGACCTCGTCCGGCTCCCTCGGCATCGGCCTCGGCCATCGCCCTGGTGCTGGCGATCTATGGCGCCGCCGGCGGCATCGGCAACCTCATCACCGCGATCAACGCGATGTTCGGCCTGGCCGAGACCCGCGGGTTCATCAAGCGCAAGCTGCTCGCCCTGGTGCTGACCCTCGGCGCGATCATCTTCGTCCTGCTCGTCGTGGCGCTCGTCGCCGTCGCGCCGGCCGTGCTCGACGAGGTCGACATCGTGCCGGGCGTACGCGCCGCGTTCGAGGCCGGCCGCTGGATCCTGCTGCTCGCCGCGGTCACGGTCGCGATCGGCGTGCTGTTCCGGCTCGCGCCCAACCGCACCCCCAGGGCACCCCTGATCTCCAAGGGCGTGCTCGTCGCGACCGCCCTGTGGCTGCTCGTGTCGGTCGGGTTCTCCCTGTACGTCGACAACTTCGGCAGCTACGGCAAGACGTACGGCGCCCTCGCCGGCGTCGTCGTCCTGCTGCTGTGGTTGTGGATCGGCGTGTACGCCATCCTGCTCGGCGCGTGCGTCGAGGCGGTGCGCGAGAACGTGGTGACCGAGGAGACCGTCGAGGAGGACTCGGAGATCGCCGAGTGGCGCACCGCCGAGGTCGAGGGCGAGACCGTCCCGGCCGAGGTGGTCGAGGAGCCGGAGCCGGAGGACGACCACGCGTACCGGAAAGGGCGCAAGCGGCACGTCCGCCAGCGCTGACGGGCAGCAGGCGGCGTCAGTAGAGGTAGACCGGGATGTCGAGCTTGCGGGCCGCTTCGCGGCGGTCGTCGGGTGGCAGGATCCCGCAGACGAAGTCGTGAGCCTTCGATGACGTCGCCAGCGACACGGTCTTGGTGCGCCGGTGCTTCGACCCGTCGACCCTGGTCGAGACGTGCGTCTCGATCCCTTTCACCGTCACATCCGGCAGCTCGTCAGCGCCCTTGGCGTATGCGCGCTTGACCGACGAGCAGATCTCATACGCAGCCAGCCACGACGACGTGCGATGTGAGGGATAGTCCGTCTCGACGGTGATGTCAGAGCCCGAGCCCCAGGTGTCGGTGTCCCAGTGCCAGTTCGTGACGTGCTTCATCCACGGGTCATGCCGATTGTCGTGCATGACCCGCTTGACGACGGTCTCGTTGGCCGAGTCCGTGGACGAATCGCCGAGTTGGGGCCGACGAGGAGCAGTGCGGCAGCGACGCCCGCCGCCATCCACCAGCCTCGGTGGCGGGCGGGGGGCCTGGTCGACACCCACCGTCCTCGGTGCATGATCGGACGCTAACACCGCAGAGGTGTCACCAGTAGGGCCCAATAGGCCGTCAACGCTTGCCGGCCTTCTTGAGCCGGCGGGCGCCGAGCCTTGCGCATCCAGGGGTCGACGTGGAGCGCGGCTCGCGGCGCCAGTGAAGCCGTACGCGCGACGACACCGCGCCACGCCGGCAACGTCTTGTAGACCCGGCCGGTGCCGAACATGTCGACCAGCTCGCGCGCCACCTGCGGCGGCGTGAGCAGGACACCCGCGGCCAGCGCAGCGCGTACGTCGCCCTGCGCGTCCATCGCCTCGACCATCGCGGTGTCGACGCCGTCGGGGCACACCGCGTGCACCCTGATCTTGTCGCGGCGCAGCTCGGAGGCCAGCGATGTCGTCAGCGACAGCACCGCCGCCTTGGTCGCGGCGTACGCGCTCAGACCCGGGCACCGGCGCGTGGGCACTGAGCGAGGCGAGGATGCCGATGTCGCCGCCCTTGACCCCCTGCTGGTCGCGGAACGCGTCGGCGGCAGCGCGTACGCCCCACATCACGCCGAGCACGTTGACGTCGACCATCGCGCGTACCTGGCCCACGGACAACGCCGTCAGGTCACCCTCGGCCAGCACGCCGGCGTTGCACACCCACGCGCCGAGGGGCGCCAGCTCACGAGCACGCGCGGCGATGTCGCGGTTGGCCTCGGGATCGGTCACGTCGAGGCCGAGACCCAGCTCGGCGCCGATCTCCTCGGCGGTGATCTCCGCGGCGTCGACGTCCAGATCGGTCACGACGACCTCGTAGCCACGGCCCACCAGCTCGATCGCGATGGCCCGTCCGATGCCCCTCCCGGCACCTGTCACGACGGCTGAACGAGGCTTTCCGGGCTTCACGAGGGGCTTCGACATCGCCCCAACGTAGAGGTCACGCCTCGCGACACGCCATCGAACATATGTTTGAACTGGCCCCGTGTTCCGGGTTACGCTTCCCGCATGACCGATGATCGCAACGCCGACGTCACCGAGCTCCCCGACGGGCCCGCAGACTCCTCCGGGCTGACCGCTCGGCAGCGCAAGGTGCTCGAGTTCCTGCGCGACGAGATCGAGAAGCGCGGCTACCCGCCGAGCATGCGCGAGATCGGTGCAGCGGTCGGGCTCACCAGCACGTCATCCGTCGCCCACCAGCTCCGCGCCCTCGAGGCCCTCGGCTACGTCAAGCGCGATCCCAACCGGCCGCGCGCCCTCGAGATCTTCCTGCCCGACGTCATGGCGGCCCGTCGCTCGATGAGCAGCGCCGTCGAGAGCACGTTCGACGAGACCGGCATCGGCGACGCCCACCCCCAGGCCACCAACGTCCCGCTCGTCGGCCGCATCGCCGCCGGTGGTCCGATCCTGGCGACGGAGCAGGTCGAGGAGATCTTCCCGCTGCCCAAGTCGCTCGTCGGCGACGGCACGCTGTTCCTGCTCGAGGTCTCCGGCGACTCGATGATCGACGCCGCGATCTGCAACGGCGACTACGTCGTGATCCGCCAGGAGCAGACCGCCAACAACGGTGACATCGTCGCGGCCCTGCTCGACGGCGAGGCGACGGTCAAGACGTTCCAGCGCAAGGACGGCAACGTCTGGCTGCTGCCCCACAACGAGGCATACGACCCGATCGACGGCAACCACGCCACGATCCTCGGCATCGTCACCGCAGTCCTCCGCAAGGTCTGACCGACAGCTACCCCGAGCGACGAAGTCGCGAGGCCTCCGGTCCCTAGGGAGGCCGCCCGCGGCCGACCGGGAGCGAGCTCCAGCGAGCGAAGGGGCGTGAGGCACGGGCTCGCTTGTGGAAAGTCGCGAGCGCGCCGAGGACGAACCTGCGGTCGACTGATCCACAGCATGGGCTACTTCTACATCCTGCTGTGTGCCGATCGGCACCTTCTACGTCGGCAGCACGCGCAGACCTCCTTCGCCGCCTGTGGGAGCACCGTGCGAAGGCCTAGCGTGCGGCGTACACACGTACGAGGCTGCCGGTGCAACTCGCTCTACTTCGAGCAGTACGAGCAGCGTGTCCGAGGCATGGGGTCGCGAGCGCAGCGTGCACGGTTGGACTCGCGAGCAAGAAGAAGAAGCTGGTCGCGACGTGGTCCCGGCGTCAGGGTCGAGGACGAGTCCCAGTTGATCTGAGCGAACCGTTCCACAGGCGAGCCTTGAGCCTCACCACCCTTCGCTCGCAGAGCTCGCTCCCACTCGGCCGCGCGGCCGCGGGCGGCCTCCTTAGGGGACGGAGATCGCGGCCTCCTCAGGGAACGAGATGGCGTCTTAAGTCAGTCCGTAATCTTTTGGGTCTCGCCTGGCTGGCGGGTTGCGAGTAGCGTCGTTGCGGCAGGCAACGACTTCGTCCCGGGGGGACTCATGATCACGACTCGTACGCTCGCGGCTGTCGCCGTCACCACCGCGCTCGTCCTCGCCGGCGGGCCCGCGCAGGCCAAGGACTCACGACACGACCTGACGCCGCGCACGCACTTCGTGATGCAGCCGGACGGCTCGAGCGGGCTCAAGCCCGACGGCGCCGGCATCCCCAACATCGACTCGGTCAAGAAGACCATCGCCACCTACTACGGCGACCCCGGCACCGGCATCGCCGACAAGACCTCCTCCCCCTACATCTCCGAGATGGACCGCATCGTCAAGCAGGCGACCAAGCACCTCCAGTCGACGTACGACCGCGAGATCAAGCACGGCAAGAAGCCGGCGATCGTGTTCGACGCCGACGACACGACCCTGTGGACGTACGACATGGAGGTCGCGGGCATGCACTTCACCTTCGACCCGGCCCTGCAGGACGTCTACGTGCAGGGCCAGAAGTTCCCGGCGACCCCGGCGATGGTCGGGTTCGTCGACAAGGCTGCCGACATCGGCTACACGATCTTCGGCCTGACCGGCCGCAACGACAACCAGAAGGCCGCGACGCTGGCCAACCTCGACAAGGTCGGCTACGACGACTTCACCGCCGACCGGTTCTACACCAAGTGGACCGGCACCGGCAGCTCCCAGCAGCCGTCCTACATCACCTGCGCGGCGGCGAAGTGCACGACGGTCGAGTACAAGGCCGGCACCCGCAAGCACATCGAGTCACTCGGCTACGACATCACGCTCAACGTCGGCGACCAGTGGTCCGACCTGCAGGGCGGCTATGCCGATCGCGTGCTCAAGCTGCCCAACCCGACGTACTACCTGCCGTCGGCCAACCTGCCCGGAGTCCACGAGCCGAAGCTCGCACCGCGCACGCACTTCACGATGAAGCCGGACGGCTCGAGCGGGCTGAAGGGCGACGGCGAGGGCATCCCGAACGTCGACTCGGTCAAGAGCACGATCAACAAGTACTACGGCGACCCCGGCACCGGCATCGCCGACAAGACGACCTCGCCCTACATCCGCGAGATGAGCAAGCTGACCCGCTCGTTCGCCCCGTCGGTGCTGGCCAAGTGCCGCAGCGGCGCCAAGCACCACACCAAGCCGGCGATCGTCCTCGACGCCGACGACACGACCCTGTGGACGTACGACATGGAGGTCGCGGGCATGCACTTCACCTTCGACCCGGCGCTGCAGGACGTCTACGTGCAGGGCCAGAAGTTCCCGGCGACACCGTCGATGGTCGAGCTTCGCGAACGCTGCCGACAAGGCGGGCTGCACGATCATCGGCCTGACCGGTCGCAACGACAACCAGAAGGCTGCGACGATCGCGCAACCTCGAGAAGGTCGGCTACGACGGGTTCACCGCCGCCAACTACTACACCAAGTGGACCGGTGTCGGCTCGTCGCAGCAGCCGTCCTACATCACCTGCGCGGCCGCGAAGTGCACGACGATCGAGTACAAGTCGCAGACCCGGGCGCACGTCGAGTCACCGAGCGGCGGCGGGTACGACATCGTCGCCAACTTCGGCGACCAGTTCAGCGACCTGATCGGCGGGCACGGCAAGGCGTACAAGCTGCCGAACCCGACCTACTACCTGCCGTAGGTCCCTTCGCTCGCAGAGCTCGCTCCCGGTCGGCCGCGGACGGCCTCCCTAGGGAACGCAGGTCAGACGGGGTGGTTCTGGCGGGCGTTCCAGGCGCTGCTGACCATGTCGACCAGCGAGTGCCGCATGGCCCAGTCGAGGTCGCGCGCGGCGAGCTCACCTGACGCGACGATGCGCGCCGGGTCGCCGGGTCGGCGGTCGGCGACCTCGGGCTCGAAGGCGATGCCGGTGGCGTCGGCGACGGCCGTCATGATCTCGCGCACCGACACCCCGTCGCCGCTGCCGAGGTTGTAGACCGGCTCGAGCTGATCGCCGGCGAGCAGCTTCTGCGCCGCGACGACGTGCGCATCGGCGAGGTCGGCGACGTGGATGTAGTCGCGTACGCACGTGCCGTCGGGCGTCGGGTAGTCGTCGCCGAAGATCCGCGGCGTACGACCCTCGAGCAGCGCCTCGATGACGAGCGGGAAGAGGTTGTGCGGGCTCGTGTCGTAGAGGTCGGGCACCGCCGAGCCGACGACGTTGAAGTAGCGCAGCGAGGTGTGGTGCATCGGGAACGCCCGCGCCGCGTCGCGCAGCAGCCACTCGCCGATCAGCTTGCTCTCGCCATAGGGCGACTCGGGCGCCGTCGCCGTCGTCTCGGTCACGATGTCGACGTCGGGGGTGCCGTAGACCGCGGCGCTGGAGGAGAACACGATCTTGTCGACGTCGGCCTCGTGCATCGCCTGCAGCAGGCTGACGGTGCCCTGGACGTTCTGCTCGTACGTGTGAAGGGGGCGCTGCACGGACACCCCGGCGTACTTGAAGCCGGCGAGGTGCACGACGGCCTCGACCTCGTGCTCGACCATCGCCTTGGCGACCAAGGTCGTGTCGAGGATGTTGGTGTCGATGAACTCGACCTCGTCGGGCACGAACTCCCGGTGGCCGCTCGACAGGTCGTCGACGACGACGCAGTCGAGGCCGGCGAGCCGGAACGCCCGGACGATGTGCGAGCCGATGTAGCCGGCGCCGCCGGTGACGAGGACTGTCATGGCGCCCAGCCTGCCAGAGCCGCCTCAGCCCGGACGAACCGGAGGTCGGGTGCTTGCGTGGCCCTTCCCAAAATATGTAGACCGGTCTATTCTGCATGCCATGACCCCACAGACCAAGGGCGCGGCCACCCAGCAGCGCATGGCCGAGTCGATGCTCGAGCTGATCCAGATCCAGGGCTACAGCGGCACCGGGCTCAACACGGTGCTGGCTCACTCCGGCGCGCCGAAGGGCTCCCTCTACTTCCACTTCCCCGACGGCAAGGCGCAGCTCGGCGAGCGCGCGGTCGACCTCGCAGGCGAGCAGTTCAGGTCGCTGATCGTCGAGGCGCTCAGCGGAGCCCAGACCGACGAGAGCACCGGATCGATCGTCGAGTCGGTCGTGTCCGCCCTCGGCGAGATGGTCGCGGGCAGCGACTTCCGCATCGGCTGCCCGGTGTCGGTCGTGGCTCTCGAGGCGGGCGCCGAGAACGAGCGGCTACGCACCGCGTGCGAGCAGGCGTACGAGAGCTGGATCGTCCCGGTCGCCGACTTCTTGGTCGCGCGAGGACACGCTGAGGCCGCGGCGCGGGCCACCGCCTCGTCGGTCATCAGCCTCGTCGAGGGCGCCATGATCGTGACCCGCGCTCGACGCGACGTCCAGCCGCTCAAGGACGCCGCACAGACCTTGCGCGTCCTGCTCGACCTTCCGCCGCGCGCCGCCACGGCAGGGGCAAGCGCATGACGAGGCAGGGAGCCGGACGACACGCACTGGTTTTCGGGGCCAGCGGGTTCCTCGGCAAGTGGCTCATCGTCGAGCTGGCGTCGCAAGGCGTACGCGTGACCGCGGCCGTTCGCAGCGCGGAGTCCGGCGATCGGCTCAATGCCTGGCTCGGTGGTCGCGGGCTCGCCGCTGGCGTCCCCACGGTCGTGGTCGACTTCGATCGCGATGACCTGGGACTCGCCGCGGACGCGACCCTTCTGCACGATGTCAGCGAGATCCACAACCTGGCCGGGGCGTACCGGTTCGGGATGTCGGCGGACGAAGCGCGTACGGGCAACGTCGTGACGGCTCAGCGCATCGTGATGTGGGCCGCGCAGCGTCGCCGAGCCTCGATCGCCTCGTGCACGTGTCGGGCTACCGCGTCGGCAGCCACGGACCGCAGCCGGCGGCCGAGGTCGGGCAGGCCGAGTATGCCCGGCTCGGGGCGTACGAGGCGTCGAAGGTCGAGGCCGATCTCGTCGTCCAGGCGACCGCGACGAGCCGAGGGCGTGCCGTTCACGATCGTGAATCCCTCGACGGTCACCGGGGTCAGCTCGACCGGCGAGTCCGACCAGCAGGTCGGGCTGGCCTCCAGCGTCCGCGACCTGTGGCACGGCAAGCTCGCGGCTCTGCCGGGCAACGGTGCGACATTCGTGCCCGTGGTCCCGGTCGACCACCTGGCCAGGTTCATGGCGCTGGTGCCGACGGTTCCAGAGGCCGACGGCCAGTCGTACTGGGTGCTGGACGACGACACCCCTGGCCTGCCGGACCTGCTGGCGGCGATCGGCCGGCACTACCAGGTGCGTGTGCCGCGGCTTCGCATCCCGGTCGGGCTCGTGAAGCGGCTGCCGAGCGACCCTGACCAAGGCGGACCCGGAGACGCTCAGCTTCATGTCGACGGATCGCTATCCGACGGAGTCGGCTCGCGTGCTGGCCGGCGAGCACGGGCTGCGACATGCCCGAGACGCTGCCGACGATCCTGAGGTGGGCCGATCATGTGGCGGCGCACCGCTTCGGGGCTGTCTCCGAGGAGGCGACGGGGCGCGGGTTCTCGTCGTACGCGGGCGTCCACACGTTCGGCATCGGCGATCCTGAGGCGCGGACGATCGTGCTGCCGCCGCATACCCGTCAACGCGGACACCTGGGCCGCTGCGGCGGCACGGATGTCCGAGCCGGTGCAGGGTCCTCGACCTGCCGGGGCTCGGGATGAGCGCCGGCGGCGAGGACCATGGGGCGACTGGCTGACCGCCGTGACCGACGGCCGCGACGACCTGCACCTCGTGGGCCACTCGGTCGGCGCCGCGGTCGCCGTCGAGCACGCGTCGCAGCATCCCGAGCAGGTCCGGATGCTGACCCTGGTCGCGCCCGCATTCCTCCAACCGGCGCCAGGAATGCAGCAGCGGATGGTCCCGCTGACGTCGGCGTACTTCCGCTTCGCCAGCGCGACGTCGTTGGCGCGCAAGCTCCTCGGGGCCGAGGAGTATGCCGGCGCCCTCGAGACCAGCGTGATCGATCTTCGACGGCCAGGTGTGGCGCGCCGCGTCGGCCGCCTCCTCGCGCGAGGAGCGCGGAAGCGGCAGGAGAGGTCTGCCTGCTCCAGCGCCTGCTCGACCATCCCGGCGAGGTCCACATCATCGTCGGTGAGAACGACCCGCTGTCCCCCGAGGCTGCTGCCGCACTGCGCCAGTTGGGCGATCGGCTCCGCGTGACGACGATCGCCGGCGGCGGGCCACTATCCGCAGATCACCCACCCTGAGCAGCTGGTCGACGCCATCGAGCACGCGGCGACGGCGAGGGCCCGCTGATGTCACAGGCGATGGACGAGGCCGAGCTGATCGCGCTCTACCAGGACCTGCACGCGCATCCCGAGCTCGGATTCCACGAGACCCGCACGGCCGCGCTGATCGCCGAGCGGCTCGCGGGCTTCGGCTTCGAGGTGCACGCCGGCGTGGGTGGGACCGGCGTCGTCGGCATCCTCGACAACGGTCCCGGTCCCACCGCACTCCTGCGGGCCGACATGGACGCGCTGCCGGTGCTCGAAGCAGACCGGGCTCGCGTACGCCAGCAACGGCCCGAGGAGTCGGCCCCGAGGGCAATGAGGTGCCGGTCATGCACGCGTGCGGCCACGACGTGCACATGACCTGCCTCCTGGGCGCAGCATCCGTGCTCGCAGCCGACCGCGACTCGTACGCCGGTCGGCTGATGCGTGGTCTTCCAGCCGGCCGAAGAGCTGGGCGCCGGAGCCAGCCGCGATGGTCGACGACGGCCTCTTCGAGAGATTCGGTACGCCCGACGTGGTCCTGGGCCAGCATGTCGCGCCCCTCCCTGCCGGCATGATCGGCCTGCGCCCAGGTCTGGCCATGGCCGCCAGCGACTCGCTGACCATCACGTTGCACGGCACGGGCGGGCACGGCTCCCGGCCCGAGACCACGGTGGACCCCGTCGTCATGGCTGCGGCGACCATCATGCGGCTGCAGACCATCGTGTCGCGGGAGACCGCCGGCGACGGAGATGGCGGTCGTGACCGTGGGCATGGTGCATGCGGGCACTGCCGGCAAATGTCATCGCGGACCGGGCCGAGCTGCAGGTCAACGTCCGCACCATCGACGCCGCCGTCCGCGAGCGCACCCTCGAGGCGATCCGCCGGATCGTGAACGCCGAGGCCGAGGCGTCGGGCGCGCCGCGCCCCGCCGAGATCGAACAGCATCGTGGCCACTTCCCCGCCCTGGTCAACGACCCGGAGGCCACCAGCCGGATCAACGCAGACCCTCGTCGACCTGCTGGGCGCCGGAGCCGTGATCGATCCCGGTGTCGTCACGGGCAGCGAAGACGTCGGCGTGCTCGCCGAAGCCGCGGGAGCGCCGTGCGTCTTCTGGTTCCTCGGCGGCGCAGACCCTCAGCTCTTCGCCGGGGTCGGCGCCCAGGAGGGGCTCGAAGAGGTCGTGCGATCGATCCCCAGCAACCACTCGCCGACGTACGCGCCGGTGGTCACGCCGACGCTCGCACGGGCGTGCGGGCTCTGGTCGCTGCCGCGCACGCCTGGCTGCCCGCGACGCAGCGCTGAGTCAGCCCTTCGCCGACTCGTCGAGGCGACGCAGGGCGGCCAGGGCGGTCTCGCGGTCGGTCGTACGCCACATGTCGGGCAGCGACGCGGCGAGGAACGATCCGTAGCGCGCCGTGACGATGCGCGGGTCGAGGATCGCCACGACGCCCTTGTCGGTCGCCCGGCGGATCAGCCGGCCGGTGCCCTGCGCGAGCAGCAGCGCCGCGTGGCTCGCGGCGACGCTCATGAAGCCGTTGCCGCCGCGCTTCTCGACGAGCCGCTGGCGCGCGCTCATCAGCGGGTCGTCCGGCCGCGGGAACGGCACGCGGTCGATGATGACGAGCTGGCACGTGTCGCCCGGGCAGGTCGACGCCCTGCCACAGGCTCAAGGTGCCGAACAGGCACGTGCTCGGCGTCTCGGCGAAGCGGCGGGCCAGCTCGGGCAGCTGCGCATCGCCCTGGCACCAGATGTCGATGTCGGGCAGCCGCGTGCGTACCTCTTCGGCGGCCTTCTCAGCCGCGCGTCGCGACGAGAACAGGCCGAGCGTACGTCCGCCGGCCGCCTCGACGAGCGCCGTGATCTCGGCGAGCTGCGCCTCCTCGAGGCCGTCGCGGCCCGGCAGCGGCAGGTCGCGGGCGACGTAGAGCATGCCCTGCTTGCGGTAGTCGAACGGTGAGCCGACGTCGAGCGAGCTCCACGAGTCGTCGCCGGGCTCGAGGCCGAGCGAGCGGGCGACGGGGTCGAACCCGCCGCCGAGCTTGAGCGTCGCGCTGGTCAGCACGACGGTCTTGTCGCCGAAGAGCTTGTCGCGCAGGCTCGCCGACACGTCGATCGGCGCGATGTGGAGCTGCTTGTTGCCGCGGTTGTCGCTCATCCAGAGCACCTCGGTCTCGCCCTTGGCGGCCATGCGCTCGGCGATCTTGCGGACGTCGTCGACCATGCCGCGGGACTGCTGCCGCGCGGCGTCGGGCTCGCCCTTGTCCTTCTCCTTGGGGAACGCCGAGAGGCACGCCCGAGCCGCATCGCGTACGAACGCCAGCACCTCGCGCAGGGGCTGCGGCGGGTCGTCGATGCGGCCCTCCTCGGTGCGGGCCAGGACGTCGGCGAGCGCGTCGGAGGCGTCGGTCAGGTCGTCGGCCTCCTTGCCCTCGACCTGGACGCGGGCTCGCCGCGCGGCCCGCTCGACCACGACCGGGTCGAGCTCGTCGGTCGACGCCTGGGTCACGCGAGCGGCGAGCTCGTGCGCCTCGTCGACGATCACCGCGTCGTACTCCGGCAGCATCGGCACGCCGTCGATCGCGTCGATCGCCAGCAGCGCATGGTTGGTCACGACGAGCTGGGCGGTGTGGGCGTCCTCGCGGGCTCGCTCGGCGAAGCACTCGAGGGCGTGGGCGCAGCGCGAGGCGCCGAGGCACTCGCGGTGGTTGACGCTGACCTGCCGCCAGGCGCGCTCGGTGTGGGCGGGCGCGGAGTCGCGGTCGGCCATGTGGCCGCCCTCGGCCTGCTCCTCGGCCCATTCGCGCAGCTCGAGCACCTCGGCGCCGAGCGAGCCCTCGGGCACCTCGATGAGCGTGCCCTGGTCGTCGGGGGCGCCTTCGCGGATGCGGTGCAGGCACGCGTAGTTGCTGCGCCCCTTGACGACGGCGTGGTGCGGGACGACGTCGAGCGTCGCCCGGGCGGCGTCCTTGAGCGCGGGGATGTCGCGCTCGACGAGCTGGTGCTGCAGGTTGAGCGTGGCGGTGGCGACGACGACCCGCTTGCCGTGCAGCAGGCTCGGCACGAGGTAGCCGAGCGACTTGCCGGTGCCGGTGCCGGCCTGGACCAGCAGGTGCTCCCCGCTCTCGAGGGCGTGCTGCACCGCCTCGGCCATCTCGATCTGGCCGGGCCGGTCCTCTCCCCCGACGGCCTCCACCGCGGCATGGAGGACCGCACGAACATCAGGGTGGAGGGCATGTCCGGAGGCTATCCGCATCGCAGCGACGCGCATCCACATGCCGGGAGGGCGCCGAGCTCGGAGGCCGTTGTGGCCCGACGACGGCCGAGCACTGCGACGCAGCGACGCGTCGAGCGACACTGCTCGTACGCTGGGAGTCGACTCACGCCGCGCGACAGGCGACGTTCAGCTGTAGGGCTCGAGCTCGCTGGCCAGCTGGCCGTGGACGCGGGCGACGACGTGGGTGCCGTCGGACTCGTGGTCGAGCGACTCGATCTCGCCCTGCGTGTGGATCTGGTTGAGCAGGTCGCCGCGGGCGTACGGCAGCAGCACGTCGACGTGCGTCGCGGGCTGCGGCAGGTCGGCCTCGATCGCGCTGAGCAGCTCGTCGATGCCCTCGCCGGTGCGGGCGCTGACCACGACCGCGTGGGGCTCGCGGGCGAGCAGGTTCTTGATGACGAGCGGGTCGGCGGCGTCGGCCTTGTTGATCACGATGATCTCGGGCACGTCGAGCGGCGTCGACGTCGGCGAGCACGCTGCGTACGGCGGCGATCTGACCCTCGGGATCGGGGTGCGAGCCGTCGACGACGTGCAGGATCAGGTCGGACTCGGCGATCTCCTCCAGCGTCGAGCGGAACGCCTCGACGAGCTGGTGCGGCAGGTTGCGCACGAAGCCGACGGTGTCGGACATCGTGTAGACGCGTCCGTCGGAGGTCTGCGTACGCCGTGGTGGTCGGGTCGAGCGTCGCGAACAGCGCATCCTCGACCAGCACTCCGGCATCGGTCAGCCGGTTGAGCAGGCTCGACTTGCCGGCGTTGGTGTAGCCCGCGATCGACACCGACGGGATCTCGTGGCGTTTGCGGTTGGCCTTCTTGGTCTCGCGGGCCTTGCCAGCTCCTTGAGCTCACGGCGCAGCTTCGCCATCTTCATCTGGATGCGGCGGCGGTCGGTCTCGAGCTTGGTCTCACCGGGGCCACGGCCACCGATGCCCTCGCCGCCGGCGGCCTGGCCACCGGCCTGGCGGGAGAGGTTGCCACCCCAGCCGCGGAGGCGCTGGGTCTGGTACTGCAGCTGGGCGAGCTCGACCTGCGCCTTGCCCTCCTTGGACTTGGCGTGCTGGGCGAAGATGTCGAGGATCAGCGCGGTGCGGTCGACGACCTTGACCTTGCAGCGGTCCTCGAGGTTGCGCAGCTGGCTCGGCGCGAGCGCGCCGTCGCAGATGATCGTGTCGGCGCCGGTCGCGACGACGGCGGCGCGCAGGTCCTCGACCTTGCCGCTGCCGATGTAGGTCGCGGGGTCGGGCTTCTGGCGTCGCTGGATCAGCGCGTCGAGCACCTCGGAGCCGGCCGTCTCGGCGAGCAGCTTGAGCTCGGCGAGCGAGTTGTCGGCGTCCTCGGCGGTGCCCTCGGTCCATACGCCGACGAGCACGACGCGCTCCAGGCGGAGCTGGCGGTACTCGACCTCGGTGATGTCCTCGAGCTCGGTGCGGAGGTTGGCGACGCGCCGCAGCGAGTTGCGCTCCTCGAGCTCGAGGCCTTCGGTGCCTCGCTCGCCCATTGAGCTTGTCGAAATGTCGGTCATGCAATCCAATCCATGGTGCCCCGCGCGACGATCTCGGCGGGGCCGGTGAGCACGATGTGGTTGTCGGCGTTCCAGCTGACGTGCAGCGTGCCGCCGGGCACGTCGACCCGGTAGGTCGTGGGTCGAGCGGCCCCGTCGGCCACCGCAGTCGGCCACGGCGACGGCGCAGGCGCCGGTGCCACAGGAACGCGTCTCCCCCGAGCCGCGCTCGTGCACACGCATCGCGACGTGGCGCTCGCCCTCGCGGACGACGAACTCGATGTTGACGCCTTCGGGATAGACCGACTCGTCGTAGTCGGGCTGCGTCAGCAGGCTGCCGGCGTCGCCCAGCTGGTCGACGAAGGCGACGGCATGGGGGTTGCCTGTTCTAACATCCTGCGCCTCCCAGGTGTTCCCGGCGGCGCTGACCTTGGAGACGCCGAGCACCTCAGGCGTGCCCATGTCGACGCTGAACAGGTCGCCGTCGATCGTGATCGGTCTTGTCGCCGCCGCGGGTGCCGATGACGATCGGCTCGGCGGGGTCGACGAGCCCCTCCTGCACGAGGTGCAGCGCGAAGACCCGGATGCCGTTGCCGCACATCTCGCTGACCGAGCCGTCGGCGTTGCGGTAGTCCATGAACCACTCGCCGGCCGACGGCTCGCCGAGGGCCGCCGTGCGGATGACGCGCATGACGCCGTCGGCGCCGATGCCGCGCCGACGGTCGCAGAGAGCGGCCACGAAGGCACCCTCCAGCTCGCCGTGGATCGTGCCGTCATGGTCCGGGAGCAGCACGAAGTCGTTCTCCGTGCCGTGCCCCTTGAGCCATGGAAAAGTCATACGTTCCAGTCTAGCCGTCCGCCGTCCCCGACTTTTGAAGCGTCGGCAGGTCCCCGGCGCTCTGAGCGCCGAAGCTTCAAACGGCGCGAGCGCCTGGTCGACGCAGGTCGGCGGCGTCGTACGGGAGCCAGTGGATGCGCGGGTCCTTGCGGAACAGGCGGTCCTGCCGCCGGGCGAACTTCCGCGTCCCGGTGACGGTGGCCTCGCGCGCCTCGTCCTCGGTGATCTCGCCGCGCAGGAACGCCAGGATCTGCTGATAGCCGAGCGCCCGGCTCGCCGTGAGCCCGTCCTCGAGCCCGACCTCGCGCAGCGCGCGTACCTCGTCGACGAATCCGGCTGCCCACATCTGGTCGACCCGCGCGGCCAGGCGTACGTCGAGGACATCCCGCGGCACGTCGAGGCCGAGCATCGTCAGGCCGTCGAACACCGACTCGTACGCCGGCATCGACGCGGCGAACGGCTCCCCCGTCAGCTCGATGACCTCGAGAGCCCGCACGACGCGGCGGTCGTTGGTCGGCAGGATCTGCGCCGCCGCCGCGGGATCGCGTCGCGCCAGCTCGGCGTGCAGCGCCTCCGGGCCGCGAGCGGCGAGCTCGGCCTTCCACCGGTCGCGGAGCGCCGGGTCGGTGCCCGGGAAGTCGAGCCGGTCGAGCACCGCGCGGACATACAGGGCCGATCCCCCGACCACGATCGGCGTGACGCCGCGCTGCGTGGCAGTCGGTGATCGCGGCCCGCGCCCAGCTCTGGAACTCCGCGACCGAGGCGGACTCCGTCACGTCCAGCACGTCGAAGAGGTGGTGCGGTATGCCGCGCGCGCTCCTCGGCCGAGGGCTTCGCGGTGCCGATGTCCATGCCGCGGTAGAGCTGCATCGAGTCGGCGTTGACGATCTCGGCGTCGCCCAGCTGCTGAGCGAGTGCCACCGCCAGAGCGGACTTGCCGGACGCGGTGGGACCGACGACGGTCACGACGCGTTCAGGCACAGACACGGTGTAAGTCTCGCAGTAGTGTGTGGAACCACACGGGGGCGGCTGTCCCCATTCCTCATGAATCAAGGAGGGAAGCCATGGGTTTCCTCGACAAGTTCAAGAAGCAGGCACCTGAGCTCAAGAAGAAGGCCGCGGACCTCGCCGCGAGCCAGAACGACAAGATCGACGCCGGCATCGACAAGGCCGCCGACGCGGTCAACAAGGCGACCAAGGGCAAGTACGAGGACAAGATCGACAGCGCCGCTGACAAGGCTCAGGAGGGCGTCGACAAGCTCGCCGAGGACGGCAAGTAGCTAGCCGAGCACCCAGTCGGCCACCCAGTAGCCGACGCCGAAGGGCGCCACGTCGACGCGGAGATTCGCGACGATGTCGGCGTCCTTCGTCAGCTCACCCAGACGTTCGCAGCGCCGGCGTGCCGGCTGCCCAGAGCTCGGCGCCCAGCTCGCAGGTCGAGCGATGCCAAGGTCTCCGCGTCGCCGCCGGCCAGTGCCGCCGCGATCGAGGCGTCGAACGCCTCGGCCCGGTCGTCGAAGAAGCCCGGGGCCGAGGTCGAGCGCTTGGCGCTGCCGTCGGCCATCACGAGCAGCGCCACCCGGCCGCTGACGTCGGGCACACCGGTCGAGTACGTCCGCGCGCCGGCCCAGCCCGCGCGGTCGAGCAGCCACGCGCCGATCGCCAGGCTGAGCGGCAGCTCGGTGCCCGCACCGCCGACGTGCAGGTCGACTCCGTACGGCGCGAATGTCGCGCCGGCGGACTCGTCACGATCGCCGTCGAGCTCGCCCGCGCCGATCACGACGACGCGATCCGGGTCGCCCGAGAGGATCGTGGAAACCGCCGCGTCGCAGGCAGAACGCAGCGACGCCAGGTCGTCGGCGGCGCCCGCAGCGACCTCGGGGATGATCATCGGCGGATGCGGGCACACAGCCACTGCGAGGATCACGAGTCCGAGGCTACCCGGCCGTGACACCATGTGACGGTGTTCGACTCCCGGGGCCTGCCCGACTATCCGCCGCCGCACAATGCGTGGGAGTTCCCACCGCCGCCGGTCTCGCCTCGATGGAGGTGGGCGGCGATCGCGAGCGATGGTGTTCGGCCTCATCGCCGGCACGACCATGCTCGTCGTCGCGGTCACGGTCGGATCATCGAGCGCGCCAGGCCTGATCGACGACCCGGAGCTGATCTCGGTCATCGAGCGGGAGTGCCAGCAGATGACCACGAGCGTCGAGTCGCTGCCCATCCACGGAACCCCGCGTCGCCAGGCCCAGACCATCGCCCGTCAGAACGTCGCCGTCGAGGACATGGTCGCCGACATCCGCGAGGTGGGCCAGGACGCCGCTCGCGAGCGATCCGCCCAGCGGATGAGTGGCTCGCCGACTGGGACCGGCTGGTCGAGGCGCGCGAGGCGTACGCCGAGAAGATCTGCTCGACGGGTCGGTGGCGCAGCTTCAGCATCCCGACCGACGAGCACGGCAACGACATCGACATCCGCATGGACGACGTCTTCATCGGCGCGCTCGGCCTGCGAGGTGCCCGAGGTGTTGCTCAAGCCCTACCCTGACGGCGCGCGTCGGACGCGTGACGCCGCTCAGGCTCGCGCGGCGGCCTTCTTCTCCTGCTTGAACGCGCGGACCTTGGCCAGCGAGTCCGGGTCGACGACGTCGGCCACCGAGCGATAGCCCTTCTTGCCGTAGTCACCCACGACCGTCGTCCATCCGGCCGGCTTCACGCCGAGCTGCTTGGCCACCAGCGCCGTGAAGATCTTGGCCTTCTGCTCGCCGAATCCCGGCAGGGCCCGCAGGCGCTTCATCAGTGCCTCGCCCGTACGCGCCTCGGTCCAGATGCGCGACGCGTCGCCGTCGTACTCGTCGGCGACGACCTTGGCCAGCGCCTGCAGCCGGCCGGCCATCGAACGGCCGTAGCGGTGGATCGCCGGCGGCGTCGCGCACAGGTCGGCGAATGCCTCGGGGTCGGCCTCGGCGATCGTCGACGGGTCGAGCGTGCCGAACCGGTCGAGCACCTTCGCCGGACCGGCGAACGCCCGCTCCATGGGGAACTGCTGGTCGAGCAGCATGCCGGCAAGCAGGGCGAACGAGTCGTTGGTCAGGACCTCGTCGGCGTGCGGGTCCTGCGCGATGCGGATGGCCATGGCTTCATCCTGCCATTGGCGTCTGGTGGTTTCGAGGCTCCACGGGCTCCGCACCTCGACCGACCGCGTCCGGAACGTGTCGGCGGCGGCCTGGATCTTCGCCACGTATGTCGGCCAGTCCGTGCCGGACTCGTCCGGTGTCGGATCCGGTGCGACCGTCGATCATCTCGCGGACGATGTCGAGCGTGACCGGCGTGATGTGCCGTGTCGTCGAGGACCCAGACCAGCAGTACGCCCAGGGTGGTGTCGGCGCGCTCAGGGCCAGTGCGGCACGCTGCCGGGGGTGTCGAGGTCGAGCAGCTCGATCGTCGCGTCGCTGTGCGCGCCGCCCGTGCGGTAGAGGCCGAGGATGTAGTCGCTCGACTCGTCGGCCTTGGCCCACATGTCGGCACCCTCCCAGACCGTGCCGTCCTCGTTCCACGGACAGGGTGTCGGGCGCGGGCCGGCCGAACGAGTCGCCGAAGATAGACGGTACTCGACGCCGCGAGATGCTTGACCAGTCCCGAGCAGGTTGGTGCCGGTCGGCGTCATCGGCCGACGCATGTCGTACTCGCTGAGCCCCTCGACCCTCGCCAGCATCACGGCTCGGCTCGCCGCGAAGCTTGCGTGCAGGTCGTGCTTGATCGTCGCTCATGTCTCGATCCTGACGTCGTGGTGCGACAGAAGACGAATGGGCCGCCCCGAGCGATCGGGGCGGCCCATCGGCGTACGACTAGCGGACCAGCGACTCCTTCTGCAGGTCCAGCCGGGTGATGTCGGCCGGAGCGGCGGACCGCTTCTGCGCCTGCATCTTGCGCCGCGGCCTCGGGCTCAGGCTGCGGGAGCGCTGCGCACTCGAGATCTGCCTTGTTGCCTGACATGCGGGCCGGCTTGGCGCCGGTCAGCAGGTAGTCGGCGATCGCGTCGTCGACGCACGCGTTGCCGTTGAGCGAGTTGGAGTGCGTCGTGCCGCCGGGCACGGCGATCAGGCTCGCTGCCGGGAAGCGCTTGCGGACCTCGAGGCTGCCCGGGTAGGGCGTCGCCGCATCCAGCGTCTCGTTGATCATCAGCAGGCTCTTGACGTGCTTGCCCGTGACCTTGACCGGCTTCTGCGCCTTGGCCGGCCAGTGGCGGCACGGCTCGTTGTACCAGGCGTTCGACCAGGTCTCGAACGGCGCCTTGGCGTGGATCTTCCAGTTGTCGCGGCTCCACGTGCTCCAGCTCTGCGGCCACTTCACGTCGGTGCACTGCACACCGAGGTAGACCGCGTATCCGTTGTCGTCGCCGAAGCCGCTGGCGTCGAGGTAGGACGCCTCGAGTGCATCGACGTCGTTGTCGTTGATGAACGCCGAGAACGTGTCAGCGAGGTCCAGCCAGGTCGACTGGTAGTAGCCGGCGTAGAGGAATGCGTCGGTCCACTCGCTGCCGCCGAGCTTGCCGCCCGAGGCCTGGACCGGGTGTCGCGTAGAGCTTCTTCTGCGTCGCGTAGAACAGCTTGCTGACCTTGGCCTTGGTGTCGCCGAGGTGGTAGGTGCTGTCGTGCTTGGCGAGCCAGCCGAACCAGATGTTGATGTTGCGGTCGAACGCCACGTCCTGGTCGAGGTTGGCGTCGTACCAGACTCCGCGCGGGTCGACGGTGCCGTCGAACACGACGCGGCGCAGCTTGTCGGGGTAGAGCGTCGCGAAGACCTGGCCGAGGTAGGTGCCGTAGGAGAACCCGTAGTAGTTGATCTTGTCGGCGCCGAGCGCCTTGCGGATCGAGTTCATGTCCTTGGCGGACGTCGATCGTCGTGAGGTGGTCGAGGATCTTGCCGTTGTTGGCGTCGCACGCCTTGGTGTAGGCGTTGGTCTTCTTGAACCACGCGTTCTCGATGCTCTTGCTCGTCGGGACGTAGGGCGGGCGGTTGTAGCCGGCGTAGTCGGGGTCGCAGGAGACCGCCGGCTCACTCGATCCGACGCCGCGCGGGTCGAAGCCGATCCAGTCGTATGCCTTGCCGGCGTCCTTGGGGACGTACTCGCCCAGCACCGAGAGGGTCAGTCCCGAACCACCGGGGCCGCCGGGGTTGACGAGCATGACGCCTTGGTACTGGCTCTCGGGCACGGTGTGCTTGATCCGCGAGATCGCGATCTTGATCTGGGTGCCGTTCGGCTTCTTGTAGTCCAGCGGCACCGGGATCTTGGCGCACTCGGCGCCCCGGCTCTGGAGCCCGGGACTGGCACAGGTCCCCCAGTCGATCGTGGTGCTCGCGGCCGGCGTGGCGGTCTTCGCCTGTGCCAGCGACGGCACCGAGAGCGTCAATGCGGTCAGCGAGATCGTCGCGGCCGCACAGAGCAAGGTCTTGCGCATGTGTCCCCCCAATTAGGAATGCTGCTCTGGTCGAGCAGAAGGCGTGCCTCATCCTGCTCCCAGATCGTTGTCATGCGCAACGGTCATTTGGTGTCGATTTGGTTGACGCGCGATGTCCGCGGGTCACGACAGCGGTTCGCCGCGCACCTCGTCGACGGCCAGGACCGGTACATGGGTCGGCTCCGAACCGGCCTCGGGGAAGTCGAACACGGCGATCATCATCTGCATCGGATAGCGCGGCGCCTGCTGCGACGAGCGCACCACACGGCCGTCGAGCAGGAAGTCGACGCCGTCGGGCCGCCACTCCACGGCGTACGTGTGAGGCTGCGCGCACGTCGATGTCCTGCGGATCGGCGGAGAACTCCTCGACGAGCGCCGGGTCGCGAAACGGATGCAGGCCGCTCCCGACCTCGGCGGTCGGCCGTCCGCGGAGATCGTGTTGCCGAACACCTCGAACAGGCAGATCTCGCCGCACCGCTCCGGGCTGTCCTCGAGCCCCACCATCCATACCGAGGCCATCGAGGTGTGCGACAGCTCCATCCGCGCGCGCACCTCGATGCGGCCGTGCTCCGGGGTCCAGCCCCACCACGCCGGCTGCTCCTCGCGTACGACCTGGTCGGCGGCGAACGGCTGCTGGCCGGTCGTGCTGCCGACCGGTCCGGAGAAGACGCCGGACTGGACGCCCGAGACCCGCAGCGGCTTGGCGTGGGTGTCCGCGCACCAGAGGCCTTGGTCAGTCGGGATGCTCAGCCTGAGCTCGGAGTCGACCACCTCGTACGTCGCCTCGGACTCGGCGCGTGAGCTCCACTGCGGCAGATAGTGCGGCAGCCAGCGACTCGTCGTCGAGGGTCGCGCCGTCGAACGTCTCGTGAAATGTCCCCTGTGCCACCCGACTGCCCCTCTCACCTCGGAACAGACCTTAGGCGCGCGGCACCGACAGGGTCGTGTGTCGATTCGGTGGATCTCCGGAGAAGGGCTGACGCACCGTGCGAGACTCGGCCATGACTTCGTGGCCCGGCTATCCGCCGCCTGCTCCTTCACGCCCGCCCAACGCCCTGGTATCGAAACGTGTGGGTATGGATCAGCGTCTACGGCACGGTCGTCGGGGTCGGGTTCGTCGCGCTGGTCATCCTGTTCTTCAACAGCTTCGGCTGACACCGTTCATACGACGGCTACTACTACGTCGACCAGGGGTCGGTGAACCGGGCCGTCGAGCAGCCGTGCGACGAGATGGCGACAGCCGCCACCGAGATCCAGATCTTCTCGACACCCGCCGTCGGCGCGGCGAGCCTGCATCGATTTCGTCGAGGTCGGCCGAGGCATACCGACCGCCATCGACTCGGTGGATGACGCGAACGGCGACGCCCTGCAGTGGCGCGACGACTGGAACAGTGCTCCTCGACGCGGTCGATGCGTACGCCGACAAGCTGGCGGCCGACGGCGAGGGGACGTTCGACATGCCGCTGGACGGCGCCGGTGACCCGGTGACGATGGACATGAGCGGGGCCTCCGACGTCTGGTGCGACGTGCCGCCGATCATCGAGGCGCTCGACCCGCACTACGAGATCTACTGACTCAGCGCCGGAGCATGATGACCTCGGCGCCCGTGTCGGGGTCCGGCTCGCGGATACCGTTGGGCGCGAAGCCATGCCGCCGATAGAACGCATGAGCCCGCGGGTTGGCTTCATAGACCCATAGGAACGCTGGCGCGTCGCCGATCGATCGGGCCACCAGCGAGTTCGCGAGTCCGCTCCCCGCTGGTCCCTCGAGACATACAAACTCTTGCAGCTCAAGCCCTTTGACGTCAAGCCAGCTGCCGGCACCCCAGCTGACGACGCCGACGATGCGACGGTCGTCCTCGGCCAACAGCACATCTCGCTCACCGCCAAGGATGCGAGCAGCCCAGCGACGTTGTCGCTCTTCCGGGCCGGTCGAGTCCAGGTAGATCTTCGGGACGACGCCCACGTACGCCTCACGCCAGCACACCGTCTGGAACTCGGCGATCGCCCGTGAATCGTCGAGATCAGGCGTGCAAAGCTCAGATCGCGCATGCCTCGGCGGGCGGCAGCGGCGCCGGCACGCCCAGGGTCGGCATGCCGAGACCGACCGATCGGACCTCCGTCTTGCCCTGGCGCGACTCCCAGGCGTCGCCTGCGGGCGTACGCCTGAACGAGATCGGCGCGTCGTCGCTGACCAGGTGGTGCGGCGCGGCGTACGTGATGCGGACCTCGACCATGTCCCCCGGGCGTACGGCATGGTCGCCGGGCACGAAGTGGACCAGGCGGTTGTCGCGGGCGCGGCCGGTCAGCCGGTGGGTGGCGCCGTCCTTCTTGCCCTCGTGGTCGGCGACGAGCAGCTCGACGACCTGACCCTCCTGCTTGCTGCGCCTCGTCCCACGCGACCTCGTTGACGACCTCGATGAGCCGGTCGTAGCGCTCCTGCACGACGGCCTTGGGCAGCTGGTCGGGCAGGTCCGCGGCTGGCGTGCCGGGGCGCTGGGAGTACTGGAACGTGAACGCGCTGGTGAACCGCGCCTTGCGCACGACCTCCATCGTCTCGAGGAAGTCCTCCTCGGTCTCGCCCGGGAAGCCCACGATGATGTCGGTCGTGATCGCCGCGTCGGGCATCGCCGCGCGTACGCGATCGATGATGCCGAGGAACTTCTCCTGGCGGTAGGACCGGCGCATCGCCTTGAGCACGCGATCGGAGCCCGACTGCAGCGGCATGTGCAGCTGCGGCATGACGTTGGGCGTCTCGGCCATCGCGGCGATGACGTCGTCGGTGAAGTCCTTGGGGTGCGGGCTGGTGAAACGTACGCGCTCGAGTCCCTCGATCTCGCCGCACGCGCGCAGCAGCTTGCCGAACGCCTGACGGTCGCCGAACTCCACGCCGTACGAGTTGACGTTCTGGCCCAGCAGCGTGACCTCGACGACGCCGTCGGCGACGAGCGCCTCGATCTCGGCGAGGATCTCGCCGGGGCGGCGGTCCTTCTCCTTGCCGCGCAGGCTCGGGACGATGCAGAACGTGCAGGTGTTGTTGCAGCCGACGCTGATCGACACCCAGGCGGCGAACACCGAGTCGCGCTTGGTCGGCAGCGTCGACGGGAACACCTCGAGCGACTCGAGGATCTCGACCTGCGACTCCTCGGCGATGCGGGCGCGCTCGAGCAGGACCGGCAGCGAGCCGATGTTGTGCGTGCCGAAGACGACGTCGACGTACGGGGCGCGCTTCGTGATCGTGTCGCGGTCCTTCTGCGCGAGGCAGCCGCCGACGGCGATCTGCATGCCGGGGTTCTTCTCCTTGACCGACGCGATGTGGCCGAGGTTGCCGTAGAGCTTGTTGTCGGCGTTCTCGCGCACGGCGCAGGTGTTGAACACGACCAGGTCGGGCGTGCCCTCCTCGGCCTGCGCGTAGCCGGCGGTCTCCAGCAGGCCCGACAGCCGCTCGCTGTCGTGCACGTTCATCTGGCAGCCGTACGTGCGCACTTCATAGGTCTTCGTCATGACTGGTCAATCGTACGTGGCGCGCGCCGTGCGCTGGTCCCACATCGGGACGCAGCGAAATCGCAGCGAGGCTCGCAGGCGAATCGCAGGCGCTCTTCATAACGTCCCGATCAGACGCCGGGAACGGCCCGGTCGACGAAGGGGAAGAGCATGAAGAGCATCCGCAGGAAGGCCGCACTCGCACTGGCGTCCACCGCGCTCCTGGCGCCGATCGGCGTTCAGAGCATCGCGTCGACCGCCGAGGCCATGTGCCCGCCGGACGATCCGTGCCCGGCTCAGACGACGCCGACGGCCCGCGACAAGATCATCACTCGCGCCAAGACCTGGTTGGCCGCCAACAACGGCAACGGCGTGCCATACAGCCAGACGAGACGCTACAAGGGCTACCGCACCGACTGCTCCGGCTACGCCAGCATGGCGCTCGGGCTGGCCAAGCCGGGCCTGAACACCGTCGGCCTCGCCGATCCCGACGTCAGCCACCGCATCACGATGAAGGGCCTCAAGAAGGGCGACATGGTCATCGACGCCGACGGCACCAACACGACCCGGCACGTCGTGATCTTCGAGAAGTGGGCCAACGCGGCCCACACCGTCAGTACTGGTCGTACGAGCAGCGCGGCGGCGACGGCACCGCTCACGCGAAGCACACGTACGGCTTCGGCGACGACGACTACGACCCGTGGCGCCTGGACGGGCTCGCCTGACCTCACCTACGTTCCTGCCCCCGCCCGACGGCGGGGGCAGGAACGTTCGGTGAGTGGCCGCATCGAGCGCGCGGTTTCACCGGATGTGCTGCGGGTACTTCTCGTGATGGCTCGCCGAATCCGGCCGGCGCACTCCGTACGAAAGAGGTGCAGGATGTCCACCAACGACCCCATCGATCCGCAACGTCGCCGCGACGACGACGGCGACACCCGCGACCTCGGGGACCTGCGCGTCTCCACCGGGTCCCAATCGGCGTACATCACGATCGAGATGATCCTGTACGTGCTCGCGGTCCTCGGCGTCTTCATCACGTCGGCGATCATCGACGAGGACGGACCAGGACCCGGCTTCAGCGCGTCGCAGGCCTGGTTCTACGTCACGCTGCTGACCGTCGGGTTCCTCATCAGCCGTGGGCTGGCCAAGATCAACTGGCGCGGAGGCAACGGCCGCACCTTCTGAGCCGGGCGGTCAGGCCGGCTCGGGCAGCGCCTCGGTCAGCGGCGCCCTACGGCTTGCTGCGGCAGGATCGCGTCTCGACGAGCTGGCGGCACAGCACCTTGAGCTTGATGTTGTGGTGCTGCGAGTAGCGGCGAAGGGTCGCGAACGCCCGATCGGCATCGATCTCGAAGCGCTCCATCAGGACGCCCTGAGCCTGGCCGATGACGGTACGCGTCTCGAGTGCCTCGCGCAGGCCCTCCTCGCTGCGGGCATACCCCAGCGCAAGTGCCCCCTGACGGGCGAACAAGGCGGCCAGCGCAATGTCCTCAGGGCTGAAGTTCGCCTCCGCGGTGCCGTAGAGGTTGAGCGCGCCGATCCGGCGTCCCCGCGCGTGCAGCTCCGCCGAGAGGACACTGTTGAACCCGAGCGCGCCGGCCTTCGGTCCCCAATCGGGCCATCGCTCATCGGTCGCGAGGTAGGACGACACGACGATCTTGGAGTCGGCTGCGGCATCGACGCACGGGCCTTGCCGCAGCTCGTACTGGATCCGGTCGGCCTCGATCACGGATTGATGCGTCGCACCGACGGTCGTGTAGCGCGTCCGCCCGACTTCACGAGCGTGATGCCGCCGTACGCCGTGTCGATCTCCTGGACCGCGAAGCTCACGATCTGATCGATCGTCTCCGTGACGCCTTCGATCTCCGCCAAGGACTCAGCCAAGCTCGCAAGTATGGTCGGATCGTCGATCGGCATGGTCGTGCACCTCCGCCCGCGCGCCGCGGCCGCGGCACACCCTCGAAGCATAGGCCCGCGATGAGGCCCGCCGACGGCAGGAACGACTGTCTCCCTGGGCTATCCGACGATCCGCCCGACGAGGCCCTTGTGAACCTCCGAGGCGCGCTCCTGCTCGCCCGCGAACGCGCTGATGACGACCAGCGCTCCGGTCACAGCCGGCACCGCCCACTGGAGCACACGAAGCTGGCGCTGGGCAGCAGCGACCTCCGGAGGCGTCGAGGCTGCCGGCTCGGTGCCGGACTCAGCCGGTACGCGGGTCTGCTCGGAGACCTTGCGGCCGAGGACCCGGCTGTACGCCGTGACACCCAAGGCGGCAGCGGTGAGACCGGTCTTGAGCAGCGCCATGGACGCGACGCCCTTCTGCGCGTGGAGCCGGGTCCAGTTGCCCTGGATCTGGCCGAGGCTGCCCAGGACGTGCGCGCCGATGGCGGCGGCGTTGACCGGTGTCCAGCGATCCCATCCGGCATTGGCGACGGCGCCGGTGTCGGACGGGTCCTGCGCGGCCGAGGCAGCGGGGTTCAACGCGATGGCGTTGGCCAACGTGCCGCCGAACCAGGCAGCGAGTCCGAGGTCGTGCATCGAGCGGGAAACGGTGTCGCGGGCCATAGGAGCTCCTTACGTCGGGAGCCGGACGGGATACCCGCGGCACGCCGGTGCCAAACACCTGCTCATACTGATTGCCGTACGACTGACTGTCTCCTCGGCTGCTGGCCCAGAGGGACCGACCAAGGAGCGTCAATGGCATCCACGTTCGTCCTCACGATCTTCCTCCTGCTCGTCGGGCTCGCCCTGCTGTTGGTCAGGGCGCGGACCACCGACGCGCCCGGACAGCACGAGCAGCGGACGCTGACGTACTCGACGCTGAGCTACGCCACGGTGGCCGCATTCGGGCTCGCCGTCCTGATGCTGATCTTCTCGGTCTTCACCGTCGTGCCGACCCGCGACATCGGCATCGTCACGAGCTTTGGCAAGCCGGTCGGCAACCTCGACAACGGCATCCACGCCAAGCTGCCGTGGGAGAAGGTCAAGACGCTCGACGGCGCGATCCAGACCGACTCCTACCTCGAGAAGAACGAGGAGGGCTGCACCGACATCCGGATCGGCAACGAGTCGACCGCGTGCGTCGACAACTCGATCCGTTGGCGCATCAAGCTCGACTGCGGGTGAGGCGCTCTACAAGGACTACCGCGACATGGACAACATCCGGAAGTCGCTGGTCACCCGTGAGCTCACCGCAGCGCTCAACGAGGTGCTGTCGGACTACAACCCGCTCAGCGAGATCCAGAACGACGAGCAGAACGCCACGAACCCCAACCTCAACGAGTTCTCGAGGGAGGTCGCCGCACGCCTGCGCGAGCAGGTCGGCGACCAGATCGAGATCGAGAACGTCATCATCCCGCTGATCCACTTCGACAAGCCGACGCAGAGCAAGATCAACCTCTACCAGGCCGAGGTCGCCAACACCCGGATCGCGACCCAGCGCGAGCAGACCGCCACGGCCCAGGCCCGCGCCAACGAACGGCTCAGCAAGTCGGTCAGCAAGGACCCGAACGTCCTGGTCAGCCAGTGCCTCGACACGCTCAACGAGATGGTCAAGGAGGGCCAGAAGATCCCGATCGGGTTCAGCTGCTGGCCCGGCGGCAGCGCAACGTCAGTCGTCCTGCCGAAGGCCGACTGACCGGCGAATCAGCAGCCCGAGGCGAACACGTAGCAGCGCAGCTTGGGCTCGCTCGGCACGGTCTTGAGCCCGACGAGGTTGACGTTCGGCAGCGGGACGCTGATCAGGCCGGGCGCGCCCGACAGGACCTGCAGGTAGTTCTGCAGGTTCAGCGGGTCCACGCCGGGTTGGTAGAGCTGGAGGCACACCGACCCGCTGATGCGAGAGGTCTTCGCCGGGCCGGCATGGTTGAGCGCGTCCATCGCGAGGGCGTACGCCGTGGGATCGATCGTCCCGACCATGAGGTGCTCGTACACGTCGAGCGGGCACACGTCCTGCGTCGCGACGTTGGTGATGGCGCCCGCGCCGGTGCGCAGGGCAGATCGAGCCCGTCGCGCTGTCGTTGTTGGGTTGCACGACCTCGTCGGTACGCGTGTAGATCTCGGTGTAGGAGATGCCCTTGAACGTCTCGGCCCCGCTGTTGAGCGCCTTGATGAACTCGGCTTCGTCCATCTGCTGCCACACCGCCGGCAGGCACGACGTCAGACCCACGATGCAGCTCGGCAGCACGGTCGTGCCGTGGTTGGACGCCGCCATCCCGATCACGTCGTCGACCTTCGACCGGGTGTCGGGCCAGAAGCGCAGGGCCCACCGCATCGACATACCGCCCTGGCTGTGGCCGAGCACCGCGATGTCCCGCGTCGACTTCGCCCGCATCGTGCGGATCGCGTAGACGAGGTACTCCCCCGCGACCTGGATGTCGCCGAGCGTGTGGTCCGGCATGTGGATCGCGCACCACGGCCGCTTCTGTGCGGTGAACGCGCGCTCGTAGTTCCACGAGAAGTTCTCGTCGACCGTCACCCCGGTCGCCGGGTTGAGCAGCACCGGTTGCAACGGCGAATGGGCGAAGTCGCCGCTGCACTGCGAGCGCGGCCTTGAGCGTCGCCGTCGGCACCGTCAGCTTCGGGCCCGGCCGGTCCAGCGGAGCGTACGGCGAGGAAGCCGAGGCAGGTGCCGCACTGATCACGGTCGCGGCGGCGAGTGCCAGCCCGCAGAACATCGTGACGATCGTCGAACGGCGCATCGGCAGTACTCCCTCGTATGTCGGAAGATCCAACGACGTCGATGTGACCTGCGTTACGTCGGCCGGGCAGGGTCGGGTTCGATTCGCGGCGCAACTAGTTCTGCCTGAACTAGTTCTTTCGGGCTAGGTTGATCCGCATGGTTGATCAGACACCCATGGTTTCGATGCATGGCGTACAGAAGTGGTTCGGCGATCTCCACGTCCTGCAGGACATCGAGCTCGACGTCGCTGCCGGCGAGGTCGTCGTCGTGATCGGCCCCTCCGGATCGGGCAAGTCGACGCTCTGCCGGGCCATCAACAGGCTCGAGACGATCCAGGAGGGCGAGATCAAGGTCGACGGCAAGACCCTGCCCGAAGAGGGCAAGGGCCTGGCTCAGCTCCGCGCCGACGTCGGGATGGTCTTCCAGTCGTTCAACCTGTTCGCCCACAAGACGATCCTCGAGAACGTCACGCTCGGCCCGATCAAGGTCCGCGGCAGCCAAGAAGGCCGCCGCTGACACGCGCGGCCACGAGCTGCTCAAGCGAGTCGGCATCGACGAGCAGGCGGCCAAGTATCCGGCCCAGCTGTCCGGTGGCCAGCAGCAGCGCGTCGCGATCGCCCGTGCGCTGGCCATGGATCCCAAGGTCATGCTCTTCGACGAGCCGACGTCAGCGCTCGATCCCGAGATGATCAAAGAAGTCCTCGACACCATGATCGACCTGGCCAAGGGCGGCATGACGATGATCGTCGTCACTCATGAGATGGGCTTCGCCCGCACCGCAGCCGACCGGGTCATCTTCATGTCCGACGGTCGCATCATCGAGGAGAACACGCCCGACGAGTTCTTCACCAACCCACAAACCGACAGGGCCAAGGACTTCCTTGGCAAGATCCTGAAGCACTGAAATGAAGGGGACACGCATGAAGCATCTACGTATTGCCGTCATCGGGGCCGCTGCCGCCCTGATCCTGGGAGCCTGCGGAAACGCCGGCGAGGACGACAAGGATCCGGTCAAGAACAAGGTGGACAAGGACGCCGCCAGCCAGTTCGAGGACGGCACCGCATGAAGGCGCTCGCCGAGGCCGGCAAGGTCAAGATCGGCGTGAAGTTCGACCAGCCCGGCATCGGCTTCAAGAAGGCCGGCGCCGACGTACCCGAAGGATTCGACGTCGAGATCGGCAAGATCCTCGCCGCCAAGCTCGGCATCAAGGCCGACGACGTCGAGTGGGTCGAGGCGATTTCGGCCAACCGCGAGCCGTTCCTGCAGAAGGGCACGGTCGACTTCGTCATCGCGTCCTACTCGATCACCGATGAGCGGCGCGCGGTCGTCGGTCAGGCCGGCCCGTACTACGTCACGGGCCAGCAGATCCTGACCAAGAAGGGCGGCTCGATCAAGAGCGTCGCCGACATCAAGGGCAAGAAAGTCTGCTCGGTGACCGGGTCGACGTCGCTCGACCAGGTCAAGGCGAAGGGCGCCAAGCCGCGCGGCTTCGCCACCTACTCCGAGTGCCGCGACCAGGTGCTCGACGGCTCGGTCGATGCCATGACCACCGACGGCGCGATCCTGCTGGGCTATGCCGCCGAGAACCCCGACGAGCTCGAGGTCGTCGGCGAGCCGTTCTCCGAGGAGCGCTACGGCGTCGGCTACAGCAAGGACAAGCCCGAGCTGTGCCAGTTCATCACCGACACCATCCAGAAGTCCGAGACCGACGGCGACTGGGCCAAGGCCTTCGAAGCCACGCTGGGCAAGTCGGGCGTCGAGACGCCCGAGCCGCCCAAGATGGACGCCTGCGCCTGACCCGTCCGGTGTTGCGGGCCTGCCGCGCGGCAGGTCCGCAACACCGCCCGCTCACCATCTAGGAACTCCATGGACGTACTCGTCGATCGCGCCGGTGACATCGCCACCGGTTTTCGCTACACCCTTGCGTTGCTCGCGGTCTCAGGACTCTTCGCACTCGTCCTCGGAACGATCCTCGCCGCCATGCGGGTCAGCCCGATCTCGGTGCTGCGAGGCGCGGCGACCGTCTACGTCAACTTCTTCCGCAACACCCCGCTGCTCGTCCTGCTGATCCTCGTGGTCTTCGGCCTTCCCCGCATCGGCCTGCAGACGAGCTTCTTCAACAAGAACTGCCTTGCCCTGGGCGCTCTACACCGCTGCCTTCGTCTGCGAAGTGCTGCGAGCAGGCGTCAACTCCGTGCCGGTCGGCCAGGCGGAGGCCGCCCGATCGATCGGCCTGGGATTCACCGGCACGATGCGCGAGGTCATCCTGCCGCAAGTCGATCCGCTCCGTCGTGGCGCCGGTCGCCAGCGTGCTCATCGCGCTCACCAAGAACACGTCGTTGGCCTCGGTCTTCGGCATCACCGAGCTGACCTTCTTCGAGGCTGACATGCTGCGCACCAATCCGGGAGAGCTTGGTGGGTCTTCCTCGGCATCGCCGTCTGTTACATCGTCATCGTCGAGGTCATCTCGTTCGTCGCCAACTCCTTGAACGCCGATGGAGGATCGCCTGATGAGCTCTGTGCTGTTCGACGCGCCCGGTCCCCGCGCCCGCGCGCGCCACCGTGTCTACACCGTCATCTCCGCCGTCGTCATTCTCGGGCTCCTCTACCTCGCGTTCCGCCAGCTCGACCGACGTGGGCAGTTCGCCTACGACTTGTGGGAGCCGTTCCTCACGCCCCGCATCATCAACGTGCTGCTCGTCGGCCTCGGCCAGACGGTCCTCGCGGCGGTCATCGCGATTGCGGCGTCGGTCGTGCTTCGGCGCCATCTTCGGAGTCGGCAAGTTGTCCGACCACCGGGTGTTGCGCTGGCCGTCCTGGCTGGTCGTGGAGTTCTTCCGCGCCGTCCCACTGCTGATGCTGATCATCGTGACGTGGTACTGGCTCGGCGCCAAGACAGGGGTCGATGGCGTTCTGGTCGCTGGTCATCGGCCTGACGCTCTACAACGGCGCGGTGCTCGCCGAGGTGTTCCGCGCCGGCATCAACGCCCTGCCGAAGGGGCAGTCCGAGGCTGCGTATGCCATCGGCATGCGGAAGTCACAGGTCATGCAGATCATCCTGATCCCGCAAGCCGTGAAGATCATGCTGCCGGCCATCATCAACCAGGCCGTCACCGCGCTCAAGGACACCACGCCTCGGATACGCGATCACTGCGCCAGGCGTCGTCTATGCCGCCAAGCCGGTCTACCAGGAGTTCCGCAACATCCTCCAGACGGCAATCGTGCTCGCTGCTGGTCTTCGTCATCGTCAACCTCATCCTCGCCCGGATCGCGACCTATCTGCAGCGGCGATTCGGCGGCGAGTCGAAGATCGACCTCGTCGGCGGCATCGTGCAGTCAGCCAGACCGGCGCGGGCCCGCGGCGGCCGGAGCGCCCCTAGGCCTCTAGCGCTTGGGCGTGACCCAGAGGTGGATCGTGCCCTCGACGGTCACGGTGCCGTCGGTCGTGACGGCCTTGACCTTGATCGGCACGTCCGGGCCATTCGCCCAGTCGGCCTCGGTGCTCTCGGCCGTGCAGGTCAGCGCGGTCGTCGACTTGGCGAGATAGCTGACCTCCATGCCCTTGGGCAGCCAGCGCATGTCGGGCGGGCAGGTCGCCTCGGCGAGCAGGCCCATCGCCGCCTCGAGCCCGTTGCACGCCGCGATCGCGTGGATCGTGCCGATGTGGTTCTTGACCGAGCGTCGCTTGGGGATCTTGATCTGGCCGAAGTGCGGCTTCATCTCCTGCACCTCGAGGTGGATCGAGGAGAAGTACGGCGCCTTCTGCCCGAACGCGATCGAGAACAGTCGCTTGCCCTGGGGCAGCGCGGTCAGCTTCTTGTACAGCTCGAGAGTCGAGGGCATGCCCCGACGTTACCAGCGAGTAACGTCGGGCGGCAGCGTACGAGTCTCAGATCACGGCGGCGCGTACGCAGAGCACGTCGGGCAGGTTGCTGCGGATCTCGGCCCACGTGCCGCCCTCGTCGTTGCTGGCCCAGATCGCACCATGGCGGGTGCCGAGGTAGAGGCCGAGCGGATCGGCCTGGTCCGACACGAATGCATCGCGCAGCACCGCCGTGTGCGCCTCGGCGCGGAAGGCCCGGGCCGGTCTCCTGCCACGTCTCGCCGGCGTCGTCCGACCGCCACACCGCCGGCTTGCCGGACGGCGGGAAGCGTTCGATGTCGGCGACGAGCGGGAACACGAAGACCGTGCCGGGGCGATGCGGGTGCGCGACGATCGGGAAGCCGAAGTCGGCCGGCAGCCCGTCGGCGATCGACTGCCAGGAGCGGCCGGCATCGTCCGAGCGGAAGACGCCGCCGTGGTTCTGCGCATACATCCGGTCGGGGTCGCCGGCATCGATCGCGACCTTGTGGACGCACTGCCCATACTCCGGGGTCTCGCCAGGGATGAACTCGGCGCCGATGCCGCGGTTGTAGGGAGTCCACGTCTCCCCCGCGTCCTCCGTGCGATAGACGCCGCCGGTCGACATCGCAATCGTCACGACGTCAGGGTCGGTCGGGTGCGGCAGCACGGTGTGGATCGCCTGACCGCCGCCGCCGGGCTGCCAGTTGGGCCGGTGCGGGTGGTCCCACAGGCTGCGGATCATCTCGAACGTCTCACCGCGGTCGGTCGAGCGGAACAGCGCAGAGGGCTCGGTCCCGGCATAGACGACGCCGTCCTGGCCATCGGGCGCCGGGCGCAGCTGCCAGACTCGCTCGAGCGCCGACGCCGGTGTCCTCGGGGAACCGGACGGCGCCACCCTTGGTCTCGTCCCACGTGCGACCGAGGTCGTCGGAGCGGAACACCTGCGGACCCCAGTGCGGACTCGTCGCACCCGCCAGCAGGCGCGGCGTCCCACCTCGGGTGTCGATCGCGGCGGAGTAGATCTCCTCCATCGGGAACAGCGGCTTGTCCCAGGTCCACGACGAGCGATCGGCTCCTGCGCGGCCGATGAAGAGTCCCTTGCGGGTTCCTGCCAGGAGGACTGTGTCGGACATCTCGCGCCGCCTCCGTACGTGTTCCTAATTGGAACAGTACGCTAGATCCGTGACCAGCAGCATGTCAACGACGTCGTACGCCCTGCTGGGGCTCCTCGTGTTCGACAGCGAGACGTCGGAGCACGGCCTCACCGGCTACGAGCTCAAGCAGCGCGCGGACCGTACGCTGCGCTTCTACTGGGTCTCCCCCGCGATGAGCCAGATCTACACCGAGCTCGACCGGCTCAGCCGCAACGGATACGTCGAGGCCGTCGACGACACGAGCGGCAAGCGGCACCACGCGCCGGTTCCGCATCACCGCCGAGGGCCGCGAGTCGCTCACGACCTGGCTGCACACGTCGGAGCACGAGTTCCCGATGCTCAAGCACCCCATCGCGCTGCGGCTCATGCTGGGCAGCCTCATGGGCCCGGGCGAGGTCGAGGCGATGCTCGACGGGTATGTCGATGCGGTCGCCGCGCGTCGCAAGGAGCTCGAAGCCGTACGCGAGATGCTCGGCGACAACCCGGCCGTCGCCTATCCCGCGCGGGTCGCCGACTGGGGCCTTGCCTACTACGACGCCGAGGTCGAGATCGTCGAGAAGCTCCGTCGTACGCTCTGAGCATGAGCTTCGCACGCACTGTCCCGGCGCTGCCCGTGCGGGACATGCCCGCTGCGATCGCGTTCTACGAGACGCGCTACGGATTCGACGTCATCCATGCCGATGAGGGCTTCGCGCGGCTCAACCGGGACGACGCGCAGCTGCACCTCTGGCTCGCGGGCGACACCAGCTGGCGCACCCGGCAGGACTTCGCACGCGAGCCGATCCAAAGCGGCGCCGAGGACTTCATCGCAGGCACCGCGAGCTGCCGCATCGACGTGGACTCGGCCGACGACGTGTTCACGGAGATGCAGACAGGCCGGCGTCCTGCACTACACCCACGGGACGGCGCCAAGGCCACCGCGTGGGGAACGCGTGAGGTCGACACCCTCGACCTGGATGGCAACCTGCTGACGTTCGTCGAGCGCCTCGGATAGCGCTTCACTCGAACAGCGTGCGCGGCGCCGTGCACACGATCTCGGGATAGCGGCACGGACTCGGGCTGGATCCAGAGCCCCTGGGTGAAGCCGCACTTCTCGAGCACCCGGATCGACCGCTTGTTGCGGACGTCAGGACTCGCGACGAATCGCGGGGCCTCCGGGAAAGTCCCGGCACAGCACGTCTCGGCAATAGGCCGTGATCATGCTGGGTGCCGATGCCCCGATCGACCAGCTCGGGCTCGCCGATGAGGTAGTCGAACGCGATCGCCTCGGGATCCTGCACGCGTACGGCGTAGTCGTCGTAGGCGATCACCGGATAGTCCTGGACGTAGCCGATCGCGCGCCCGTCGAGCAGCACGACCCACATGCGGGTGGCGGCTGGTGCCGGCGAGCTGCTTGGCGTAGATCTTGCGAGCTCCCTCGACGGACCTCGGCTCGTCCCAGAACCACGGCTGCGCGTGCTCGGCGGCCATCCAGCGCACCAGGTTGTCGAGATCGGCGTCGACGAGGCGACGGAACTCGAACACCTGCATGGGTCAGAAGCGTAGAACAGGTCTACATGCTGTCGAGGGCTTGCGCCTCGGCGCCGAGCTCCTGGCGCACCACGTCGAACGCGATCTGCGGCGAATAGCCCTTGCGGGCCAGCATGCCGGTGAGCCGGCGGATCTTGGTCGTGTCGTCGAACCGCGACATCGACCGGAGCTTGGCCTGCACGAGCCGGTGGGCCGCCTGGATCTCTGCCTCGGGGTCGATCTCGGACAGGACCTCCTTGGAGATCTCGTCGTCGACGCCCTTGCGGCGCAGCTCCATCGCGAGCGCCCGCGACGACAGTCCCTTGCCGCGCTGGCGGGCCTGCACCCAGGAGCGCGCGAACTCCTCGTCGTCGATCAGCCCGGCCGCCTCGAACTTGGCGAGCGTCGCCTCGACGACCCCCTCAGGCACCTGCTTCTTGGCAAGTGCCTGAGCGAGGTCGCTTCGGCTGTGAGCTCGTTCGCTGAGCTTGCGCACCACGATCTCCTTGGCGAAGCTCGTGAGCTCCTCCGGAGTCATCTCCTCGACCGGAGTGCGCGGCATTCAGAACTCGATGTCGGTCGGGGGCTCCTCGACGACCTCGAGCGCGGGCTTGTCGGCCTGTGCGCCGATGCCCATGTGCTCGAAGATCCTCTTCTCGAGCTCCTCGGCCAGGTCGGGGTTGTCCTTGAGGAACTGGCGCGACTTCTCCTTGCCCTGACCGAGCTGGTCGCCGTCGTAGGTGTACCAGGCGCCGGCCTTGCGGACGATGCCCGCCTCGACGCCGACGTCGATCAGGCTGCCCTCGCGGCTGATGCCCTGGCCGTACATGATGTCGAACTCGGCCTGCTTGAACGGCGGGGCCAGCTTGTTCTTGACGACCTTGATGCGGGTGCGGTTGCCGACCATGTCGGTGCCGTCCTTGAGCGTCTCGATGCGGCGCACGTCCATGCGGACCGAGGCGTAGAACTTGAGCGCCTTGCCGCCGGTCGTGGTCTCGGGCGAGCCGAACATGACGCCGATCTTCTCGCGCAGCTGGTTGATGAAGATCGCGGTCGTGCCCGAGCCGTTGATGGCGCCGGTCATCTTGCGGAGCGCCTGGCTCATGAGGCGAGCCTGCAGACCCACGTGGCTGTCGCCCATCTCGCCGTCGATCTCGGCGCGGGGCACGAGCGCCGCCACCGAGTCGATCACGATGATGTCGAGCGCGCCGGAGCGGATCAGCATGTCGGCGATCTCGAGCGCCTGCTCACCGCTGTCGGGCTGCGAGATCAGCAGCGCGTCGGTGTCGACGCCCAGCCGCTTGGCGTACTCCGGGTCGAGCGCGTGCTCGGCATCGATGAAGGCAGCGACCCCGCCGGCCTTCTGGGCGTTGGCCACCGCGTGGAGCGCGACCGTCGTCTTGCCGGAGGACTCCGGGCCGTAGATCTCGACGACACGGCCGCGCGGCAGACCGCCGATGCCCAGCGCGATGTCGAGCGCGGTGGCGCCGGTGGGGATGACCTCGATCGGTGCGCGGGCCTGGTCACCCAGCCGCATGACGGCGCCCTTGCCGTGGGCACGGTCGATCTGGGCCATTGCGTTCTCGAGGGACTTGTCCCTGTCCTTTGCGGTGGCGAGGGAACTGTTGGGCTGTGCCATGGTGGGCTTCCGTTTCTGCTCGTGGGCGGCGGGTCATCGACGACGTTAGAAGGACCCTCAGACATATGTGGGCCTCGTCGACCCGTCTGTGGATGTCGTCCTTCGAACGTCCAACCTGTGCACGAGATTACTCGAACGTCTGTTCGACACGCGACGGCGACACGCCGGCGCGGTACGAACCTACTTGCAGCAGTCCTCGGGGACCGTCGGCGGAAGCCCTTCGACCGTGCTCTCCCGCACGATCAGCTCGATCGGCAGGATCTCGGCCTCGACCGTCTCGTCCGAGTCGTCGATGTGCCGCAGCAGCATCTCGGCCATCCCCCGGCCCAGCTCGACCAGCGGCTGCCGAACCGTCGACAACGGCGGCTCCGTCGTCTCCGAGGCCTTGGTGCCGTCGAACCCGATGACCCCGACGTCCTGGGGCACGCTGCCGGCCATGCGCCCGCAGCGCCCGCATCGCGCCCATCGCCATCAGGTCGCTGGCCGCGAACACGCCGTCGATGTCGGGCCTCCGCGCGAGCAGCTCCTCCATGCCGGTCCGGCCGCTCACCTCGCTGAAGCTGCCCTCGACGACGAGCTCCTCGTCGTACGGCAGGCCGGCGTCGCGGAGCGCGGCGGCATAGCCCTCGAGGCGGTCACGGCCCGAGGCCATGGCGCGCGGGCCCGAGATCGTGGCGATCGTACGGCGGCCGGTCTCGACCAGGTGCGCCACCGCCTGACGCGCGCCGTCGACGTTGTCGACGTCGACGAACGAGCCCGACCAGTGCGCCGACCTGCCGCCCAGCACGACCGGGAGACGCCTCGCGTCGAGATCGACCGGGAACGCCTCGTCGTCGTGCAGCGACAGCAGCAGCACGCCGTCGACGTGCTGCCGGGTGAGGTAGCTGCCGAGGCGATGCGCCTGGTCGTTGGTGTGCACCAGCGACAGCACGAGCTGCCGCGACGCCTCGTTGAGCGCCGCCGAGATGCCCCGGACCACGCCGGCGAAGAACGGCTCGCCGAAGATGCGCTCCTCGGACTCCGCGATGACCAGAGCGACGGTGCCGGTGCGCCGGGTGACCAGCGTGCGCGCCGCCTGGTTGGGGACGTAGCCGAGCTCCTCGACGGCCTTCATGACCATCTCGCGGGTGCGCTCGCTGACCTGCGGAGACCCGTTGATGACGCGCGAGGCAGTGCCGCGGCCGACACCGGCCCGGGCCGCAACCTGCTCGAGCGTCGGCTGCCCCCCGCCGCTGTCGAGGTTCATGACTTCAGTATCGCGGCTCGGTGACGCTTGATCAGGTCGGCGTACCAATGCGCGCTGTCCTTCGGCGTACGTTTTTGCGTCTCGTAGTCGACGTGCACGATGCCGAACCGCTTGGCGTAGCCCTCGGACCACTCGTAGTTGTCGAGGAGCGACCACGCGAAGTAGCCACGGATGTCGACGCCCTGCTGCTCGCAGCGTCGCGAGCGATGCGAGGTGGCTCTCGAGGAACTCGATGCGGTTGTCGTCGTGCACGACGCCGTCGACCGCGACGTCGTCGAACGCCGCGCCGTTCTCGGTCAGGTAGATCGGGATGGCCGGATAGTCGCGCTGCACCTGGCTCAGGATGTCGACGAGGCCCTGCGGGTCGATGTCCCACCCGGTGTCGGTCGTCTCCAGCCCGTTGTTGAGGTGGAACCGCACGTCAGCGCTGCCCGGCCACAGGCCCGCACCGACGACGTGCCGGGTGTAGTAGTTGACGCCGAGGAAGTCGAGCGGCTGCGCGATGACCTCGGTGTCGCCGTCGAGGATGAACGCCGCGTCGGTCACCGCCGACATGTCGTGCAGCACGTCCTTGGGATAGCTGCCCTTGAGCAGCGGGTCGAGGAACCAGCGGTTCATCAAGCCCGTCGATGCGCCGCACCGCGTCGTCGTGGCGGCCCGAGTCGTCGAGCGGGCTGACCGGGTAGAGGTTGACCGTGACGCCGACCTCGGCGTCCGGCACGATCTCGCGCAGGCGCTGCACCGCGAGCCCGTGTCCCAGCAGCAGGTGGTGCGAGGCCGCGACCGCGTCGGCCAGGTCCGTACGCCCTGGGGCGTGGATGCCGCTCGCGTAGCCGAGGAACGCCGCGCACCACGGCTCGTTGAGCGTGATCCAGTGCTTGACCCGGTCGCCGATCGCCTCGGCGATGATCGCGGTGTAGTCGGCGAACCGCTCAGCCGTGTCCCGCACGGGCCAGCCGCCGGCCTGCTCGAGCGCCTCGGGCAGGTCCCAGTGATAGAGCGTCGTCCACGGAGTGATGCCCTTGGCGAGCAGCCCGTCGACGAGGCGGTCGTAGAACGCGATGCCGGGCGCATTGCCCGTGCCGATCCCGTCCGGCTGGACCCGCGGCCACGCCACCGAGAACCGGTACGCGTTGAGGCCGAGGTCGGCCATGAGGTCGACGTCCTCGCTCCAGCGGTGATAGTGATCGACCGCGACCGCGCCGGTGTCACCCTGGTCGACCCGACCGGGCGTCGCCGCGAACGTGTCCCAGATCGACGGCGTACGCCCGTCCTCGTCGACGGCGCCCTCGATCTGGTACGACGAGGTCGCCGCGCCCCAGAGGAAGTCGGCGGGGAATGCCGAGATGTCGAGAGTCATGCCTTGAGTCCACCTTCCATGATGCCGCCGATGATCTGGCGACCGAACACGATGAAGACCACGACCAGCGGCAGGGTGCCGATGAGGGTGCCGGCCATGATGAGCGACTGGTCGGAGTAGTAGCCGCTCGACAGCCGCGACAGCGCCACCTGCACGGTGGGGTGCTCGGCGTCGAGCGTGAGGAACGGCCACAGGAAGTCGTTCCAGCGCTCCATGAACGTCAGCAGGCCGAGCACCGCCGCAGCCGGTCGCAGCGCCGGGAACACGATGCTGAAGAAGATGCGGAACGTCGACGCGCCGTCGACCCGCGCGGCCTCGATCATCTCGTCGGGGATCGCCTGCTCGGCGAACTGCCGCATCATGAAGACGCCGAAACCGGCGACGATGAACGGCAGCGTGACGGACTCGAGCTCGCCGTTGAGGCCCAGCTTGGTCATCAGCATGTAGAGCGGGATGAGTCCCAGCTGCACCGGCACCATCATCGTGCCGATCACGAACAGCAGCATCGCGTTGCGGCCGCGGAACTTGAGCTTGGCGAACGCGAAGCCGGCCAGTGACGACGTCAGGACGACGCACACCGTGGCGACCGAGGCGACGATCAGGCTGTTGAGCAGGGCCTGGCCGAACAGCACGTCCTGGTTGGCGAACACCCGGTCGACGTTGGAGAACAGGTTGCCGCCGATCCAGAACGGCGGCGGGAGCGACACGATCTCGTCGTTCGCCCGCGACGCCATGACGAGCATGAAGTAGAGCGGGCCGGCCGAGAACAGCAGCGTGGCGATCAGGCCGACGTAGAGCAGCGGGTTCTTGGTCTTCATCTCAGTCCACCGACTTGATCCGGCGCAGCAGCGCCACGTTGATCACCGCGAAGACCGCGATGATGAGGAACAGGACCCACGCGACCGTGGAGGCGTACCCGAAGCGCTGCCCGGTGAAGGCCTGCTGCACGAGATACATCGCCACGGTCTGGAACTGACCGGTCGTGCCGCCGGCGATCGCGTTGACACCCGAGCCGAACAGCAGCGGCTCGGTGAACAGCTGGATGCCACCGATCGTCGCGACGATCGAGACGAAGATGATGGTCGGCCGCAGCATCGGCACGGTGATCGACCAGAACTGCCGCCACGCGGAGGCGCCGTCGATGCGGGCCGCTTCGTAGAGCTCCTTGGGCACCGACTGCAGCGAGGCGAGCAGGATCAGCGCGTTGTAGCCGGTCCAGCGCCAGTCGACCATGACCGAGATCGCGATCCACGACGACCAGCGGTGGGCCTGCCAGTCGACGGGGCTGAGGCCGATGCCGTCGAGCGCCCAGTTCACGATGCCGTAGTCACGGGCGAAGATCAGGCCGAAGATGATGCCGACCGCGGCGACCGAGGTGACGTTGGGCAGCAGCACACCCATGCGCCAGAACGTGCGGGCCCGCAGCCTGGCGTTGAGCACCTGCGCCAGCACCGTGGCCAGGATCAGCTGCGGGATCGTGGCCATCAAGAAGATGCCGACCGTGTTGGTCAGCGCCCGCCAGAAGTCGGAGTCGTGCATCAGCTCGCGGTAGTTGGCGAAGCCGACGTAGCCCTGGTCGCCCGCGAGCAGGCTCCAGTCGTGCAGGGAGACCCAAGCGGTGTAGATCAGCGGGAACAGTCCGAAGATCGCGAAGACGATGAAGAAGGGGGAAACGAAGGCGTACGGGGCGACGCGGGCCTCGGTCTTGGCGAACCGATCGCGAATCCTCAAGTGAGCTCTCCTGGTGGGTCCGGTGCCTGCGCCCGCTGGAGGACAGGCGCAGGCACCGGAGACGTGGGTCGTACGGGATTGGTCGTGCTCGGCCGGCGCCTCCCGTGGCGAGGCGCCGGCCGGAGCCTACTTGGCGGCCTTCTCGGCAGCCTTCATGGCAGCAGACCAACCCTTCGACTCGGAGCGCTCGCCGCTCTCCACACTGCGGAGGACGTTCTCGAACGCGTCACGGACGGGCACGTTCTTGGCGCCGAGGTAGACCGGCTTCAGGTTCTTCGCGCCGGCCACGAACAGCTGGCCGATCGGAGCATCGTTGAAGTACGGGTTCTTGGCGTCCTTGAGCTCCGGCGTGTCGTAGAGCGCGGGCAGCGACGGCAGTCGGCCCTCACTCTCGAAGGCACCCATCTGACCCTTCTCGCTCGACAGGAACTTGATCAGCTCGATCGCTTCCTTCTGGTGCTTGCTGGACTTGGGCACCGCGAGCCACGATCCGCCCCAGTTGCCGCCGCCGCCGGGCACCGTGGCGATGTCCCACTTGCCGGTGAAGGCGTCGCCGGCCTGACCCTTGATGTAGCCGGTCATCCAGGCCGGGCAGGCGATCGTCGCGAACGAGCCGTTCTTGAAGCCGGCGTTCCACTCGTCGGAGAAGGCCGCAGCTTGGCGGTGAGCTTCGCGTCGATCATCTTGTTGGCGAGGTCCCACGCGTTCTTGACCGCGGGGTTGGAGTCGACGATCAGCTTGTTGTCGCGGTCGAAGTACGTCTCGTCGCCACCCTGCATCAGGATCGAGTTGTAGACGTTGGTGGCGGCATCGATGAAGTGGACCTTGTCGTCCTTGATCCCGGCATCGAACTTCTCGCCCGTCGCGATGAAGTCGTCCCACGTCGGCCAGAGCTTGGCGACCTCTTCGCGGTCGCTCGGCAGGCCGGCCTTCTCGAACAGGTCGCGGCGGTAGCACATCGCGAGGCCGCCGACGTCCGTGCCGAGGCCGATCGTGGTCTTGCCGTCGGCGCTGGTCGCCGCGTTGGCGACGTACGGGCAGGTAGGAGCCCTTGAGCTCGTTGTAGCCGTGGTCCTGGAGGTTGACGAACTTGTCGGCGGTCTGCAGGAAGTTGACCGTCTGGCCCTCTTCGATCGCGACGACGTCGCCGGCAGACGCGTTGGCGGCGATCTGCTGGCTCAGCTTGGTGTTGTACTTGCCGAGGTCACCTTCGGCGGTCTCCACGATCTTGACGCCCGGGTGGGCCTTCTCGAACTGCTTGTAAAGGTCCTTGTAGCCGAACTGGCCGAACAGGTTGACCCTCAAGGTCACGTCCCCGCCCGAGCTGTCGCTGTCGGATCCGGATCCTCCGCAGCCGGCGGCGAGCACTCCCACCACGAGGGCTGAGGCCGCGGCGGCGGCGATGCGCTGTGTGCGATTCACGTCGTACCTTCCTCCGGCTCCCTCGGTGGGAGCGCTTCCATGGGAGTATGAGGTAGGTCACAGGCGCGAAGTCAATGGATTTTTGGGAGCGTTCCCATATTTGTTGTCCGAGTTCACATATGAAGCGGCGGGAACACGCTCGACGTCAGCGCTCGGAGGCGGGGAGCTGCAGGTTGGCGTGGACGGCGCGCCACACGGTCTTGGGGCTCTCCCCCGCGTCGAGCGCCTCGCTGGCGGTGCGCCCGCCGAGCTCACTCATGACGTGGCTGTCGGCCCAGACCCGGGAGTAGCCGCGACCGAACTGCTGCTCCATGCGGAGCCAGAACTCGCTGTGCTTCAACGTCAGGCGGCCGACGCCGAGACGTCACCCAGCGCGTCGGTGGAGGCGATCGACGAGATGCTCGCGATCTGGGCCTCGGCGGCCTCCTCGACCTCAAGGAGCGAGCTGACGTCGAGCAGCACCTTGGAGAGCGGCACCTCGAGGGCCGCCGCGAGTGCAGCGAGCAGCTCGGAGCTGGCTTCCTTCTGGCCGCGCTCGACCTCGGAGATGTAGCCGAGGCTGACCCGGGCCTTGCCCGAGACGTCGCGCAGCGTGAGTCCCTGGGACATCCGCCGCGCGCGGAGCACCTCACCGACGAGCTGACGCATCGCGGTCATCGGGACCCTCCGTCCTGGCATGCCATATGGGGTTCAACCCCGATCGGATCGGGATTCTTCCCCCAGCCTAGCGACCAGCCATGACAACAGCGCATCGACCGTCTGACTGCGGATCGTGTCGCGGTCTCCGGCCAGCTCGAGCCGGGTCGTCCAGGTCTCGTCCGGCCCGGCCACCGCGACGTGCACGGTGCCGGCAGGCTTGCCCTCGCTGGGGCCAGGACCGGCGACTCCGGTCGTCGACAGCCCGTATGTCGCACCGAGCCGATCGCGCGCGCCGACCGCCATGGCGACCGCCACGTCAGGGGTCACGGTGCCCTGCTCGGCGATGAGGTCCGCATCGACGCCGAGGAGCTCGGTCTTGAGCTCTGGCGCGTACGCCACGACGCCGCCACGGACGACGTCGGAGGCGCCGCTGACGCTGACGAGCGTCGCGCAGAGCAGGCCGCCGGTGAGCGACTCGGCCGTGGCCACCGTCGCGTCGGCCGACCTCAGGGCATCGACGACGTCGGCCGCCAGGGTCACTGGCCCGCCGCGGCCTTGGACTCGCGCCGCATCGTGCGGGCATCGCGTACGTACTGGACCGCGGTGCTCAGGGTGATCGCGAGCGCCGCCGCCATGACGACGTTGGTCACCCAGATCATGATGTCGCTCGGGGTGTCCTTCCAGTCGCTCGGCGCGTTGTTCCACAGGTCGAACGGCAGGAGGTATCCCCCGATCGCGACGGCCTGGAGCGTCGTCTTGATCTTGCCGCCCTGGCCGGCCGGCATGACGCCGTGCTTCTTGACGACGAAGCGCATCAGCGTGATGCCCCACTCGCGGACCAGGATGATGATCGCGACCGGCCAGAAGATCGGATGGATGATCGCGATGCCGACGAACGCCATGCCGGTCAGCGCCTTGTCGGCGATGGGATCGGCCAGCTTGCCGAAGTTGGTGACGAGGTTGTGCTTGCGGGCCAGGTCGCCGTCGATCTTGTCGGTGACCATGAGCAGGCCGAACGCGACCCACGCCGCGATGCGGTAGTTGACCGACTCGCCGCCGTCGGTCAGCAGGAGCCAGCCGAAGACCGGGACGCCGAGGATGCGCAGCACCGTCAGGGCGTTCGCGATGTTCAGGTTGCTCGGCTCGTGTGCCGCTGCCATGGGTCCCTCTCGGTGGCTTGAACCAACGCCTCAGTATGCGGCAGCCGAGCGGCGACGCGCCAACTGGACCTCGGCCTCGCCCGGTGAGACGTTCGTCGCAAGTCCGAGCGGCGAGGTGTAGAACTTGGTGCCGTCACGGCTGACGACCTTGACCCGCGGGTCGAAGCGGATGCCGATCCGGCGCTCGACCCGGATCTCGCCCATCTCGCTCCACAGCAGTCCGACCCAGCCTTCGCGCGCCCGCATGCGTACGCCGTGGTCGTCGGCGACGAACAGGGGCGTACGAGAGTCGCGCAGCCCACGCAGGTGGATGAGTCCCAGCAGCACGAACACAGCCCGTCAGAGCCCACAGGAGGGGCTTGTCGCGGTCGTACGCCAGCCAGCCGTAGCCCGCGGCCACCACGAAGCAGGCGGCCGCCAGCACCATGTAGAGGCTCGTACGCCTGCGGATCTCGAACGGGTCGGGCATCGGACTAGCCGCTCTGGATGCTGGCGAGGACCTGCTCGAGGTCATCGGCCTTGACCAGCACGTCGCGCGCCTTGGAGCCTTCGCTGGGCCCCACGATGCCGCGGCTCTCGAGGATGTCCATCAGGCGACCCGGCCTTGGCGAAGCCGACGCGCAGCTTGCGCTGCAGCATCGAGGTCGAGCCGAACTGGGTCGTGACGCACAGCTCGATCGCCTGCAGCACGAGGTCCATGTCGTCGCCGATGTCGTCGTCGAGCTCGCGCTTGGCCGCTGCGGGCGCCGTGACGTCCTCGCGGTAGACCGGCTGCAGCTGGGTCTTGCAGTGCTCGACGATCGTGTGGATCTCGGCCTCGGTGATCCAGGCGCCCTGCATGCGCATCGACTTGTTGGCACCCATGGGCAGGAAGAGGCCGTCGCCCTGGCCCACGAGCTTCTCGGCACCGGGCTGGTCGAGGATGACCCGGCTGTCGGTGACCGACGACGTCGCGAACGCCAGCCGGCTCGGCACGTTGGCCTTGATCAGGCCCGTGACGACGTCGACGGAGGGCCGCTGCGTGGCGAGCACCAGGTGGATGCCGGCGGCTCGCGCGAGCTGGGTGATGCGCACGATGGAGTCCTCGACATCTCGCGGAGCAACCATCATGAGGTCGGCGAGCTCGTCCACCACGACCAGCAGGTAGGGGTAGGGCGCCAGCACGCGCTCGCTGCCTGCAGGCAGGCGGATCTTGCCGGCTCGGACGGCCTTGTTGAAGTCGTCGATGTGGCGATAGCCGAAGTTGGCCAGGTCGTCGTAGCGCATGTCCATCTCGCGCACGACCCACTGCAACGCCTCGGCGGCCTTCTTGGGGCTCGTGATGATCGGCGTGATGAGGTGCGGCACGCCTTCGTAGGCCGTGAGCTCGACCCGCTTGGGGTCGACCATGATCATCCGGACCTCTTCGGGCGTCGAGCGCATGAGGATCGAGGCGATCATCGAGTTGACGAACGACGACTTGCCCGAGCCCGTGGCGCCGGCGACCAGCAGGTGCGGCATCTTGGCGAGGTTGGCGACGACGTAGCCACCCTCGACGTCCTTGCCCAGCCCGATGACCATCGGGTGGTGGTCGCTGCGGGCCTTGGCCGACCGGAGGACGTCGCCGAGCGACACCATCTCCTTGTCGACGTTGGGGATCTCGACACCGATCGCGGACTTGCCCGGGATCGGCGACAGGATGCGGACCTCGTTGGACGCCACGGCGTACGAGATGTTCTTGGACAGCGCGGTGACCTTCTCGACCTTGACCGCCGGGCCGAGCTCGACCTCGTAGCGGGTCACGGTCGGGCCACGCGTGTAGCCCGTGACGGTCGCGTCGATCTGGAACTGCTCGAGCACCTCGGTCAGGCGCTCCACGACCTCGTCGGACGCCTTGGAGCGCGCCTTGTGGGGCGAGCCCTCGCGCAGGGCATCGCGCTGTCGGGCAGCGAGTAGACGACGTCGCCGGACAGCGCGAGCTGCTCGGCGCGCGCAGGGATCGGCTCGATCGGGCGGACGTTCGACCGGTCCGGTGTCCTCGACCTCGTCATCGGCGTCGAAGACCCGCGCCGGGACCTGACGGTCCTCGTCGGGCCCGTCGACCAAGGGGTTCTCGAAGGGCTCCTCGTCGGTGACGACGGCCGTGCGGGGGTGCTTGCGCTTCTTGGGCTCGGCCTCGGGGGTTTCTTCCTTGTTGCGCCCGAGGGCCTTGTCGCGCACCTCGCGCAGGCGCGACGGGACGGCGTAGACCGGCGTGCTGGTCACGATGAGCAGGCCGAAGGCGACGAGGAGCGACGAGCAGGGGCGCCACGACGTACGAGCTCTTGAGCAGGTCGACCGGGATCGCAGAGAACAGGAAGCCGATCGCGCCACCGGCGGCACGCATGGCCTCCGGGTCCTTGTCGCTGTAGCGCGGGACGCCGTGCGAGAGGTGCACGAGGCCCAGGATGCCGCCGCAGATCGAGATCCAGCCGATGACCTGGCGACCCGGCGGGCCGTTGAGGTCGGGGTGGCGCAGCGTCCGCCAGGCGATGACGAGCAGCAGGATCGGCACCGCCACGGCGAGGACGCCGACGGTGCCGGTCGTCGCAGCGCGAACCGTGCTGCCGATCGCGCCGGGGATGTCGCCCCAGACGGAGGCGGCAACGATGACCGCGAGGCCGAGGATGCCGAAGCCGACGCCGTCACGGCGTTGCTCGGGATCGAGGTCCTTCGCGCTGTGACCGATGCTGCGGGCGATCGCGCCCACCAGCCCGGCGAGGCCGAGCCACATGGCTGTCGACGCACGCAGGAGCGCGTTGAAGACAGCAGCAATCGGACCAGGTCCCGTGCGTCGAGCCGCTGGTCGGCGGGCTGCAGGCTTGCGGGTCTGCGGCTTGCGCTTCTGTGGCGGGCTTCTTGCGGGCCTGGCTGCCGGACGGCCGCTTGCGCGGCGGGGAAGACGTTCGGGTCGCCATGGTCAAAGGGTAAAGCACGGGTCGAAGGTTTCTGCGGCAGGCTCGCGTCGAAATCCGTGTGACCCGTGGGGCTACTGGTGCGCCAGGCGCGGGCCGGGATCTCCGCCCGCAGGCATCCACGCGCCGCGCGAGCGGGCCCGGGCGAGCACGAGGCTCACGATGCGCGCGTCGGGCGGACCGCCGTCGAGGAACGGCTCGGTGACGACATCGGCTCCGGCGGCGGCGATGTGGTCGTGGACGTCGCCGGGAGCCAGCAGATAGGTCGACACGACGACCCGTTGCCCGTACGCCCGGGCGACGTCGACCGCGTCGGCGAGGGGCGTGTCGGGGCCCCCGAGCGTCCCGACATGCACCCGCCCGCCCCACACTGCACTGAGCAGCCTCGCCGCCTTGCCGACGTCGGCAACCGCGCGATCGTCTGTCGCGGTGTCGGCCGCCAGCACGATCGTGTCGTGCGAGCGGGCCCCAGCCTCGAAGAGCCGGCGGACGCCGACCTCCGCGAGCACCCAGTCGGGTCCCAGCGGCGGCGTCACCGTGACGGCGGCATCGAGGTGCGAGGCCTGCACGATGTCGACGCTGACCGGCTTGTCGTACGACAGCATGAGCGGCACGATCGCGCGAGGGCCGGACGTGTCGGCAACGATCTCCGCGATCGTCGGCTCCTGGACGTCGACGAAGGCGTCCACGACGTCGAGGTCCTGCGCCTCTCGCCGGACCGCGTTGACGAGGCCCGCCAAGGCGCTGCGGCCGCGCGGGCTCTCGGCCCCGTGGGCGCACAGGATCAGCGTGCGGTTCACCAGCGCCACCAGCTCTGACCTACCGGGGACCCCGAGATGTCCACGGTTGGAAGCCGGGAGGATCGGTTCGCCTCCGCCGTTGCGTGAACGGCGGAGGCTCCCGAATCTGCGGCCTGGGGACTACCTCCGGGCGATCTCGCGGTGCCAGCACGCTTCATGCCTCACCTCTCGATCGTCGACGAGGGTTTCCCCACCAGCACCTCCACTCTCTGGCGTGCCTGTTTCGCAACGGTTAACGCAAGGGCGAGGTTTCGTTACATCTGTTCTCACATATGGCTCGACGAGGACGCGGACGCCCAGTCGAGCGCGCCGGCGGCCTCGGCGAACCGGTCGAGCACGAGCGAGACCATGCCCGGGATCGACGTCCAGGCCGTCGAGCAGCGGCCGGGTCACGACATCAGCGCCGCACGTGAGCAGCCGGTCGTAGAAGAAGCCGGGCGCCATGAGGTAGCTCGCCACCACGACCCGGCGACCTGCGCGGGACATGTCGCGCACGATCTCGTCGATCGGCGTTCCGGTGCCGCCGACGTGTCCCGACGGGCACCGGGGCACCCCACGCCGAGCCGAGCATGCGGGCGGCAGCGTCGATGCTCTGGCGTGCGCGCACGTCGGTCGAGCCGGCTGCGCCGAGCACGATGACGTCGTCGGTCGTCGCGCCGGCCTGGGCGAGCCGGTCGAGCAGGACGCCGGTCAGCCGGGCGTCGGGTCCGAGCGTGCGCGACGCGACGGCCGACGGGCGATCGACGGCCTGCTGGATGTCGACGTGGACGTGGAAGCCGGGGGCGAGCAGCAACGGCACGACGACCGCGAGACCGTCGATCGCGTCGACGACCCGCGCCACCGGACGGCTCCTGGACGTCCACGAACGCCTCACGCACGTCGAGGTGCGGCGACGCCTCGCGGACCGCATCCACGAGCGCCGTGATCGACGCTGCGGGCGGCGGGCACGTCCGTGCCGTGGCTCGTCGCAACGAGCGAGATCGTCATGCGCCCTCCCCCACGGCGAGCCGGTAGCCGCGCTTGACGACGGTCTGCACGATCGGCTGGCCGATGGCCTCCCGCAGGCGGGCGACGGCGACCTCGGCGGAGTGCGGGTCGCCCGAGTCACCCGGCAGCACGGTGAGGAGCTCTTCGCGCGAGCGCACCGAGCCCGGCTCGCTCGCAAGCGCCCGCAGGATCGCCAGGCCGCTCGGCGACACCGGGAGGACCTCGTGGTTGAGCGTCGCCGCCGTCGCGCGTACGCGCAGGTGCCCGGCAGGCGTCGGGACGCTGTCAGACGCGTCGCCGAGATACATCACGAGGGACCTGACGAGGGCGCCGAGCCTGGCCCGGTCGGGCAGCAAGGGATCGAAGCCGGCAGCGCGCAGTGGGTCGGCGGTCACGGGCCCGACTGCGGCGAGGATCAGGCGGCGGTCCTTCTCGAGGCGGCGCAGGTCGTCGTCGACCCCGGCCTCGTTGACCGCTGCCAGCCACGCGGCAGCGCCGGGAGCCGAGGTGAAGACCACGGCGTCGTACGACCCGGCGGCCGAGTCGCGGACCGAGCGTTCGACGGCGGAGGGGTCGGGCGGAGCGCCCCAGCGGTAGACGACGAGGCCGAACGGCCGGCCGCCGGCAGCGCGGAGTCGCTTCTCGAGGCCGTCGTCACCGGCGCCGTGGTGCTGGACCGCGATCGAGAGTCCCTTGACGCCCTCGGTCGCGAGGAAGTCGGCGATCTCGGCCGACGTCTCGGACTCGGCGACCCAGTCGGGCACCAGACCGGCGGCCTGCAGCGCACCGCGCGCCTTGGGCCCGCGGGCGATGAGGCGTACGGACTGGAGTGCCTCGATCGAGCTCGTGGCCCATGCCCGCGGCTTCTGCGGTGTCGAGCCAGCCGCGGAAGCCGATGCCGGTCGTCACGACGACGATGTCGGTGCCGGTCGCGATCATCTGGCGGGTCTGCGCCAGCAGGGTGTCCTCGTCGATGTGGGACTCCACTCCCAGCGACGCAGCGATCGTGACGTCGGCGCCACGGCGACCGAGCGCCTGGGAGAGGTCACCGGCCCGGCGTTGGGCGGTCACCAGGATCTGGGTACCGGCCAACACCGGCCCGAGGGCGGTCACGCTGCGCCGCTCCGAGCCTCGATCAGGACCTCGACCCAGCCGTCAGTGACACGCGTGGGCCACACCTGGAGCGAGACTTCGGGGTCGTCGAGGCACTGGCCCGTACGGAGGTCGAACGACTGCTTGTGCATCGGCGACGCGACGGTCGGCGCACCCTTGCGGCTGCCGACCAGTCCGCGCGCCATGACGTTGGCGTGGCTGAACGGGTCGAGGTGGTCGACGGCGTGGACCTCGCCGGAGTCGCTGAGCCGGAACAGCGCCACCTGATGACCGCCGACGAGCGCCGCGGCGCCGCGGTCGGGCACGAGCGCATCGAGCTCACACACACGCTGCCACTCCGCTCATACCGTCACCTCCGCGTCGCGTACTGGAATCGTGGCGCCGGCGATCAGCACGGCGCGCTCCTCGTCGTCGGCGGGTCGGCGCTGACCTCGTTCCTCGACATATACAAGATCCGGGTCCGGTGTTTCAGGCGCGTTAACGAATGATGCGAACTGAAGAAGTTTCTTCTCGTCCGCGAGCGTCGCGGCCCATTCGTCCTCGTACGTGTCGACGTGCGCAGCCATCGCGGCGTCCAGATCCGCGCACGATGCCGAGGCTGTCCTCGAACACCACAGCGCGTACGGCGTCGATGCCGCCCTCGATCGACTCGAGCCACGGCGCGGTGCGCTGCAGGCGGTCGGCGGTGCGGACGTAGTACATCAGGAAGCGGTCGATCGCCTGCACCAGCTCCTCGGTGGTGAGGTCCTCGGCGAACAGCTGCGCGTGACGGGGCGTGAACCCGCCGTTGCCTCCGACGTACAGGTTCCAGCCCTTGTCCGTCGCGATGATGCCGACGTCCTTGCCTCGGGCCTCTGCGCACTCCCGGGCGCAGCCCGACACCGCGAGCTTGAGCTTGTGCGGCGACCGCAGGCCGCGATAGCGCAGCTCGAGGTCGATCGCGAGAGTCGTCGAGTCCTGCACGCCGTAGCGGCACCAGGACTGCCCGACGCACGACTTCACGGTGCGCAGCGACTTGCCGTAGGCGTGCCCGGACTCGAAGCCGGCGTCGACGAGCTGCTTCCAGATCGCGGGCAGCTGCTCGATGCGGGCGCCGAACAGGTCGATGCGCTGGCCGCCGGTGATCTTGGTGTAGAGCCCGAAGTCGGCGGCGACCTGGCCGATCGCGATGAGGCCGGCGGGGGTCACCTCTCCCCCGGGTATGCGCGGGACGACGGAGTAGGTGCCGTCCTTCTGCAGGTTGGCCATGACGTGGTCGTTGGTGTCCTGCAGCGTCGCGTTCTCGCCGTCGAGCACGTGGCCCTTGCCGAGCGAGGCCAGGATCGAGGCGACGACCGGGCGGCAGATGTCGCAGCCGCGCCCGGTCCCGTGCTTGTCGATCAGCTCGCTGAACGTCGAGATCTCGCTGACCCGCACGATGTCGAACAGCTGGGCGCGGGTCACCGAGAAGTGCTCGCACAGCGCGGTGCTGACCTCGAGGCCCTCCTCGGCCATCTGGGTCTCCATGAGCTTCTTGACCAGGGAGACGCACGAGCCGCAGCTCGTCCCGGCCTTGGTGCACGCCTTGACCGCGGCGATGTCGGTGCACTGGTGGTCCGTCACCGCGCCGCGGACGGTGCCGGCGGTGACGTTGTTGCACGAGCAGACGTTGGCGTCGTCGGGCAGCGAGCTGCCGCTCGGCGGCTCCATGCCTTCGGGCAGCAGCCACGCGGTCGGGTCGCTGCCCAGCGCGCGGCCGACCATGGGCCGCAGGTTCGTGTACGCGCTGGCGTCGCCGACGAGCATGCCGCCGAGCAGGGTCTGGGCGTCGTCGCTCATGACGAGCTTCTTGTAGACGCCGGCGGTCGGATCGGCGTAGACGACCTCGAGCGAGCCGTTGGTGGCGGCGAACGCGTCGCCGAAGCTGGCGACGTCGACGCCGAGCAGCTTGAGCTTGGTGGACAGGTCGGCGCCCTCGAACGTCGCGTCGCCACCCAGCAGGCGGTCCGCGACGACCTCGGCCATCGAGTAGCCGGGGCCGACGAGGCCCCACACGCGGCCGGCGATGTGCGCCACCTCGCCGATCGCGAAGATCGACTCGTCGCTGGTCGTGCACGCCTCGTCGGCGATGACTCCCCCGCGCTCGCCGAGCTCGAGCCCGGCCTCCCGCGCGAGCTCGTCGCGCGGGCGTACGCCGGTCGCGAAGACCACGACGTCGGCCGGGATCTTGTCGCCGTCGGCGAACTGCATGCGGGCGATCTTGCCGTCGCGGCCGGCCCGCAGCTTGGAGGTCGCGGTGGACGTACGCACCGAGACACCGAGCTGCTCGATGATCCGGCGCAGCGCGCCACCACCGGCCTGGTCGACCTGCAGCGGCATGAGCCAGTCGGCGAACTCGACGACCGTCGTGTCGGCGCCGAGCGCGGTCAACGCTCCTGCGGCCTCCAGCCCGAGCAGGCCGCCGCCGACGACGGCGCCCTTGACCTTGCGGCCCAGTACCGCCTCGCGCTCGAGGACCCAGGCGCGGAGCTCGGCGACGTCGTCGACCGTGCGATAGACGAAGCAGCCGGGCAGGTCCGATCCCTCGACCGGGGGCACCGTCGCGTACGAGCCGGTGGCCAGCACGAGGCGGTCGTACTCGAACGTCGTGTTGCGGGCGTGGATCTGCTTGGCCTCGCGGTCGATGTGACTCACGATCGAGCCGCGGTAGAGGCGTACGCCGGCCGCTTCCACAGGTCGCCGTCGCCGAGGAGCAGGTCCTCGGGGTCGCGGTCGGAGAAGAACGACGTCAGCGCCACGCGGTCATACGGCGGGCGGGTCTCGTCGCCGAAGACCTCGATGTCCCAGGCCTCGTCGGCACCACGCTCGACCATCGCCTCGACGAGGCGGTGGGCGACCATACCGGCGCCGACGACAGCAAGCTTCTTCTTCGGAGTCATGGTGTGAACGTTAGGAAGCGCAGATTTCATCTCAGGGGTCTCCGTGTTACCTCGACGGAACGGTTGTCTCACGGGTGGCGTCAGCGGGCTGTGAGATCTCGGGTGGATCGGTCTCCTGGAGCCAGTCGACGATGCCGCAGACGAGCTTCTTGCAGCCGCCGCATCCGGTCGTCGCGAGCGTTGCGCCGGCCAGCGCCTCCACCGTCGTGGCGCCGCCGTCCCAGGCGTGCACCAGGTCGCCCTTGGTGACGCCGTTGCAGCGGCAGACCGTCGTGGCGGCCGGCATCGTCGTCGGCGACGCGCTCTCGACGACGCCCATGGACCCGAACCCATCAGGAGGTGCATGGGGTCGCGCGGCAGCATGCCGGGGCGGTCGAACTGGGTCGAGAGGTGTGCGGCGAGGTCGGGAGCTCCGACGCAGGTGACTCCGACGAGCGTGTCGCCGCGGGCGACGAGCTCGACATATCGGCGTTCGCGCGGATCGGCGAGCGTCACGACGCGATCGCGCTCGGCGGCGGTCGACGCGCGTATGCCCATCGTCACGACACTCATGCCGACAGCCTTGAGCCGCATCGCCGAGCCCGAGATCGGCGGGAGCTCGAGCTCGGTGCCGTGCGCGAGGCTGCGCGCCAGTGCCCGCGCCTGCGCCCAGCCCGGCGCGACCAGACCGCTCACGCCGGTGGGGGTCTCGGCGCAGTCGCCGATCGCGGAGATGCGGGGGTCCTGGGTCGTACGGAGGTCCTCACCGACGACGATGCCGATGTTGGTCTCGAGACCGGCCGCGCCAGCGAGGCTCGTCTCGGGCGCGGTGCCGGCTGCCAGCACGACGAGTCCGGCGGGGTATGACGTGCCGTCCGCAAGGCGTACGGCGGTGACCCGGCCGTCGGTGACTCCGACGGACGCGATCTGCGCGTTGCCGACGAAGTCGATGCCGAGGTCATTCGCGGCGTCCTCGGCGACCTGCGCCACCGAAGCATCGAGGTCGCGGTCCAGCATCGTCGGCATGATCGACATGACCGTGACCTTGACTCCGCGGTGCTGCAGCCCGCACGCGAGCTCGATGCCCAGCGGTCCGCCACCGATCACGACCGCGTGGTCGACGTTGAGCGCCGCCGCGGAGATGTCACGAGCGTCGTCGAGGCTGCGGAGGACGTGGGCGCCGCGCGGCAGGCCGTCACGGAGACCGGGGATCGGGATGACCCGGCCGCGGGCGCCGGTGGCCAGGACGAGGTGGTCGTACTCGAAGTCGCCTTGCGCCGTCACGACGCACTGGCGCTCACGGTCGATCTCGAGCGCGGCAACGCCTGGGCGTACGCGGACCCGGCCTTCGTCGGGCGTCGGCAGCGCGAGGCCGGCGAGGTCGACCCGTCCGGCGACGAGCTCGGTCAGCAGCACGCGGTTGTAGGGCTCGTACGACTCCTCGCCCAACAGGTCGACGTCGATCTCAGGGGCAACGCGCCCCAGCTCGTCGACGAAGCGGTTGCCCACCATCCCGGCGCCGATCACTACGACCTTCATGCCTTCTGCCCTTCTGATCTGAACTGCACACACTTTGAACTCCGGCATGCCCGAGACCGGATCCGTCGCCGAGTTGGTCACGGCGTTGACCATGCCCTCGTCGGCGAAGTGGAACGGCACGAACACGGTGTCCGGCCGGATGTCGGGGCTGATGCGGGCCTGGGCGACCATCGAGCCCCGTTTGGACGTGATCGTGATGTCGTCGATGCCCTCGACGCCGATGCGGTCCGCGAGCATCGGGTGGATCTCGACGTACGCGCGGGGCATCGAGTCGTTGAGCTTCGTGACCCGCCGGGTCTGGGCACCGGACTGGTAGTGCTGCAGCACGCGACCGGTCACGAGCCACACCGGCGCCTCGGCACGCAAGGCGTCGGCCGGGCCGACCGGACGCACCGCGAGCATCGTGGCGCGTCCGCTCGGCGTCGGGAACGACTCGGCGAACAGGCGGGGCGTGCCCGGGTGGTCCTCCGACGGGCACGGCCAGTAGAGCGCCTCACCCGCATCGAGGCGGTCGTAGGAGATGCCCGCATAGTCGGCACGGCCGCCGGCGCTGGCCCGCCGGAGCTCGTCATAGACCTCGCGCGGCTCGGTCGACCACGTGCCGGGTGCGTCGAGCCGGTCGGCGAGAGCCGAGAAGATCTCGAGCTCGGAGCGTACGCCCGAGGGTGCCTCGACAGCCTTGCGACGGCGCAGCACGCGGCCCTCGAGGCCCGTCATGGTGCCCTCCTCCTCGGCCCACTGGGTCACGGGGAGGATGTAGTCGGCGAGCATCGCGGTCTCCGACGGGATGAAGTCGCACACCACGACGAGGTCGAGCGACTCGATCCGGCGGCGTATCGGCTCGGCGTCGGGCGCGCTGACCAGGATGTTGCTGCCGTGCACGAACAGCGCCCGCGGACCGTCGGGCATACCGAGGCTCATGAGCAGCTCGACCGCGGGCACGCCGGGGCCGGGAATGACGTCCGGATCGACGCCCCACACCGCTGCGACGTGCTCGCGGGCGGCCGGGTCGGCGATCATGCGATAGCCGGGGAGCTGGTCGGACTTCTGACCGTGCTCGCGGCCGCCCTGGCCGTTGCCCTGGCCCGTGATGGCGCCGTAGCCGCCGCGCTCGGCGCCCACGAGGCCCAGCGCCAGCGCCAGGTTGATGACGGCGGTGACGGTGTCGGCACCGTCGACGTGCTGCTCGGAGCCGCGACCGGTGAGCAGGAACGCCCCCTCGCCACCGCGGTGCGGGCTCGCGTCGGCCAGCGTACGGGCGATGCGACGAAGCTGCGTCTCGGAGACGCCGGTCGTGGCGGCGACCCGCTCGGGCCACCACTCGGCGACGCTGCGGCGTACGGCATCGACCCCGTCGACCCGCGCGGCGAGGTAGTCGTCGTCCGTCAGCGACTCGGCGAACACGATGTGCAGCAGGCCGAGGATGAACACCAGGTCGGTGCCGGGCACCAGCTGCACGTGCTCGCCGGCGCCGTCCTCGGTGAGCTTCGCCGTGGCGCTGAGCCGCGGGTCGACCACGATGAGCCCGCCGCGCTCGCGTACGCCGCCGAGGTGCTGGACGGCCGGCGGCATCGTGTCGGCCAGGTTGCTGCCGAACAGCATGACGACACTGTGCGTCGTTGAGGTCGGTCAGCGGGAACGGCAGGCCACGGTCGACGCCGAGCGTACGGTTGGCGGCCGCCGCGGCCGAGGACATGCAGAACCGGCCGTTGTAGTCGATCAGCCGCGTACGCAGGGCGAGCCGGGCGAACTTGCCGAGCTGGTAGGCCTTCTCGTTGGTCAGGCCGCCCCCGCCGAACACCGCGACGCCGTCCGGGCCATCAGTTGCCTGGATGGCCTGGACGCGCGCGGCGATGTCGTCGAGCGCCTCGTCCCAGCCGACCGGCTCGAACCCGCGTCGGAGTGCGGCGAAGCGGTGTCGTGATGCGGTCCTGTGCCCTCAGGAGCTCGGCGCTGGTCCAGCCCTTCTGGCACATGCCGCCGACATTGGTCGGAAACGCCCGCGGCTCGGCGGCGATGGGATCGCCGCCGAGCTTTTGGGCGCACTGCAGAGCGCAGTACGGGCAGTGCGTATCGGTCACACGCCAACCTTCGTCATGTGCGACTTGGGCCGGAGGTAGAAGACCCACGTCACGGCGAGGCAGATCACGTAGAACACCGCGAAGACGATGAACGCGTTCTTGACCGCTGCGACCGGGTCGTCGACCCACGGCGAGCTGAACGTGATCGGGATCAGGAACCCGCCGAGGGCGCCGACCGCACCCGCGATGCCGATGACGGCCGAGGCCTCCTTGGTCGACTTCTTCTCGGCAGCCGCACGCTCCGGGGTGCCGTCCGCGCCGGTCTCGAGCGCGTAGCTCTTCCAGATCAGCGGGATCATCCGGTACGTCGAGCCGTTGCCGATGCCGGTCGCCGCGAAGACGAACAGGAACGCGATGAGGAAGAACGGGAAGATGTCGGAGTTGTGGTTGACCGCGGAGACGACCTCGGGCGTGAAGCCGGGGAACGACGACGGGTCCTTGGCCCAGGCGGCCAGCTTCTCCGGCGGAGCGACCGGGACCGTCTTGAGCTGCGTCAGCGTGTAGAACACCGTCAGCGTGCCGACGATCATCACGATGAACGTCACGAACGTGACCTTCGCGCCGCCGTACTTGTCAGCGAGCCAGCCGCCGACCGGACGCGTGAGCGAACCGACGAGCGCGCCGAGGAAGGCGTAGTAGGCGAAGTTGATGCCGATGGACTGCGGTCGGGATCGGCGAGCGGAAGAAGTTGATCTTGATCAGCAGCGGCATGGCGGCGGAGTAGCCGATGAACGAGCCGAACGTGCCGATGTAGAGGAACGACATGATCCACGTGTGCTTGTACTTCACGACGGCGAGCTGCTCGCGCGGCTTGGAGTAGGCCGCGCTCAGGTTGTTCATGAAGGAGTACGCCGTGATGGCCGCGACGACCGCGAGCGCGGCGTAGAGGTAGCCGGCCCGCTGGAGCACGATCCCGCTCTGGCTGGCCTTGACCAGGCCGAACGCACCGGCGCCGCCGACGATGATCGGCAGGAAGAACTGGATGACCGAGACGCCGAAGTTGCCGCCCGCGGCGTTGAGGCCGAGCGCCGTGCCCTTGAGCCGGGTCGGGTAGAAGAAGTTGATGTTGGCCATCGAGGAGGCGAAGTTGCCGCCGCCGACACCCGCCGTTGCGGCGATCACGATGAACACCCAGAACGGCGTGTCGGGACGCTGCACGAAGAAGGCGAACAGCAGCGTCGGCAGGATCAGCATCAAGCGCACTGAACACCGCGAAGTTGCGGCCGCCGAACTTCGGCACCGCGAACGTGTAGGGCAGGCGGAGCAGCGAGCCGACGAGGTTGGGGACCGCGACGAGCCAGAACAGCTGCTGGGGCGTGAAGGCGAAGCCCGCCTTGGTCAGGAGGGCCGCGCTGACGCTCCACAGCAGCCACACCGAGAAGCCGAGGTGCTCGCCGAAGATCGACCAGATGAGGTTGCGCTTGGCGACCGGCGCGACCGGTGGACTCCCAGAACGCGGGGTTCTCGGGCTCCCAGTCATCGATCCACTTGCCGGTGCGGCGAGCGGCGGCCGGTGGGGTCGGCTGTTGTTCTGGGGGGCTGCTGACGACACTGGTCATGGAACGCTCCGAGGTCATGGACCCGGCACTGCGCCGGATCTGTAACCCTGAAACTAGGCAGCGCGTGTTTCAGACCAGCAGACCTCGGGATGAGAACGACGTAACACTGTGCGCACAGTCCTGAAGGCGCTGTTGTGAGAACTCAGGACCTACAACGCGTCTCGGCCGCAGGCTGATGTCGGTTTCCCATGAGGCCACGGTGTCTTGTGGTCACGCAGCGCGCGCTTACAGCGCTTGGTGACCTTTGACAATCGTGCTAGGCCTGATGGGAAACCGACAACTCGAGGACTGGTCTCAGGCCTCGATGACGACCGGGAGGATCATCGGGCGGCGGCGCAGCTTGCGGCCGACGTACGAGCCCAGGACCCGGCGCACGACCTGCTGCAGCTGGCGCGAGTCGTGGTTGCCCTCGGCCATCGACTCCTCGAGCGCCGAGACGATCTTGGGCAGGATCTCGTCGAACGCCGAGTCGTCCTCGGCGATGCCGCGGGCGTGGATCTCCGGGCCCGACACGATCTTGCCGTTGGTCGAGTCGACGACCACGACGACCGAGATGAAGCCCTCTTCGCCGAGGACGCGACGGTCCTTGAGCTCCGAATCGGTGAGGTCGCCGACCGACGAGCCGTCGACGTAGACGTAGCCGCACTCGACGGCACCGGTGATCGAGGCATGACCGTCGACCAGGTCGATGACGAATCCGTCCTCGGCCAGCAGGACATTCGGCACGCCGGTGGCGGTCGCGAGCTTGGCGTTGGCGTGCAGGTGACGGATCTCGCCGTGCACCGGGAGCACGTTGGTCGGCTTGACGATGTTGTAGCAGTAGAGCAGCTCGCCGGCCGACGCGTGGCCCGAGACGTGCACCAGCGCGTTGCCCTTGTGGACGACATTGGCGCCGAGCTTGGTCAGCCCGTCGATGACGCGGTAGATCGCGTTCTCGTTGCCGGGGATCAGCGACGAGGCGAGCAGGACCGTGTCGCCCGGCTCGAGGCTGACCTGCTGGTGGCTGTTGTTGGCCATGCGCGACAGCGCCGCCATCGGCTCGCCCTGCGAACCGGTCGACATCAGGACCATCTTGTGCGGCGGCGCGGCGTCGATCTTGTCGACGACGACACCGTCGGGCACGTGCAGGTAGCCCAGCTCGCGCGCGATCTGCATGTTGCGCACCATCGACCGGCCGACGTACGCGACCTTGCGACCGTGCTTGGCCGCAGCGTCGATGACCTGCTGGACGCGGTGGATGTGCGAGGCGAACGACGCGACGATGATGCGCCGGTTGCTGCTGGCGAAGACCGCGTCGATCGCCGGGGTGATGTTGCGCTCGGACGTCGTGAAGCCCGGCACCTCGGCGTTGGTCGAGTCGGTGAGGAACAGGTCGACGCCCTGCTCGCCGAGCCGCGCGAACGCCCGCAGGTCGGTGATGCGGCCGTCGAGCGGCAGCTGGTCCATCTTGAAGTCGCCGGTGTGCAGCGCGACGCCCGCAGGGGTCTTGATCGCGACGGCCAGCGCGTCGGGGATCGAGTGGTTGACCGCGACGAACTCGAGCTCGAACGGGCCGAACGACTGCGACGTCACCCTCGCTGACGACGTACTTGGGCGCGTCCTTGAGGCGGTGCTCCTTGAGCTTGGGCTCGAGGAACGCCAGCGTCAGCTGCGAGCCGATGACCGGGATGTTGTCGCGCTCGCGCAGCAGGTAGGGCACGCCGCCGATGTGGTCCTCGTGGCCGTGCGTCAGCACGATGCCGACGATGTCCTGGAGGCGGTCACGGATCGGGCCGAAGTCCGGGAAGGATCAGGTCGACGCCGGGCTGGTGCTCCTCGGGGAACAGCACGCCGCAGTCGACGATGAGGAGCTTGCCGCCGTACTCGAAGACCGTCATGTTGCGGCCGATCTCGCCGAGCCCGCCGAGCGGGATGACGCGCAGGGCGCCTTCGGGGAGTGCGGGGGGCGGATCGAGCTCGAGGTGCATGTGGCTCATGTAAGAAAGCTTTCAGAGAAGGCCCGAAGCCACGAGGCCGTCGCGAACGATCGCGACTTCCTCTTCGGTGGCTTCGAGGAGTGGTGAACGCATCGTGCGGTGCTCGACCACGCCGAGGAGCTGCAGGGCAGCCTTCGAGGTGATCGCGCCCTGCGTGTAGGTCATCATCGCCTTGACGGCGGGAAGCAGTCGGTCGTTGATCGATCGTGCGGTGGCGAGGTCGCCGGCGTCGACCGCCGCGACCATCTGGGCGTACGCGCCGGCGGCCGCGTGCGAGACGACGCTCACGACGCCGCTGGCGCCCATGGCGAGCCATGGCAGGTTGACCGGGTCGTCGCCGGAGTAGATCTTGATGCCGGTCTCGTGCATGAGCCAGGCGCCCCGGTTGAGGTCGCCGACGGCGTCCTTCATGGCGATCACGAGCGGGTGGTCGGCGAGCGCGACGTAGGTCTCGTTGGCGATCTGGACGCCCGTGCGGCCGGGGATGTCGTAGAGCATGACCGGGGTGTCGTCGCCGGCGCGGGCGACTTCCTCGATGTGCGAGAGGATGCCGGCCTGCGGGGGCTTGCTGTAGTAGGGCGTCACGAGCAGGAGGCCGTGTGCGCCGGCCTTCTTGGCCTGCTCGGCCAGCTCGACCGAGTGACGCGTGTCGTTGGTGCCGACCCCGGCCACGATCGTGGCGCGGTCTCCCACGGCCTCGAGGACGGCGGCCAGCAGGCGCCCGTCCTCTGCCACGGTCGTCGTCGGCGACTCGCCGGTCGTGCCGCTGACGACGAGTCCGTCGCTGCCCTGTCGACCAGGTAGGTCGCGACCTTCTGTGCGTCGGCGAGGTCGAGCTCACCTTCGCGGGTGAACGGCGTGACCATGGCGGTCAGCACACGCCCGAAGGGCGCAGCCTCAGTGGCGAGGGGCGACGTCATACCCACGAGGCTACCGCTTGGGGAGCGTGTCGGCGGCGACCGGCAGGATGGCAACGTGACCGAGGACATCTGATCGACATCGACACCGGCGTCGGTGTCGCGAGGCGACGGCATTCGCGACCTGACCTTGACCGACCGGTGGAACACGCCGCTCGGCAAGCCCAACGGCGGCTACATCCTCGCGGCCATGCTGCGCGGTCTCGGCGAGGAGATGGGCGCCGACGACCCGATGGTCGGCGCGGTGACCTACCTCGCGTCTCCCGAGACCGGTCCGGCCGAGCTGCGTACGACCACGCTGCGCAGCGGTCGCCGGGTCCAGACCGGTGAGGCGGCGCTGTGGGAGGGCGACCGGCACATCGCCCAGCTCCTGGCGAGCTTCGGAGCCCGCAGCGGCGGACGCACGATCGAGCTCGGCACTCCCCCGGCCCTGCCGGCACCCGACGACTGCCTCAACCCCAAGGACTTCCCCGACGCGATGCCTGCGTCGAGCATCTTCGACCGCGTCGACTACCGGCTCGGGTCCGCGCCGGGCTGGGCGCTCGGCAAGCCCAGCGGCGACCCCACGTCAGAGCTGTGGCAGCGCCTCGCCGGCGGTCGCGAGATCGACCTGCCGGCCCTGGCGTTCCTCTGCGACTCGTTCGCGCCGCCCGTCCTCGAGATCGGCGAGGCGCAGTCGATGACCGTCCAGCTCACGGTCCACCTGCACCGCCGGCCGGTGCCGGGCTGGATCGCGACCCGCCTGACGACCCGGCACGTCATCAACGGCTTCCACGAGGAGGACTGCGAGCTCTGGGACGAGGCCGGCAACCTCGTCGCGCAGAGCCGCCAGCTCGCGATCCTGCTGTAGGACGCTCAGGTGCGGTCGTAGGTGGCGATGTCGTAGCCGTCGTATGCCTCGCGGCTCACCTCGGTCCACGCCGACCAGTCGAGGTCGGGGAACCAGGCATCGCCGTCGGGCGCCAGGTGTACGTGGGTCACGACCATGCGGTCGACCACGCCCTGGGCCAGAGCCTCGGCATAGACCTGGGCGCCGCCGATCAGGAACACCTCGTCGTCGCGCCCGAGGGCCAGCGCCAACGCGTCGGTCAGCGTGTGCGCGACCTCGACCCCTGCGAGCGTGCCAGTCGGCGTTGCGGGTCAGCACGATCGACGTACGCCCGGGAAGCGGGCGGCCGATCGACTCGTAGGTCGTACGGCCCATCACGATCGGGTGACCCATCGTCAGCGCCTTGAACTGCTGCTGGTCGCCCGTGCGCGGCCACGGCATGTCGCCGTCGTTGCCGATGACCCCGTTGGACCCGATCGCCACGACGATCGTGACCGTCACGTGCTGATTCATTCGGCTCCGCCTCATACGGCTATCGGCGCCTTGATCGCCGGGTGCGGGTCGTAGCCGGTGACCTTGATCGAGTCGAGGGTGAAGCCGTCGATCGACGTCACGGACGGGTCGAGCCACAGCTCGGGCAGCGTCGCGCGGCTCGCGGGTGAGCTGCTCGCGCGCCTGGTCGAGGTGGTTGACGTAGAGGTGCGCATCGCCGAGCGTGTGCACGAAGTCGCCCACCTCGAGGCCCGTCACCTGCGCGACCATGTGGGTCAGCAGCGCATAGGACGCGATGTTGAACGGCACGCCGAGGAACACATCGGCCGAGCGTTGATACATCTGGCACGACAGCTTGCCGTCGGCGACGTAGAACTGGAAGAACGCGTGGCACGGCATGAGCGCCATGGCGTCGAGGTCCGCGACGTTCCAGGCGCTGACGACGTGACGGCGGGAGTCGGGGTTGGTCTTGATCTGCTCGATCACCGCGGCGAGCTGGTCGATGTGCTCACCGCTGGGGGCCGGCCAGGAGCGCCACTGGTAGCCGTAGACCGGGCCGAGGTCGCCGTTGTCGTCGGCCCACTCGTCCCAGATCGTCACGCCGTTGTCGCGCAGGTAGCCCGTGTTGGTGTCGCCCGCGATGAACCACAGCAACTCGGCCACCACAGACTTCAGATGGATCTTCTTGGTCGTCACGAGGGGGAAGCCCTCGCTCAGGTCGAACCGCATCTGGTGGCCGAAGACGCTGCGCGTGCCGGTGCCCGTCCGGTCGCCCTTGGCGACCCCTTCGTCGAGGATCCGCTGGACGAGATCGAGGTAGGCCCGCATGACCGCAGACTATCAATCGCGACCGACGGATCGTGTGCGAAACTCTGTCCATGCCGAGCGCTGAATACGACGCCACTCCCAAAGAGGTCCGCAACTTCGCCCTCCTGCAGATCGGGCTGGTCGGCGCCTTCCTCGTGCTGCTGTTCTTCATGTTCGGCGGCGCCGGCGACGACTATCCGCCCACGTGGCTCGCGATCGCACTCGTCGTCCCGATCGCCATCGGGGCGTTCTTCGCCGAGCGGGTATGGCTGCCGGCGTCGCCGCTGCCAGCCGACGAGCCGCCCTTCGAGCTGCGCAACCAGGCGGTCGGCGTGTTCGCGGCCCAGACCGTCCGCAAGTTCTTCTACTGCTTCGCCACGCTCCTTCCGGCTGTCGTCGTGACGTTCGTGGGCGACTACGGCGGCTGGCCGCTGGTCATCGCCGGGTTCCCGGGGCTCGCCGTGATCGGCTGGGAGACCTGGCCCAGCGTGCGCAACACCTCGAAGACCGCGGCGATGCTCGACTCGCAGGGCGCCGAGTCGCACCTCATCGAGAGCTTCCTCGAAGCGTGAATGCTGGAGGCGTGAGTGCCGACGTCAGCGCGCGTCTGGCCTGGCCGGACGACGCCACCTCGATCGTGCGCGTCCAGCTCGCCAGCTGGCGCGCCAGCTATGCCGACCTGATCCCGGCGGAGGTGCTCGAGTCGGTCGATCCGGCCGAGCTCGCCGAGCGCTGGACCGCGACGCTCAGCTCCCCCAAGGACGCCCGCATGCGGGTCCTGGTGGCCCTGGAGCGGGCCGACGTACGCGGGTTCGCGCTGGTGCACCCGTGCTACGACCCCGATGCCGACCAGATCGCCGACGGCGAGATCGGCGAGTTCGTCATCGACCCCGAGCACCAGCGTGCGGGGCACGGCTCGCGGCTGCTGCAGGCGGCGATCGACACGCTCGCCGCCGACAAGTTCACCCGCGCCGTGTGGTGGGTCGGCGTCGACCGACGACGCGCTGCGGGCGTTCATCACCGAGTCGGGCTGGGCGGCCGACGGTGCGCATCGCGAGCTCGCGACCGAGACCGGCGAGACCCTCAAGCAGATCCGGCTGCACACCGCGATCGGATGACGACGGACCGCTCCGTCATCGTCGACTCGCTCGGAGTCGGGCTGGCGACGGGCGCGTACGGCGTCTCGTTCGGCGCCATCTCGGCGGCGTCGGGACTCGATGTCCTGCAGACGTGCGTGCTGTCGCTCCTGGTGTTCACCGGCGCCTCGCAGTTCGCGTTCATCGGCATCATCGCGTCCGGCGGCAACCCCGTCACGGGCGCGCTGACCGCGGTGCTGCTCGGCAGCCGCAACCTGTTCTACGGGCTCAGCCTCGCCCAGAAGCTCGACCTCAAGGGCTCCGCAGCGCCTCGCCTCGGCTCATCTCGTGATCGACGAGTCGACGGCGATGGCCGTCACCCGGGAGACGACCGCGGCAGACGCGGCTGGGGTTCTACTGGACCGGCATCTCGATCTTCGTGCTGTGGAACCTCATGACGTTCGTCGGCGCCCTGGCCGGCAGCGAAGATCGGCGACCCCCAGACGTACGGGCTGGACGCGGCGGTCGGTGCGGCGTTCCTGGGGCTGCTGTGGCCACGGCTGACGTCGTGGCACGCCCGGATGGTCGCGCTGTTCGGCGGCAGCCGTCGCCCTGGGGCTGGTCCCGCTCACCGCGGCCGGGCTGCCGATCATCCTCGGCGGTGGCGCGGCCGTCGTGCTCGGGCATGCTGTGGCGACCGAAGGTGTCGGCATGACGTCGTTGTGGGTCGGCATCGTCATCATGATCGTGGGCTGCTTCGCACTCAAGTACGCCGGACTGTCGGTGCCCGAGCGGGTGCTCAACCATCCGGCGACCGTACGCGCGGCCGACCTGATCCCGGTCGCCCTGCTCGGGGCGCTGATCGCGGTCCAGGTGTTCGCCGACGACGGGTCGCTGCGCATCGATGCGCGGCTGCTGGGACTCGTCGTCGCGGCGGTGCTGCTGACGCTGCGCGTGCCGTTCCTGCCGGTCGTGTTCGCCGCGGCGTTGGTCGCTGCGCTCGTGCGGATGCGTCTAGAGGCCGAGGACGGCTGTCGAGGCCCACGGTGACGCCGGGGCGGCCCGACACGGCGCGTACGGCGGCGACGACGCCGGGCATGAACGACGCGCGGTCGATCGAGTCGTGGCGGATCGAGAACGTCTCGCCCGCCCCGCCGAACAGCACCTCCTGCGACGCCGTGAACCCGCGGGCGCGGACCGCGTGCACCGGGATGCCGGCGACCTTCGCGCCGCGCGCGCCCTCGGGATCGGTCGTCGTGGCGTCGGGCAGCGGCGCCGAACCGGCCGCCTCACGTGCCGCGGCGATCATCTCTGCGGTGCGCGTGGCCGTGCCGGACGGCGCGTCGATCTTGTTGGGGTGGTGCAGCTCGATGACCTCGATCGACTCGAAGAACGGCGCGGCGGTGGCCGCGAACCGCATCATCAGCACGGCGCCGATCGAGAAGTTGGGCACGATCAGGACGCCGGTCGACGGCGCGTCGCCGAGCAGCGTCGCGTACGTGGTCGATCTTGGCGTCGTCGAAGCCGGAGGTGCCGACCACGACGTTGACGCCGTGCTCGACGCACCAGGTGACGTTGTCGAGCGCGACCGCCGGCTGGGTGAAGTCGAGCGCGACCTCGGCGCCGGACTCGGCGATCAGGTCGAGCGAGTCGTCGACGTCGACCTCGGCCACGACCTCGATGCCCTCGGCATCGTTGAGCGCCCGGACCGACTCCGAACCCATGCGCCCCTTGGCGCCCAGCACCGCGACCCGTGTCATGGCGCCAGCCTATCGGCGCGGGTCCGGCGGCCAGCTCGACCAGGACGCGCACGCCCGCCTCGACCTCGGCGAACGACGTCGTGAGGGGCGACAGGCCCAGCCGGATGAGGTCCGGCTCGCGGAAGTCCGGCACCACACCGCGCGCGATCATCTGATCCGTGATGCTCCGCGCGTCGGGGTGGCGCACCGTCACGTGGCTGCCCCGCAGCGTCGGCGTCGCGCGGCGTCGCGATCTCGAGCCCGGCCTCGTCGAGCAGCTCGATCGCGTACGCCGTCAGGGCTTCCGACTTCGCGCGGATCGCGTCGACGCCCGCCTCGGCGATCAGGCGTACGCCCTCCTGCACCGCGACGATCCCGGCGACCGCCGGCGTGCCGCTGAGCATCCGCCGGATGTCGGGCGCCGCCGCGTACGTGTCGGACATCGCGAACAGGTCCGCGGCGCTGAACCACCCGGAGATCGGCTGCGTCACCTCGCGCGACGTGGCGCTCGGCGACGTACATGAACGCCGGCGCGCCGGGCCCGCTGTTGAGGTACTTGTAGGTGCAGCCGACCGCGAAGTCGACCTGCGCCGCGTCGAGGGCGATCGGCAGGACACCGGCCGAGTGGCAGAGGTCCCACAGCACGAGGGCGCCCGCGTCGTGCACGAGCTGCGTGACGGCGGGCAGGTCGACCAGCGTGCCGGAGCGGTAGTCGACCTGGCTCAGCACGACGACGCGCCGTACGCTCGCCGAGCACGTCGTGCGAGCACGTCGACCGTGACGTTGTCGACGAGGTCGGGCTCGCAGCCAGCGCACCGTCATGCCCGCGCGCCGCGGCCACCGACTCGACGAGGTAGCGGTCGGTCGGGAAGTTCGTCGCATCGATCACGATCTCGTCGCGGTCGGGGCGAAGGCCGGCTGCGGCGTGCAGCAGCTTGTAGATGTTGACCGACGTCGAGTCGGCGATCACGGTCTGGCCCGGCGCGGCGCCCAGCAAGCGCCGCGCCCAGCTCATCGCCGACCGTGACCGGCAGCTCGACCCACGAGTCGTCCCAGCCACGGATCAGCCGGCTCCCCCACTCCTCGCGCACGAACGTCGCGAGGCGGTCGACCGTCGCCTTCGGCACGCGCCCGAGCGAGTTGCCGTCGAGGTAGGCGACGAGGTCGTCGTCGATCACGAAGCGGTCGCGGAACGCGGCGAGCGGGTCGGCGGCGTCCAGGACGTCAGGGGGTGTCGTCACCGGCTGATGCTCTCACGGATGGCGGAGCACCGAATGCAGAAGGGCCCCGCCGCGGTGCGACGGGGCCCTTCACGACGTACGGATCAGGCGTCGGAGCTGACCGGCTCCTCGGCCGGAGCAGCCTCTTCGCCCTTGTCCTCGAGCACGGGGACCAGCGAGAGCTTGCCGCGGTCGCCGAGCTCGGCGATCTCGACCTGGATCTTCTGGCCGACCTTGACGACGTCCTCGACGTTGTTGACGCGCTGGCCACCGTTGAGCTCGCGCAGCTTGCTGATGTGCAGCAGGCCGTCGCGACCCGGGAGCCAGCGACACGAACGCGCCGAAGTCGACCGTCTTGACGACGGTGCCGAGGTAGCGCTCGCCGACCTCGGGCATCGTCGGGTTGGCGATGGCGTTGATCGCGTCACGCGCGGCTTCGGCAGCTTCGCCGCTCTCCGCACCGACGTAGACCGTGCCGTCGTCCTCGAGCGAGATGTTGGCGCCCGTCTCGTCCTGGATCTGGTTGATGATCTTGCCCTTGGGGCCGATGACCTCACCGATCTTGTCCACGGGGATCTTGATCGTGATGATCCGCGGGGCGTAGGGGCTCATCTCGTCGGGCTCGTCGATGGCCTCGGCCATGACGTCGAGGATCGCGACGCGAGCGCCGTATGCCTGGGTCAGCGCGCCGGCCAGCACGTCGGCGGGGATGCCGTCGAGCTTGGTGTCGAGCTGCAGGGCGGTGACGAACTCGCGCGTTCCGGCGACCTTGAAGTCCATGTCGCCGAAGGCGTCCTCGGCTCCCAGGATGTCGGTCAGCGTGACGAACGTCTGCTTGCCGTCGATCTCACCGGAGATGAGGCCCATCGCGATGCCGGCGACCGGCGCGCGCAGCGGCACACCGGCGTTGAGCAGGCCGAGCGTCGAGGCGCAGACCGAGCCCATCGAGGTGGAGCCGTTGGAGCTGAGCGCCTCGGACACCTGACGGATCGCGTAGGGGAACTCCTCGCGCGTCGGCAGGACCGGGAGGAGCGCACGGCCCGCGAGGGCACCGTGGCCGATCTCGCGGCGCTTCGGCGAACCGACCCGGCCGGTCTCACCGGTCGAGTAGGGCGGGAAGTTGTAGTTGTGCATGTAGCGACGCGACGTCTCGGGCGAGAGCGTGTCGAGCTTCTGCTCGAGGCCCAGCATGTTGAGCGTCGTGATGCCCATGATCTGGGTCTCGCCGCGCTGGAACAGCGCCGAGCCGTGCACGCGGGGAACGATGCCGACCTCGGCGCTGAGGGCACGGATGTCCTCGAGGCCACGGCCGTCGATGCGGACCTTGTCGCGCAGGACGCGCTCGCGGACGACAGCCTTGGTCACGGAGCGAACGGCAGCGCCGATCTCCTTCTCGCGACCCTCGAACTGCTCACCGAGCTTCTCGATGACGTCGGCCTTGATCTCGGACTCGCGCTCCTCGCGGTCAGCCTTGCTGACGATCGTGAGGGCCTGGGCCAGGTCGGCCTTGGCGACGGACTCGACGGCTGCGTAGACGTCGTCTTCGTAGTCGAGGAAGATCGGGAAGTCGCGGACCGGCTTGGCAGCGGTCTCGGCGAGGGCGATCTGCGCCTCGCAGAGCTGCTTGATGAAGACCTTGGCAGCGTCGAGGCCACCGGCGACGATCTCTTCGGTCGGCGCCTGGACACCGCTCTGGACGAGGTCCCAGGTCGACTCGGTCGACTCGGCCTCGACCATCATGATGGCGACGTCGTCACCCGCGATGCGGCCGGCGACGACCATGTCGAACACGGCGTTCTCGAGCTGGCTGTGCGTCGGGAAGCCGACCCACTGGCCGTCGATCAGGGCGACGCGCGTGGCGCCGACCGGACCGGTGAACGGCAGGCCCGAGATCTGCGTCGACGCGGAGGCCGCGTTGATCGCCAGGACGTCGTAGGGGGTGTCGGGGTTGAGCGCCAGGACCGTGATGACGACCTGGACCTCGTTGCGCAGACCCTTCTTGAAGGTCGGGCGCAGCGGGCGGTCGATCAGGCGGCACGTGAGGATCGCGTCCTCGCTGGGGCGTCCCTCACGGCGGAAGAACGAGCCCGGGATGCGGCCGGCGGCGTACATCCGCTCCTCGACGTCGATCGTCAAGGGGAAGAAGTCGAAGTGGTCCTTGGGGTGCTTGCCGGCCGTGGTGGCCGACAGGAGCATCGTGTCGTCATCGAGGAAGGCGGCGACCGAGCCGGCGGCCTGCTGGGCGAGGACGCCCGTCTCGAAGCGGATCGTGCGGGTGCCGAAGCTGCCATTGTCGATGACTGTCTCAGCGGTGTGAAGTGTGGATTCCGACATGGAAGTCCCTTCCGCAGGCGTATGCCTGCCTGTTGGGACGAGAGGTGCCAGACGGTGGAACCTTGTCGGTCTTCGATCGAGGCCTGCGGGCATCCGGTGCGGAACGTCCCGAGGGCCACTACCGAGGACCGAGCACGTCGTGCCTGGGCACTCTCGTCATGGGTGATGCGATGTGCAGTTGTGAAGAAGAGGCGGTCACTCCACGGGGAGTGACCGCCTCAGGGGTCTAGCGGCGCAGACCGAGACGCTCGATGAGCGAGCGGTAGCGCTCGATGTCGTTGTTCTGCAGGTAGTTGAGCAGACGACGACGCTGTCCGACGAGGAGCAGCAGTCCACGACGACTGTGGTGGTCGTGCTTGTGCTCCTGCAGGTGGCTGGTCAGGTGCGAGATGCGACCCGTCAGCAGTGCGATCTGGACCTCAGGGGATCCGGTGTCGCCGTCGCTGAGTGCGTACTGCTTGATGATGTCTTCCTTGGCGATGCCTGCGACCGTGGGCGCAGCAGTCTTCTTTGACACTTTTCTCCTCTGAGGGTTTCGTTGCACGGCGCGCCCGGGCTTGTCCACCGGGGCACTCTGGATCCGTGGCCGATCACACGGCAACGTCAAGAGTATCAGCGCCGGTGCTTCCGGGGCGAATCGCCGGCGGCGCCTGACCGCAGTCGGCCAGCGGGGCGGTCACCACCGTACGGCTAGCGTCGTCGTCATGTCGTCTCCGGTCGGATCGCAGGCGTTGCAGCCGTGATCGCCGTGCTGCTCGCCGGCTGCTCGTCGGCGCCGGGCGAACCGACGCCGACGAGGACCGCGACCACGACGCCTAGCGCCGACCACGACCCCCGACCTCCCGGCCGTACGTTCGTACGTCGCGATCGGCGACTCGTTCACCGCCGGGCCGGGACTGGCCGACCTGCGCGACGGCGCAGCGTTCTGCCTGCGGTCGGACCACAACTGGCCGTCATTGCTGGCCCGCACGCCTCGACCCGGCGTCGTTCGTCGACGTCAGCTGCGCCGGCGCGACGACGCATGACGTCCTGCAGAGCGGCACCGGACTCGGCCGGGACACGGCCGCAGATCGCAGCGGTCAGAGCCGACACCGACCTCGTCACCGTCGGCATCGGCGGCAACGACGGCAACCTGTTCGCGTCACTCATCTCGGCCTGCACGGGCGGCCAGGGCGCCTGCGAGCCGTTCTCCCGCGACTCGGCGCCGACGATCCTGCGGCAGACGGTCGCAGACATCGCCACGGTGCTGGACGGACGTACGCGCCAAGGCGCCGAAGGCCACGGTGCTGCTGGTCGGCTACCTGCGGATCATGCCCGACACCGGCACCTGCCCGACGATCGGCATCCCGTCAGCCGATGCTGCCGCGGTGGCCGGCGCCGAGAAGGCACTCGACCAGGCGCTCGCCGATGCCGCGCGGCGGGCCGACGTTCCCTTCGTCTCGATGCGTCAGGCTTCACGCGGCCACGACGCCTGCGCGGGTGCGCAGGCCTGGACCAACGGCGCCGACGTCACGGACGACGACGGCATCGCGTTCCACCCCCGGCTGGCCGGGATGCGGGCCGTTGCGCGCGCCGTGGAGGCCCAGCTCGCGCGGCTAGCAGCTCCCGCCGCCGATGGGCAGCTTGCCGTTGAGCGGCAGGTCGCGCGAGGAGAAGCCGACCTTGACCCGGCACACCCCTTGGTCACCTTCCACGCCGAGGCGCCGGCGTCCCAGTACGACAGCGCGCGCTCGTCGAGGGAGAACGACACCGTGCGCGACTCCCCCGGCTCGAGCTTGACCTTCGTGAATCCCTTGAGCGCGGCCGGCGGCTGTTGCACCGCCGCTGACTGGTCAGGCAGCCCGAGATACAGCTGCGGCACGGCATAGCCCGCACGGGCACCGGTGTTCTTGACGACAGCCTTCACGACGGCGCCGGAGCCGCTGGGGGTCACCTTGAGGTTCGACAGTGCGAACGACGTGTAGGAGAGCCCGAAGCCGAACGGATAGGCCGGCTTCAGGTTCTTCTCGTCGTACCAGCGGTAGCCGACGAACACGCCCTCGTCGTAGTGCGTCTCGAGCCCCAGCAGGCCGTCACCGGGATAGCGCGACTGGCTCACCGCGGTCGGCAGCTGGGACTCGCTGTCGGGCATCGTGAGTGGCAACCGGCCACCGGGATCGACATCGCCGAACAGCACGCGGGCGAGTGCGGGGCCGCCGTGGGCGCCGGGATACCAGGCCTGGACGAGCGCAGCGATCTTGGAGCGCCACGGCGTCAGGTCGGCTCCGCCGGACTCGAGCACGACGACGGTCTTCGGCTGGTTCGTCGCCACACCGTCGATCAGTGCGTCCTGGTCGCCGTACGTGCCGGGGCACTCGAGCGTCAGGCAGTTGCGGTCGGAACCCTCGCCGTACTGGTCCTTGGCGACCACGATCGCGAGATCGGCGGCCTTGGCGGCGGCCATCGCCCGAGCCCGGTCGGAGCCGTCGTCGTACGTGACCTTGACGCCGCTGCCGGCGCGAGCGGTGATGCCGTCGAGGAGCGAGTGGTTCTCGAACGGCTCGACCTCACCCGATCCGCCGCCGACGGCGAACTCGGTCGCGGGCTTGCCGATCACGACGATCGACTTGACCGACGGCTTGATCGGCAGGATGCCGTCCTGGTTGCGCAGCAGCGTGGTCCCCTGCTCCGCGATGCGCTGCGAGGCAAGGCCGTCGGCCGCCTTGTCGATCTGGGCGTCGTCGTTGCGGTAGGCCTCGCGGTCGAAGACGCCGAACCGGAACCACGTCTCGAGCATCACGCGGACGTGCTGGTCGATCGTGGAGGTCTTGACCTGCCCGAGCGTGACCGCCGTCTTGATCAGCAGCGGCTGGTAGCCCAGCGGGGGCCACGGCTCGAAGTCGAGGCCGTTGTTGAGGCCGCCGTCGGTGGTGTGGATCGCCAGGTAGTCGGCGATCGTGTAGCCCTTGAAGCCCCACTCGTCGCGCAGGATCTTCTTGAGCAGCGTGGGGCTCTGGCAGGCGTACTCACCGTTGACCCGGTTGTACGCGCACATGATCGTGCCGACCTTGGCTTCCTTGACGGCGGCCTCGAACTGCGGGAGATAGATCTCGCGCATCGTGCGGTCGTCGACGATCGAGTTCTGCGCATAGCGGGTCCCGATGATCCCCACCCCGGCCGGCAGGTGCTCGTTGAGCACGCCGCCCGTGAGGTCGACGCCCTCCTGGTTGTTGGCGGCGAAGTGCTTGACGTTGCCGATCACTCCGGTCGCCTGCGCGCCCTCGATCCACGCCACACCCAGACGGCTGGTCAGCAGCGGGTCCTCGCCGTAGCCCTCGAACGTACGACCGGCGAGCGGGGTCCGCGCGATGTTGACCGTCGGTGCGTAGATCGCGTCGTTGCCCTTGGCCTTGGCCTCCGATGCGGCGACCGTGCCATGGGATCGAGCCAGCTCGGGGTTGAACGTCGCGGCGAGGGTCAGCGGCGCCGGCAGCCCGATCGACTTGCCCTGGCGCGGGCCCACCGGCCCGTCGCTGTAGTAGATCGTCGGCAGGTCCAGCCGGGGCACGCCGTTCTGGACGCCGGTGTGGGTGTCGGGGCTGCTGACCGCTCCGCCCATCAGGTCGTCGCCGCCGAGCAGGTCGATCTTCTCGTCCAGCGTGAGCTCGGCGAGGAGCAGATCCGCCCGCTTGCTGGGGCTCAACGAGGTGTCGCACCACGGATGGTCGCCGCATCGTCCGGCGGCCACGGCCGGTGGAGCGGCGTCAGGGCGAGGGTCGAGCCGATCGTCGCAGCGGCGATGACCAGGCCCAGGAGGCGTCGCGTCGTCATGGGGCTCCCCACGTCACGCGTGCGAGTGCACGCTCAGAATGCCCGACAACGTACAGGCGTTCTGGCCGAAGTGGAACAAGTTTCAGGTTTGGAGAATCGCGCGGGTGTTCTCGACGTCCTGATGCATCTGCGCGATGAGCGGATCGATGCCTTCGTACTTGACCATCCCGCGCAGGCGGTCGACCAGCTCGACGCGAATCGCCTCGCCATAGAGCTCGAGGTCGGTGCGGTCGAGCACGTACGACTCGACCCGTCGCTCGACACCGTCGAACGTGGGATTGGTGCCGACCGAGATCGCCGCGGGAAGCCGCTCGCCGTCGGCGCGCACGAGCCAGCCGGCGTAGACCCCGTCGGGCGGCACGGCGTACGCCTCGTCGACCGGGACGTTGGCCGTCGGGAAGCCGAGCTCGCGACCGCGCTGGTCGCCCTTGGTGACGATGCCGGACACCTCGTGCGGACGGCCGAGCACCTCGGCGGCCTCGACGAGCCTGCCCTCGGCGACCAACGTACGCACGAGGGTCGACGACCACGGCACCGCGCCGCCGTCGAGGGCGAGGCCGTCGACCGCGAAGCCGGCCCGCTCCCCCGCCTCACGCAGGAAGTCGGTGTCGCCGCTGGCGCGGAAGCCGAAGCGGAAGTTCTCGCCGACCGCGACCAGGTCGACGCTGAGCTGCTCGACCAGGACCCGGTCGACGAACTCCTGCGGCGACCACGACGCCATCTCGGCGGTGAAGTTGAGGATGCGCACCTCGTCGGCGCCGGCAGCGCGCAACAGCTCGACCCGCCGCTCGATGGTCGTGAGCCTCGGAGGCGCCTGCTCGGGGCGTACGACGGCCAGCGGATGCGGCACGAACGTGACCGCGATGACGGGCAGGCCGGCGGCCAGCTCGCGCGTGCGGGCCAGCACGTGCTGGTGGCCACGGTGGACGCCGTCGAAGTTGCCGACCGTGACGGCTGACGGCTCGGATCGCGGATCCGTCGCTGCTCCACGGAAGTCGCGCCAGATCATCACGTGAAAACTCTGCCACACACCCGCTCACGCCATGGCAGGAGCCGAACCTAAGAACACTCTCATCGACGCCTCATCGACCGCCGTGCCAGCATGCGGCAGGGTGGACGCATGGACCTGCGCAGACGACTCCCGGCGATGGTGCTCGCCATCGTCGCGCTGGCGCTCACCGCGGTCATCGTCTCGAGGGTGTCGGCGGGCGCCGATCCCGCGCCGCGCGACACGACGCCGATCGCGCATTGATCCCAACGCGAGCCCCACTCCGACGCTGGCGCCCCGGTGACGAGGGCGACACGTCCGGCAAGGTCACCCCGCGGCTGCGCGACGACGATGACGACGACGGACCGGACGATGACGATGACGACCGCGGCAACGATGACGACTGAGACCTGATGCCGTCCTTCACGATGCTGTCGCGCCTCTCGGTGCGGCAGCGGCTCACTGCCACCGTCGCACTGCTCACCTCGCTGGCCCTGCTCGCCGTCGGATCGACCCTGTACGTCCTGGAGTCGCGCCGCATCGACCGCGTCATCGAGGCCAGCCTGACCCAGGAGATCGGCGAGTTCCGCGCGCTGCAGTCCGAGAACGATCCGGAGACCCGCAAGCCCTTCTCGTCCGCTGACCGGTTGCTGACGGTGTTCCTCGAGCGGAACCTCCCGGACCACCACGAGGCGCTCTACGGATTCCGCGCCACGGGCGGTCCGACGTACCAGGGCGAGGGCGACAAGCGGCTGCTGGGATCGGCGGCGTTCCGGCGTGCCGTCGAGCGACTCGAACCGACCGGCGGCACCAGCACCGTCACGGTCCGCGGCTCGGAGTACCGCGTCGCGGTGCAACCCGTGACGCAGGGCGGCTCCACCTCGGCGTTCGTCGTCACCCACGACGTCAGCGCCAGCCGTCAGGACCTGCGCGAGCTCATGGTCACGTACGCCTTGCTGGCCGCGCTGTCGGTGATCCTCATCGCCGGGCTGGCCTCGTGGATCGCGGGGCGGCTGTTGAGCCCGGTTCGCCGTCTGCGGGACACCGCGCGCGGCATCACCGACGGCGATCTCGGCGGCCGCCTGCAGGTGACCGGCCACGACGACCTGTCGGACCTGCAGCGCACGTTCAACGACATGCTCGATCGGCTCGAGTCGGCGTTCGTCACGCAGCGGCAGCTCCTCGACGACGCGGGGCACGAGCTGCGCACACCGCTCACGATCCTGCGGGGACATCTCGAGGTGCTCGACGCCGTCCGACCCCGAGGACGTTGCCGCGACGCGGACGCTGCTGCTCGACGAGACCGATCGCATGTCACGGCTCGTCAACGACCTGCTGATGCTGGCGAAGGCCCGCCGGCCTGACTTCGTGAGCCTGCAGGCGACGGACATCGAAACCTTGACCCACGGCGTGCTCGATCGGGCTCGCGCGCTCGCCGACCGCACGTGGCTGCTCGACGGCGTCGCCCGAGGCACCGCGCAGCTCGACGGGCAGCGCATCACGCAGGCGCTGCTGCAGCTCGCCGACAACGCCGCCCGCCACACGCAGCCCGGCGACGAGATCGGCATCGGGTCGCGCCACCACGAGGGCCGGCTCGAGCTCTGGGTGCGTGACACCGGGCCGGCGTGGCACCCGAGCTGCGTACGCAGATCTTCGAACGCTTCGCCCGCGGGGAGCACGACGACGAGGGCTTCGGCCTCGGCCTGTCGATCGTCCGCGCGATCGCCGAGGCGCACGACGGCGATGTCATGCTCGACGACACGACCGTCGGGGCGACCTTCCGACTCCGCCTCCCGACAGGAGCCCATTCATGAACCGGATCCTGATCGTGGAGGACGAGGACCGCATTGCATCGTTCGTCTCCAAGGGGCTCAAGGCGGAAGGGTTCACCCCGACCGTCGTCGCCGATGGGATCACGGGCCTCGACTACGCCCTGACCGGCGAGTTCGACCTCATGGTGCTCGACATCGGCCTGCCTGGCCTCGACGGCTTCCGCATCCTCGAGCGCGTCACGGCCGAGCGGCCCGCGCTGCCGGTCATCGTGCTGACGGCTCGGGACTCGGTCACCGACACGGTGGCCGCGCTGGAGGGTGGCGCCGCCGACTACATGTCCAAGCCGTTCCGGTTCGGCGAGCTGCTGGCCCGCGTACGACTGAGGCTGCGCACACCCGGCGACCCCGCGCCCGACGACGAGCTGTCGGTCGGCGACGTGCGCGTGGACCTGCGGCGCCGTCGGGCGTACGTCGGCGAGCGGGAGGTCGGAGCTCTCGGCGCGTGAGCTGACGCTCGCGGAGGTCCTGATGCGCAACCGCGGCCTCGTCCTGTCCCGCGAACAGCTGCTGTCGCAGGTCTGGGGCTACGACTTCGACCCGGGGTCGAACGTCGTCGACGTGTACGTCGGCTACCTCCGCAAGAAGCTCGGCACCGACCTCGTCACGACCGTGCGCGGACTCGGCTACCGCGTCGACTGAACCCCGGATCAGAGGGAGATCTTGAAGCCCGACAGTCTCGCCTGCGGGAGCCGTTCCAGCATCGGCTCGAGGGCTCGCGCGGCCTCGTCGGGCAGCGGCCGGTTCGCCGGATCACTCGACAGGCACGCGTGGATCAGGTCCCCGAGCGCAGTCGGCACGAAGTCCGGCAGCGGCGAACGGCTCCTCGGTGAGCTGCAGCCAGCGGGGCTCGCGTTCGTACGCACGGTAGCCCGCCGCAGCGCGGAACATCGTGGCGCCGAACGCCCACATGTCGCTGGCGTGCCCGACCACACCGAGCTCGCCCGGAAGGCACTGCTCGGGAGCCATGTACTCGTCACTGCCGAGCGGCTCGTCGAGATCGGTGGCGTCCTTGACGTCCATCGCGATGCTGAAGTCGATCAGCTTGGCCGGTGCGCCCATGATGACGTTGCTGGGCTTGAGGTCGAGGTGGCAGACGCCCTCCTGCCGCAGGTAGTGCAGCGCCGAGCTGAGCTCGAGGCCCAGCGGCAGCAGCTGGTGCAGCGGCACGTAGCCGTGCTTCGAGATCAGCGACGACAGGCTCGGCCCGTCGATGTTCTCGAGCACGAGGTAGGGCCGCTCGCCCTCGTCGTCGTACGCGAACAGCCGCGCGATCCCCGGATGGTTGAGGCGGCGCGAGCATCTCGACCTCGCGCTCGAGGCCCTCGCGCGCGGAGGCGCCGACCTGGCCCGGGCGAACGACCTTGGCCACGACGGGCGCATACAGGCGCTCGTCGAACGCGAGCCACGCCTCGTACACCGTGCCGCCGCCGACGGCTTTGACGGCCGTGAGGCCGGGGGCGATCGCGTCGCCCCCGGCCAGGCCCCAGGTGTCGGACATCAGTTGGTGTTGTTGGTCGGCGCCGTGTTCTTGGTCGGCGCGGTGTTGACGGTCTTGACCGTGTTGTGGGTCGGTGCCGTGTTCGTCGGTGTTGAGCGTGTTGGTCGTCGGCGAGTGTTCGCCGTGTTGGCGGTGTTGTGCGGTGTTGGTCGTCGGCGAGTCCGCCTGGTCGTCATCGGGGTCGTCGTCGAGGTTGGTCGACTGGACCCACGAGGTCGAGGTGTCCTCACGCTTGACGATCTTGTCGTGGTCGCTGGCCTGGGCGGTGCCGGCGATCGCGACCCCGGCGGTGCCGAGGACGACCGTGCCGGCCAGTGTCACGATGCCTGTGCGTACGAGCTTGTGCATGCTCTTCTCCTTGATCGGTGGTTGCTGATGACACCAATCTGGCGAGACCGACGTGAGGTGGATGTGAGCCGCCGATGAGAGGACTCTCATGTGGCGACGGCGCCGTCCGCGGCCTAGCGTCGAGCCATGCCTTCCGCTCCTGACCGCTCGGTCCTTCGGGACACCGTGAGCCTGGTGACCGGGGGTGCATCCGGTCTCGGTGCATCCATCGCATCGGAGCTCGCGGCGTGCGGCGCGCATGTCGTGGTGCTCGATCCGGACGCGGACGCGGCTGAGGAGATCGTCGAACAGATCAAGCGCAACGGCGGCAGCGCCGAGGCCGTGATCGCCGACGTACGCGACCCGGACCAGCTGGCGTCAGCCGTCGACCTGGCGTCCTCGAGGGGGTCGTTGTTCTCCGTGGTGAGCAACGCGGGCGGGTGGGGCGGCGTGCCCGCTCACTTCCCGATGTCGGATCCGGCCGACTGGCTGGGCGTCCTCGACCTCAACCTGATCGCACCGATGCGCCTGCTGCAGCTCGCACACCCGGTCATGGTCGAGGGCGGCGCCATCGTCCAGGTCTCCTCGATCGCCGGCGTGGAGACCACGGCGTACGCCTCGCCGGAGTATGCCGTCGCCAAGGCAGGCATCGTGCGCCTGACCACCGCGGTCGGCACCGCTCGACTCCGTACGGGTCAGCTGTGTCGTGCCGGGCTGGATAGCCCTCCCCCGGGCCCGCGCCGAGCTGGCGGCCATCGATCCAGAAGAACGCATCGCAGCGTCCCCGCTGGTGCCGGTCGGCCAGGTCACCGACGAGATCGTCCGCCTCATCGTCGACCCGTCATCGGGCGGCGAGGTCGTGGTCCTCGACGACGGTGGGCCGCCGCGGTCGACCTAGAGCAACGGGCGCAGCGGCGCGAGGATCCACTCGCACGCCTTCGCGACCAGCGGGCGCGACGACCACTCGGCGCGGGTCAGCACGCGGGCGTTGGAGGCATCGGTCTCGAACACCTTCTCCAGGTGCGCGGCGAGTGCGTCGTCGAGGATCTCGAGGTTGATCTCGTAGTTGCCGGTCAGGCTGAGCCGGTCGATGTTGGCGGTGCCGATCGTCGTCCAGCGGCCGTCGATCGTCGCGGTCTTGGCGTGCACCATCCAGTCCTGGTAGAGCAGGATCTCCACACCGCCGTCGAGCAGCTGCGAGTAGAACCCGCGCGACAACCAGTCGGCGACGACGTGGTTGGAGATCTCCGGGACGAGGATCCGCACGCGTACGCCACGGGCAGCCGCGTCGAGCAGCCCTTGCAGGATGTCGCGGTCGGGGATGAAGTAGGCCGCCGTGATGTAGATGTGGTCGCGGGCCCGGTCGATCGCCTCGATGTACATGCCGCGGATCGGGAACAGCAGCTGCCTCGGCACGTTGCGGTGGGCGCGGATCTGCGGCTCCCAGCTGGCATCGCCGCGTTCCTTGAGGATCCGCGCGTTCCGGCCGCGTCGCAGGTTCCAGAAGTCGACGAACGCGTTGTCGAGGTCCCACACCGAGGGGCCCTCGATCTTGAGGTGCGTGTCGCGCCACTCCGAGGCGTACAGCGAGCCGACGTTGTAGCCGCCGACATAGCCGACCTCGTCGTCGACGACCAGGATCTTGCGGTGGTCACGGCCCATCTGCCGAGGGCTGAAGAACCGCCAGCCCGTGGCGAACACGGGATAGCGCAGGACGTGGATCGGCGCCGGGAACCGCAGGAAGCTCGGCGTCACGACGAGGTTGGCGAAGCCGTCGTAGATGACGTAGACGTCGACGCCACGATTGGCCGCGTCGATCAGCGCCCGCTTGAACCGGCGGCCCATCGCGTCGCCCTTGATGATGTAGGTCTCGAACAGGACGCGCTCACGGGCGTTGCCGATCGCCTCGAGCATGTCCTCGAACAGGTCGGAGCCGTACGTGTAGGCGGTCGCGGTGTTGCCGGCGCCGATGCCCGAGCGGCGTGGGCGCGCGTGACGGGGAACGTGCCGCTGCCCTTGCCCCGCGCAGCATCTTGCGGACCTTGGTCGTCGCCATCAGCGCCACGACGATCAGGAACTGCGCCGTCAGCAACGAGGTCAGTGCCCGCTTGAGGATGCCGCGGGTCGAGGGTCGGCGAAGTCGCATGGTGGCACTCACCCTAGCGATTCAGACGAAGACGGCGACGGGCTTGGCGACGCCGCCACGCTGCTCGTAGAGCGCCAGGAACTCCCCCGACGGCGCGAACACCGCGACGGCGCCCGGCGCACCCAGGTCGATGCCGGTGAGCGGGCGGCCGAAGCGTACGTCTGAGGCTTCGCGCTCCTCCAGGTCGTACGCCGGGAAGCTCGCGCGGGCCACGTCGTCGAGCCCGGCCACGACGAGCTCCTGCTCGAGCTCGCTCGAGCGTGTGGGCCTGGTCGAGCGCGAACGCGCCCACCCGCGTACGCCTGAGCATCGTGAGGTGCCCGCCGACGCCGAGGTCGGCGCCGATGTCGCGGGCCAGGGCGCGGATGTAGGTGCCGCTCGAGCAGACGACGCGCACGTCGACGTCGACCGACATCGCCCTGCGACGCGCAAGCGCGTCGAGCTCGAACGCCGAGACCGTGACCGGCCGCGCGGCGAGCTTCACCTCGTCGCCGCCGCGCACGCGCGCATACGACCGCACGCCGTCGACCTTGATCGCCGAGACCGACGACGGGACCTGCTGGATGTCGCCGGTGTAGGCCGGCAGCACGGCGCGCACGGCGGCCTCGTCGACGTGCGAGGCCGGTGTCGTCGAGGTGATCTCGCCCTCGGCGTCGTCGGTGACGGTGGCCTGGCCGAGCCGGATCGTCGCGACGTACTCCTTGTCGGCGAGCGTCAGGTGGCCGAGCAGGCGCGTGGCGCGGTTGATGCCGAGCACCAGGACGCCGGTCGCCATCGGGTCGAGCGTGCCGGAGTGGCCGACCTTGCGGGTGCCGGCGATGCGGCGCATGCGGCCGACGACGTCGTGCGACGTCCAGCCGGCCGGCTTGTCGACGACGACGAGCCCGGACGGCGCGGTCAGTCATCGAGCTCCGCGTCAGTCCTCGTCCTTCTTCTTGTACGGATCGGGGTCGCCGGCGTACTGCGCACCCGCCGAGCGGGAGGCGACCTCCTCGTCGGACTCCTTGACCTTGGCGAGCAGGTCCTCGATCTCCTTGGCCGTCTCGGGGACCGCGTCGAGGAAGAACTCGATCGACGGCGTGATGCGGGTGCCGAGCTGCTTGCCGACCTCCGAGCGGATCAGGCCGGTGGCGCTGCGCAGCGCAGCGGCGGTGTCGGCACGGGCCGTCTCGTCGCCCATGACGGTGTAGAACACCGAGGCCTGCTGGCCGTCACCGGTCATGCGTACGTCGGTGATCGTCACGAAGCCGAGGCGCGGATCCTTGACCCGGCGCTCGAGCATCTGCGCCACGATGACCTTGATCCGGTCGCCGACCTTGTGGATCCGAGGTCCAGCCATGGTGTTCTCTCCTGAAACTGAGTCGGGACGCCGAGCCCATACGAGGCTCGGGGCTCGAACGTGAGCGTCCAAGACGGGGGAGTCGCTTACGCGCGAACCTTCTCGCGCAGCTCGAACGTCTCGACGATGTCGCCGACCTTGATGTCGTTGAAGCCCTTGAGCACGAGACCGCACTCGAAGCCTTCGCGAACCTCGGACACATCGTCCTTCTCGCGGCGCAGGCTGGAGAAGTCGAGGTTGTCCGCGACCACGGAGCCGTCGCGAAGCAGGCGTGCCTTCGCGTTGCGCTTGATGACGCCGCTCGTGACCATGCAACCGGCGATGTTGCCGATCTTGCTGGAGCGGAAGATGTCGCGGATCTCGGCGGTACCGAGCTGCGCCTCCTCGAACTCCGGCTTGAGCAGGCCCTTGAGCGATGCCTCGATCTCCTCGATCGCGTTGTAGATGACCGAGTAGTACTTGATCTCGACACCTTCGCGGTCGGCCAGCTCCGTCGCCTTGCCCTGCGGGCGGACGTTGAAGCCGATGATGACGGCGTTGGACGCGGCGGCCAGCATGACGTTGGTCTCGGTGATCGCACCGACACCGCGGTCGATGACCCGGAGAGCGACCTCCTCGCCGACGTCGATCTGGGCCAGTGCGTCCTCGAGCGCCTCGACCGAACCGGAACCATCACCCTTGAGGATGAGGAGCAGCTCGTCGGTCTCGCCCTTCTCCATCGAGGACATGAAGTCCTCGAGCGTACGACGGCCGGTGCGCTGCGCCAGGAGGGCGTTGCGCTCGCGCGCCTCGCGCTTCTCGGCGATCTGGCGGGCCAGCCGGTCGTCGGCGACGACCATGAAGTTGTCACCGGCTCCCGGGCACCGCCGTCAGACCCAGCACGAGTGCCGGACGCGACGGGGTGGCCTCCTCGATGTTCTCGCCGTGCTCGTCGAGCATGGCGCGGACGCGACCGAACGCCGGACCGGCGACGATCGAGTCGCCGACCTTGAGCGTTCCGCGGTGGACCAGCACCGTTGCGACAGGTCCCCGACCACGGTCGAGGTGCGCCTCGATGACGAGACCCTCGGCGTTCTGGTTGGGGTTGGCGCGCAGGTCGAGCGAGGCGTCAGCCGTGAGGATGACGGCCTCGAGCAGCTCGTCGATGACCCGTGCCGGCCTTGGCCGAGACGTCGACGAACATCGTGTCGCCGCCGTACTCCTCGGGCACCAGGCCGTACTCGGTGAGCTGGCCACGTGCCTTGGTCGGGTCGGCGTCGGGCTTGTCGACCTTGTTGACCGCGACGACGATCGGGACGCCGGCGGCCTTGGCGTGGTTGAGCGCCTCGACCGTCTGCGGCATGACGCCGTCGTCGGCCGCGACCACGAGGATCGCGATGTCGGTCGCCTGGGCACCACGGGCACGCATGGCGGTGAACGCCTCGTGGCCCGGTGTGTCGATCAGGGTGATGCGACGCTCGGAGCCGTCGACCTCGGTCGCGACCTGGTAGGCGCCGATGGTCTGCGTGATGCCACCGGCCTCCTTGTCGACGACGTTGCTGCTGCGCAGCGCGTCGAGGAGCTTGGTCTTTCCGTGGTCGACGTGACCCATGACGGTGACGACGGGGGGACGCGCGGCCAGATCGGCCTCGTCGCCCTCGTCCTCGCCGAACTCGATGTCGAACGACTCGAGCAGCTCGCGGTCCTCGTCCTCCGGGGAGATGACCTCGACGTTGTAGTTGAGCTCCTCACCGAGCAGCATCAACGTCTCGTCGTTGGCCGACTGCGTCGCCGTGACGACCTCGCCCAGGTGGAACAGCACCTCGACGAGCGATGCGGAGTCGCCGCCGATCTTGTCGGCGAAGTCAGCCAGCGAGGAGCCGCGCGTCAGGCGTACGGTCTCGCCGTTGCCCTTGCGAACGCGGACGCCGCCGATGGCGGGCGCCTGCATCTGGTCGAATTCCTGACGCTTCGCGCGCTTGCTCTTGCGTCCACGACGGACGGGTCCGCCGGCGCGACCGAACGCACCCTGCGTGCCGCCACGCGTGTTGCGGCCACCGGGACCACCCGTGCGCGGAGGGCCGCTGAAGCCGCCTCCACCGCCGGGAGCACCCCGACCGGGAGCGCCGCCGCCACCGCCGGGACGACCGGCGAATCCGCCGCCGCCTCCACGCCGGGAGCGCCGCGACCCGGTGCACCACCGGGACCGCCGCGACCGGGAGCTCCACCAGGTCCACCACGGCCGGGCGCACCGCGACCGGTCGAAGGACCGGCGAGGCCGGACTGGCGAGGCATCATGGCCGGGTTGGGACGCGGCATGCCGGGCGCGCCACCGGGCGTCGGACCACCGGCACGTGCGGCCGGCGGACGCGGGGCGCTCTGCATGCCCTGCGTCGACGAGAACGGGTTGTTGCCGGGGCGTGCGCCGGGGGCCTTGGGTCCGGGGCGCGGTCCCGGTGTGGCCGGGAGCCGAGGCAGCAGCTGCAGCTGCGGAGCCTCGGGCTCGGCGGCCGGGGCGGGTGCCTCGGCGACGGGCTCGGGCTCGGCCAGGCTCGGGCGTCGGGGCGACCCGAGGACCAGGCGTCGGGCCAGGCGTACGCGTCGGTGCAGGGCGCAGCCGGCGCGGCAGCCTCGACCGGAGCCGGTGCGGCTTCGGGCTCGGCGGCGGCCGTTGGCCGGTGCGGCCTTCTTGGCGGCGGGCTTGCCGCCGGACTTCTTGGCGCCCTGCGCGCGCAGGGCTTCGCCGTGCTCCTCGTTGAGGCGCCGGACGACGGGGGCTTCTACGGTCGAGGAGGCCGACTTCACGTACTCACCCATGTCTTTCAGGGTGGACAGGACGACCTTGCTCTCGACACCGAACTCGCGTGCGAGCTCGTGGACTCTTACAGCCACTCTTCTCCTTCAGGGGGGTCCGACCCCGAAGGAGGATCAGACCACTAGTTGACGAACGTGCTCATTGCGCAGTACTCATCGCGCAGTACTCATCGGGTCTTCATGAGCTGTTGCTCCGATTTCGTGTCATGAACGCCGCGGGTGCGGCGTTCCTGGTGGTCATGCTGTTTCGACGATGTCCGTCAGCGCGCTCAGGTCGAGCGGCCCTTCGACTCGAAGGGCCCGACCGAACGCCTTGCGGCGAATCGCGAGCTCCAGGCACCGGGTCGTGGGATGCAGATGCGCCCCTCGCCCCGGCAGCGTTCCGTGCGGATCAGGTGTCACGACCGTGGTCGTGGGCTCCTGAACTGCGACGACTCGCACCAGAGTGGTCTTGTCCGCACGTTGCCTGCAACCGATGCACGTCCGAACGACCTCGACCAGTCTACCCGTTTCGCGAAGCGGTCGCGCCATTGAGTCAGACGCCTTCGGTCCTGGGCGCCTCGGTGTCCGAGCGGATGTCGATGCGCCAGCCGGTGAGCTTGGCGGCCAGGCGGGCGTTCTGGCCCTCCTTGCCGATCGCCAGCGAGAGCTGGAAGTCGGGCACGACGACGCGCGCCGATCGCGTCGCCGGGTCGACCAGCGTCACGCCCTTGACCTGCGACGGCGAGAGCGCGTGCGCGATGAACTCGGCCGGGTCGTCGCTGTAGTCGACGATGTCGATCTTCTCGCCGTGCAGCTCGTGCATGACGTTGCGTACGCGCTGGCCCATCGGTCCGATGCACGCGCCCTTGGCGTTGACGCCCGGCACGTTGGCCCGCACCGCGATCTTGCTGCGGTGGCCGGCCTCGCGCGCGATCGCGACGATCTCGACGGAGCCGTCGGCGATCTCCGGCGCCTCGAGGGCGAACAGCAGCTTGACCAGGTTGGGGTGCGTGCGCGAGACCTTGACCCGTGGTCCGCGCAGGCCCTTCTCGACCTCGTAGACGTACGCCTTGAGGCGCTCGCCGTGGGCGTACTTCTCCTCGGGCACGCGCTCGGACGCGACCAGGATCGCCTCGATGCGGCCCAGGTCGAGCGCGACGTCGCCGGGACGGCTCTGCTGGATCACGCCGGAGACGATGTCGCCGACCTTGCCGGCGAACTCGCCGTACTTGGACTCGTCCTCGGCGTCGCGGATCCGCTGCATGATGAGCTGGCGGGCGATCGTCGCGGCGAACCGGCCGAAGTCCTCAGGCGTGTCGTCGAACTCCTCTGTGAACTGTGGCGCCGGCCGTTCGCGGCGGCTCCTCGCCCTCGGCGGGCTCGGGCAGCGGCTCGGCCTCGAGGCGCTCCTTGGCCCATACCGTCACGTGCCCGCTCTTGCGGTCGAGCTCGACCCGCGCATGCGAGTGGGAGCCGCCGGTCTTGTGGTACGCGGAGAGCAGTGCGGTCTCGATGGCCTCGACGACGACATCGAATGAGATGTCCTTCTCGTGCTCGAGGGCGCGCAGTGCGGCCATGTCGATGTCCATGTCAGGCGTCCTTCCTGTTGAGCTCGGTTTGCACGAGCGCGGTGCTGATCTGGTCGTATGCCAGCCGTTGGCTGGTGGTGCGGCCCTCGATGACGACGCCCTCGTCGTCGCTCTCGCCGATGCGGCCGTCGATCGACGAGTCGTCGGCGAGCCTCAGGCGTACGAGGCGGCCGGCGTTGCGGCGCCAGTGGCGGGGCTCGGTGAGCGGGCGGTCGACGCCGCGGGAGGTGACCTCGAGCGTGTAGGGCTGGGAGCCCATCACGTCGGAGGCGTCGAGCTCCTCGGACAGCGCGCGCGTCGCCTCGGTGATGTGGTCGATGCCGACGCCACCATCGCGGTCGAGGGCGATGCGAAGGACCCGCTTGTTGCCGGCCGGAGTCAGCTCGATCGCCTCGAGATCGAAGCCGAGAGCCGACACACATTCATCCACGAGGGTCGCCAGTTGTTGGTCCATGGCTGAGCCTCCGTGTTCTTTTGTGGGCACCGGCATTCAGTGTCGGGTCCACCCTACCGAACCTGCGGTGCTCCGGTGAACGCCGTGAGTCGGATAGCCTGCCGTGGTGATCAGCCGACGCGCACTCCTGGGAACGGGTGCTGCCACCGCAGCCGTCGCGGCCGGTCTCGGCGGCGCGGCCCTCGGACATCGGCTCGACGACCTCGCGCGCGGACGTCGGCATCGAGCCGCACCCCGAACCCGAGCCCTCCGACGACCGTCTGATCGCCCGCGTCGCGGCCGACCAGAACGCGCTGCTCGCGCGTGTCGAGGCCACGGCGGCGAAGCACACCGCCCTGCGCCTCGACCCGTTCGTCGCGATCAGCACGGCACACGCCAAGGCCGTCGGCGTCGCCGGAGCGGTCCCCGACGTCGCTGCGCCGCCCGCGAGCCGCGACGAGGCGATCAAGGCGCTGGCGACCGCCTACGCGACCGCGTCGAAGGCCCGCGCGGCGGACTCGGCCAAGGCGGCCTCCCCCGCCCTCACCCGCGTGCTCGCGTCGATGTCGGCGGGCCTCGCGCAGTGCGCCACGTCGATCGGCGAGCTGCGATGACGTCGACCGAGGACATGCAGGACTGGCTCGCGCTCGAGCACGAGGCGGTGTGGCTCTATCCCGTCATCGGCGCGCGCTTCAAGGACCTCGCCGACCGGGCCCGCACCTCGTACGACGAGCATCGCGACGTGCGCGACCGGTTGCTGCTCCGCCTGCACGAGATGGACGTCGAGCCGGTGTCGACGGCGCTGTCGTACGACGTGGGGCGGCTGCGCACCAAGGCCCGCGCACGCGGCGGCGCACGCAGACGTCGAACGCGGCATCGCGGCGGCGTGCCTGACCCTCATCGGCGACAGCACCGGCGAGCTCCAGGCGTACGCGACGGCAGGGCTGCGCCGCGCGGCGCTGGCCGAGCTCGCGTGGGGCGCGCCCAGGCCCGGCCGCCTTCCCCGGCCTCCCGTTGACTCGCGCGAGTCAGTCGCGGAGGTGGGCGCACCAGGTCGGCGAGTGCGAGCGACATCGGTACGTTCGCCGGTCGCCCGGTCCTTGACCTCGACGACACCGTCGACGAACCCCTTGCCGACGACGACGATCGTCGGGCACGCCGATCAGCTCCGCGTCCTTGAACTTCACGCCCGGCGAGACCTTGCCGAGGCGGTCGTCGAACAGCACCTCGAGGCCTTCGCCGATCGAGGTCCTGGTAGATCTCCTCGGCTCCGGCGACCACCGCTTCGTCCTTGCCCGCGACGACGAGGTGCACGTCGAACGGCGAGAGCTCCTTGGGCCAGATCGAGGCCGAGGTCGTCGTGGGCGTACTCGGCGACGGCGGCGACGGCACGGGAGACCCCGACGCCGTACGAGCCCATCGTGACCGTGACGAGCTTGCCGTTCTCGTCGAGCACCTTGAGGTCGAGCGCCTCGGCGTACTTGCGGCCGAGCTGGAAGATGTGGCCCATCTCGATGCCGCGGGCGAGCTCGAGCGGCCCTGAGCCGTCGGGCGCGGGATCGCCGGCACGGATCTCGGCGGCCTCGATCGTGCCGTCGGCGGTGAAGTCGCGGCCGGCGACGAGGTCGATGACGTGCGAGCCGTCGATGTTGGCGCCGGTGACCCAGCGCGTGCCGTCGACGACGCGGGGGTCGACGAGGAAGCGGATGCCGGACTCGCTCTCGGCGCCCAGCGCGCCGGGGCCGATGTAGCCCTTGACCAGCGCGGAGTTGGCGGCGAAGTCCTTCTCGTCGAACGCCTCGACCTCGGCCGGCGAGACGACAGCCTCGAGGCGCTTGGCGTCGACCTCGCGGTCGCCGGGCAGGCCGATCGCGAGCGGCTCACGCGTGCCGTCGGGGTGCCGCAGCATCACGAGCACGTTCTTGAGCGTGTCCGACGCGGCCCACGGGCGGTCGTCGCGCGGGTAGGCCTCGTTGAGGTGCGCCACGAGCGTGTCGATCGTGGGCGTGTCGGGCGTCTGCTCGGCGTGCGCGGCAGGAGCGTCGTCGTACGGAATCGCGTCGGGCACGACGGTCGTCACGGCCTCGACGTTGGCGGCGTAGCCACCGGGCGAGCGTACGAAGGTGTCCTCCCCCGTCTCGGAGACCGCGAGGAACTCCTCGCTGGCCGAGCCACCCATCGCGCCGGACTGCGCGTGCACGATGACGTACTCGAAGCCGAGCCGGTCGAAGATCCGGACGTACGCCTCGCGGTGCGCCTGGTAGGACTTCTCGAGGCCGGCGTCGTCGATGTCGAACGAGTAGGAGTCCTTCATGATGAACTCGCGGCCGCGCAGGATGCCCGCGCGGGGACGCGCCTCGTCGCGGTACTTCGTCTGGATCTGGTAGATGCTCAGCGGCAGGTCCTTGTAGGACGAGTAGAGGTCCTTGACCAGCAGCGTGAAGAACTCCTCGTGCGTCGGGCCGAGCATCATGTCGTTGCCCTTGCGGTCCTTGAGCCGGAACACGTTGGGGCCGTAGTCGGTCCAGCGCCCGGACGCCTCGTAGGGCTCGCGCGGCAGCAGCGCCGGGAACCGCACCTCCTGGGCGCCGATCGACTCCATCTCCTCGCGGATGATCTTCTCGACCTTGGCGAGCACCTTGAGGCCCAGCGGCAGCCACGAGTAGATCCCGGGCGCCACGCGGCGGACGTATCCGGCGCGCACCAGGAGCTTGTGGCTCGGCACCTCGGCATCGGCCGGATCGTCGCGGAGAGTACGCAGGAAGAGCCGGGACATACGCATGGGCCCGAGCCTAAGTGCGGTTCCGAGGCCTGGTCGCACGCGTCAGCCTGGAGTGACGTGCGAGCCTCTGGGCGAGCCGGATCAGCCTCGGGCAGCTGCGCGATGCGGATCAGCGGCAGCTGCAGCGGCAGGCGCAGCACCGTGCCGAGCGTGAACCACCACGGCTTGCGCGAGTCGCGCGCCGCTGTCGATCGTCATCTGCACGTTGGCCGGGAACACCGCGGCAAGCAGGCCCGCCGACGCCAGACCACCCAGACGCCGCGTGCGCGGGTGCAGCATCAGTCCCGCACAGCGCGATCTCCGCGGCACCGGACACCTGCACGAGCTCGCGCTTGTAGGGCAGCGGCTTGGGGACGATCGCCACGTACGGCTTCGGGCTTCACGAAGTGCAGCACGCCCGACGCCGCGAAGATGCCCGCGAGGACCTTGACGTCACGACTCATGCAGCGAGCATGTCAGAGCAGGATCGACGCGAACGTCGCGGTCTGCTCGAAGCCCACCCGTTCGTACGCCCGACGGGCCGCGGTGTTGTGGTCGTTGACGTAGAGCGTGACGATCGGCGCGACCGTCGCACGTGCCTGCTGCACGACCGCCGCGAGCGCCGGCGCGGCGATGCCCCGTCCACGCAGGTCGGGCCGGACATAGACGCCCTGGATCTGGCAGGCGTACGGCGTGGCGGCGCCGACCTCGGCCTTGAACAGCACCTCGCCGTCCTCGATGATCGCGAACGCCCAGCCCTGCGAGATCAGCTGCGCGACGCGGGCGCGGTAGCCGCTGCGGTTGCCCACCTCGGGGTCGACGCCGACCTCCTCGGTGAACATCGCGACGCAGGCCGGGTAGACGGTGTCGAACTCGTCGAGGACCACCGGGCGTACGCGCGGGATCCGGCCGAAGGCGGCTGTCGCGCTCCAGCACCATGAACGGCTGGTCCGAGGCGCGGCGAGCGGGCCGGGCCCCAGTGCGGCTCGAGCCGCTTCCACATCGGCAGGACGGCGTCGCGAGGTCCGACGATCGACGACGGCCGTACGTTGTCGGAGATCGCCTGCTCGGCGAACGCCTCGACGGCCGCCGGCGTCGCCTGCACGGGCACGACGTTGGCGCCGGCATGGCACGCCGACACGAGCTCGCCGTCCTCGAAGTAGCCCCAGACCTGGCCACCCAGCCAGCGGGTCTGCAGCTTGGTCGCGTCGACGCGGTTGCGGACGAACAGGTTGACCAGCGGGTCGCGGTCGAGGAGGGCGTACAGCTCAGGGAGATCAGGCGTCGTCAGCGGACGGACGTGCGTCGTCGTCTTGAGCACAGCGCCTCCCTGGGTGGTGTCCCAAGCGTACGACGTGGAGGGCCGTGCCATCTCGTCGAGCGTCGGGATCAGCTGACGGTGACGGCGGGTGAGCCGCCCTCGACGGGCTCCATGCCCTCGGCGATGCGCATGGCTTCCTCGATCAGCGTCTCGACGATCTTGGACTCCGGCACGGTCTTGATGACCTCGCCCTTGACGAAGATCTGACCCTTGCCGTTGCCCGACGCCACGCCGAGGTCGGCCTCGCGGGCCTCCCCCGGACCGTTGACGACGCAGCCCATGACGGCGACGCGGAGCGGCACCTCCATGCCCTCGAGGCCGGCGGTGACCTCCTCGGCGAGCGTGTAGACGTCGACCTGGGCGCGCCCGCACGACGGGCACGACACGATCTCGAGCTTGCGCTCGCGGAGGTTGAGCGACTGCAGGATCTGCAGGCCGACCTTGACCTCCTCGACCGGCGGGGCCGACAGCGACACCCGGATCGTGTCGCCGATGCCCTGGCTCAGCAGCGCGCCGAACGCCGTGGCGCTCTTGATCGTGCCCTGGAACGCCGGGCCGGCCTCGGTGACGCCGAGGTGCAGCGGCCAGTCGCCGCGCTCGGACAGCTGCTCGTACGCCTGCACCATCACGACGGGGTCGTTGTGCTTGACCGAGATCTTGAAGTCGTGGAAGTCGTGCTCCTCGAACAGCGACGCCTCCCACACGGCGGACTCGACGAGCGCCTCAGCCGTGGCCTTGCCGTACTTGTCGTAGATGCGCTTGTCGAGCGATCCGGCGTTGACGCCGATGCGGATCGAGACGCCGGCGTCCTTGGCGGCGCGGGCGATCGCGCCGACCTGGTCGTCGAACTTGCGGATGTTGCCGGGGTTGACCCGGACCGCAGCGCAGCCGGCGTCGATCGCCGCGAAGACGTACTTGGGCTGGAAGTGGATGTCGGCGATGACCGGGATGTTGGAGTGCTTGGCGATCTCGGGCAGCGCATCGGCGTCGTCCTGGCTCGGGCACGCGACGCGGACGATGTCGCAGCCGGCGGCGGTGAGCTCGGCGATCTGCTGCAGCGTCGTGTTGACGTCCGAGGTCAGCGTCGTGGTCATCGACTGCACCGAGATGGGTGCGTCGCCACCGACGTCGACCGTGCCGACCTTGATCTTGCGGGTCTTGCGACGCGGCGCGAGCACCGGCGGGGGCATCGCGGGAAGTCCGAGGTCTGTCATGAGCAGTTTCACCGGGTTGACGATGTCGGCGTAGATCAGAATCACACTCATCAGCATAAGGAGGGCACCCACGGCGTACGCGACGGGCAGCATCTTGGCGACGTCGACGTATCCGGGGTCTGGCAGTCCGCGCAGCTTGGCGAATCCGCGGCGCACCGCTTCGTAGAGCGCGCCGGCGATGTGGCCGCCGTCGAGCGGCAGCAGCGGGATGAAGTTGAACAGGGCGAGGAACAGGTTGAGACCGGCGAGCAGCACGAGGACGCGCTGGACCCGTTCGCGCCCACGTCGGGTCGTCGACCGTGACCATCTCGCCCGCGACGCGGCTCGCGCCGACCACGCTGATGGGCCCTTCGGGATCACGGTCTGCGCCGAACGCGGCCTTGGTGACGTCGACCATGCGCTCCGGCAGGTGGGCGATCGCCTCGGCGGTGCCCTTGACGTACGTGCCCATCGTGGACGCGACGTAGCCCGGGCCCTGCCGCTGCGTACCCCTGCGTCGGCGTGACGCCGAGGAAGCCGACGTTGACGGTCTTGGTCGGGTCGTCGATGTCGGCCCGCGCCAGCACCGAGGTGGCGACCTTGACCTCACGCTCGCGGCCGTCGCGCTCGAAGCCGATCGCCGCCTCGCGCGAGCCGTTGTCGCGGATCAGCTTGGTGACCTGGTCCCACGACGTGATCTTGGTGCCGTTGAACGACGTGATCGTGTCGCCCGGAAGCAGGCCGGCCTTCTTGGCCGGCGTGATCGGGTCGCTCGCCTTGCACGTGCGGCCGGCCTCGGCATCGCTGATCGCGCAGTCGGAGACCGTGTTGACCGTCGTCGACGGCTTCAACGCCCCGAATCCCATGAACACGATCGTGAACAGCACGATCGCGATCAGGATGTTGACCATCGGCCCGCCCGCCATGACGATCAGCTTCTGCCACCACGGCTTGCGATAGAAGAGCCGGTCGAGGTCCTTGTCCTCCACGTGCTCGTACTCGGCGTTGCGGGCATCCGAGATGAGCTGCGTGAACAGGCCCGTGTTGGTCTTGCGGACCTCGTGCGGGTCGGCGTCCTTGGCCGGCGGCAGCATGCCGACGAGCTTGACGTAGCCGCCGAGCGGGATCGACTTGATGCCGTACTCGGTCTCGCCGCGCTTGACCGACCACACCGTGTTGCCGAAGCCCACGAAGAACTGGGTGACCTTGATGCCGAACTTCTTGGCCGGATACATGTGGCCGAGCTCGTGCAGGCCGATCGAGACCGCGACGCCGATGATGAACGCCACGACACCGAGGGTGTAGATCAGTGCGTTCATCGTTTCTCCACCAGCTCCGCGGCCCGGGTGCGGGCCCATGCATCGGCGCCGAGCACGCCGTCGAGGGTCAGTTCCTGGCGGGCGGCGTCCGGATCGCCGAGGTGCTCGTCGAGGACCACGCCCACCGTGTCCACTATGCCGAGGAAGTCCAAGTCGCCGGCGACGAACGCGTCGACGCACACCTCGTTGGCGGCGTTGAACACCGCAGGTCCCGTACGCCCGAACGTGCCCGCCTTGCGCGCCAGGCTGACGGCGGGGAACGCCTCGTCGTCGAGCGGGAAGAACTCCCACGTCGCCGGCTGCGTCCAGTCGCACCCCGCAGCGGCGTCGGGCACGCGGTCGGGCCAGGCCAGGCCCAGGGCGATCGGCAGCTTCATGTCCGGCGGCGATGCCTGGACCATCGTGGCGCCGTCGATGAACTCGACCATCGAGTGGACGATCGACGGCGGGTGCACGACGACATCGATGCGGTCGAAGCCGATGTCGAACAACAGGTTGGCCTCGATGACCTCGAGCCCCTTGTTGACCAGCGTCGCGGAGTTGATCGTGATGACCGGGCCCATGTCCCACGTCGGGTGCGCCATCGCCTGCTCGGGCGTGACGTCGGCGAGCTCGGCACGCGTACGTCCGCGGAACGGCCCGCCGCTCGCGGTGACGATCAGCCGGCGAACCTCGTCGCGTCGCTCCCCGCGCATGGCCTGCGCGAGGGCGGAGTGCTCGGAGTCGACCGGCACGAGCTGGCCGGGCTTGGCGGCACCGATCACCAGCTCACCGCCGATGATCAGCGACTCCTTGTTGGCCAGCGCGAGGGTCGTGCCGGCCTCGAGCGCGGCCAGCGTCGGGAGCAGGCCGACGGCGCCGGTCATGCCGTTGAGCACCACATCGCACTCGACGCGGGCGACGTCGACGGCTGCGTCGGGCCCGGCGATGAGTCGCGGCACCCGGTGGTCGCCGTGCGCGTAGCCCTTGCGCTGCGCCTCGGCATAGAGCGCGAGCTGTACGTCCTCGGCCGCGCTCGCCTTGGCGACCGCGACGAGCGGCACGTCGAACGCGATGGCCTGCTCGGCCAGCAGCCGCGGGTTGCTCCCGCCGGCGGCGAGCGCGACGACCTCGAACCGTTCGGGGTTGGCGGCGATGACCTCGAGGGCCTGGGTCCCGATGGATCCCGTAGAGCCGAGAACGGCGACACGCTTGCGCATGCCGCCATTCTCCCTGATGCGCCGCCGCTGACCTACTTGCGCCGGACATGCAGGATGGCGACCCCCTCGAAAGGGAGTCGCCATCCTGGGTGAGCCCCGGAGCGGCGGCAGACGAGGGATGTCCTGTCGCCGCGCCCCCTCCGCCCCGGGAGTTCGGTTACTTGACCTCGGACTTCAGCACCGCCCAGACGCCGAACGGCCAGCGGGATGATGAACCAGATGATGCCGGACGTACCGAGCTGGGCCCACTCCTCGCCGTCGAGACCGGCGCATCGAACAGCTGGCTCTGCGCGAAGTTGAAGTCGATCCACGGCTGCAGGTCCTTGAACCAGTCCGACGAGCTCGGCGAGGATGCCGAAGATCGTCGGAAGCAGGAACGAGTAGACGAAGTAGGCGACGATCGCGCCCGGCGGTGTTGCGGATCAGCACGCCGAGCATGAAGCCGATCAGAAGTCCCAGAACGTTGCCGAGCATGATCAGCAGAACAGTCGACCACGCTGACGTCCCAGACCATGTCGCCGCCCGTTGATGGCCGAGCCGACGACGTTGCCGAGCGCGCCGATCGCGAACGCCAGGAGCATCGACCGACGACGCCGACGATGACCGCCGCCAGAGCCTTGGCCGCGATGAGCTGGCCGCGGTGCGGCAGGAGCGTGAACGTGATCAGGCCGGTGCGCTGGCTCCACTCGCCCGTCACCGACAAGATCGCGATGATCGGGAGCAGGATCAGGCCATCGGGAACGCCGATCGGCCGGCGCGAACGTCGCGTAGGTGATTCGCGGGTCGTCGGCAAGGCCCTGCACGAGGATCACGACGATCGTCGCGATGCGTCGAGACGATCGCGATGCTCATCATGAGCCAGAAGCCGGAGCGGGTGTCGAACATCTTGCGCAGCTCGACCTTGAACGAGGCGGCTCAGCGGGACGCCCGGCCGGGTGGTGTCGATGGCGATTGCGGTGGCACTCATGCCTGTGCTCCTTCGGTGGTGATGTCGTCGCGCTGGGTGTCGGACGGTCAGCTCGAGGAACATCTCCTCGAGGCCGGCGCCCTCGGCGGGTCGCAGCTCGATCAGGGCAACGCCCGCGGATGCCGCGGCCTTGCCGACCTGCTCCGGACGTGGACTCCGTGCGCAGTCCGCCGTCGCCCGAGGGCGATGCGCTGATGCCGGCGGTGGTCAGCGCGTTCGCGAGCGCCGACATGTCGCCGGCCTTGACGAACGTGCCGGCCGTCTGCAGGAGCTCCGCCTTGGTGCCCTGCGCCACGATCTTGCCGTTGCCGATGACGATGATCTCGTCGGCGATGACCTCGATCTCGTGCAGCAGGTGCGACGACAGCAGCACGGTGCCGCCACGGTTGGCGTACTCCCGAAGCAGGCTGCGCATCCAGTGGATGCCCGCCGGGTCGAGGCCGTTGGCCGGCTCGTCGAGGATCAGGATCTTGGGGTCGCCCAGCAAGCGCGTTGGCGATGCCGAGGCGCTGCCGCATGCCGAGCGAGTAGTTCTTGACCCGACGCTTCGACTCTTCCGGGGTCAGGCTGACGAGCTTGAGCATCTCGTCGACTCGTGACATCGGCAGGCCCATCGTGAGCGCGCTGAGCGTGAGGATCTCGCGGCCTGTCCGGCCTGCGTGCTGCGCTGAGGCGTCCAGCAGGACACCCACCTGGGTGCCGGGGTTGGGGATGTCGTGGTAGAGAACGCCGCCCACTCGTGCCTCGCCTGAAGTGGCAGGCGTCAGCCCGGCCATGATGCGCATCGTGGTCGACTTGCCGGCCCCGTTCGGGCCGAGGAAGCCGGTGACGGCTCCCGGTCGGCTCTCGAACGAGACATTGTCGACGGCTTTGAAGCCGCCGTACGTCTTCGTGAGTCCTTCAACAGTGATCATGACACCCAGTCTGCCTCACCGCGGGTGCACTAAACATCGGTCGAGCGACCATTGCTTGATAGCCGAAAGTATGAGAGAGGCGAGCCGATCGGCCGTCGTGTCACGCGAGCGGTGAACCCCTAGCCTTGGGGCGTGCAGGCCGTCGACTACCAACCACAGCTCCGCTGGTGGAGTCATGCCTGGCGCTATGCCCTCATGCTGTTGATCTCGGGCGCCGCGTGGTTCGAGGTCGCCTACTGGCAGTGGGACCACCACCGTTGGTGGTTCTGGACCGATCTGGGTCTCGGCGCTCTGGGGTTCGTGCTCGTCGCGTGGCGCCGGCGATTCCCTGTGCCGGTCGCCGCCATCACCAACGCGTTGTCGTTCGTGTCGTGGTCGTCGGCCGGCCCCGCGACACTGGCGCTCGTGTCGCTGTCGACCCGGCGACGCTGGCGCGAGATCATCCCGATCGGCGTGCTCTCGTTGGTCGGCGGCTTCGTGCTGGAGAGCTACAACCCGGTCGGCAACGAGGCGGTCGCGTTCACCATCCCGTTCATCGTGGCGATCATCGCGGTCACGGTCGGCTGGGGCATGTACATCGGGTCACGCCGCGAGCTGCTCGCGACCCTCCGCGAACGCGCGCTCACGGCGGAGGCGGAGCAGGCGGCGCGCGTCGCCCAGGCGCGTACGGCCGAGCGGAGTCGCATCGCCCGCGAGATGCACGACGTGCTGGCCCACCGCATCTCGCTCGTCACGATGCACGCCGGCGCGCTGACGTACCGCGAGGACCTCACCGCCGAGGAGATGCGGGCGACGGCCGCGGTGATCCAGGAGAGCCTCGCACCAGGCACTGGTCGAGCTGCGCGACGTGCTGGGCCTGCTGCGCGACGACCCCGGCGACTCCAGCCCCGAGCGGCCGCAGCCCTCGGCTGCCGACCTGCCGGCTCTGCTCGACGAGGCTCGCGCATCCGGCATGCGGATCGAGACCGAGGACCTGGTCGCGCTCGACGGCCTGCCGGACACCATCGGACGTACGCTCTACCGCGTCGTGCAGGAAAGCCTCACGAACGCCCGCAAGCACGCCCCCAACACGCTGGTGACGGTCTCGGTGACCGGGCAGCCCGTGGGCCGGGTTGATCGGTCGCGGTGACGCAATCCGCTCGAGATCGGCTCGATCGGCGTCGAGGCGCCAGAGTCCGGGCTCGGCCTGATCGGGCTGGCAGAACGTACGGCGCTGGTCGGCGGACGGATGACGCACCGGATCACCCCGGAGCGCGAGTTCGTCGTCGAGGCATGGCTACCGTGGCCGGCATGACCACCCGCGTGCTGCTGGCCGACGACGACCCGTTGGTGCGCGCGGGGCTGGCGCTCATCCTCGGCGGGTCGGACGACATCACGGTCGTCGGGGAGGCCGCCAACGGCCAGCAGGCGGTCGACGCCGTACGGGCGGGTGGCATCGACGTGGTGCTGATGGACATACGCATGCCGGTGCTGGACGGCATCGCCGCGACCTCCGAGGTCCTCGCCGCTGCCGGATCCGCCGAAGGTCATCGTGCTGACGACGTTCGACGCCGACGAGTACGTCGTACGGGCGCTGGCCGCCGGCGCCAACGGATTCCTGCTCAAGGACACGCCGCCCGCCGAGATCGTCGCGGCGATCGGCAAGGTCGTCGACGGCGAGCCGATGCTGTCGCCGACGATCACGCAGCAGCTGATCCGCCAGGTGACGGATGCGGCTCCCGGACAGCCAGAGCGATGCGGCGGCGAAGTCGCGGGTGGCCTGCCTGACCGACCGCGAGCGCGAGGTCGCGATCGCCGTCGGTGGCGGCTCGTCCAACGCCGAGATCGCCGTCGACCTCCACATGTCGCGTGGCCACGGTCAAGGCGCACATCTCGCACATCTTCACCAAGCTCGACGCGACCAACCGCGTGCAGGTCGCGATCGCGATGCACGACGCCGGGTTGCTTGCTCGACGAGACGTCGCGCCGCGTGCTCAGGAGTGCGCGGCGTTGAACGCCTCGATGACCTTGGACGGCGCGCGCCGGTTGTCGCTGACCTGGTGCCCGTTGGCGCGTGGCCCACTCGCGCAGGTCCTGGATCGTGTAGCCGTCCCGGATCGTGACACCCGAGCTGCCACCGCGCCGCCGCGGCGGCGCCGTGTCGCGGACCTCCTCGGCACCGTCGAGCAGGTTGCGCAGGAAGTCGTCGACGACCTTCTTCGACTCGTCGGACAGGTAGAGGTCGTACGTCCGGCCGTTGATCCGGTAGCGCTCCGGTGGCGTGTCGGGGTGCAGCTCCTTGCCGTCGTAGTCGTCGATCACCGTGACAATGGGCTCTGGGACGATCTCGCGCTTGGGCATGCGTTGCTCCTTCGGCTGGACGCGGTCAGGATAGTCCAGCCCGGTCAGGCTGTGCGGCTTCCTGCCTGAGCTACGCGGTCCGCTCAGGGCGTCTGCCCACACCTGCTCGATCGGGATGTCGCGCTGCAGGACGTTGACAGCGGCCCGGTGGCCCGAGGCCATGGCCGCGGTCACGGTCGCCGGGTCGTCCGTCCACGTCGCCTCGCCCGCGATGTGCAGGACCCCGCCGACCGGGGTGGCCAGGTCGTCATGGTCGGCGGTCGTCGAGCCCACCGTCATGTACGCATACGAGCCGCGCGCGAACCGGTCGCCCTGCCAGTCGGTGGTCTGGACCTCGACCGGCTCCTCCACCCGGTCGCCGTACAGCCGCCGCAGCTGCAGCGAGCACCGACTCCGCGATCCGCGACTTCTCCCACCCACGCGTGGCGACGGCCGCCGGTCCGGCCGCGAACGTCAGCAGCGTCGGTGTGCCGTCCAGCGAGGTGAGGTCGTACCAGGAGTGCCACCACGCAGCATCGGGACCCTGTTGACGCACGACGTAGACGCCCTCGTCCCAGAACCGGGTCCGGAACCGCAGGAAGACCTTCTCGAAAGCGTTCATCTCGAGCCGGCCCAGGGCGCCGGCCACCGGCTCGGGCAGCGGAGGCTCGATGACGAGGTCGGCGCTGCGCAGGACCCCGACCGGCACCGTGAGGATGCCGGACCGGCCCGACATCTCGCTCCCGCCACCGGTGACGACCACGCCGTCGGGCCCCCAGCGCACGTGCGACACGACGTGCCCGAGGCGGATGTCGAGCCCCGCCGCGAGACGTTCGGGAAGGCGGTCGTAGCCGTCAGGGAACACCACCTCGTCGCCGTCGATCACGTCGTCGTCGAGACCGTGCGCCGCGAGGTCCTCGCTCGCCACCCCGTACTGCTCCTCCGAACGGTGCCGGAGGTACTCGCGCACCCGCTCCGCGCGGGCCTCGTCCCACCCCAGCGATGCGAGGACGCTCTCGGTGACGTCGGCGTACGACGCGTCCGCGTCGGAGGCCGCGATGACGTCAGGCAGCAGGGCGTCGGCCGTGTGGATGTCGTCGACGAAGCGCCGAGCCGCGACGTCCGACAGGCGCTCGCCGTCCGGGCCGTAGTAGGCGATCGGTCGGCCGTCCGGCTGGTAGCCGCCCACCGTGAACTCGCGCATCCGCATCCCGAATGCCTCCGCGGCCGCTGCGACCGGGCTGGCGGTCGTCCCGTGGATCCATGAGGCTCCGAGATCCGTGGCGCGTCCGCCGCGTCGGTCGGTCCACACGCGGCCGCCGACCCGATCGCGCGCCTCGAGCACGACCACCCGTCTGCCTTCGCGTGACAGGAGCCGGGCGGCCGTCAGCCCTGCCACGCCGGCACCGACCACGATCGCGTCGTGGTGCTCCACCATCGTCCCTTCCCCAGCCCGGCTAGGCGTCCAGGTTCGTCATGACGTGCTTGATGCGGGTGTAGTCCTCGAGACCGTACATCGACAGGTCCTTGCCGTAGCCGGAGTGCTTGAAGCCGCCGTGCGGCATCTCGGCGACGATCGGGATGTGCGTGTTGATCCAGACGCACCCGAAGTCGAGCCGGCGGGACACGCGCATCGCCCGGCCGTGGTCCTTGGTCCACACCGACGACGACAGGCCGTACTTCACGCCGTTGGCCCAGCGCACCGCCTCGTCCTCGTCGCTGAACTGCTGCACCGTGATGACCGGTCCGAAGATCTCGTCCTGGCTCGCGTGGTCGTCCTGCCGCAGTCCGGACAGGACCGTCGGCTCGAAGAAGTAGCCCTCGCCGAGCGCGTCGACCCGCGATCCGCCGGTCTCCAGCCGGGCGTGATCGGGCAGCGAGTCGATGAACTCCTTGACGTGGGCGAGCTGGTTGGCGTTGTTGACCGGCCCGAAGTCGACGTCGTCGTCGGGCATGCCGACCTTGGTGCCGCGGGCGGCCTCGGTCAGTGCAGCAGTGAAGTCCGCGGCCACGCGGGGATGCACGAGTACGCGCGTCGCCGCGGTGCAGTCCTGTCCGGCGTTGAAGTAGCCGGCTCCGGCGATGGCCTCGGCGGCGGCCGCGAGATCAGCGTCGTCGAACACCACGACCGGCGCCTTGCCGCCGAGCTCGAGGTGCGGCTTCTTGAGGTCGGCCGCGGCGGCAGCGGCCACCTCCATCCCGGCACGGACCGATCCGGTGATCGCGACCATCTGCGGCGTCGGGTGGGTCACGAGCTGCCGGCCGGTGTCGCGGTCGCCGCACACGACGTTGAGGACGCCGGGCGGGAAGAACTCCTGCGCGATCTCGGCCAGCAGCGTCGTCGATGCCGGCGTCGTGTCGCTGGGCTTGAGCACGATCGTGTTGCCTGCGGCCAGCGCGGGCGCGATCTTCCAGATCGCCATGACGAACGGGTAGTTCCACGGCGTCACCTGGGCCACGACACCGATCGGCTCGCGCCGGATCATCGAGGTGTGGCCGCGCAGGTACTCGCCCGCCGACTTGCCCTCGAGCACCCGCGCGGCGCCGGCGAAGAACGTCACGGCGTCGAGCGCCTGCCCGAGGATCTCCTCGCTCATCGTGAGCGCCTTGGGCTTGCCGGTGTCGCGCGACTCGACGTCGACGATCTCCTGGGCCCGCTCCTCGATCGCGCGGGCGAACTGGTTGAGCATCTTCGAGCGCTCGTACGGCGTCGTGTCCCGCCAGGTCTCGAACGCCGTCGCGGCGGCCCCGAACGCGCGGTCGACGTCCTCGGCGCCGGACAGGGGCGCCGAGGCGTACACCTGGCCCGTCGACGGGTCGATGACCTCGTATGTCGCGCCGCTCGCTGCGGGGATGAGCTCGCCGTTGATGACGTTGGTGATGGTTCGATCCATGGCACCATCCAACCCCACCCGTCACGCCTGGGGCAACGGAATCCGAAGTAAACAGCGAGATCACACGACTGATTCCCTTGTGTTCGCCGACGGGCGTCTTGCGAAGATGGCTGCATGAACTACTCCGACGAGGACTACGACCGGCTGCAGAAGGCGGGCAAGCGCCATCTGTGGATGCATTTCTCCCGGCACGGGAGCTACGACGATGCCCACGACATCCCCATCATCACCAAGGGCGATGGCATGTACGTGTGGGATGCCAAGGGGCGGCGATACCTCGACGGACTCGCCGGGCTGTTCGTCGTACAGGTCGGTCATGGTCGCGAGGAGCTGGCCGAGGCCGCCGCGAAGCAGGCCGCCGAGCTCTCGTTCTTCCCGGTATGGACGTTCGCCCACCCCAACGCGATCGAGCTCGCCGAGCGCATCGCGTCGTACGCCCCCGGCGACCTCAACCGGGTGTTCTTCACGACGGGCGGCGGCGAGGCCGTCGAGACCGCGTGGAAGGCCGCCAAGCAGTACTTCAAGCTGACCGGCAAGCCGCTCAAGACCAAGGTCATCAGCCGCCAGGTCGCCTATCACGGCACCCCGCACGGCGCGTTGTCGATCACCGGCATCCCGGCGCTGAAGCAGATGTTCGAGCCCCTCGTGCCGTCGACCGTGCACGTGCCCAACACGAACTTCTACCGCGCGCCCGAGCACGGCGACAACATCGACGACTTCAGCATCTGGGCCGCCGACCAGATCGAGCACGCGATCCTCGCCGAGGGTCCGGACACGGTCGCCGCGGTGTTCCTCGAGCCGGTGCAGAACGCCGGCGGCTGCTTCCCTCCCCCGCCCGGCTACTTCCAGCGCGTCCGCGAGATCTGCGACCGGCACGACGTCCTGCTCGTGTCGGACGAGGTCATCTGCGCGTTCGGCCGGCTCGGCGAGATGTTCGGCGCCACCCGGTACGACTACGTGCCCGACATGATCACCTGCGCCAAGGGCCTGACGTCCGGCTACTCGCCGCTCGGCGCGATGATCGCGACCGACCGGATCATGGAGCCGTTCCTCCAGGGCGACAACAGCTTCGCCCACGGCTACACGTTCGGCGGCCACCCCGTGTCGACCGCTGTCGCGATGGCCAACCTCGACATCTTCGAGCGGGAGAAGCTCAACGAGAACGTCCGCAACAACGAGGGCGCGTTCCGGTCAACGCTCGAGAAGCTGCTCGACCTCGACATCGTCGGCGACGTACGCGGTGACGGCTTCTTCTACGGCATCGAGCTGGTCAAGGACAAGGCCACCAAGGAGACGTTCGACGACGACGAGTCCGAGCGGCTGCTGCGCGGCTTCTTGTCCAAGGCGCTGTTCGAGAACGGCCTCTACTGCCGCGCCGACGATCGTGGCGACCCGGTCATCCAGCTCTCGCCGCCGATCATCGCCGACCAGAGCCACTTCGACGAGATGGAACAGATCCTGCGCAGCGTCCTGACGGAGGCCCAGAGCCACCTCTGAGTCCGCACCGAGCACGGCAAGGCCACTCCGACCGCCGGATGCTGGCCGTGCGGGGCCGCTTCGGCATGCCTGACGTACTCTACGCAGCCGAGTGCCTTCTCCTGGCGGCGACGGACGATCTCGTTGCCCAGCACGATGACGATCGCGATGATGAACATCGCGGTGCCGATCACGTTGACCTGCATCGGCACGCCGCGCTGGTTGGCGCCGTAGACGAACATCGGGAACGTCACCTCCTGGCCGGCGTTGAGGTTCGTGATGATGAAGTCGTCGAACGACAACGAGAAGCTCAGCAGCGCCGCGCCGACGATGCCGGGCAGGACCAGCGGGAACGTGACCCGCCAGAACGTCTGCGACTCGGTGGCGTAGAGGTCCATCGCGGCCTGCTCGAGGTTGTCGTCGAGGCCGCTCAGCCGCGCCTTGACCGTCACGATCACGAACGACAGGCAGAACATGACGTGCGCGATCAGGATCGTCCAGAAGCCCAGCTGGCCGCCGAAGCCGCGCCGAGACGAACAGCGCCAGCAGCGACGAGCCCATGACGATCTCGGGCGACGCCATCGGCAGGAAGATGATCATGTTGGCGGCCGACTGCGCCCCGCGAACCGGTGCCGGACCAGCGCGAACGCGGCAAGCGTGCCGAGGATCGTGGCGATGAGCGTGGCCAGAAGCGCGATCTCGATGCTGAGCCACGACCGAGTCGCCCATGCCGTTCGCGGCTTGAACGGGTGCAGCCAGTTGTCCCAGGTGAACTCCTGGAACTTGTAGACGTTCCGGGACTTGCTGCTGTCGTTGAAGCTCATCAGCACGACGACGGCGATCGGCACGAACGTGTAGATCAGCACCAGGATGCCGAGACCCAGGACCAGGTGCTTGCCGACCCAGCGCCGCATGCGCGCGCAGGCGCTCATACGAGGTCCTCCGTCCCGGCGGTGCGGACGTAGACCAGCACCATGCCGACGATGATCACCATCAGCGTCACCGACAGCGCGCCGGCGGCGGCGTAGTCACCCTGGCGTCGTGAACAGGCTCTGGATCGACGTTGCCGACCATGCGGGTGTTGGGGTTGCCGAGCAGCGTGGCGTTGATGTAGTCGCCGGCCGCCGGGATGAACGTCAGCAGCGTGCCCGGCGACGACGCCTGGCAGCGACAGCGGGAAGGTGACCTTGAAGAAGCCCTCGGATCGGCGACGCGTAGAGGTCGCTGGACGCCTCGATCAGCCGGACGTCGATCTTCTCGAGACTGGCATAGAGCGGCAGCACCATGAACGGCAGGAAGTTGTAGGTCAGGCCGGCGATGACCGCGAACGGCGTGGCCAGCAGCCGGTCGTCGCTGCGTCAGGTCGAGCAGCTGCAGGAGATCGATCAGGTGGGTCGTCTGCGCGAAGTCGACGACGCAACCGTCGTCGGCGAGGATCAGCTTCCACGACAGCGTGCGCAGCAGGAAGCTCGTGAAGAACGGCGCGATCACCAGGACCAGCATGAGGTTCTTCCAGCGGCCGGCCTTGAACGCGATCGCGTAGGCCAGCACGTAGCCGATCACCAGGCACAGCGATCGTGGCGACGCCGGCGTACAGGAGCGAGCGCCCGAGCTGGCCCTTGTACTGGTCGATCGCGTCGACGTAGTTGCCGAAGTGCCACGTCATGTCGTAGCCGGTCAGCGACCGAGCCCTTCGGGTCGAACAGGCTCGCCGCGATCAGCGAGTAGAACGGGATGACGAAGAAGAGCCCGAGCCAGAGCGCGCCGGGCAGGATCAGCCAGTAGCCGGTGAGCTTGCGGCCTCGCGGCGCCTTGGTGGCGGTCTCGTGGGGTTGGCCGGCGCGACGCCGAGCGGTCGACGTCATCTCAGTCCTCCTCGATGCCGGCTTTGGCGTCCTGGCTGGCGTCGAGCAGGAACGCGTACTCCGGGCGCCAGGAGACGTCGACCTTGGTGCCGACCGGGAGCATACGCCGCGAGCCCCGGTGTTCTGCTCGAACACCATGAGCTCCTGACCCCACGGCATCTTGACCATGTACTGGGTGCTCACGCCGACGAAGCTGACGTCGGTGACGTACCCGCCGGTGATGACGTCGCCCGGCGCGTCGATCGGCTCCCCGGCCTCGGCGATCAGCACCTTCTCCGGCCGGATGCCGAGCCAGCCCTTGCCGGACTCGGAGTGAGCACGATCGGCCGGGATCGACGCGAGGGCACCCTGCACCCGCACCTTCACCTGGCCGCCTTCGCGACCCTGGATCTCGGCCTCGATGAGGTTGGACTGGCCGAGGAAGTTGGCGACGAACGTCGTCCTGGGGTTCTCGTAGAGCTCGTTCGGGGCACCCATCTGCTCGATGACGCCCTGGTTCATGACCGCGATGGTGTCGGCCATCGTCATGGCCTCCTCCTGGTCGTGCGTGACGTGCACGAACGTCAGGCCGACCTCGGTCTGGATGCGCTTGAGCTCGAGCTGCATGCCACGGCGGAGCTTGAGGTCGAGCGCGCCGAGCGGCTCGTCGAGCAGCAGCACCTCCGGCTGGTTGATCAGGGCGCGGGCGAGGGCGACACGCTGCTGCTGGCCGCCCGACATCTGCGCCGGCTTCTTGTGCGCCTGCGACGTCAGCTCGACGAGCTCGAGCATGTCGGCGACCTGCTTGCCTGAGGTCCTTGACGCCGCGGCGCTCGAGCCCGAAGGCGACGTTCTTGGAGATGTTGAGGTGCGGGAACAGCGCGTAGTTCTGGAACACCGTGTTGACCGGCCGCTTGTAGGGCTTCGTCGTACGTGATCTCGGTGTCGCCGAGGTGGATCGTGCCCGACGTCGGGGTCTCGAGCCCGGCCACCATGCGCAGCGTCGTGGTCTTGCCGCAGCCCGACGGACCCAGCAGGGCGAAGAACTTGCCCCTGCGGCACGACCAGGTCGAGCGACTTCACCGCGGTGAAGGTCGCGTACTCCTTGGTCAAGCCCGCGAGCCGCAGATCGCGTGAGATCCCGCGGGTCGCGGCGCGCGCTCAGCCGGATCTCATGACACCTGTGACATCGGCAAAGTCCTTCTCGTAGGTACGCATCTTGGCCTCGTCGAGCTCCATGAATCCGTGGGTCGTCGGCAAGCGTCTTCTCGGTCGGGAAGATCAGCTCGTTGTCGACTTGTCGGGATCGACCTTCTCCATCGCCTCTTGCGCGCCCTTCACCGGGCAGATGTAGCTGTTGTACGCTGGCGAGCTTCGCGGCGACCTCAGGCTCGTAGTAGTAGTTGATCCACTTCTCGGCGTTGTCCTGGTGGGTCGCGAGGTTGGGGATCAGCATGTTGTCGGCCCAGATCATGATCCCCTCCTCCGGCGGGATCCAGACGAGGTTCTCGTCGCCGGCGTTGGCGATGTCGCCCGACCATGCCTCGCAGGCCAGGACGTTGCCCGACGCGAGGTCCTGGACGTAGTCGTTGCCGGTGAAGGCGCGGAACTGGCCGTCGCCGTTGGCCTTCCTCAGCCGCTCGATGGCCTTGCTGCCACTGGGCATCGGTGAAGTTGCTCGGGATCGGCGCCCTCGATCAGCAGCATGAAGCCCATCGTGTCGCGCATCTCGGACAGCAGCGAGACGCGGCCCTTGAGGTCCTTGCGGGTCGATGAGCTCGGCGAACGACTTGACTCTCGCCGACCTTGGTCTTGTTGTAGGCGATGCCGGTCAGCCCGCTCTGCCACGGCGCCGAGTAGTCGCGCTTCTTGTCCCAGCCCGGCGACTTGAGCGAGTCGATGATGTTGGCGTGCAGGTTGGGCACCTTGGAGGCGTCGAGCTTCTGGATCCAGCCCGACCTGGATCATGCGCGCCGCCATCCAGTCGGTCAGCGCGAACAGGTCGCGCTTCGATCGACGTGCACGAGCCCAGCTGGTTCTTGACCTTGGCGAAGAACTCGTTGTTGTCGTTGACGTCGGCGGTGTAGTCGCACCTTGATGCCGGTGTCCTTCTCGAACTGGCGTCAGCGTCGAGACGTAGTCCTTGTCGTCCTCGTCGATGTACTCAGGCCAGTTCGAGAAGACCAGCCGCTTGTCGGTCGCCGAGACGTCCTTGGCCTGCGCAGTCGGCGGGATCCTGCTTCTGGTCGGGCGTGTCGAACAGCGTCTGAGCGCGCCCGCGCTCGCCCCGAGAGCCGCCAAACCGCCCGCACCTTTGAGCAGAGTTCGTCGTTCCAGTCCAGCCATATCCCGCCCTCGCGTTAGCCCTGACCACGAATACTCGCAAGATTTCGGGGCCGCGACAAGCGATTCCTGCGTAAACATCGTGTTTCGGTCAGGAAAGCGTTGAAACCCATAGGCGATCAGGGGCGACGGATTCCGTCGTCTTACGGCACAATGACGATCATGACCGAGCGTAGAGCCGAGGGCCGGGGGCCGAATCTCGACGACACCGCCAAGCAGATCATCGAGCTCCTGCAGGACGACGGGCGTCTGTCCTACTCGGCGATCGCCAAGCAGGTCGGCCTGTCCGAGGCAGCCGTGCGACATCGCGTGCAGAAGCTCATCGAGAGCGGCGTCATGCAGGTCGTGGCGGTGACCGATCCCATGCAGGTGGGCTTCGCCCGGCAGGCGATGATCGGCATCAAGGTCAGCGGCAACGTCCGCAAGGTCGCCGCGGAGCTCGCGTCGATGGACAAGCTCGACTACATCGTCATCACGACGGGTCGCTTCGACATCCTCGCGGAGCTGGTGGCCGAGAGCGACGACGAGCTCCTCGAGATCGTGTCGGAGCAGATCAGCGCGATCGACCGGGTCGTGACGACCGAGACGTTCGTCTACCTGCGCCTGGAGAAGCAGACGTACGCCTGGGGTGTGCGGTAGCAGCTCGTCCCGCCCCCTACTCGCAGAGCTCGTGGGGGAACCCCCAGCCGCTCCCCCGCCCGCGGCTTCGCCGCGGCCACGCTTCGCGCGGACACCTGCCTTCGCTCGCTGGCGCTCGCTCGGCCCACGGTCACCCAGAGGTGCTGATCGTCTCGCCGGCTTCCAGCGCGCTGAAGATCTCGGCGTACGCCTCGCGCATCAGCGCCTCATAGCCCTCCGGGTCTTCCGCCGGCGCCGGCGCGGGATCGATGCGGCCGGCCTTGATCAGCAGGTCCCACGGGACCTCGGTCTCCGAGGTGTGGAGCACCGGCGGGGATCCCGGCGAGCCTGAAGTCGGCGGTCGCTCGAGGGATCGCGCCGATGCGCGTGCACGCCAGCACCGCGACGACCAGCTCGCGCCCGTGCGCCAGGTCGATCTGCACGCCCGCGCCCGGCCCGATGCCGACATTGATGAACGATCCGGCGACCGAGGCCGACTCGTGGAGCAGCTCGGCGTACGACATCGTGCCGCGCTCGTCCTGGATGGCGAGGTTGTCGGCGAGACCGTGGATCACGTGCTCGTCGAGCACCCGGTAGATCAGGCTGGCCATCAGCGCCCCTCGAACTTCGGCGTACGCTTCTCGGCCCGCGCAGCGGCACCCTCACGCACGTCGGCGCTGGCCCACACCGCGTCGAAGCTCTCCGCGATCGCGGCATCGTCGTCGCTGGTGCCGTTGAGGATCAGCTTGTTGTGCGCAAGCGTCAACGGCGCGAACTCGGCGATCTCGTGCGCCCAGGCGACGGCGTCATCGAGCGTGCCCGGCCGATCGGCCAGTCCCATGCCCGAGCGCCGTCTCGCGGTCGAAGGTCTCGGCAGCCAGCATCAGGCGGCGTGCCGGCCCCGCGCCCGCGATGGCCGACAGCGTCCGGATGGTCCAGGCGTCGACGGCCAGCCCGTTGCGGGCCGTCGGCACGCCGAACTTCGCTGTCTCGTCGGCGACCCTCAGGTCACACGCGATCGCGAGCTGCGTTCCGGCGCCGATCGCGGGTCCGTTGACCGCAGCGATGAGCGGCACCGGGAGCTTCGCGAGGTGGTGCAGCATGCCGTAGAGCGCGTCGAGGAACTCATCGCCATACACCCCGCCGAGATCGGCGCCCGAGCAGAACGCGGTGCCCTGCCCGGTGACGACGATGACCCGCGCTCCCCCGGCGACCGCCTCGTCGGCGGCCGCATGGATCTCGCGGCACAGCTCGAGGTTGAGCGCGTTGCGCCGGTCCTCGCGCTGGAGTTCGAGGATGGCGACGGGGCCGTCCGTGGTCACACCGAGCATGGATCTCCTCCGAGGTCTCGACCACGCTATCGGCCCGCATCAGCGCCGGCTCGCCATCGGCCACACAGCGGCTATATGACTTGTGAGTAACGTCACAAGCGCCGAGTCGTTGATTGGTGCATGGCTCTGTCTCGTCGCACCCTCATCCAGTCCAGCGTGGTGATCGGGGGCGCGGCGGCGCTGACCGACATGTCCCTGTCCTCGGCGGCATGGGCGGTCACCGGGCAGCTCACCCCCGAGCACACGACGCTCGCGAGCACGCTCGTGCGCGGAACCCCGGGCGCCGGCGGCTACGCCCCCGTCATCGTGCGAGTCCGGCGAGCCGCACACGTTGCGCACCGACCTGGGCGGCACCGCCAACCCCGCGCGTACGACGACCCGGCACGCCGGTGCTCGCGCTTCGCCCACATGACCGACGTGCACCTCGTCGACGCGCAGTCACCCATGCGACTGGAGTACGTCGACCGGCTCGAGGACCAGTACTCCCCCGGCGACCCGATCATCGGGCTCCTCTCGTCGAGCTACCGAGCGCACGAGATGTTGACGCTCCAGGTCGCCGAGTCGATGGTCCGGGCGATCAACGAGGTCAGCGCCGCCCCGGTCAGCGGCACGCCGTTGGCGTTCGCGATCCAGACGGGCGACAACTCCGACAACTGCCAGCAGAACGAGTTCCGCTGGAACATCGACATCCTCGACGGCGGCAAGCAGATCACCCCCGACTCCGGCAACCTGGCGCAGTACGAAGGCGTGTCCGACAACGTGTCGTACGACCGCCACTACTGGCACCCCGACGCTCCGCCGGCGGGACAGAAGGCCGACATCTACAAGTCGGTGTTCGGGTTCCCGCAGGTCCCGGGGCTGCTCGCCGCTGCGCGCAAGCCGTTCACGGCCGAGGGCCTGGACATGCCTTGGTACACCGCGTTCGGCAACCACGACGGCCTCGTGCAGGGCAACTTCCCGCACTCGCTGCCGCTCGAGCCTGGTGTCGACCGGACTCCTCAAGGTGACGGCGGTTCCGCCGGGCGCCGTCACAGACTGACGTGCTGACGAGCCTCAAGGCCGCCGATCCCAACGTGCTGCTCGGGCGCGCTCGGCGTCTCGTCGGTGCGCCTGGTCTCGCCGGACCTGAAGCGCCGCCACATCAACCGGGCTGAGGTCGTCGCCGAGCACTTCAAGACCACCGGCACACCCGTCGGCCACGGCTTCACGGCGGACAACAAGAAGAACAACACCGCCTACTACTCATTCGACAAGGGCGACGTCCGCTGCATCGTGCTCGACTCGGTGAACCCCAACGGCTACGACACCGGCTCCCTCGACAAGAACGCAGATGGCCTGGCTGACGCAACCTGCTGGCGGCGTCGACCGACAAGTACGTCCTGGTGTTCAGCCACCACACGTCCGGCACGATGGACAACCCGTTCATCGCGACCGGGCTCGACCTGCAGCCTCGCGTGCTGGGCGAGGCCGTGGTCAGCCTGTTGCTCGCCCATCCCAACGTCGTCGCCTGGGTCAATGGCCACACGCACCAGAACCAGGTGTGGGCGCACGCGCGGCCCGACGGGTCCGGCGGGTTCTGGGAGATCAACACCGCATCGCACATCGACTTCCCGCAGCAGTCCCGACTCATCGAGCTCGTGGACAACAACGACGGGACGCTCTCGATCTTCACGACGATGGTCGATCACGCGGGCCCTGCGGCGTACGGCGGCACGCTCAACAACCCGGTCGCGCTGGCCGGCCTGGCGCGCGAGCTGGCGATGAACGATCCGCAGCAGCGCACGTCGGCCCAGGAGGGCACCGAGCGCCGACCGCAACATCGAGCTGCTGAGCCCCAAACCCGCCCTGGCCTGACCGCCCGCTGACGGGTCACTTATTGACCGCTGACGGGTCACTTATTGACCGCCGACGGGTCACATCTGACCGCAGGCACAACTGACCGTCGCGGGCGAAAACTGACCCGTCGAGGGTCCAAAACTGACCCGTCACCGGGCCAAAAGTGACCCGTCAGCGGGGGGCTCAGCCTTCGACGGCGGCGAGCTGGCCGCAGGCACCGTCGATGTCGCTGCCGCGGGTGTCGCGGACGGTCGTCGGGATGCCCTTGGCGATCAGGCGGCGGACGAACTCCCGCTCGTCCTCGGGCCGCGACGCGGTCCACTTGGAGCCCGGAGTCGGGTTGAGCGGGATCAGGTTGACGTGGACCCAGCCCCAGTCGCCGTACGACTGCAGGACGTCGCCCAGCAGGTCGGCGCGCCAGGCCTGGTCGTTGATGTCCTTGATCATGGCGTACTCGATCGAGACGCGGCGCTTGGTCTTCTGGGCGTACTCCCACGCCGCCTCGACCGCCTCGTGCACCGACCAGCGGGTGTTGATCGGGACGAGCTCGTTGCGCAGCTCGTCGTCGGGCGCGTGCAGCGACAGCGCCAGCGTGACGGGGATGCCCTCGTCGGCGAGCTGCTTCATGCGCGGCACGAGGCCGACGGTGCTGACCGTGATGTTGCGCGCCGACATGCCGAGCCCGTCGGGCGCGGGCGCGACCATGCGGCGTACGGCGCCGATCACGGCCTTGTAGTTGGCCATCGGCTCGCCCATGCCCATGAACACGACGTTGGACAGGCGGCCGGGACCGCCGGCGACCTTGCCGCGTCGCCATGGCGCTGGCGCCGTCGACGACCTGGTCGACGATCTCGGCGGCGCTCATGTTGCGCTCGAGGCCGCCCTGACCGGTGGCGCAGAACGGGCACGCCATGCCGCAGCCGGCCTGGCTCGACACGCAGATCGTGGCGCGGTCGGCGTAGCGCATCAGCACCGACTCGACGAGGGCGCCGTCGAACAGCCGCCACAGCGTCTTGCGGGTCGTGCCCTTGTCGGCCTCGAGCGTGCGGACGGGGTTGAGCAGGGTCGGCAGCAGCTCGGCGACGATGCGGTCGCGGCTCGCGGCCGGGAGGTCCGTCATGTTGGCCGGGTCGCGCTCGAGCCTGGCGTAGTAGTGGTTGGCGACCTGCTTGACCCGGAACGCCGGCTCTCCGAGCGCCTCGGCGACGGCCGTACGCTCCTCGGCGCTCAGGTCGGCCAGATGCCGCGGCGGCTTGACGCGACCGCGCTTCTGCTCGAAGACGAGCGGCAGCGGGTTTGGGTTGACGGAGGACACGTCCCCCATTCTCTCATTCGGGGCCTGACTTCCCCGAATCGCCGAATCACACCGGCGCTACGTCGACCTCGACCTTGAGCGTCGACTTCTTGGCCTCGGTGAAGATCACGCCCTTGACCGGCGGTACGTCGGCGTAGTCGCGGCCCCACGCGACCGTGACGTAGCGGTCGTCGACCCACTGGTCGTTGGTCGGGTCGACCGCGAGCCAGCCGCCGTCCGGGATCCACACGGCGGCCCAGGCGTGCGTCGCGTCGGCGCCGACCATGCGCTCCTTGCCCGGCGGCGGGGTCGTCGCGAGGTAGCCGCTGACGTAGCGGACCGCGAGCCCGTGCGTGCGCAGGCAGGCGAGCGTCAGGTGCGCGAAGTCCTGGCAGACCCCGGCGCGCTTGTCGAAGATGTCGTCGACCGTCGAGGTCACGGTCGTCGCGGTCTTGTCGTACGTCGAAGTCGGCGTGGATCCGGTGCATCAGCTCGGTGACCGCCTCGCCGACGGGTCGGCCCGGGCGTGAGCGACTCGGCGGCGTACGCCTGCGCCGCGGCGGTCTGGTCGACGAGCGACGAGGACAGCGCGAAGTCCTGCGCGCGCCACGCGTCGGCCACGTCGTCGCGCTGCATCGGCCGGGCCGACTCCCACGGCACGGCGAGCGCCGCCGCGTCGTACGTCGGCGCGTCGACCTCGACCTCGCTCGTCGCCACGATGTCGAGCACGCGGTGCGGCGAGGTCACCTGGAAGTAGGTCGCGGTGTTGCCGTAGTAGTCGAGGTCCGTGGTCGCAGTCGTCGGTCGCGGGGTCGAGCGTCAGCTCGTGCGACGCGACGTGCTGCCACGGCAGCTCGCGCGGCACGAGGTAGGCGATGCCGAGGCTGTCGCTGACGTCCTCGTCGTACGAGTACGTCGTGCGGTGCGGACACGCGGTATGCGGACTCACTCGGTCACCGTCGCGAAGCCGAACGAGCGCGGCGCGGGGCCGGCGGCGAAGTGCAGCTCGCCGACCGCATCGGCGAAGCGGGTCAGCTGCGCGACGTAGCCGTCGAGGAAGCGCTCGAGGTTGGGCCGGTGCTCGCCCGAGATCGCCGTCAGGGCCGCGATGTCGGCGCGGTCGAGCTCGTCGGCGAGGTCGTCGAGCAGCCGCTCGGGGCGGGTCGAGCCGGTCGAGCCCGGCATCGCCGCGAGGTGCTCACGCAGCTCGGCGATGCCGAACGCCAGCGACCGCGGGTTGTCGGGGTCGGTCAGCAGCAGCTCGAGGACACCGGCAAGGCGTACGTATCCGCGGTAGCGCATGCGGTGCGTGACCGCGCTCTCGGCGGCCGACAGCACCGCGGTGTTGAGGTCGCGGTCGACGTCGATGCCGCGCCGGACCGTGGTCGTCGAGCGCAGCAGGTGGCACAGCTGGAGACCCCGCTCGACGGCGCGCCCGGTGCCGATCATGCGCCAGCCGGGATCGCGGATCATGTTGGCCGTCACGCCCTGCAGCGACAGGATGCCGGTCAGCATGCGGCCGGCGCTCTCGGCGACCTGGTGGCTGTAGTGATAGCTCTTGAGCGCCGCCGACGGCGCGATCGGTCGAGCTGAACGCCTGCCAGGTGTCGGGCGAGAGCTGGTCGCGCACGCTCTGCGCGGCATCGCGCAACGCGCTGATCGACTGGGCCACCGACCCCGGGCGATGCGCGTCGAGCAGCAGCGAGCGGAAGTCCTCGTCGAGCTGGTCCGGCGCCGAACGGCGACCCGCTGAGCCGCGCGATCGCGCCCATCAGCACCGCGAGGCTCGCGCCGCCGGCGGTGTGCGGGCGCGACCGGAAGTCCTCGGCGCTGCGCGTGCGCCGCGAGCACCAGCCGCAGCATGTCCTCGGCCCGCTCGGCGTAGCGGCCGAACCAGAACATGTCCTCCAGCACGCGCGGCACCATCGCCGCCGGCGCGCGTACGTTGGTCAGCGGCAGCACGTCGGTCAGGCCCTGGTCCGGGTCCTCGGGCTTGTCCTTGAGCACCCAGACGTCCTTGCTCGACGCCGGCCTGCCGGCCTCGAAGACGTTGGCCAGCCCGCCGATCAGCGGCCGGTACGTCGACCCGTAGCGCAGCGTGAACGTCCGCAGCGTCAGGACCTGCGGGCGTACGCCACGCGCGTCGACCGGTCGGCGACTGCGACAGCACGAGCGGCTCCTGGCCGACGTAGCGGTGCGGCTCGGCGAGGATCGCGGCCCGGAGCTCGTCCTTGGGCAGGTCCGCGAGGTCGACGGGATGGTCGATCGAGCCGCACGACGAGCTCGTCGAGGTTGTCGAGCACGTACGCCTGGGAGCGCGGGTCGCCGGCCCACTAGGTCTGCACCGACGGCAGCCGCAGCGGCTCGTCGAGCAACATCTCGCACATCGCGGACAGGAACGGCAGCAGGCCCGGGTTCTCGAGCACGCCGGAGCCGAGGCCGTTGACGACCCGCACGTTGCCGCGGCGGACCGCCTCCGACAGGCCGGCGACGCCGAGCTGCGAGTTCTTGCGCAGCTCGAGCGCGTCGCTCCATGCGGCGTCGACCCGGCGCAGGATCACGTCGACCCGCTCGAGCCGGCCGAACACCCGCATCCACACCGCGCCGTCGCGCATCACCAGGTCGCTGCCCTCGACGAGCGGGAAGCCGAGGCTCGACGCGACGAACGCCTGGTCGTACGCCGTCTCGGAGTGGGTGCCGGGCGAGAGCACGACGACCCGGGGGTTGGGGCTGCTGCCGGGCGCCGAGTCGATCAGGGTCGAGCGCAGCGCCTGGAAGAACGGCGCCATGCGGTGCAGCCCGGCCTGGCGGTACATCTCGGGCATGACGCGGGAGATGACGCGGCGGTTCTCCATCGCGAAGCCGATGCCCGACGGCGCCTGGGCGCGGTCGGCGAGCACCTGCCACTCCCCTGCCGCGTTGCGCCCGAGGTCGGCGGCGGCCAGCAGCAGCGGCTGCGGTGTCGGCCGCCGACGCGCGGGCGGCGACGCGGAGGAAGCCTTCGTGACCGAACACGATCGACGGCGGCAGCGACGCCCGACGAGAGCAGCCGCTGCGGCGCCGTACAGGTCGACGAGGATCGCGTTGAGCAGCTCCGTACGCTGCGCCAGCCCGACCTCGAGCTGCGCCCACTCGGCGGCGTCGATGATGAGCGGTATGGGGTCGAGCCGCCACGGACCCGGCTCGTCCTCCGGCGGCGTGTAGGTCACGCCGTCGTTGGCGAGGAACCGCTCGATGTCGCCGCTGACCCGGCGCAGGTCGGCGTCGGTCAGCTGGACCGCGGTCTCGGCGAGCATCTTCCAGCCGGGCCGCAGCGTGCCGTCCGGGCCGACCACCTCGTCGTAGCGCGCCGGACCGGCGGTCAGGGTGGGCTGCGTGACCGCGGCGGAGTAGTCGCGGAGCACGGTCATCGGCGGGCCGCCGACATGATCAGCTGACCGGGACCAGCGTGTGCAGGATCAACCAGGCGACCGGCGCCACGGCGATCAGCGAGTCGAGGCGGTCCATCAGGCCACCGTGTCCCGGCAGCAGGTCGCCCATGTCCTTGATGCCGAGATCGCGCTTGATGAGCGACTCGGACAGGTCGCCCAGCGTCGCGAAGACCACGCCGGCGATGCCGAGGATGATGCCGACCCACCAGTCGCCGTCGAGGGCATACGTGATCGTCACGATGCCGGCCGCGACGCCGAAGATCAGCGAGCCGGCGAAGCCCTCCCAGGACTTCTTGGGGCTGATCGTCGGCGCCATCGGATGCTTGCCGAACAGGACGCCGGCGACATAGCCGCCGATGTCCGACGAGGCGGTGGCGACGATGAACGCGACGATGCGCCACGGCCCGTCGTCCTCGACCAGCATCAGCACGACGAACGAGCCCATGAGGTAGAGGTAGCCGAGCACGAACACGCCGGCGCTGCTGTCGCGGACGAAGCCCTCGGCGCCGTCGGACAGCCGCCAGACCAGCGTGCCGATGATCGTCAGCGCCAGGGCGACGGATGCCGTCTCCATGCCGCCCCAGTAGCTGCCGACGAGCATGATCGAGCCGCCGGTCAGGACCGGCGCGACCGGGATCTTGATCCGCGCGGTCGAGAAGGCGCGGGTCAGCTCGAACAGGCCGATCGCGAGCGCGACCACGACGACCGCGATGAACGCTTCCTTCTGGATGAACAGCGTCGCCACGACGAGCCCGACCAGGCCCACGGCGACCGCGATCGACGCCGGGAGGTTGCGGCCGGCCCGGCTCGTCTTCTCGGCGACTGCAGGTGTCTCCGCCGACTCTGGGGTCTCGGCAGGAGACTCAGATGTCAAGGAGCTCTGCCTCTTTGTTCTTGAGCAGCTCGTCGACCGTGTCGACGTGCTTCTTGGTCATCGCGTCGAGCCGCTTCTCGGCGCCGACGTTCTCGTCCTTGCTGATCTCGGAGTCCTTCTCGGCCTTGTCGAGCGCCTGCTTGGCGTTGCGACGCAGGTTGCGTACGGAGACCCGGCCTTCCTCGGCCTTGGTCTTGGCCAGCTTGATGTACTCCTTGCGGCGGTCCTCGGTCAGCTCGGGCAGCGTCACGCGCAGCACCTTGCCGTCGTCGCTCGGGTTGACGCCGAGGTCCGACTCGCGGATGGCCTTCTCGATCGCGGGCTTGGCGCCGGCGTCGTAGGGCTGGATGATGACGGTGCGCGGCTCGGGCACCTGGAAGCCGGCGAGCTGGTTGAGCGGAGTCTGCTGGCCGTAGTACTCGGCCGTGATCTGGGCGAACATCGCCGGATGAGCGCGGCCCGTGCGGATCGCGGCAAACTCCTCGCGGGTGTGCTCGACGGCTCGTGCCATCTTGCTGTCGGCGTCACGCAGGGTCTGGTCAATCACGATGTCTCCATCCGGTTCTGGTCGGTCCGTACGCCTAGGCGGCGTGGACCAGCGTTCCGATCTTCTCACCACGGAGCACGCGGGCGATGTTGCCCTCGCCCTCCATGCCGAACACGATCATGGGGAGCTTGTTCTCCATGCACAACGCGAATGCTGCCGCATCGACGACCTTGAGGCCCAGTCGCAGCGCGTCGTCGAACGTGATCTCGTCGAACTTGCGGGCTGTCGGGTCCGTACGCGGGTCGGCCGAGTAGACGCCGTCGACGCCGCTCTTGGACATCAGGACCGCGTCGGCGCCGATCTCCAGCGCACGCTGCGCCGAGACCGTGTCGGTCGAGAAGTACGGCATACCGGCTCCGGCGCCGAAGATCACGACGCGCCCCTTCTCGAGGTGGCGGATCGCGCGACGCGGGATGTAGGGCTCGGCGACCTGGCCCATCGTGATGGCGGACTGGACGCGGGTCTCGATGCCCTGCTTCTCGCAGAAGTCCTGCAGCGCGAGGCAGTTCATGACGGTGCCCAGCATGCCGATGTAGTCGGCGCGCGAGCGGTCCATGCCGCGCTGGCTGAGCTCGGCGCCGCGGAAGAAGTTGCCGCCGCCGACGACGATCGCGACCTCGACGCCCTCGGCCACGGCCTCGGCGACCTGCTTGGCGATGCCGTTGACGACGTCGGGGTCGATGCCGATCTTGCCGCCGCCGAACACCTCGCCGGACAGCTTCAGCAGGACACGCTTGAGCCCATGACCAGAGGCCGGAGCGTCGACTTCCTGAGCGGTGTCAGTGTCCACGTTCCGGCCTCCGATGTTGGTCGTGCGAGTGCTTGCCTTGAGCCTGTCTGCGTGTCAGGCGCCGATCTCGATGTGGGCGAAACGCTTGAGCGTCACGCCGGCCTCATCGAGGAGAGCCTTGACGGTCTTCTTGTTGTCCTGGACGGACGGCTGGTCGAGCAGCACGGTCTCCTTGAAGAACCCGTTGAGGCGTCCTTCGGTGATCTTGGCGATGGCCTGCTCGGGCTTGCCCTCTTCACGAGCCGTCGCCTCGGCGATCTCGCGCTCCTTGGCGACGACGTCCGCGGGGACCTCGTCACGCGTCAGGTAGCGAGGACGCATCGCGGCGATCTGCATCGCGACGCCGCGGGCGACGTCGTGAGCGGCCTCGTCACCCTCGAACTCCACCAGCACGCCGACGGCGGGCGGCAGGTCGCTGGCACGACGGTGCATGTAGGTCGCGACGTTGCCCTCGAAGCTGGCGACGCGGCCGAGCTCGATCTTCTCGCCGATGACGATCGCGAGGTCGGCGACGGCCTCGGCAACGGTCTTGCCGTTGTCGAGCTGTCTCCGTCGCGAACGCAGCGGCGTCGGCAGGCTTGACCTTGTCGGCGAGGACAGCGAGCTCCTCGGCCAGCGTCGATGAACTGCTCGTTCTTGGCGACGAAGTCGGTCTCGGAGTTGAGCTCGACGATCGCGCTGCCGTAGTTGGCGACGAGCCCGGCCGTTGCGTCGCGCTCGGCGCCCGCTTGGCGGCCTTGGCGGCGCCCGAGATGCGGAGCACCTCGATCGCCTTGTCGAAGTCTCCGTCAGTCTCCGTGAGCGCCTTCTTGGCGTCCATCATGCCGGCGCCGGTGGCGTCGCGGAGCTTCTTGACCTCTGTGGCGGTGATAGCCATGTTTCTCTTCTCGCTTCTCAGGTAGTCGTGTGTGCCGAGATCACTCGGCGGCGTCGGCGTCGACCTTCTCGGCAGCCTTCTTGGCGGGCGCCTTCTTGGCCGGAGCCTCGTCGGCAGCAGCCTTCTTGGCAGCGGGCCTTGGCGGAGCCTTCTTGGCCGGAGCCTCGTCAGCGCAGCAGCCTTCTTGGCAGCCGGGGCCTTCTTGGCCGGAGCCTCGTCAGCGTCAGCAGCCTTCTTGGCAGCGGGCGCCTTCTTGGCCGGAGCCTTCTTGGCAGGAGCCTCGTCAGCCGTCACGTCAGCGGCGGGAGCCTCGTCAGCCTTCACGTCGGCAGCCGGGGCCTCAGCGGCAGGAGCGGCGGTCGCCTCGGTGGCAGCCTCGGCGTCCTTCTTCTCCAGCAGCTCGCGCTCCCAGTCGGCCAGGGGCTCCTCGGCGCCGAGCTCGGCTCCGGGCTCCTCTTCGCCGGTCTTGCTGCCACCACGGGCGATGAGGCCCTCGGCGACGGCGTCGGCGATGACGCGGGTCAGCAGGCCGACCGAGCGGATGGCGTCGTCGTTGCCCGGGATCGGGAAGTCGACGTCATCGGGGTCGCAGTTGGTGTCGAGGATCGCGATGATCGGGATGCCGAGCTTCTTGGCCTCGTCGACCGCGAGGTGCTCCTTCTTGGTGTCGACGATCCAGACGGCGGACGGCGTGCGGCCCATGTCGCGGATGCCGCCGAGGGTGCGCGAGAGCTTCGCGTACTCGCGGCTCATGCCGAGGAGCTCCTTCTTGGTGCGGTTGGATCCCGCGACGTCGTCGAAGTCGATCTCCTCGAGCTCCTTCATACGCTGAAGGCGCTGGTGCATCGTCTGGAAGTTGGTGAGCATGCCGCCGAGCCAACGCTGGTTGACGTAGGGCATACCGACGCGCTTGGCCTGCTCCTCGATCGGCTCCTGCGCCTGGCGCTTGGTGCCGACGAACAGGATCGTGCCGCCGCGGGCGACGGTGTTCTTGACGAACTCGTAGCCGGCATCGATGTAGGCGAGCGACTGCTGCAGGTCGATGATGTAGATGCCGTTGCGCTCGGTGAAGATGAATCGCTTCATCTTGGGGTTCCAACGACGGGTCTGGTGCCCGAAGTGAACGCCGCTCTCGAGCAGCTGGCGCATGGTGACGACGGCCATGGTCGTATCTCCTTGTGGCACGCGTGTGCCGTTCCTGGTTGTCTCACCGCCGGTTGACGGTGACCTGGCGCCTGTCGATTGACGACCCAACTGTCCAGCCGTGCGGACAGACCAGGAGCGCATCCGTATTCAGCTCTCGCGTCATACGGAAACAGGCGCGCGAATTCCACTTCCGAAAAAGTGGTTGGCCCCAGTCTAGGGCACCGAACCGCCCCGGAGGAAATCCACAAACCGCGCGCTCGTGCACTGGTTGTCCCCAGCTCGTACGCCGACCGGTGCGCGGCCTCGCGCCGCCGGTCTTGGCTGGTCGCATGCTCCGTCGAATCGTCCGTTGTCGCGCTCCTGCTGCTCCTCGTCGCATCGCCTCCCAGCGCACGCGGGTGCACCGGACCCGTGGACGTGGCCGCTCGACGATCATGCGATCGGTGAGCGGTTCGATCCGCCGGCCACCGAGTACGGCCGGGTCACCGCGGCGTCGACCTGACCGCGACCGCCGGCGACACGGTCCGCGCGGTCGCCGCGGGTCGCGTGGTGTTCGCCGGCCAGGTCGGCGGCATCGGCGTCGTGACGATCGACCACGGGCGGGAGCGGTCGACCTACCAGCCGGTCAAGGCGCAGGGTGAAGGTCGGCGACGCCGTGCGCCCCGGCCAAGTGATCGGCACGCTGCTCGGCTCCCCGAGCCATTGCTCGGGTGCGTGCCTGCACCTCGGCCGCCTGGTCGGCGACGACTACCTCGACCCGCTCGAGCTGCTCGGCGGCGGCCGGTTCCGGCTGATCGACCCCAAGGGCAAGCCACCTGCTCCGCCCGGCGGCGTCGGCGGTCATGGCCTGCAACGTCCGGTCGGCGGCCCGATCACGTCGCCGTACGGCATGCGGGTCCACCCCGTCACCGGCGAGCGCAAGCTGCACGACGGCACCGACTTCGGCGTCCCGTGCGGGACGCCGGTCCACGCCGCGGCGGCCGGCACCGTGACCGGTCGGTCCTACAGCGGCGCCTACGGCAAGCGGATCGTCATCCGCCACCGGCCGGGCTTCGAGACGTCCTACAACCACCTGAGCGCGCAGTCGGTGTCCGTCGGCGACCGAGTCACGGCCGGGCAGGTCATCGCGCGCTCCGGCAACACGGGGCTGTCGACCGGCTGCCACCTGCACTTCATGGTCCGCAAGGGCGGCAAGCCCGTGAACCCCCAGGAGTTCCTGTGACGAGTCCTCGCTGGCTCAGGCCCTGGGGTGGGCGAGCTTGTAGGCCGCTCTCAGGCGCTCGTTGCTGACGTGGGTGTAGATCTGCGTCGTGCCGAGCGAGGCATGGCCGAGGATCTCCTGCACGCTGCGCAGGTCCGCCCCGCCCTCGAGCAGGTGGGTCGCCGCGGTGTGCCGCAGGCCGTGCGGCCCCAGATCGGGCGCGCCGTCGACGGCGGCGAGGCGCTCGTGCACGATCCGGCGTACGGCGCGCTGATCGATGCGACTGCCGCGCGTCCCGAGGAACACCGCGGCACCGCTGGATTCCGTGGCGATCGCCGGACGGCCGCGTTCGAGCCACAGCTCGATCGCCTCGGACGCCGGCAGGCCGTAGGGCACCGAGCGCTCCTTGCGTCCCTTGCCGAAGACGCGGACGACCCTGCGGCCGCGGTCCAGGTCGTCGATGTCGAGGCCGACGAGCTCGCCGACGCGGATGCCCGTGGCATACAGCACCTCGAGGATCGCGAAGTCGCGAAGTCCGCGCGGCCCGTCCTCGGCCAAGGACTCGACCGTCGCGTCGAGCAGCGCCCTGACCTCGGTCTCGCTGAGCGCCACCGGCAGCTCGCGATGCGCTTTGGGACTCGCCAGCAGCGCCCCGGCATCCGCCGGGCGCTCGTCCCGTGCGGGCGAGCCACAGGGTGAACACCCGAGCGGAGGTCGCCCGGCGAGCGATCGTCGTGCGCGCTCGGCCGAGCGTCTGCAGGTTGGCGAGCCAGCTGCGCAGCGTACGTATCGACAGCCCGGCCGGGTCATGGACGCCGAGCCGCTCCGCGTGCATGGCCAGGCTCTCCAGGTCCGTGAGGTAGGCGCGCACCGAGTGGGCCGAGAGGTCACGCTCGGCCCGCAGGTGCTGCTCGTAGGCGGCAAGGACCGCCGACCAGGCCTCGCCCGGTCCCTCTGACTCTGCTGTCATCGACACCAGTGTCCGCCGAGACGCCGCTCACCACCGTCGGCGCGCCGGGTTCACACCTGTGCGATCGCCCCGGTGAAGTCGTCGGCGCACCCGCAGGAGCCCCTGCGGACCAGCTCGGTCGGCAGCGCACGGGTGCCGGGCGGGATCGAGCCACCGCCCAACGCGTCCATCAGCAGTTGCGTGGCGACCTCGGCCATCTGGGTGATCGGCTGGCTCACCGTGGTGAGCCCGGGCCGCGTGTACGCGGCGTACTCGATGCCGTCGAACGAGACGACGGCCAGGTCCCGCGGAACGTCGAGACCCATGTCGAAGGCCGCGCGGAGCAGGCCCATCGCGGCCAGGTCGCTCGTGACGAACAGGGCGGTGGGCGGCTCGGGCCCCTCCAGGAGCGCCGGCAGGGCCCCGTAGCCGGCGCTGCCGCCGAACGGCCGGGACAGGACCCGGCCCGGCTCGAGCCCGGCGCCGTCCATGGCCTGCCGGAAGCCGGCGACTCGCTCCTCCGAGGTCGACACCTCCGGCCCGCTGAGGCAGGCGATTCGGGTGTGGCCATGCTCGATCAGGTGACGGACGACGTCGCGAGAGCCGTCGACAGACGCCGCGACGACGTTGGCGAACGACGCTCTGGTCGAGCGACCGGTCGAGCACGACGAGCGGGACGCCGACCTTCGCGAACTCCTTCTCCAGCGCCTCGTCCTCAGCCGTGGGGATCACCAGGAGGCCTTCGACCTGGCGGTCGACGAACGCGTGGAGGTAGCCGATCTCGCGCTCGACCGGAATCGGCGGCATTGCCGACGAGCAACGGATATCCGGACCGGTAGGCGACCTCCTCGACGGCTCGCGCCAGCAGCGCGAAGTAGGGGTTCGAGCTGTCGGGGAGGATCAGCCCGAGCGAGTGTCCTCGGGCCATGCGGAGCGACCTGGCGACCGCGTTGGGGCGGTAGCCGAGCTCCTCGATCGCCTGGAGAATCCTCGCCTCGGTTGCCGGCGCGACCTTCCTCGGGCCCCCGTTGAGGACATAGCTCACGAGTGCAGGTGAGGTCCCTGCGCGCCGCGCGACATCCGCCCTGGTCACCGCCATCGATGTCCACCCTCCTCAACGTGCACTCTCGTCCGGACACGCGCCACGCTATCGGCGCGCCGCCCCGCGTGGGCAACGAACAAAGTTCTGAAAGTCGGCAAAGAGGTCTTGACGGGAGCCGAACAGCCGTCGCAGACTACGGGATCAACACGTGTTGATTGTAGCCATCGCAACGATCGACAGCCCAGAGTGCAACCCGAAAAGGACATCATGACCACTTCAATCCGGCGCACCGCCATGATCGGGATCGTCGCCGCGACGAGCCTCGACCAGGTCATGCGGGTCTCCGACACCGTCGTGGTCCTCAGACGAGGCCACGCGGTTGCCAGGCGTTCGGTCGGAGAGGTCGACGGCGACCAGCTGGTCGGTCTCATCACGGGAACGATCTCCGGTGACGAGTGAGGCGCGCCGGCCACCGGCAATCGTGGTGCTCGGGTCGATCAACCTCGACGTGGTCGTCGAGCTGGATCATCTCCCCGTGCCGGGAGAGACCATCATCGCCGAGCACGTACGGCGCAACGTGGGCGGCAAGGGCGCCAACCAGGCCGTCGCGGCACGGCTCGCCGGGGCCGAGGTGGAGTTCGTCGGCCGGGTGGGCGATGACGCCAACGCCGACATCCTGAGGGACGGGCTCGACGCATACGGCGTCGGCAACCGGCATCTGCGCGAGGTCGGCGGCGCGGAGAGCGGCGTTGCCTACATCAACGTCGCGGACCACGACAACACCATCGTCGTGGTCGCCGGCGCCAACTGGTCGTGGAGCGAATCTCACGACGACACGGACGCCCTGGTCGCCGCCGCTGACGTCGTGATCTGCCAGCTCGAGGTGCCGGACGAGACCATCGAGCGGACCGCCCGGACTCACGGGCGGCCGATTCGTCCTCAACGCGGCTCCGGCGCGCGCCGTCTCCGACGAGGTGCTCAAGCGCTGCGACCCGCTCGTGGTCAACGAGCACGAGCTCGCCTTCCTCAGCGGGCGGGAGATCACCAGCCCGGACGATGCGCTGACCGCCCAGGCCGAGCTGATGGAGCGGGGAGCGCGCAGCGTCGTGACGACGCTCGGTCCCGACGGCGCGGTCTGGACCGACGCCCGACGAGCAGGGCATCCAGCCGGCGCCGCGGGTGGACGTACGCGACACGACGGGAGCCGGTGACGTGTTCATCGGCCACCTCGCCACCCGGTTGGGCTCGGGCGCGAGCCTGCGCCAGGCGGTCAGCTGGGCGACCGCCGCGGCGACGTGGTCGGTGCAGGTCGCCGGGACCCACAGCTCGTACCCCGATCTCAACCAGGCCGCGGAGGCACTGCACGTGCTGCCCGAGCCGACGCTCTTCCCCCGATAGGAGACTCACGTGCAACTGTCAGGACTCATCCATGCCGAGCTGGTCGGCGCGCTCGCCGGACTCCGGCACACCGACCTGTTCGCGATCAGCGACTCGGGGCTGCCGGTCCAGCCGGGAGTGCCGGTCATCGACCTCGGGCGTCGTCTACGGCATGCCGGGCTTCGTGTCGGTGCTCCGGCCGGTGCTCGCCACGGTCGACGTCGAGGCCGCGTGGGTGTCGAAGGACATCGAGGCCCAGAACCCCGACATCCACCGGATCCTCGACGAGCACGTGTCGCCGGAGCTGCTCGACCACGAGGACTTCAAGAGCCGCATCGCCGGCTGTCGGTTCGTCGTGCGCACGGGAGAGGCCACGCCGTACGCGAACGTCATCCTCCGCTCGGGGTGCCCTGGTAGCTCAGCCCACGTCGGCGCGCCGCGACAGCATCCACTCGGCGCCGGCCCGGATCACCAGACCGCGGCGTTCGAGCAGGTCGAGCGCGGCCCGCACCTCACGGGTGCTGAGCCGCACGGTCGACGCGATCTCGGACAGCCTTGCGGGCCGTGGACCAGTCGAGCCCGTCGAGCGTCGTCCGGGCGGCGGGCGGCAGCCGGTCGAACTCCGTGAGCGGCAGCGAGGGTTGCTCCTCCGTCGCGGCGCCAAGGCCGGACAGCTCGGCGATGATCTCGCGGCCACTCGTCACGACGACCGCCTTGCCGGCCCGGATCGCCGCGTGCACACCGGCCGACTGCTGTGACGTCACCGGACCCGGCAACGCCATCGTGGTGCGCCCGAGCTGGTCGGCCCAGTTGAGCGTGTTGAGCGAACCGCTGCGCACCGCAGCCTCGATCACGACGGTCCCTTGCGTCAGGGCGGCGATGAGCCGGTTGCGCGACAGGAAGCGGTTCTTCAGCGGCTTCTCCCCCGGCGCCTGCTCGCTGAGGACCACGCCGACCTCGGCGATCCGGGCGATGAGCGCTCCGTGGGACTTCGGGTAGTCGAGGTCGGCACCGCAGGCCAGGACACCAGCCGTCGGTGCGTTCATGAGGAACGCCCCGCGATGCGCGCAGCCGTCGACGCCGTAGGCCGCTCCGCTGATCACGGTCCATCCGGCATCCGCGCAGTCGGCCGCCAGCTCGGAGGCGCACTCGGCGCCGTACGTCGTGCAGTCGCGTGCACCGACGATCGCGACGCTCTGCTCACACATCTCGGCGAGATGCCCGACGCCGCGGAGCCACAGCCCGACCGGCGCGCCGGTCGCCCCGTGCAGCGGCTCGATGTGGTCGAGGTCGGACAGCGCCGCCGGCCACTCCTTGTCGCCCGGCGTGATCCAGCGCAGGCCGGCGGCCTTGGCTCGTGCGGCGGCATCTCCGCCGTGCGGTCGAGCGCGCGGCCGCGCTCGGTCCACGCCTCGGGGATCCGGATCTCGCGCCAGCCGGTGGCGACCCAGGATCGCAGCGAGGATCTCAGCCGGCTCGTGGGTCAGCAGCAGGTTGCGCAGTCGCGGGTCGCCGGGCTCGACCACGAGGCTCAGGCCGAGGCGATCCTGGCGCGTCACGAGGCCTGCACCATGTCGCGAAGCGCGCTGCCCAACGGCGTGCCGCGTCGGAGCGAGAGCGCCGTGTCGACGTCATCGCCCGTCGGGACGGGGTGCCCGTGCAGGTCGGCGACGCTCCACGACAGCCGCAGGATGCGGTCGGCGGAGCGGGCGTTGAGCTTGTTGGTGCGCAGCTGCTGGTCGACCAGGACGCGGCCCTGCTCACTGACCGGCCAGTGCTTGCGCAGCTCGACCCCGGGCACCTCGCTGTTGAGCCGCCACGGCGTCTCGCGCAGCCGGTGCGCCTGCCGCTCGCGTGCCTCGGCGACGCTGGCCGCGAGCTCGGCCGTCGATCCGGCCGCCGGCGAGCGCGTTGGCCAGCTCAGGTCGCGACAGGGCCGAGAGCGAGCGGTGGATGTCGATGCGATCCCTGATCGGGCCGGACAGCCGATCGGCATAGCGGCGACGCATCAACGGCGTGCAGCGGCACTGGTCGCTGACGGCGGAGCTGAGGCCGCACGGGCACGGGTTGGCGGCGAGGATGAGCTGGAACCGCGCCGGGATAGGCCGCCGTCTGCGCCGCGCGCGAGACGACGACATGCCCGCTCTCGAGCGGCTGTCGCAGCGCCTCGAGCACGTTGCTGGCGAACTCGGGCGCCTCGTCGAGGAACAGCACGCCGTGGTGCGCCAGCGAGAGCGCGCCGGGGCGGATCGCCTTGCTGCCGCCGCCGACGATCGAGACCGCGCTCGCGGTGTGGTGCGGGTCGAGGAACGGTGGGCGCCGCAGGAGCGGCGCGTCGCTCGGCAGCACGCCGGCGACCGAGTGCACCGCGCTGACCGCGAGCGACTGCTCGTGCGTCGAGATCGGGCAGCAGCCCGGGCAGCCGCTGGGCCAGCATCGTCTTGCCGATGCCGGGCGGCCCGGTCATCAGCAGGTGATGTCCGCCGGCGGCGGCGACGACGAGCGCCATCCGTGAGTCCTCCTGACCGGCGATGTCGGCGAGGTCGAGGTGGGACAGCCGATCGGCCGACGTCCAGGACATGCCGGGGATCTCGTCGAGCGGCGGCACGGGCGGATCGTCGGGCTCCTCACCACCGGTCAGCAAGCGCGACGGTCTGCCGCAACGAGCGCACGCCGACCACCGAGATGCCTCGGACGAGCTCGGCCTCGGGCACGTTGACCTCGGGCACGAAGACCCGGTCGAAGCCGGCCTCGAGCGCGGCGAGCGTCGCCGGCAGGACTCCGCGTATCGCCCGCAGCCTGCCGTCGAGCGCGAGCTCGCCGAGGAACACCGAGCCGGCGAGCCGCTCCGCCGGCACGAGCGACTTGGCGGCGAACACGGCGAGCGCGATCGCCAGGTCGTAGTGCGAGCCGGTCTTGGGCAGCGTCGACGGCGCGAGGTTGATCGTCACGCGCTGGTCGGGCCAGGTCGTGCCGGAGTTGGACACCGCCGAGCGGCACCGGTCGCGCGCCTCGTTGACCATCGTGTCGGCGAGCCCGACGAGGACCGTCGCCGGCAGGCCACCCGAGATGTCGACCTCGACCTCGATCGGCCGCCCCGACAATCCGTCGAGCGTGACCGAGTGCGTCGCGGCGGCCATCAGGCGACTCCGGCGATGCGATCGACGACCGGAGCGCCGCGCGGCGGCACGACGACCGAGACGATGTCGATGCGTACGCTCGGCGGCTGCACGTCGTGCACCTCGAGCCAGTGCATCGCGAGCCGGCGCAGCCTCGTCGCCTTGTGGCCCGTGATCGCCTCGAACGGCCCGCCGTGATGGTTGCTCGTCCGGGTCTTGACCTCGCAGATCACCAGCGTCGACCCGTCGCGGGCGACGATGTCGATCTCACCGAACCGGCAGGTCCAGTTGCGGGCCAGCACGACCATCCCGAGCGCCTCGAGATGATCGGCGGCGATCCGCTCGCCGTAGGTGCCGAGGGCCTTGTTGCGCGCGTATGTCATCGAAGCCAGCCTCGCGGCGCCGACCGGTTAGTACCAGGGCTCTGCGAGGACGGCTACGCGCTGTGGACGAGTTCGGCGCGATCGCGGCTAAGTGGGTTAAAAAAACGCTTGAAAAAATTGCGTACGATGAGGCATGCCCACGATTCGCATCGAGGCCGCGACTGCCGTCCCTTGGTCGGACGTCGAGCAGACCATGACCGGCGACGGCGACGGAGCGAGCTGTTGGTGCCAATGGTTCATGGTCACGCGCAAGGAGTTCGACGCCTGCAGCCGCGATGACAAGCGCTCACTGCTTCGCCAAGGAGCTCAAAGGTGCCTGACGCATCGCCGGCCCTCATCGCGTACGTCGACGACGTCGCGGCCGCCTGGGTGCGGGTCGGACCGCGCTCGTCGCAGCCGGCGCTGGGTCGCTCACGCATCGTGAAGGGCAGCGACGAACCCCTCGACGACGCCGACGTCTGGGCCATCACGTGCTTCGTCGTACGCCATGAGCGCCGCGGCCAGGGTCTCGCCAAGGAACTCACCAATGCCGCGGTCGATCATGCGAGTGGCCCATGGCGCCCGGGTTGTCGAGGCATACCCGGTCGACACCGATCAGCGGAAGACAGCAACAACGAGCTGTTCCACGGCTCCCTTGACGCTGTTCAAGCGATGCCGGGTTCCGCCAGGTCGCCCGGCCCACAAGCGCCCGGGCTGTGATGGCGCTCGACGTCAGTCGTCGGCGCCGGGCACCTTGAAGTCCGAGCCCTGCAGCTCCTCGACGTTGACGTCCTTGAACGTCAGCACCTTGACGTTCTTGGCGAAGCGCGCCGGGCGGTAGATGTCCCACACCCACGCGTCGTTCATCGAGACCTCGAAGTAGGCATCGCCGGTCTCGGAGCGAACCTTCACGTCGACCTGGTTGCACAGGTAGAAGCGCCGGTCGGTCTCGACGACGTACTTGAAGATCGTGACGACGTCGCGGTACTCCCGATAGAGCGCGAACTCCATCTCCGACTCGTAACGCTCGAGATCCTCAGAACTCATGCCGACGCCTTCCATTGAAACCCACGATACGAAGACGTCGGCATAGACGCTGTCTCACGATTCGCTCGCTGGCGCTCGCTCATGCTCATGCGCCTTCCATTGCTGCTCGTACGTTGACGTATCGCCGGCGGTGCTCGCGCACGGACCGTGCAGCTTCAGCGCCCCTGGTGGAGCGGGGTGCTGTAGCCCTTGTGCGTGGCGAAATCGTATGCCGGATAGTCCTCGTGCATCTGCACCATCATGCGGTCGCGGGTGACTTTGGCGATGACCGATGCGGCGGCGATCGACGCCGCGACGCGGTCGCCCTTCCACATCGCCAGGCCGGGAGCGCCCAGACCGTCGACCGGGAAGCCGTCGGTGAGGACGTAACCGGGCCGAACGGCCAGACGGGCCAGGGCCCGACGCAGTGCCGAGATGTTGGCGACGTGCATACCCATGCGGTCGCAGTCGGCCGCCGAGATGACGACGACCGACACGTCGACGGCGCGCTCCATGATCAGGTCGAAGCACGCCTCGCGACGCGCCTCGGTGAGCAGCTTGGAATCGGCGAGGCCCTTGATGGGGTCGCTCGAGGACCACGGCAGACGCCACCAGCGGCCCGGCGCACGCGCCACGGCCCGCCTCGTCGACACCCGCGACGGGGTGCAGACCCTGGCGGGCCAGCGCGCGCTCGAAGCCGTAGAGCCCGGCATCGCGCCGGATCGTGATCCCCTTGGCCAGACGTGTCACGCAGTGAGCCTAACCCGCACCATCAACGGTGCGGCAGGCAACTCACCGGTGCTCAGACGTCGCGCTTTTCCTTGATCTTGGCTGCCTTGCCGCGCAGGTTGCGCAGGTAGTAGAGCTTGGCCCGGCGGACGTCGCCGCGGGTCACGACCTCGATCTGGTCGATGATCGGGGTGTGCAGCGGGAACGTACGCTCGACGCCGACGCCGAAGCTGACCTTGCGGACCGTGAAGCTGCGGCCGATGCCAGAGCCCTGGATCCGGATGCAGACGCCCTGGAAGACCTGGATGCGGGAGCGGTTGCCCTCGACGACCTTGACGTGGACTTTGAGGGTGTCGCCGGGGCGGAAATCAGGAACGTCGGTGCGCGGATGCGCGGCGATCGTGTCGATGATGTTGGTCATGGTCGCTTCCTCGTCAGTGCCACAGGTCACCCACGTGCGTATGGTTGCAAGGTTAGATGCGGCGGTGAACACGATTCCCCTGTGGCAGATCCGTCGGCGCCAAGGGTCAATGTTGCCACAGCGGACGCCCCGGCAGAAATCGGGCTCGGCCACCTCGAGCAGGTCGGGCCGTCGCTGCCGTACGCTCGCAGCGACTGGTCGCGGCGCCACGGGCGATCGTGGCGTGATGGCCCGAGAACAGCACGTCGGGCACGTCGTGGCCGCGCCAGCTGGCGGCTTGGTGTAGACGGGGTACTCGAGCAGCCCGTCGACGCCGGTGCGACTCCTCGGCCAGCGACTCGGGATTGCCCATGAAGCCGGGCAGCAGGCGGATGATCGGCCTCGATCATCGCGAGCGCGCGACCTCACCGCCGTTGAGCACGTAGTCGCCGACGGAGATCTCCTCGACGCGCCCCCGGCCGGCAGCGTGGTCGATGACCCGCTGGTCGATGCCCTCGTATCGCCCGCAGGCGAAGACGAGGTGCTGCTCGGCGCGAGCTGCTCGGCGATGCGCTGCGTGAACGGCGTCGCCCGCCGGGCTCGGCACGACGATGACGGCGGTCGCCGGTGGCCGAGCGCGTCGAGCGCCTCGCCCCATGGCTCGGCTTCATCACCATGCCGGCTCCCCCGCCGTACGGGCGTGTCGTCGACGGTGCGGTGGCGGTCGTGCGTGAAGTCGCGCAGGTCGTGGACGTCGAGATCTAGCAGGCCGGCTGCCTGCGCCTTGCCGGCGAGCGAGAGCTCCAGCGGCGCGAGGTAGTCGGGGAAGATGCTGACGACGTCGATCCGCATCGTCACATCAGCTCCGGCGGCATCCTCGCCTCGTCTGGGTCGAGCAGCCCGGACATCGGATCTGACGAAGCCACCGCTCGACGTCGACCTCCGGCACCATCTCGGCGACGAAGGGACGAAGACCTCGCGGCCGTCGATCTGGACGGCCAACGTGTCCTGGTAGGGGCCGTGCACGATGCCGGTCACGGTGCCGACGACCGCGTCGCCGTGCGCGCCTCGAGCCCGACCAGCTGGTGGTCGTAGAACTCGTCCGGATCGTTCGGGCGCTCGTCGGATCGACGTCGGCCTCGAAGCTCCGTGCCGCGCAAGGCCTCGGCGGCCGTGCGATCGGGGACTCCGCGAAGGTCGCGAGCAGGCGTCCGCGGTGCCAGCGCGCGCGCGTCGGTGAGCATACGGTCGCCGCGAAACCGGATCCTGGGGCGAAACGTCGATCCGGCTCGTCGGTTCGAACGTCGATCGCGACCTCTCCGCGAATGCCGTGGGCCCGGCCGATCCGGCCGATGACGACCTGGATCGTCAGCTGCGGCGGTCGACGTCCACGAAGTCGATGCGCGCGCTGCCGTCCGGCGATCGCGCCCGCGACCTTGCGGATGGCGGTGGCGGTGCGGCCCTGGCGTCCGATGACCTTGCCGAGGTCGTCTGGGTTGACCCGGACCTCGAACAGCTCGCCGTTGCGCGTCTGCTTGGCGCGCACACTGACGTCGTCTGGGTTGTCGACGATTCCGGCGACCAGGTGCTCGATGACTCGCATCGGTGCGGCCATGATCAGGCCTTCGCCTTGCTCGGCGTCGGCGGGGGCCTCGTCAGCCTTGGGCGTCTTCGGCCTTGGCCTCCTCGGCTGCCGCTTCTTCGGCCTTCGGCCTCGTCGCCGGGGCCTCGTCAGCCTCGGGCTCTTCAGCCTTGGCCTCCTCGGCCGGGGCGCTTCGTCAGCCTTGGCGGCAGCCTTCTTGGCTCAGCGGCCTTCTTGGTCGTCGCGTCGGCCTTGGGCTCGCTGTGGAGTCCTTGAGCGCCTCCTTGAAGATGTCGTCCTTGTCGCGCTTCTCGTCGGCGAACTTCATGGTGTTGCTTGCCACCGATGTCGCCGGTGATCTTGAGGATCGCGGCAACGGCCTCGGTCGGCTGGGCACCGACGCCCAGCCAGTACTGGGCCCGGTCGGAGTCGACCTTGATGATGGACGGGTCTGCCTTGGGGTGGTACGTGCCGATCTCCTCGATCACGCGACCGTCGCGCTTGGTGCGCGAGTCGGCGACGACGATGCGGTAGAACGGCGTACGGATCTTGCCCATGCGCTTCAGGCTGATTTTGACTGCCACGAGTGTGGTGTCTCCTTGATGTGTGTGTGGGTGACGCCATGCCGCGTGGGGACACGGCCGGCGAAATCGGTGAGCCGGCGTCGAAGATGAGAGGGCCCACGGCGTACCGGACGCAAGGGGCCATTCTGCCAGAACACGGCCACGGCTCCAATTCGGCCGCGCCCGCTCCGCCTCAGAACTCGCCGTGGCGGCCTTCGCCGCCGGCGAACCGGTCGGCGCCGGCGACGCCTTCGGCATCACGATCGGTACGCCTGGCGCCTTCGGAGCGCAGCGCGGCGTCGAGCGGGAGGTCCCACTGGCGATAGGCCGACGCGCGGTCGGCACGCATGCACTCTGCGGGAACGCCGCGATCTGCTCGGCGAGTCGTGCGCGGCGGTCAGCGACTCGCCCACCGGCACGACGCGGTTGGCCAGGCCCATCTGCAGCGCCTCGTGCGGCGCCGACGGGCCGGCCGGTGAGGATCATGTCCAGCGCCCGGCCCTGGCCGACGATGCGCGGCAGGCGCACCGTGCCGCCGTCGATCAGCGGCACGCCCCAGCGCCGGCAGAACACGCCGAAGACCGCGTCCTCCTCGACGACCCGCAGGTCGGCCAGCAGCGCCAGCTCCAGACCGCCGGCCACCGCGTGGCCGGACGACCGCGGCGATGACCGGCTTCGTCAGCTCCATGCGGCTCGGGCCCATCGGTCCGCGGCCGGCCCTTCGGGATCGAGCTCGTTGCGGCGTCCGGGTCGGCGACCGCTGCAGGTCGGCGCCGGCGCAGAAAGTGCCGCCGGCACCGGTGAGCACCGCGACGGCCAGCGCCTCGTCGGCCTCGAACTGCTCGAACGCCGTCGCGCAGCTCGGCGGCCATCGGCCCGTCGACGGCGTTGCGCCGCTCGGGCCGATCCAGCGTGATCGTGCAGATGTCTCGTCGACGTCGTAGCGCACGTGATCCATGCGGCCATTCTTACCGATACCGAGCGATCGCCTGGGCGAGGGCGGTTGAGTTTCCTATAGGAGACCGTAACTTTGAGTTTCCTACCAGGAAAGTGAGACCGACATGTCGAAGGACATCAGCCAGGCCGAGGCCCAACTGGCGCTTCGGGCCATCGAAAGGAGCAGCAGCTGTCATCGCGGAGATCGGCGTGCCGCGCTCGTACTGGCTGGGGAGTCGCTGCCGCGTGGGTCGCGATCGGCGTGATCTCGGACCTGGACCTTCCCTGGCTCGCAGTGGTGGCGACGTTCCTGTTCGGCGCCACGCACTCCGTCGTCGCCCAGCGCATCTTCTCGGGCCGAGCGGAGTACGTCGAGCTGAGCGTACGAGCCGGCATCGTCGACCAGCACCTTGCCGTCCGTCTGGCTGCTTGATCGTGCTCGGTGCGCTGACCGTGGGTCTCGGATTCCTCGCCGACGCCGACGGCGCCGACCACTCCTCGACCATCGCCAGCGATCGTGGCAGTCGCGATCCTGGGATTCGGCCCAGATGCCGCGGCGCGTCGCCGCGCCGAGCGGACTCGACGCATGACCGCGGCCCGCAGTTCGACGAGCTGATCCACCCAGCACCCGGCTGTCGATCGTGGCGCTGCTGGCATCCGCCGACTGGATCGACTTCGCGTTCGTGCGCGATCGGCTCGGGTTGTCGGACTGGCTCGTAAAAGCAGTTCGCGACCCTCGAGGCTGCCGGCTACATCGGCATCGAGCGACCCCTCGAGGCCGGCGGCGGCGCGTACGCGTGCGCCTCACGCCCGCCGGCCGCAAGGCGTTCGACGACCACGTCGCCGCACTTCGCGCCGTCATCGACCCGGCCGGCACCTGACCGTCAGGGCCGGACCGACGGAGTCTCGCGGCGCCGGCTGGGGCGGCTGCCAGCCGGGCGGCCCGAAGACGTACGCCAGCCGGTCGCGCCAACGCGGCGCCTGCCTGACGTCGTGCCAGATCTTGACGTACTCGCCGTACTGCAGCTTCCACACGTTGTAGGTGCCGACCGGGTACGTCAGCCCGTACGTCGGCCGGTGCAGCTCGCCCTGGAACGACCTGAACAGGCGGTCCCAGACGATGAGGATGCCGCCGTAGTTGCGGTCGAGGTAGATCGGGTCGGAGCCGTGGTGCACGCGGTGGTGCGACGGGGTGTTGAACACCGCCTCCCACCAACGGGGGAACCGGTCGATCTTCTCGGTGTGCAGGTGGAACTGCCAGATCAGGTTGATCGAGAACGTGAAGTAGATCATCAGGGCGGAACGCCCGAGCAGCGGCAGCGGCAACCAGATCAGGACCTCGAACCACTGGTTCCACTTCTGCCGCAGCGCGGTCGAGAAGTTGAAGTAGACGCTCGAGTGGTGGGCCTGGTGGCCGGCCCAGCCGAGGCGTACGCGATGCGAGAAGCGGTGGTAGGTGTACCAGAGCAGGTCGACGCCGAGCAGCACGCCGACCCACGTCCACGGGTTCGTGGCCGACAGGTGCCACGGCGCGAGGTGGACGTAGAGCACGGTGTAGAGCAGGAACGCCGCCGTGCGGAAGATCGCCGAGAACACGATCGACCCGACGAACATCGTCAGGCTCGCCCGGGTGTCCTCCTTGAGGTAGCCCATCCCCCGCGGCGCCTCGCCAGCGCGCTCTCGATCCTCGCGATCCTCGCGCCGGACTGCTGCCATCTCGATGAGCATGAACAGCAGGAAGAACGGCACGGCGGCGCCGGCCGGGTCCTTCAGGTTGTGCGAAAACGCTTCCCACATCCGGTCATGTCGCATGACGCCGTTCCACAGACAGCCGAATCGAACCGCGATAGCCTGTCGCAGCCATCCCACCACCCGATGCCTGAGGACACCATGACCGACCAGGTCCCACCGCCAATGAGCCGCCGGCCGGTCAGCCGTACGCTCCGGCATTCCCCGAGCTATCCGAGCGGGTGGACCGCAGTCGTACGACCCGCGACGCTCCATGCCGCCCGCGTCCAAGCCAAGGCCGGTTGGGCGTTGGGACTCGCGTGCTTCCCGGGGCTGGTCACCTGGATCATCTCGTTGATCCTCTCGATCCAGGTCATCAGCGACTCCAAGCACCGCCCTGGCATTATGGCAAGGGCATGGCGATCGCGGCACTCGTCATCATCCCGTGTCTGGATCAGCGTGATCATCCTCTTCATCGTGGTCGACTCGCTCAATGAGCGCCGATCGCGACACTGCCGGCGTCGTCGACTTTTCGCGGTGAGATCTCCAGCAACGATCTGCGGCCAGGCGACTGCACGGCGGACAATCTGGTTGGCGCGAAGACCTACGCCGAGGTGACTGTCACTCCCTGCACGTCCCCGCGATTACCTGGAGGCCTACGCGGAATTCGACCTCGCCGCCGGCGAGAATTCCCGGGGCAGGCGGAGGTCAGCCGGCTCGCCAACGCCGGTTGTGCCAGAATTTAAAGCCTTCATCGGCAAGCCCTACGCCGACTCCCAGCTCGACGTCCTCTTCTTGCGTCCGGTGGAGTCGTCCTGGACCCTCAACCGCGCCGGTGACGTGCCTCGTGTCCACCGGCTCGCGCTAGCACCGGGGACGCTCGAAGGGTCGAAGCGCTGTCCGTCGTATGCTCGCGACATGTCTGACGTGACGATCCTGCACAACACGGCCTGCTCGACCTCCCGCCACGCGCTCGACGAGGCTTCTGTCGGCCGGGGTCGAGACCGAGGTGGTGCAGTACCTCAAGAAGCCGCTCGACCGTGCTGAGCTGCTCGAGCTGATGGACAAGCTCGAGGACCCGCCGGCCGACCTCGTGCGCAAGGACGGGTTCTTCAAGGCGCAGGACCTCGTCGCCGACGACTATGTGACCGCCGAGGCCGTGGCGGACCTTCTCGTTCAGCATCCCCGGCTGATGCAGCGACCCGTGCTCATACGCGTCAACCGAGCGATCATCGGCCACCCCAAGGACCGTGTCGCGGAGTTCCTGGCGGACTGATCAGCAGTTTCGCTTCCGTGGAGCGGCTCCGGCTGGGTTAGCCTGTCGCGTCGGCGTACGCAGCGCCACCTGAGGGGATTCTCATGACCGAGCAGCAGCCGCCACGTTGACCCGCTCCAGCCGCCTTGGCCGGCGGCGGGACAGCCATATCCCCAGCAGCCCTATCCCGGTCAGGCGTACTCCGCACCTTCAGGGCGCCTACCGCCCGCCGTCCGCAGCACCGTCGAAGGCACTGGCGATCACGGCGCTCGTGCTGGCCATCTTCGGATTCTTCGTCCTGACCCTGATCGCCGCGGTGATCCTCGCGATCATCGTGCTGGTCCGGTCCAAAGACGGTCGACCGCATGGCAAGGGCATGGCGATCGCTGCGCTCATCATCAGCGTGCTGTGGGTCGCGGGCTTCGTCATCGCGATGCGTGGCCATCGTCAACAGCCAGCCCGAACGCGACTCCTCGGGGCAGGTCGTCGAAGGCGGGCACGTGCTCGTGGGCAACATCCGCATCGGGCGACTGCCTCACCAAGGAGCCGAGCGCCTCGACCCAGCTCACGGTCGAGCTCATACCGTGCAGCAAGCCGCACCGCGAAGAGGCGTTCGCCAACTTCGACCTCGGCGACGGCGACTTCCCCGGACAGCCCGAGGTCGACCGGCTCGCCGAGCGGCGGGCTGCGTGCAGCGATACGAGGACTATGTCGGCGTGCCGGCTGACAGCACCGAGCTCGTCATCGCCTATCTGCGACCGTTCAAGGACTCCTGGAAGGTGGATCCCGAGGTCACGTGCCTCGTCTCCGAGGGTGGGACCAGCACGGGCTCACTCAAGGGCGCCAACCGCTGAGTCGGTCGCCGGGGCGGCGAACTGGGCGGCGTACAGCCGCTCGTAGGCTCCGCCGGCCGCCAGCAGCGTCGTCGTGGGTACCCTGCTCGACGATCTGGCCGTCCTCCATCACGACGATCAGGTCGGCGTCGCGGATCGTCGAGAGCCGGTGCGCGATGACGAAGCTGGTGCGGCCGACCGCAGCTCCTCCATCGCCCGCTGCACCAGTGCCTCGGTGCGGGTGTCGACCGAGCTCGTCGCCTCGTCGAGGACCAGGATCGCCGGGTCGGCGAGGAACGCCCGCGCGATCGTGAGCAGCTGGCGCTCGCCCGCGCTGACGTTCGTCCCCTCGTCGTCGATCACCGTGTCGTAGCCGTCGGGCAGCGTGCGCACGAAGTGGTCGACGTACGCAGCCGTCGGCCGCCGCGACGATCTCGCTCCTCGCGTCGCCCGGTGGGCGCCGTAGGCGATGTTCTCGCGGATCGTGCCGCCGAACAGCCAGGTGTCCTGCAGCACCACGCCGAAGTTCTCGCGCGCAGGCGGCGCGCTCGAGCGTCGTGATGTCGATGCCGTCGAGGGTGATCCGACCGCCGTCGACGTCGTAGAACCTCAGGATCAGTTTGGTCAGCGTCGTCTTGCCCGCGCCGGTCGGTCCGACGATGGCGACCGTATGGCCGGGCTCAGCTGTCGAGGTCGAGGTGCTGGATCAGTGGCTCGTCAGGCTCGTAGCGAGAACGACACGTCGCTCGAACGCGACCCGGCCGTCCGGTCGGGTCGGGCGTAAGCGCGTCGGCCGGGTCGGGACTTCTCCTCGGGCTCGTCGAGCAAAGCGAAGACGCGCTCCGCCGACGCGAGCCCCGACTGCAGCAGGTTGAGCATCGATGCCACCTGCGTAAGCGGCTGGGTGAACTGGCGCGAGTACTGGATGAACGCCTGGACATCGCCGATGCGTCAGCGTGGCCGGACGCGACCCGCAGCGCGCCGATGACGGCAACGCGCACGTAGTTGACGTTCGACGATGAACATCATCGGTCGGCTGGATGATCGCCGGAGATGAACTGCGCCTTGAAGCTCGACGTCGAACACTGAGTCGTTGTGGCGCTTTGAATGCCTCGCGGGCCTCCGCCTGCCGGCCGAAGACCTTGACGATCTCGTGCCCGGTGAAGCACCTCCTCGATGTGCCCGTTCAGCCGGCCCGTCGTCGCCCACTGCTCCATGAACTGCGGCTGCGCGCGCTTGGCGATCACATTGGTCATCGAAGACCGACGATCGGCACCGTGACAAGAGCGACGACGGCCAGCAGCGGTGAGAAGCTCGACCATCATGGCGAGTGACACCAACGATGGTGAGCATCGAGGTGAGGACCTGGCTCATCGTCTGTTGCAGCGACTGAGCGACGTTGTCGATGTCGTTGGTCGCTCGCGAGAGCACCTCGCCGCGCGACTTGCGGTCGAAGTAGGTCAGCGGCAGCCGCGCGAACTTCTCCTCGACCTCTTCGCGCAGGTCAGATGACGGTCCGCTGCACGACGGTCGTGGTCAACACAGCCCTGGAAGAGCATGCAGCACCGATGCGAGGACGGAGAGCACGAGCACGCAGCAGCAGGACCCAGCCCGAGCGCCGGGAAGTCGATGCCGTGCGCCGGGATGAAGATCCAGAGCCTGACACCATGTCGGCGACGCTGTCGTCGCCGTCGTTGCGCAGCTGCGTCGACCACGTCGGCCTTGGTCGCGCCCGTCGGGCAGCCGGCCGCCGAGGAAAGCCGGTGAAGACGATGTCGGTCGCGTGGCCGAGCATCTTCGGGCCCGATGACCGTCAGCGCGACACGCGACGACGCCCAGCGCGACGACCGCCCAGACGACAGCGCGCTGCCGGCAGCAAGCCGGTCGACGCAGCCGCGCGCACCGAGCCCCTGAAGTCCTTGGGTTTGCGCCGGCGGCATCCGCCATCCCGCCAGGGCGGTCCGCCGGCCCACTCATGCCGCCTCCTCTTCGGTGAGCTGGGACAGCACGATCTCGCGGTAGGTCGTCGCAGGTCTGCCATCAGCTCGTGGTGGGTGCCCGTGCCGACGACGCGGCCCTCGTCGAGCACGACGATGCGGTCGGCGTCGCGAATCGTGCTGACGCGCTGCGCGACGATCACGACGGTCGCATCGGCGGTCCCCGGCCGCAGCGCCGCCCGCAATGCAGCGTCGGTCGCATAGTCGAGCGCCGAAAACGAGTCGTCGAACAGATAGATCGCGCGGCCGCTTGCACGAGAGCGCGGGCGATCGCGAGCCGTTGCCGCTGCCCGCCCGAGACATTGGTGCCGCCTTGCGCGATCGGCGCGTTGAGCGGCTCGGGCATGCGCTCGACGAAGTCCGTCGGCCTGCGCGATCTCGCAGCGCGTCCCACAACTCGTCGTCGGTCGCGTCGGGGCGTCCGTAACGCAGGTTGCTCGCCACGGTGCCGGTGAACAGGTAGGGCCGCTGCGGCACGAGCCCGATCGCGGCCCAGACATCGCTCGGGATCGAGCGTCGGATGTCGTACGCCGTCGACGCGCACCGCCCCGCCGGTCACGTCGAACAGCCGCGGGATCAGGCTGAGCAACGTCGACTTGCCACTGCCCGTCGAGCCGATGATCGCGGTGGTCTCGCCGGGCCGCGCGACCAGGTCGATCCGTGCAGCACGTCGTACTCCGCGCCGGGAAAGCGGAACTCGGCTCCCCCATCTCGATGCTGGCCGCGGACGAGCGTGACCTCACCGGCGTCGGTCGGCGGCCACGACACTCGGGTCGGTCTCGAGTACCTCGGTGATCCGCTCGGCGCGAGACCTCCGCTCGCGGCAACAGCATGAACATGAACGTCGCCATCATGACCGCCATCAGGATCTGCATCAGGTAGCTCTGGAAGGCCGTCAGCGCGCCGACCTGCAGGTCGCCGCTGCCGATGCGGTGCCGCCGAACCACGTCGCCAGCGACGCTCGAGGCGTTCAACACCAGCATCAAGATCGGGAACATCATCGCCATCAGGCGCCCGACGGCCATCGAGACCTCGCATGGTCTCGCGGTTGGCCTCGCCGAACCGTTCGCGCCTCGTGGTCGCTCCTTGACGAACGCGCGGATCACCCGGATGCCCGTGATCTGCTCGCGCATGATGCCGTTGATGCCGTCGATCTTGCTCTGCATGACCCGGAACAGCGGCCGCATCTGCCGGATCATCAAGCCGATGCTGATCGACCAGCGCCGGCAGGACGACCAGCAGCAACCCGGACAGCTCGACGTCCTGGCGCAGCGCCAGAACGATGCCGCCGAAGCACATGATCGGCGCCGCCACCAGCAAAGTGAGCGCCAGGAACACGATGAGCTGGACCTGCTGGACGTCGTTGGTCGAGCGGGTGATCAGCGTCGGGGCGCCGAGCTGCGCCATCTCGCGCGCGGCGAACGTCTCGACCTTGTTGAACACGCCGGCCCGCAGGTCGCGGCCGAGCGCCATCGCGGTGCGGGCGCCGAAGTAGACCGCGACGATCGTGCAGACGACCTGGATCACGGTGACCATCAGCATCATCCCGCCGGTGCGGACGATGTAGCCGGTGTCGCCCTGGACGACGCCCTTGTCGATGATGTCGGCGTTGAGTCCGGGCAGCCAGAGGTTGGCGAGCGTCTGGATCAGCTGGAAGGTCAGGACGAGTGCAATCGGCCTCTTGTAAGGCGCAAGGTACGTCCGCAGGAGCGGAATGAGCATTGCCTCAGGGTATCTCGCCGACCTGTCACAAATTCATGACAGATGTCATGTCCTGAGGGCTCACACCACCAGGTTCAGGCCCAGCACGACGACGAGGCCCGTCACCGACAGGATCGTCTCCATGATCGACCAGCTCTTGATGGTCTGGACGACCGACAGCCCGAAGAACTCCTTGACCAGCCAGAACCCGCGTCGTTGACATGGGAGAAGAACACCGAGCCCGCGCCGATGGCCAGCACGAGCAGCGACACCTCGGTGCTGCCGAGGTCCTGCGCGATCGGCGCCATGATGCCGGCCGCCGTGATCGTCGCGACGGTGGCCGAACCGGTCGCCACGCGGATCAGCACCGCGACGAGCCAGGCCAGCAGCAGGACCGAGACACCGCTGTCCTTGACGAAGTCGGCGACCACCTCGGCGATGCCGGTGTCGATCAGGGTCTGCTTGAACCCGCCGCCGGCGCCGACGATCAGCAGGATGCCGGCGATCGGGGGCAACGACTTGTTGAGCGACGTCGCTGATGTCGTCCTTGTCCATGCCGGAGCCGCGGCCCAGGGTGAAGATCGCGACGATGACCGAGATCAGCAGGGCGACGAACGGCTCGCCGATGAAGTCGAGCGCCTTGCGCGGTCCGGTCGCCCTCGTCGAGCGCGATGTCGGAGTACGCCTTGCCCATCATCAGCACGACGGGCAGCAGCACCGTGGCCAGCGTGATGCCGAAGCCGGGCCGCATCTCGCGCTTCTCGGTGGTCGCGTCGTAGAGGTCGTCCGGCCGGCGACGGGCACCCAACGCTCGGCGAACCGGGCGAACAGCGGACCGGCGACGACGATCGTCGGGATCGCGACCAGGATGCCGAGCGCCAGCGTACGGCCGAGGTCGGCGTCGACCGCCTCGATCGCGGCCAGCGGTCCGGGGTGCGGCGGGACGAACCCGTGCATCGCGGAGAGGCCGGCGAGCGCCGGGATGCCGAGCGCGATGATCGACCGCTCGGCGCGCTTGGCGACCAGGAAGATGACCGGCATCAGCAGGACCAGGCCGATCTCGAAGAACATCGGCAGGCCGATGATCGCGCCGATCGCCGCCATCGACCACGGCAGCATCCGCTGGCTCGACCTGCCGACGATCGTGTCGACGATCTGGTCGGCGCCGCCGGAGTCCGCGAGCAGCTTGCCGAACATCGCGCCGAGGGCGATCAGGACGCCGACGCCCTTGACCGTGTCGCCGACGCCGGTGCTGAAGCTGCCGACGACGTCGAGCATGTTGCGGCCGGCGATCGCGCCGACCGTCGAGCGAGCCGAGGATCAGCGCGAGGAACGGGTGCAGCTTGAAGAGCGTGATCAGCACGACGAGCACCGCGATGCCGACGAGTGCGGCGGTGATGAGCTGGCCGGTGCCGGCGACGGCCTTGACCGGCTCGGGCGGTGCGGCGGCGATGAGCGTACTGGCGATCATGCGGTGTCCTCCTGGGCGAGGCCGGCGCGGGCGACGAACGCGTCCACGATCTCGGCAGGTGACGGGGTGATGTCGAAGGCCCAGCCGTTCTCGTCGTCCTGCAGCGGCTCGAGCGTCTGCTCCTGCGACTCCAGCAGCGACGGCGGGCATGAAGTGGTCGCGGTGCTCCATGCGCGACTTGATCAGGTCATGGTCGCCCGTGAGGTGCAGGAAGTACGTACGCGGGGCGGCGTCGACGAGGACGTCGCGATAGGCGCGCTTGAGCGCCGAGCAGCTGATGACCCCGCCGGCGGCGTCGTGCTCGTGCGAGCCACACGCCGATGTCGGCCAGCCAGGGCCAGCGGTCCTCGTCGGTCAGCGGCGTGCCGGCCGACATCTTGGCGATGTTGGCCTCGGAGTGGAAGTCGTCGCCGTCCGCGTAGTCGAGCGAGAACCGGTCAGCGAGCTCGTGCCCGACGGCGGACTTGCCGACGCCCGAGATGCCCATGACCACGACGAGCGGTGGTTTCCCCATGGCCCCGACCGTATGGCCCACGTGCCGGTCGGCGCACGTGGAGCGAGCGCGCTCAGAGCAGGTCCTTGAGCTCCTTGGGCAGCTCGAACTCGTCGTTGCCGCCGGCCGGGAAGCCGAACGCGCTCGCGCCGTCCTTCTTGGTGGCGCCGGCGGCCTCGGCAGCGCGCTTGGCGGGGTTGCCCGACACGCGCTTGCCCTTCTTCTTCTGCTGCGGCTTCTGCTTGGCGCCCGCGCGCTTGCCGGCACCGGGGAGCCCCGGCATGCCGGGCATACCGGGCATCCACCGCCGCCCTTGGCCATCTGCTGCATCATCTTGCGGGCGTCGAAGAAGCGGTCGACGAGCTGGTTGACGTCCTTGACCTCGGTGCCGGAGCCCTTGGAGATGCGGCGTGCGACGGGAGCCGTCGATCATCTTGGGGTTGTCGCGCTCGGCCGGCGTCATCGAGCGGATGATCGCCTTGATCTTGTCGACCTCGCGCTCGTCGAAGTTGGCGAGCTGCTCCTTCATGGCACCCATGCCCGGGAGCATGCCGACGAGCTTGGACATCGAGCCCATCTTGGAGATGGCTTCCATCTGGCTGAGGAAGTCGTCGAGCGTGAACGAGCCGCCCATGAGCTTCTCGGCGTCCTTGGCGGCCTGCTCGGTGTCGATGACCTTCTCGGCCTGCTCGATCAGGGTGAGCATGTCGCCCATGTCGAGGATGCGCGACGCCATGCGGTCGGGGTGGAACGCGTCGAAGTCGGTGAGCTTCTCGCCCGTCGACGCGAACATGATCGGCCGGCCGGTGATCGAGCGTACGGACAGCGCCGCGCCACCGCGGGCGTCGCCGTCGAGCTTGGTCAGCACGACGCCGGTGAAGTCGACGCCCTCGAGGAACGCCTCGGCCGTGACGACGGCGTCCTGGCCGATCATCGCGTCGATGACGAACAGGACCTCGTCGGGATCGACCGCGGCACGGATGTCGGCGGCCTGCTGCATCAGCTCTTCGTCGATGCCGAGGCGGCCGGCGGTGTCGACGATCACGACGTCGTGCAGCGTGCGGCGGGCCTCGGCGAGTCCGTCGGTCGCGACCTTGACCGGGTCGCCGACGCCGTTGCCGGGCTCGGGGGCGAAGACCTTGACGCCGGCCTGCTCACCGACGACCTGGAGCTGGTTGACGGCGTTGGGGCGCTGGAGGTCGGCCGCGACGAGCATCGGCGACTTGCCCTGGCCCTTGAGCCAGAGGCCGAGCTTGCCGGCGAGGGTCGTCTTGCCGGCGCCCTGGAGGCCGGCCAGCATGATGACGGTCGGCGGGTTCTTGGCGTAGCGGATGCGCCGCGTCTCGCCGCCGAGGATCGTGACGAGCTCGTCGTTGACGATCTTGATGACCTGCTGGGCGGGGTTGAGCGCCTGGCTCACCTCGGCGCCGCGGGCCCGCTCCTTGACGTTGGCGATGAAGTCGCGGACCACCGGAACGGCGACGTCCGCGTCGAGCAGCGCGACCCGGATCTCGCGTGCGACGGCGTCGATGTCGGCGTCGGAGAGTCGACCCTTGCCGCGCAGGTTCTTGAACGCTGACTGCAGGCGATCTTGCAGGGTGTCGAACATACGTCGGTCGTCATCCTCGAATGGAGAGAAAGGGGTCTGGTCAACTCTAACCGAGACCCCGTGGCGCCTCCCCCTCGTGGGCGGTGACTTGGTCGCCTATCCAGTCCGCGGCGGTGGGCCAGTTGGCTCTCCGAGGCCCGGAAGGGCGACTAGGTCACCGCTCCAGGGGCAGGTCAGGTGAGGGCGGTGGCGAGGGCGTCGCGCAGGGTCGCCGCGGTCGGGATCGTCGAGGGGCTGGCCATCGCCGTCGACGACGTAGAACACGTCGCGGACCTCGTCGCCGTACGTCGACATGTGCGCCGAGCGGATCGACAGGCCGAGCGAGGCGATCTGGTCGCACACGGTCCAGACCAGGCCGCGGCGGTCCTGGGCGCGCACCTCGACCAGCGTCGCGGTCTCCGAGAGCCGGTCGAGCAGGCGTACGCGCGCGTCAGGTGCGTCGGCGATCGACGTCAGCTCGAGGCGCCCCGAGAGGTCGAGCTCGCCGGCCATCGCCGGGCGCAGACGATCGGTCAGGCGGGCCGCGTCGATGTCGGACCGCGACACCTCCCACAGCGACACCGCAGCATCGCCGAGCGTGACGGTGCGGGCCGAGCGGATCGCCAGCCCGGCGCAGGGCCAGGCCACCGGCGAGGTCGGCCATGACGCCCTGCCGGTCGGCGGTCACGATCGTCAGCAGCGAGCCGCCCTGGTGGGACTCGACCGTGAGCGAGAAGTCGGCCGGCCGCATGGCGCCGTGCTCCGGGATCGGGCACGCCGGCGGGCCAGCCCTCGTAGTCCTCGGCGGTCGGCGTCGTCACGCTCTCGTCGAGGACGCGCACGGACCTTCTCGACGAGCCCCTCGGTCAGGCCCTTGCCGCCACGGCGACCACGCAGCCGGGCTGGTGGCCTGCGCGTCGGAGGCGGTGAGCGCGGCGAGCAGGTCGAGGAAGTCCTCGGTCTCCACGATCTCGGCGACGTTGGCGGCCGTCGACGGGTCCTCGATGTCGCGCCGCGTCGCGATCGTCGGCAGCAGGAGGTGCCAGCGTACGAGCTTGCCGACGACCGCGGCGTCCTCGTCGCTGAAGCCCCACCGCTGCGCGATGCGTACGGCCATGGGCTCGCCGACCTCGGAGTGGTCGCCCTCGACACCCTTGCCGATGTCGTGCAGCAGCGCCGCGACCGCCAGCAGGTCGGGTCGGGCCACGTCGCGCTTGACCTTGGCGGCCTGCACGCAGGTCTCGAGGCTGTGCCGGTCGACCGTGAACCGGTGCACGGGCGACGACGAGCCGCGCAGCCGGATCGCGACCCACTCCGGCAGCAGCAGGTCGACGACGCCGGCGAAGTCGAGCTCGTCCCACACCCGCACGAGCCCCTTGCCGGAGCTCAGCAGGTCGACCATGAGCCGCGACGACGACGGCGACCACGGGTCGGGCAGCTCACCCATCGACTGCGGCGAGCCGCGTCGGCCGAACCCGGGCTGAACGGCAGGCCCTCGCGCGCCGCCGCGGCTGCCGCCCGGAGCGCGACCTCGGGATCGGTCGCCGGATCGGCCTTGCCGGTGACGATGACCTCGCCGTCGAGGATGCCGACGCCCTCGGCCAGCGGCGTCACGGCCGGGCCGGTCGGCGTGATGGTGCGCTTGGCCGGGCGGTGCGAGCGCGGCGTCGATCTTGTGCCACGACAGCGACGCCAGGTGCGCGATGCGGCGGCCGAGCTGACGGGTGTGCAGGTCGAGCTCCTCGGCGCCCATGCCGAGGAAACGCGCGACATCCGGGATGACGTCGGCATCGAGCCGCTCGACTCGCCGGCCGACGGTCTCGTGCAGCGCGTCGCGTACGTCGAGGAGGTCGGACCGCAGCGCCTCGGACTCCCCGTGGGGTACGTCGATCAGCCAGGTCGCGACGAGCGCCCGCAGGATGACGCTGTCGCGCAGCCCTCCCCCGGACTCCTTGAGGTCGGGCACGGCGGCGTGCGCGATCCAGCCGGACCGCTCGATGCGGGAGTTGCGCGCCTCGCGGACCTCCTCGACCCGCGTACGGGCGTCGCGGCGCCAGTCGGCGAGCACCTGTGAGCGCAGGGCCAGGACGAGTCCGGCGTCGCCGGCGACGGTCCGCGCATCGAGCATGCCCATCGCCGCACGGTGGTCGGTCGCCGCGGCATCACGCATCTGGACGGTGTCGCGGACGGAGTGGTCGAGGGCGACCCCGTCGTTCCACAAGCGGGTACCAGATCGCCTCGGCGACCTCCCGCACGACGGACTCGTCGACCGACGGATCGTGCAGCAGCACGACGTCGAGGTCGCTGAACGGCGAGAGCTCGGAGCGGCCGTAGCCACCGACCGCGACGAGCGCCATGCCAGGCCCTTCGCGCGGATCGCTGCCGTCGGCCGGCACGGCTGCCGCGAACAGCTGCCGCAGCCTCCGGTCGGCCTCGAGGGCCCGGTCGCTCCGCTGCTGGGCGAGCGCGGCCTTGTCGAACTCGTGGGTCACGGAGGTGATCGTACGCAGCGGGTCGCCCACCGGCGGCGCCGGACACACGACACAGAGCCGCCGCAGCACCCGTTGAGGTGCTGCGGCGGCTCCGTTGATGGTCGTCAGGCCTTAGAGAGCTGCCTCGTCCGTCTCGCCCGTGCGAACCCGCACGACCGAGTCGACCGGGATGACCCAGACCTTGCCGTCACCGATCTTGCCGGTCTGCGCCGACCCGGTGATCGTGCTGACCACGCTCTCGACGTCGGCGTCGTCGACGACGACCTCGAGGCGGATCTTGGGGACCAGCGAGACGTCGTACTCAGCACCGCGGTAGACCTCGGTGTGTCCCTTCTGCTGGCCGTAGCCGCTTGCCTCGGTCACCGTCATGCCGGCGACACCCGCTGCGGCGAGGGCCTCGCGGACCTCTTCCCACTTGTGCGGCTTGATGACCGCGGTCACGAGCTTCATGTTCAGACTCCCGTCTTCAGGTGTCGGACGCCGCCGATGATGCCGGCTTCGTCGTACGCGGTCTCCAGGTGCTCGACCTGGTCGATGCCGAGGACCTCATCCTCTTCGCTGATGCGGAACCCGATCGTCACGTCGATCAACTTACCGATGATGTACGTGAGGACGAACGAGTACGCCAGGACGACGAACGCGGCGACGGCCTGCTTGCCGAGCTGCTCGAGGTCGCCGCCGTAGAACAGGCCGCGATGCCGCCGGCGTCGCCCGTCGATGGCGAGGAAGCCGATCAGCAGCGTGCCGACGAGGCCGCCGACGAGGTGGACGCCGACGACGTCGAGCGAGTCGTCGTAGCCGAACTTGTACTTGAGGCCGACGGCCAGCGCACACAGGATGCCCGCGATGACGCCGAGACGATCGAGCCGACCGGCGTCAGACCGCACCACAGGCCGGGGTGATGGCGACGAGACCGGCAACGGCGCCGGAGGCGCCACCGAGGCTCGTGGCCTTCTTGTCGCGGATGACCTCGACGAGCAGCCAGCCGAGCATCGCCGCAGCCGTGGCGACCGTCGTGTTGACGAACGCCAGGCCGGCGAGGCCGTTGGCGCCGACGGCGGAGCCGGCGTTGAAGCCGAACCAGCCGAACCACAGGAGGCCGGCGCCGAGCAGCACGAACGGCAGGTTGTGCGGACGCATCGGGTCGCGCTTCCAGCCGACGCGCTTGCCGAGGACCAGCGCGAGGGCCAGGCCGGCAGCACCGGCGTTGATGTGGACCGCGGTACCACCGGCGAAGTCGAGCGCCTCGAGCTTGGTCGCGATCCAGCCGCCGTCGTCGCCGAAGTCGAAGACCCAGTGCGCGACCGGGAAGTAGACGACCGTGACCCAGATCGACGAGGAACAGCGCCCAGGCGCCGAACTTGGCGCGGTCGGCGATCGCGCCGCTGATCAGCGCGACAGTGATGATCGCGAACATCAGCTGGAACACCACGAAGACGTACTCGGGGATCGTCCCGTAGGCCGTCTCGACGGCTGACGGGTCGAGGCCGAGGCGCTTGAAGCCGCCGAGGAACTGGTTGCCGTCAGGGCTGAAGGCAGCGAGTAGCCGTAGAGGACCCACAGCACCGGCACGATCGCCAGGGCGACGAAGCTCATCATCATCATGTTGAGCACGGTCTTGGAGCGGACCATGCCGCCGTAGAAGAACGCCAGTCCTGGCGTCATGAGCAGGACCAGGGCCGAGCTGGCCAGAATCCACGCGGTATCGCCGGTATCCATGAAACCTCCGAAAGAAGTGTGTGTTGCGGCAGGACGAGGTGACGACCTGTTGCGACACAGACTGGTGTCGAGGGGTTTCGGGATGCGCCCGCCAATGTTGCATCCGGATCACGAATGCGGCCCGCTGTGTAAACAGCGTGTTACGCCGACGCGCTGAGTCGAGCAGCGACGGCACTGTGAGGTCTCGACGCTAGCGCCAGCAGGGCGTCGACGAACTCCTCGGCGTCGAACGGCGCCAGGTCGTCCGCGCCCTCGCCGAGGCCGACGAACTTGACCGGCACGCCGAGCTCACGCTGCACCGCGATGACGATGCCGCCCTTGGCGGTGCCGTCGAGCTTGGTCAGCACGATGCCCGGTGACGTCGACGACCTCGCCGAACACCCGGGCCTGCGTCAGGCCGTTCTGGCCCGTCGTGGCGTCGATGACGAGCAGGACCTCGGTGACCGGGGCCTGCTTCTCGATGACGCGCTTGACCTTGCCGAGCTCGTCCATGAGGCCGGCCTTGGTGTGCAGCCGGCCGGCGGTGTCGACCAGCACGACGTCGGTGCCGTCGGCGATGCCGCGCTGCACGGCCTCGAACCCGACGCTCGCGGGGTCGCCGCCCTCGGGGCCGCGGACGGTCGGCACGCCGACGCGTTCGCCCCAGGTCTGCAGCTGGTCGGCCGCGGCGGCGCGGAACGTGTCGGCAGCACCGAGCACGACGGTCTTGTCCTCGGCGACCAGCACGCGCGCGAGCCGGCCGACGGTCGTGGTCTTGCCGGTGCCGTTGACGCCGACGACGAGCACGACGCCGGGCTTGCCGTCGAGCGCCGGTCGAGTCGAGCGTGCGGTCGAACGACGGGTCGATCAGGCCGACGAGCTCTTCGCGCAGCGCCGCCTTGGCGGCGGCGGGATCGTCGATGCCCTCGACCCGCACGCGGGTCTTGAGGTTGGCGACCAGCTCGTCGGTCGCCGTGACGCCGACGTCGGCGGCGAGCAGCGTGTCCTCGAGCTCCTCCCACGCGTCGTCGTCGAGCGTCGAACGGCTGAGCACCGCGAGCAGGCCCTTGCCGAGCGGCCCTGCGACCTCGCGAGCCGGGCGCGCAGGCGTACGAGGCGGCCCTGGGGCGCCTCGGGCCGCTCGATCGTCTCGACCGCGGCGGCCGGTTCATCGTCCTCGAGGTGCGGCTCCGGGTGCTCGGGATGCTCGATGACCTCCTCGGTGACCCGGTCGAGCTCCGACGGCGGCGGCAGCTCCTTGCGGCCGCGGCCGATGACGAGGCCGATGCCGACGCCCAGCACGACGATGACGGCAAGGATGATCAGAAGCAGCACAGGCGTGGTCACGCTTCCTTTCGGGTGTCGAATTCGGATCGGGTGGCGGATGCGGGGGCTCCAGCTGGATGTCAGGCGGGGCCGGCAGCTCGGCGCGACGGTGCGCGATGACGAGGTCGACGACCCGCGCCGAAAACGAGGACAGCAGCCGAAATGATCGGGGTCAGGGTCACGGCATGCAGCAGCCGGTCCCACCTCGGGCGCTCGTGCGGGTTGGGGCGACGTCCCAGGATCGACTGCCCGAGGGTCGCGTCGATGTTCTCGCCGTCGACCAGGACGTACGTGGCGCGGTCACTCATGCGGACACGCTCCGGAGGTGGTCAGGGCGTGACGAGTGGCGCGACAGCGCTGCGTATTGCCTCGGGGATCGGCGTGACGGTGCGCGTCGCGGCGTCGACATAGACGTGGACGAAGCGGCCGATCGCAGCCGGCTCGTCGGAGTCGCCCTGGAACAGGCCGATGCGGTAGACGATGCTCGACGTGCCGAGCTTCGTGACGGCGAGCCCGGCCTGCACGTCGCCCGGGAAGCCCGAGCTCACGCAGGAACTCGCACTGCGTCTCGGCGACGAGGCCCACGGCGTCGAGCTTGCGGATGTCGGTGCCGGTCTGGTCGATCAGGTAGCCGTTGACCGCGGTGTCGAAGAACGAGTAGTAGACGACGTTGTTGACGTGGCCGTAGACGTCCTCGTCCTCCCACCGCGTCGTGATCGTCCGCAGGACGCTGAAGTCCGTACGCAGCCGCGCATCCGCGTCAAGAGGCCGTCTCTTCCTCGCGCAGGCGCTGGCTGATGACCGCGGAGACGCCGTCGCCGCGCATCGAGACGCCGTAGAGCGCGTCGGCGACCTCCATCGTGCGCTTCTGGTGCGTGATGACGATGAGCTGCGAGTTGGCGCGCAGCTCCTCGTAGAGATCGAGCAGCCGGCCGAGGTTGGCGTCGTCGAGCGCCGCCTCGACCTCGTCGAGGATGTAGAACGGGCTCGGCCGGGCCTTGAACAGCGCGACCAGGAACGCCACGGCGACCAGCGACCGCTCGCCACCGGACAGCAGCGACAGCCGCTTGACCTTCTTGCCCGGCGGGCGGGCCTCGACGTCGATGCCGGTCGTCAGCATGTTCTGCGGGTCCGTGAGGATCAGCGAACCCTCGCCGCCGGGGAACAGCCGGGAGAAGACGTCCTGGAACTCGCGCTCGACGTCGTACCAGGCCTCGGTGAAGACCTGCTCGACCTTGGCGTCGACCTCTTCGACGATCTCGAGGAGGTCCTGGCGGGTCTTGCGCAGGTCGTCGAGCTGCTCGGAGAGGAACTGGTGGCGCTCCTCGAGGGCAGTGAACTCCTCGAGCGCGAGCGGGTTGACCTTGCCGAGCATCGCCATGGATCGCTCGGCGTTGCGCAAGCCGCTTGACCTGCGCCTCGCGCTCGTACGGCACCGGCTCGGCCGGCAACGAGTCGTCCTCGCCCTCGACCGTGATCGGCGGCACGAGCTGGTCGGGGCCGTAGTCGGCGACGAGCGTCTCGACCTCGAGGCCGAGCTCTTCGAGGGCACGACCTTCGAGACCCTCGAGGCGCAGCCGCATCTCGGCACGAGCCATCTCGTCCTTGTGCACCGAGTCGGTCAGCCCATCGAGCTCGGCGATCTGCTCGCGGAGCTGCGCGCGTACGCCTCGCAGTGTCTCCTCGCGGCCCGTGCGGGACGCCTCGATCTCCGAGCGCAGCGCGGACGCCTGGGCGATCGACTGCTCGAGCCGGGCCAGCACCCGGTCGCTGGCGATGATGACGGCCTTGGCGGTCTCGGCCTCGCGCAGCTGGCGCTCGCGGCGCTCCTTGGCCTTGATCCGCGCCTCGCGCTCGGCCTCGGCGGCCTCGAACAACGCCGTGACCTGGCCCTCGAGCGCCCGGGCCCGCTCCTCGTTGGTCCGCAGCGCCAGCCGGGCGTCGGTCTCGGCGCGGCGGGCCGTCGACGCCTTGTCGGCCAGCTCCTCGAGCAGCGCCGTGTCGGGCTCCTCCTCGGGTGCCGCTTCGGCCTGGGCGAGCCGGTCCTCCAGCTCGGCCAGACCGGACAGGTCGCCGGCCTGCGACTCCTCGGCCTTGGCGATGGCAGCGGCCAGGCGGTCGGCCTCACCGCGTGCGGCGCGGGCGGTGGCACCGAGATGACCGAGGTTCTCGGCGACCGCGGCCATCGTGGCGTCCGACTCGTGCAGGCGGCCGAGCGCCGCGTCGACGCGCTCCTGGGCGACCGCACGCTTGGCGTCGGCAGCCTCGTGCTCGAAGCGCAGCCGCTCGAGCGTGTGCTGGGCGCGCGGTCAGGTCCTCGTCGGCCTGCGCGATCGCGGCCTTGACCTCGATCAGGCTCTGCTTGGACGTCGAGCCACCGGCGGCGAAGTGCGCGCCGAGGACATCGCCGTCGTGGGTCACCGCCGTGACGTCGGGGGCGTGCCGGATCAGCTCCTGCGACTGCTCGAGGCTGTCGACGACGGCGACCTTGAACAGCAGCCGGCGCAGCGCGCCCTGCAACGGTGCCGGGCCGTCGACGACGTCGATCGCGTACGTCGCGTAGTCCGGGCAGGCCGGGCCACGTGGAGTCGTCGACCTCGCCACCGCCGAGCAGCATGCCGGCGCGCCCGAGGTCCTCGGACTTGAGCTTCTCCATCGCCGACACAGCGGTGTCGAGGTGATCGACGGCCACAGCATCGGCGGCGGAGCCGAGCGCCGAGGCGATCGCGGTCTCGAACCCCGCGCGTACGGTCAACAGTGCGGCGACCGAGCCCAGCAGACCGCTGATCTCGTCGGTCGCCGCGAGCAGCGCGCCGGCGCCGTCCTTGCGGGCCAGGCCCAGCTCGAGGGCCTCCTTGCGGGCGGCGAACGCGGCCTGCTGGCGCTCGGCCTCCTGCGCCTGGGCCGTCAGCGATGCCAGGTGCTGGGTGATCTCGGCGAGCCCGTCCTCGGCCGCCTCGAGCTCCTCGTCGAGCCCCGACTCGCCCGCGTTGAGGCCGGCGATCTGGTTCTCGAGGTTCGTGAACTCGCGGTGCGCCTCGACCGCGCGGTTCTCGGCCTCCTCGCGTGCGGCGGTGAGCCGGCCGATCTCCTCGCCGGCGGCGGTCGCGCGGCTCTTGAGGGCGTTGACCTGGCCGTGGAGCCGCGCCAGCCCTTCGCGCTGGTCGGCGGCGGCGCGCAGCAGACCCGCGACCCGGCGCTCCTCGGCGGTGTAGGCCGACTCGGCCTCGTTGCGCTCGGCGATGACGGCCTCGAGCGACTCGGTCGCCTGCGGTCACGCCGGCGCTGAGCTGCTCGAGCTGCTCCTGGGCCCGACGGGCGTCGGCCTCCAGCTCCTCGGGCTCACGACCGACGCGGCGATCCTCGGCCTCGACGGCGGCCAGGCGTACGCGCTCGTTGGCCAGTCCCGCGGTGCCGCGGATGCGCTCGCGCAGGCCGGAGAGGCTGTACCAGGTCTCCTGGGCCGCGGACAGGCGCGGCGAGTCCTCGCGCAGCTGGTCCTCCAGCTCGGTCTCCTGCTCGCGGGCCGCGGCGATCGACTGCTCGACGGCCTGGCGCCGCTCCTTGAGGGCGGTCTCGTCGGCGAGCTCCTCGGCGATCACGGAGCGGGCGCTCACGATGTCGTCGGCGAGGATGCGGGCGCGCGCGTCACGGACCTCGGCCTGGATCACCGCGGCCCGGCGAGCCACCTCGGCCTGACGGCCCAGCGGCTTGAGCTGACGGCGCAGCTCGGTCAGCACGTCGTTGAGGCGGGTCAGGTTGCCTTGCGTGGCATCGAGCTTGCGGAGCGCCTTCTCCTTGCGCTTGCGGTGCTTGAGGACGCCCGCGGCCTCCTCGATGAAGCCGCGGCGCTCCTCGGGCGTCGCCCGCAGGACGCTGTCGAGCTGGCCCTGGCCGACGATGACGTGCATCTCGCGGCCGATGCCGGAGTCGCTCAGCAGCTCCTGGACGTCGAGGAGGCGGCAGGTGTTGCCGTTGATGGCGTACTCGGAGCCGCCGTTGCGGAACATCGTCCGCGAGATCGTGACCTCGGTGTACTCGATCGGGAGCGCGCCGTCGGTGTTGTCGATCGTGAGGACGACCTCAGCGCGACCCAGCGGCGGACGGCCGGACGTACCGGCGAAGATGACGTCCTCCATCTTGCCGCCGCGCAGCGACTTGGCGCCCTGCTCGCCCATGACCCACGAGAGGGCGTCGACGACGTTGGACTTGCCGGAGCCGTTGGGGCCGACGACACACGTGATGCCGGGCTCCAGCTGGAGGGTCGTCGAGGACGCAAAGGACTTGAACCCACGCAACGTGAGGCTCTTGAGGTACAACGCTGACTCCTACGACGGACAACCGGTTGGGGTCAGACTAGTACCGCTGGAACGCTAGTGAGCTGCAGGCTCCATCAAGTCGCCTGCGGTCACCTTGTCGACCCGCTCACGGATCGTCCGGAGCAGTCCGTCGTTCTCGACCTTGAGGCGCATGATCTCGGCCTCGAGGTCGGCGATGCGACGGTGGAGTGCGGCGGTTTCGCGCAGCTGCTCGGAGGTAGGGCCCCCGATGTAGCCGATGAGTGCTTTGGCCATGAAAAGATCTCCGCGGAAATGGATCTGAGGGGAAGGGCAGATGAGGCTGATCTGCGTCTCTCAGTCTCGCACCGCAGTCCATTTGGGTCAACTTCCAGGCAAGCTTTCACCATGCCTCAGACGGTGAAGATCTGGTCTCCTATGCGTACCGTGCCGGTGGCCTCCGGGTGAACGCTGTCAGGGGCTGAGTCCATCACGACGATCGGCACGATCGGCGACCGTCCGCCGGCTTCGATCGCGGCTGGATCCCAGCGCACGATCGGCGTTCCGGTGGTCACCTCGTCACCCTCGGCGACGAGCAGCTCGAACCCCTCGCCCTCGAGCTGGACCGTGTCGATGCCGAGGTGCACCGAGCAGCCCCTTGCCCGCTGCCGGTGAGCAGCACGAACGCGTGCGGGTGCAGCTTGAGCAGCCGGCCGTCAGCGGGCGCCACGACGGTCGACTCGGCGCGCTCGGGGTCGATCGCGACGCCCGAGCCCACGATCTGCTGGGCGAACACCGGATCGGGTACGTCCGCGAGCGCGATGACCGAGCCCGCGACGGGCGCCAGACCACCAGCGTGCCGGTCAATCGAGGTCCTCGATGTCGCTGGCCAGGGTGTCGGCGACGGGGCCGACGACGACCTGCACGACGTTGCCCGAGATGACGACTCCATAGGCGCCGGCGGCCTTGAGCGCGGCCTGGTCGACGAGCGACGCGTCCTCGACCTCGGTGCGCAGCCGCGTGATGCACGGCTCGATCTCGACGATGTTGTCGCGACCGCCCAGTCCCGCGACGATCTCTTCGGCTGTGACCATGGGAAACCCCTCCTAGAACCTGCCGGACGCCACGGTGGCTCCCGGTGCTTGCATCGTGTCATCGGCGGACCAGACCCTGGTGCCGCCGAGCCAGGTCGTACGCGCGCGCAGGTCGTCGCCGAGCAGCACGAGGTCGGCGCGCGCCCCCGGCTTCGATCCGGCCGAGGTCGGTGAGTCCGAGCGCGTCGGCGGGCGTACGCGTGGCCGCCCTGATCGCGTCGACGAGGTCGATGCCGAAGTCGACGGCGTGCCCGACATTGGCATCGAGCGGTTCGTCGGCACCCGCGATCGTGCCGTCGGCGCGCAGCGGCGGGCTGCCGGCGATCACCTCGAGCTGGTCGCCGCCGAGCTCGTAGACGCCGGGCGGCATGCCGAGCGCCGCCACGGCATCGGTCACGAGCATGACCCGGCCGGCCGCTGCCGCGAACGCCAGGCGTACGGCAGCGGGCTCGACATGGTGCCCGTCGACGATCATGCCGACCGTCAGCCGGGGGTCGGTGAGGGCGGCGCCGACCACGCCGGGTGCGCGGTGGTGGAACGGGCTCTGTGCGTTGTAGAGGTGGGTGACGAGCGTGGCGCCGGCGTCGGCCGCAGCGCGGACCTGGTCGTCGGTCGCGTCACTGTGCCCGACGGCCACCCGGATGCCGGCCGCGACGAGGTCGGCGATCGCCCGCAGCGCCCCGTCGCGCTCGGGGGCGAGCGTCACGTACGAGATCGCGTCGGCGAGCTCCAACAGCGGCGCGACGCGCTCGGGCGTGGGATCGACGAGCAGCGACTCGCGGTGGGCTCCGCGCCGCCGCGGCGACAGGAACGGCCCTTCGACGTGGGCCGGCAGGAGCCGGGTCGCCGATCCGGACGCGTTGCTGGCCTGGCGGGCGACGTCGTAGCGGCTGACCTGCTCGACGAGCTGCTCCACCGTCGCGGTGATGAAGGTCGGCACCATCGCCGTGACTCCGGTCGACAGCATCCGCTCGGCGACGCCGCGGACCTCGTCGGCGTCGGCGTCAGCGAAGTCGACCGAGAACGCGCCGTTGATCTGCGCGTCGATCAGGCCCGGAGCGAGGATCCCGTCGTCGAGCACGACGTCGGGCGTACGCATGGGGGCACCGCGCCCGGCGTCGCTGATCCGGTCGCCGTCGACCTCGATCCAGCCCGCACCCGACTCGTCATCCGGCAGCCCCACGAGTCGCCGAGCCTCTACGAGCGTCGTCACCGTCGGGCCTCGATTCCTCTGCGAAGGGGTTGACATGCCGGGCTATTCCCGTCCATCCTCACTGGTACGTACCGGATCGTACCAGCGGTTCAGGCGCCCGTCGAGAGGAGTTGTCGCATGCTGAACGACAGCCTGCTCCCCAAGCACGCACAGCTTCGCGCTGCCCTGCTGAAGACGATCGACGAGGAGCTCCAGCCGGGCGCGATGATCCCGTCGGAGCGTGATCTGACGACGCGCTACGACGTCAGCCGCGCCACCGTCCGCGCCGCGATCAGCAGCCTCGTCAACGAGGGCCGCCTCACGACGGTTCCCGGCCGCGGGACCGTCGTCACCCGGCCGCGCGTCGAGAGCAACCTGCACCTCGCCTCGTTCACGCAGGACATGCGACAGCGCGGTCACCGGCCCAGCACCGAGGTCTTGACCTCTGCCGTCGTCGGGGCCGGCGAGGCGACCGCGAAGGCGCTGGGCGTCAGCCCGGGTGACCGGCTCTGGGAGATCGAACGCCTGCGCCTGGCCGACGACGAACCCATGGCGCACGAGGTCAGCTGGTATCCCGAGGCCGCTCTTCCCGGCGCTCGGCGACGAGGACCTCAGCGGTTCGATCTACGCGATCCTCGAGGCGACGTACGGCGTCGTGATCACCGACGCCCAGCAGACCACCTGGGCCGAGCAGGCCGGCCACACGTACGCGCACCTGCTCGAGGTCGCCGAGACCGCGCCGGTCATGGTCTTCGACCGGGTCGGGTCCTCCAGCGAGGGACCCGTCGAGCACACCATCAGCCGCTATCGCGGCGATCGCTACCAGTTGTCGATGAGCCTGCAACGAGGCCCGTCCACGCGTTGAGTCCGAAGCACCACCAACACTGAGGGGAATTCAGATGACCAGCACGACCGCAGGACGGCGAGGCTTCAACCTCGCCCCCCTACAAAAGTTCGGCCGCAGCCTCATGCTGCCGATCGCTGCCCTGCCCGCAGCGGCACTGCTGCTCCGGCTCGGCCAGGCCGACCTCCTCGGCGCCGACGGCTGGGGCTGGGTCAAGGTCGCGGCCGTCGTCGGCGCTGCCGGCAACGCCCTGTTCGCCAACCTGCCGTTGCTCTTCGCCGTGGGTGTCGCGATCGGCATGGCCAAGAAGGCCGACGGCTCAACCGCACTCGCAGCGGTCGTCGGCTACCTCGTGTTCAAGGGCGTCGGCGATGCTCTCTCGCCGTTCGTCCTCGACCCGCCCGCCGAAGGGCGGCACGCAGGAGCTGATCAACTACGGCGTCCTCGGCGGCATCGTCATGGGCATCACGGCCGGCTTGCTGTGGCAGCGCTACTACCGGATCAAGCTGCCGGACTACCTCGCGTTCTTCGGCGGGCGCCGGTTCGTGCCGATGATCACTGCCGTCGCGGCCATCATCATCTCGGTGCTGTTCAGCCTCGTCTACCCGGCGTTCAACGAGGGCCTCAGAAACGTCTCCGACTGGGTTGCCGACAACGACGTCATCGGCGGCTTCGTCTACGGCACGCTCAACCGCCTGCTGATCCCGCTCGGCCTGCACCACATCCTCAACTCCGGCCCGTGGTTCCTGTTCGGCGACTTCACGAACTCCGCCGGAACAGTCGTGCACGGCGACATTCCCGCGGTTCCTCGCCGGCGACCCGGATGCCGGATCCTTCATGACCGGTTTCTTCCCGATCATGATGTTCGCCCTTCCCGCCGCCGCCCTGGCGATCTGGCAGGAGGCCAAGCCCGCACAGAAGAAGGCCGTCGGCGGCATCATGATCGGCGCCGCGCTGACGAGCTTCCTGACCGGTGTGACCGAGCCGCTCGAGTTCTCGTTCATGTTCATCGCCTGGCCGCTCTACGTGATCCACGCACTCCTGACCGGCACCTCGATCGCGCTGACCAATGCCCTGGACATCCACGATGGCTTCGGGTTCTCCGCCGGCCTGTTCGACTTCGCTGCTCAACTGGAACATCGCGACCAAGCCGGGGCTGCTGATCCTGATCGGGCTCGGCTATGCCGTCGTCTACTACTTCCTGTTCCGGTTCGTGATCCGCAAGTGGAACCTGCGGACGCCGGGTCGCGAGGAAGAGGGCGACGACACGTCCGCGATGGATGCGCTCATCGACCAGCCGATGGACCGCCCGTCGACCTCCGGGTCGTCGAGCACCTCCGCACCACCGGCAACCTGACCGACCGGAGCGCCCGCCGTACGCACGTACGGCGGGCGCTCCGCGTAGGGTCGCGATGTGGACGAACTCTTCACTCCCCCATCCGGCGACTGGCAGCGGGTCTCGCCGAAGCTCGCAACGATCCGGCGCATCCTGATCCTCATCCCGACGGCGGTGCTCGTCCTCGTCGGCGTGCTGCTCTTGCTGACCCTCCCGGACCTCTGGTGGATCGGCGCGTTGGTGATCGTGCATCGCCCTCGCCGCCGCCGGGTGGGGCTGGACCTGGGCCGGGCGCAACCAGCGCAGCTGGGGATACGCCGAGAACGACGACGACCTGCTCGTGACCAGCGGCGTGATGTTCAAGCGCCTCGTCGCGATCCCCTACGGACGCATGCAGTTCGTCGACGTCGAGGCCGGGCCGCTCGCCCGGGCGTACGGCGTCGCGACCGTCACGCTGCACACCGCGAGCGCGGAGACCGCAGCGGACATACCGGGCCTGCCTGCCGCCGAGGCGACGCGCCTGCGCAACCGGCTGACCGAGCTCGGTGAGGCTCATGGCGCCGGAGTCTGACGCCCTGACCGAGGCGGTCGGGCTCCGCACGCATCCCCTGACCTCGGTCGTCCAGGGTGCGCTCTGGGCCGCCGCCGCGTCCGTCGGCCTGATCAGCTCGGTGTTCACCGGCGACGGCTGGGGCGACATGAGCCCGTTGCTGAGCCTGGCGATCTCGCTCGGCGGCGGACTCGTCGTCGGCATGGGATTCGGGTTCGTGAGCTGGCGGTTCACCCGCTACGTCATCGACGGCACCGAGCTGCGGATCAACAGCGGGATCATCACCAAGGCATCGCGCCGCATCCCGTACGAGCGCATCCAGTCCGTCGACATCGCCGAGCCGCTGGTCGCCCGGGTCTTCGGCCTCGCCGAGCTGCGGATCGAGATGGCCGGCGGCAAGGACTCGCGCACGTCGCTGCGATTCCTCAAGCTCGACGACGCCCGCGACCTGCGACGGGTCCTGCTGGCGAGGGCGCACGGCGAGTCGCAGGACGACGCCCAGGTCGAGGAGCAGCGCAGCATCATCACGGTCGTCCCGCCCGAGCGCGTCATGATCGGCACGGTGCTCTCGCTGGACTTCCTGTTCGCCGCGATCGGCTCGATCGCCCTCATCGTCGGGGCGATCTGGTTCGGCCAGTTCGTCGTCGCGCTCGGCGGCATCATCCCGCTGGGCACCTGGCTGGCACAGATCATCGCGAAGCGGATCCTGCAGCAGTGGGACTTCACCCTGTCGCGCGGCACCGGCGGGCTTCGCATCGAGCGCGGGCTGTTGTCGCGTACGTCGCAGACGATCCCGTTCACGCGGGTGCAGGGCATCGCGATCAAGGAGCCGTTCGTCTGGCGGAGGTTCGGCTGGCTGCGGCTCGAGGTCGACATCGCGGGCTACGCCGCGCACGGCGATGACGACGGCGTGGACTCGTCGTCGATCCTGCTGCCGATCTCCGACCGGGTCCTCGCCGACGCCGTCATCGCCGAGCTGATCCCCGGCTCCGACGTCGAGTCGCTGCCACGTACGGCGGCTCCGCGACGCTCGCGGGTGTTCGCCCCGATCGGTTGGCGCTACCGCTGGGTCGGCGCCAACGAGCGTACGTTCGTGGCCCGCGAGGGCTGGATCGAGCGCACGACCAGCATCGTCCCGCACCACAAGACCCAGTCCGTCGAGCTGCGGCAGGGACCGCTGCAGCGCAGGCGCCGGCTCGCGACGATCGAGGTGCACACGCCGCAAGGGCCCGGTCGACGCCGACGGCCGCAACCTCGACGAGCGCGATGCCCGCGCGGTCGTGCTGGCGCAGCTCGAGCAGGCTCGCGCCGCAAGCCGGCATGACGACCATCTAGACCGCCGGACGTGCCGTCCTCGGCGTCGGGATCCATCGGCGCGACCATGTCGCGGGAGTCGAGCCAGCCGTCCGGCACCGACACCTTCTTGGGCGTCCCCTGCCGGCCGCGCGGCGTGCCGAGCTCGTCGAGCGGATAGGGCTCGGTGGGGTCGAGGCGCGCGAGCAGCTCGTCGAGATTGGCGTACGACGACACCATCCCGAGCCGGCTCCGCACGTCCTTGCCGGCGGCGAATCCCTTGAGGTACCAGGCGATGTGCTTGCGGAACTCGATGCAGCCGCGCTCCTCGCCCATCAGGTCGCCCAGCAGCTCGGCGTGCCGGCGCATGACGCCGGCGACCTCGCCGAGGGTCGGCAGCTCGACGACCTGCTCACCGGAGAACGCCGCCGCGAGGTCGCGGAACAGCCACGGCCGGCCCAGGCAACCGCGGCCCACGACGACGCCGTCGCAGCCGGTCTCCTCGACCATGCGGATCGCGTCGGCGGCCTCCCAGATGTCGCCGTTGCCCAGCACGGGGATGTCGACCGCGGCCTTGAGCTCGGCGATCGAGTCCCAGTCGGCGCGGCCTGAGTAGTGCTGCACCGCGGTGCGGCCGTGCAGCGCGATCGCGGCGCATCCGGTGTCCTGCGCGATGCGGCCGGCGTCGAGGTAGGTCAGGTGGTCGTCGTCGATGCCCTTGCGGGTCTTCATCGTGACCGGGACGCCGTACGGGGTCGCCGCCGACACCGCCGCCTCGAGGATCTCGCCGAGCAGCGTGTCCTTCCACGGCAGCGCCGCTCCCCCGCCCTTGCGGGTCACCTTGGGGACCGGGCAGCCGAAGTTGAGGTCGACGTGGTCGACGCCGTGGTCGGCGCAGAGGATCTCGACGGCGCGACCGATCGTGTGCGGGTCGATGCCGTAGAGCTGCACCGAGCGGAAGGTCTCGTTGGCGGCGAACGTCAGCATCGCCAGGCTCGTCTTGTCGCCCTCGACGATGCCGCGCGACGTGATCATCTCGCAGACGTACAGGCCGGCGCCCTGCTCGGCGCAGAGCTGGCGGAACGCCGCATTCGTCACGCCGGCCATCGGGGCGAGCACGACCGGGTTGGGGACCTCGAGGTCTCCCAGCCGGAGCGTGCGCGGCAATGTGGCGGTGGGCATGGCACCCATTGTCTCAGGCTCGTCATGCGGCGGTGGCCCACGCACCTTTGCGGGACGACCATGGGTGACGTAGCTCACCGCTCGGCGGTCAGTGCGGCAGGAGCCAGCCGTTGTCGACGGCGACGCGTACGGCTTCGGCACGCGTACGGGCGCCGGTCTTGCCGATCGCGCTGGAGAGGTGGTTGCGCACCGTGCCCTCCGACAGGAACAGCGTCGCGGCGATCGCGGCGACCGTGCCGCCGCTGCGGGCGGCCTGCAGCACGTCGGCCTCGCGCTCGGTCAGCGGCGAGTCACCCTGGGTCAGCGACTCGGCAGCCAGCGTCGGGTCGACGACCCGCAGACCGCTGTGCACCCGCCGAACGGCGTCGGCGAGCTGCCGGGCCGGGGTGTCCTTGACGACGAAACCGCTGGCGCCGGCCGACATCGCCTGCTTGAGGTAGCCGGGCCGACCGAACGTCGTCACCATCAGGACCCGGCAGGTCGGCACCGCGTCTCGCAACAGCCGGGCCGCGGCAAGGCCGTCGATGCCGGGCATCTCGACGTCCAGCAGCGCGACATCAGGCTTGGCCTCACGGGCGGCGTCGACGACCTCGTCCCCGCGCGACACCTCCGCAACGACCTCGAGGTCGTCCTCGAGCTCGAGCAGCGCCGCCAGGGCGCCGCGGACGAGCGCCTGGTCGTCGGCGAGCAACAGGCGGATCATGCCGGCACCGACACCGTCAGCGAGAAGCCGCGGTCGCCCGGGCCCGAGCTCGTCGTCACGGTCGCGCCGGCGAGCCGGGCTCGCTGCCGCAGACCTTCGAGCCCGTTGCCGCTGCCGTCGTTCGGACAGGGCTCCGCGGCCGTCGTCGGTCACGCGTGATGCTGCTCGGCGTCGAGCTCGACCTCGCACCTCGATGCCTCACTGTGCCGGATGACGTTGGTGACGCCTTCGCGCAACGTCCATGCGAACAGCTCACGCCATCTCGACGGCACCTCGTCGGCGACGGTCGGCAGCAACGGCTCGATGCCGGCCGACTCCAGCGCCATGCGCGCGGACGCGATCTCGCCGGGAAGCGAGATGCCGCGGATGCCCTGGGCGGTCGAGCGTACGTCCGCGAGCGCGTCGCGCGACAGCCGCTGCAGATCCTTGAGCTCGGCCCGCGCCCGATCGGGATCGTCGTCGAACAGCCGCTCGGCGAGCTCGGCCTTGACCGAGATGACGGTCAGCGAGTGGCCCAGGATGTCGTGGAGGTCGCGGGCGATGCGGGCCCGCTCCTCCTGGACGGCGAGCTCGGAGAGATCCTGCTCGGCCGCCATGAGCTTGGCCTGCCGCTGCCAGGCGAGGCGGAACGACCAGACCGCCGCAGCAGCCAGGACGACCGCGAAGTTGTTGCCGTGCGCCGACCAGCCGTCGACCGTGTACGCCGCAACCGTGATCGCCGCGAACATCACGACGACGACGACCCACGCCTCGATCTTCGGCAGGATCGCGACCGACAAGGCCGTGATGAACACGAGGCACGTCGTCGACTGGTCGCCCGCCCCGGGGACGATCACGGCGAAACAGGCCAGCAGGACGGTGATGTAGGTCCACGCGTGGAGCGTGCGGCGGTGGATGTGGAACTCCGGGATGTGCGCGAGGCCATAGAGGTACACGGGGACGAAGACCGCCAACGCAGCGAGACCCGTGTAGCGCTCGAGCAGGTCGTCGTTCTTGAGCAGCACGCCCACCGGGTTGCCGAGGAAGAACAGCCAGATGCCGGCCCCCAGGAGCCGCCCGAAGCGGGCGCGGTCCTGGGGGTCGGTGTCGTGCGTGGCCACGGGCCCAAGGCTAGTCATCAGACCCGCTTCGTGTCCTTGCTCATCCGCCACGCCGCGCCGCCCACGAAGATCGCGGCCCACGCGAGCACGTTGATCACGGCGAGGCCGAGGTTGCCGTCGTGCTCCAACGGCCAGCGCGCGATGACGCCCACGCCGTATGCCGGGGTGAACTTCGCGATGCTGGCGAACACGTCGCTCATCTGGTCGAGCGGCACGAACAGCCCGCCGGCGAACGACAGCAGCGCGAGCGACGGGCCGAGCAGCTGCATGACGTTCTCGCTCGGCAGCAGGTAGCCCATGAACAGCCCGAACGCGGCGAACACCAAGGTGCACAGCCAGCCCAGCACGCCGCACAGGAGCAGCCGCCCGAGACGGCAGCTCGGCGCCTCGAGCTTGCCGACGACGAACACCGCCACGATCGCGGCCAGCCCCATCGTCATGGCGACGAGCCACCTTGATGGCGACGTACGCCACGGGCTTGCAGCGGCGTCAGCCGCAGCTGCCGGCTCCAGCCGAGTGCACGCTCGGTGGCGACCATCGCGCCGCCGCTCGTGGTCGCGATCATCGCGCCGTAGACGGCCATGCTGACCATGATGTACGCCGTGACGTTGCCGTGGCCGGCGGACTCGGTCTGGTACTTGGCGTCGGTGCCGAACAGCAGGAAGAACACGCTCGGCATGATCAGCGTGAAGATCATCGAGCGGCGGTTGCGCAGCATCCGCGGAACTCGAGGACGAAGGAACGTCGGGGAGAACCCACCGAGCGGCGGGATCGTGCGGGTCGTTGCCATGGTGGTCATGCGAGTGCTCCTTCGGGAGTGTGGACGTCGGCGTCGTCGCCGGTCAGGGCGATGAAGGCGTCCTCGAGGTTGCGCGAGGTGATCTCCAGGTCGCGCGCGTCGGTGTGGTTGAGGAGGTAGCGCGCGATCTCGTCGCTGTCGGACGCCATGGACCAGGACCGAGTCGCCGCGGACGTCGACCGAGTCGACACCCGCGATCCCGCGACAGCGCAGCGGTGTCGGCGTGCTCGAGCGTGGCCCGGACCGTACGTCCGGCCGCCAGCGCCTTGATCTCGGCGGCCGTCCCGTCGGCGACGATCCTGCCTTTGCGGACCAGGACGATCCGGTCGGCGTACGCGTCGGCCTCCTCGAGGTAGTGGGTCGCGAACACCGTCGTACGCCCGCCCGCCGCGTCGGACCGGATCGCGTTCCAGAACTCGCGACGACCCTGCACATCCATGCCCGTCGTCGGCTCATCCAGGATCAGCAGGTCCGGGTCGGGCAGCAGCGCGAGGGCGAAGCGCAGGCGCTGCTGCTGACCGCCGGAGGCCTTGCCGACGAGCCGGTCGCCGATGTCGAGGATGCCGGCGCGGTCGAGGACCTCGTCGACCGGACGGGACGGGCTGAACAGGGATGCGGTGAGCTCGACCGTCTCGCGGACCGTGAAGTCCTTGAGCAGGCCGCCGGTCTGCATGACGGCGGCGACGCGGCCGAGGGCGACGGCCTTGCGGGGGTCGCCGCCGAAGATCTGGACCGAGCCTTCGGTCGGATGCGACAGGCCGAGGATCATGTCGACGGTCGTGGTCTTGCCCGCGCCGTTGGGGCCGAGGAAGGCGACGACCTCGCCGGGCTGGATCTGCAGGCTCAGACCGTCAACAGCTGTGACCGCCCCGAACCTCTTGACGACGCCGTCGATGCTGACGGCCGGAGTTGAAGAGTTCATGTCTCCATCGTCGTGCCGGTTCAGGCCTTCGGCCTTCGGCCTTCGGTCACGACTCACCCATGACAGGTGTCACGTTGGGCTACCGCGTCTGCGTCGTGCGGCTTGCGTCTCGGAGGCGCTCACCAGCGCTCACGGGTCAGTTATCGCCCATCGACAAGCGTCGTTGCGTCGTCGTCTCGCGCAGCGTCGCCTGCTCGTCGACGGGCCATAACGGACCCCTGAGCTCGGCGCCCTGCCGCAGCGAGCTCAACACCTCACCGCGAGAACACCAGCAAGCCTGCGACCTCACGGCGCCCTGCCGCAGCGAGCTCAACACCTCACCGCGAGAACACCAGCAAGCCTGCAACCCACGGCGCCTACCGCAGCGAACTCAGAAGATCGCTACGGCGTCCAGGTGATGGCGTCTTTGTGACGAGCCGGTCTGGAGGTCGACCGACTGCAGGGCCCTGCCCTTGGGAACCAGGTAGACCAGGCACAGCTTGGCTGTCGCACCTGGCAGGAAGCTCTTGGGCAGCGTCGAGTTGCTGCACGGCTTGAACGTCCCGACGATGTCGTTGGCCGGCAGGTTGGTGTTGCTGGAGTCGTGCGCGAAGATCGGCAGCGCGGCACCGCCGAGACCGGCCGGGCCCTCGTTCTTGACCGTGACGTCGACGTAGAACGGCGACGACGCCTTGGTCTCGTCATCGAGTGAGAAGAACGTGAAGTCCTTCTCGATCGAGCCCTTGCGGACCGACGCGACGGTCACCGTGATGACGCTCGCCGCCTTGTCACCGACCTGGTAGACGACGCTCGCCGGCTTGTCCTCGGTCAACGTCGTGCCGCCCTTGGTGAGCGTGACGCCCTTGGGCACCTCGAGCCCCTTGGGCACCGGCACCTCGTCGGACTTCTTGCCGTCCGACGAGGACGAGCAACCCGCGACGAGCATGAGAGCCGCAACGGCCGCGACGATCTTGGATGTCACCACGTGCCGATTGTCGCTCACGCGCGGATCAGCAGCCGGGCAGACGCGCCGCGAGCCATGACGTCACCTGGTCGAGCGCGATGCGCTCCTGCGTCATCGAGTCGCGCTCGCGGATCGTGACGGCCTGGTCGTCGAGGGTGTCGAAGTCGACCGTGATGCAGTACGGCGTGCCGATCTCGTCCTGCCGGCGGTAGCGCTTGCCGATCGCCTGGGCGTCGTCGAAGTCGACGTTCCAGAAGCCACGCAGCTCGGCGGCCAGCGCACGCGCCTTGGGCGACAGGTCCTCGTTGCGCGACAGCGGCAGCACGGCGGCCTTGACCGGCGCGAGGCGCGGATCGAGCTTGAGGACCGTACGCGCGTCGGTGCCACCCTTGGCGTTCGGCACCTGCTCCTCGACGTACGCATCGATCAGGAACGCCATCATCGAGCGGTTGACGCCCGGCTGCGGGCTCGATGACGTACGGCGTCCAGCGCTCGTTGTTGGGCTGGTCGAAGTAGGTCAGGTCCTTGCCCGAGTGCTCGCTGTGCGTCTTGAGGTCGAAGTCCGTGCGGTTGGCGATGCCCTCGAGCTCGCCCCACGTCGAGCCGGCGAACTCGAAGCGGTACTCGATGTCGACCGTGCGCTTGGAGTAGTGCGAGAGCTTGTCCTGCGGGTGCTCGAACAGGCGCAGGTTGTCGGGGTTGATGCCAAGGCCCGTGTACCAGTCCATGCGCGTCTTGATCCAGGTCTCGTGCCACTCCTCGTCGGTGCCCGGCTCGACGAAGAACTCCATCTCCATCTGCTCGAACTCGCGCGTGCGGAAGATGAAGTTGCCCGGCGTGATCTCGTTGCGGAAGCTCTTGCCGATCTGGCCGATGCCGAACGGCGGCTTCTTGCGCGCGGTCGTCATGACCTGCGAGAAGTTGACGAAGATGCCCTGTGCCGTCTCGGGACGCAGGTAGTGCAGGCCCTCCTCGGACTCGACCGGGCCGAGGTAGGTCTTGAGCAGGCCGTTGAACATCCGCGGCTCGGTCCACTCGCCGCGGGTGCCGCAGTTGGTGCACGCGATCAGATCCATCGTGACGGTGTCGGGGTCGTCGATGCCCTTCTTCTCCGCGTACGACTCCTGGAGGTGGTCCTGGCGGAAGCGGTTGTGGCAGTGCCGGCACTCCACGAGCGGGTCGACGAATGCCGCGAGGTGGCCCGAGGCCTTCCACACGTCGGTCGGCAGGATGACCGACGAGTCGAGGCCGACGACGTCGTCGCGGCTCTGCACCATCGACCGCCACCACTGGCGCTTGATGTTGTCCTTGAGCTCGACCCCGAGCGGGCCGTAGTCCCAGGCGGACTTGGTGCCGCCGTAGATCTCCCCGCACTGGTAGACGAAGCCGCGGCGCTTGCTGAGGCTGATGACGTTGTCGACGGTCGATGCCATGGGGGTGTTTCCAATCCGGCTGGGTGTCGGCGGGCCTGTGCACGCCATCGTGATGACGTACGCCCGGGGGTCCGACCCACTTTAGTCGGCGGCGCACACTCGCCCGGCAGCGGGCAGCGACCGCTGATTCACGCAATTGTTACTGGAATCCCTTGACGCAGACTTTGTTAGTACGCTTTATTAACTATGTGACCCAGATCAATGAGGCCCGAACGCCGCAGCACCGCCGGCCGACGACCCGTCGGCAAGGTACGCCCGGCCGACACCCGCCGACACCACCGCGCGCTGATCCTCCAGCAGCTCGTCGACGACGGTGCCCGAAGCCGGGCAGACCTCGCCCGCGAGACGTCACTGACCCGGGTGACGATCTCCGATCTCGTGGCTGAGCTCATCGAGGAAGGCTTCGTCAGCGAGCTCGGCACCCGCCCCGGCACCCACATGGGCAAGCCCGCGACGCTTGGTCGGCATCTCGGAGGAAGCGCCGGTCGACGATCGCCCTCGACCTGTCCGCCGACGGCCAGCTGGCCGGCGGCAGTCGTCGACCTCGACGGCAACATCCTCGCCCGCGAACAGGTCCCCTTCACCCGCGGCGACGACCTCTCGGTGATCGCCGACCTCGCGATCCGCCTGCGAGACGCCACCAACCGCCGCATCCTCGGCGTCGGCATCGGCACCCCCGGCATCGTCGACCTCGACGGCACCGTGGTCCTGGCGCCCAACCTGGGCTGGACCGACCTCGACCTCGCCGGCGAGCTCTCGAACGCCTCGGCCTGCCGGTGCACGCCGGCAACGATGCCAACGTCGCCGCGGTCGCCGAGAGCGCGTTCGGCGCGGGCGACGACGGCGGGCATGCTGCTGCTCACGATCGGCCAAGGCGTCGGCGGCGGAGTCATGATCGACGGCCGCGCGCTCTCCGGCCCCCTGCAGTCGGCGGGCGAGATCGGGCACGTCGTGGTCGACCCCGAGGGCCGTCAGTGCGCCTGCGGCAACCGTGGTTGCCTCGAGACGTTCCTCGCTGCCCCGGCACTCAGGAGCTCGACACCGACGCCGCCCGCGCGCGATGTCGGCGCCAAGCTCGCCTCGGTGCTGACGCCGGTCGTCACGACCCTCGGCATCGCCGACGTCGTGCTCTACGGACCCGCCGAGCTGCTCGAAGGCGCGTTGCTCGACGCCGTACGCAGCGCGCTGGCACACCAGACCCTTCCTTTCGTCGCCCAGCGAGTCCAGATCCGCCTGGCCCCGCTGCGCCGACGAGCTCGTGCTCACGGGCGCGGCAGCGCTCGTGCGCTACCGCGAGCTAGGGGTGGTGTGACCTGCCGACACGGCTCGACCGAGCGAACTCCACGACGTACGACCAGGAACGATCCGAAAGAGGACCAACCATGAAGCTCACCAAGATCGCGGCAGCGACGGCGGCATCCGCCCTCGCGCTGACCGCACTCGCTGCCTGTGGCAGCAGCGACGGCGACCAGGCGGAGGGTGGCTCGGACACCGTGACCCTGTGGCTCGCCGGCAAGACCGACACGCCGCCCAAGGTCGAGGACTGGCTCGTCAAGGAGTTCGCCGCGCAGCACAAGGGCAAGAACCTCAAGGTGCAGCACATCGACTGGGGCGAGCTCATCCCCCGCCTCAACACCGCACTGCAGAGCGACAAGACGCCCGACGTCGTCGAGGTCGGCAACACGCAGGCCGCGACGTTCACGAGCGTCGGCGCGTTCACCGACCTGACCGACAAGCTCGACCAGCTCGGCGACAACATCGGCCCCAAGAGCTTCGTCGAGGCCGGACGTACGACGGCAAGGTCTCAGCTGTCCCCTACTACTGGGGCTCGCGCTACATCTTCTACAGCAAGAAGGCGTTCAAGGATGCCGGCATCGAGGTGCCGACGACGCTCGAGGGCTTCAACAAGGCCGCGACGCAGCTCAAGGCAGACGGCAACTCGAAGTTCTCCGGCTTCTGGCTCCCCGGCCAGGACTGGCGCAACGGCATCAGCTGGATCTTCGCCAACGGCGGTGACATCGCCAAGCAGGAGGATGGCAAGTGGGTCGCGACCCTGTCGTCACCCGAGAGCGTCAAGGGCCTGACCGAGCTCCAGGGTCTGTACAAGAAGGCGACCACAGCACCCAAGGACGGCAAGGACGCCGAGCCGTGGGCCGCGTTCAACAACGGCGAGGCCGCCATGTTCATGGCGCCGAGCTGGGCCCGCTGGAGCGTCGACAAGAAGCCGCCAAGGACCTCGGCGGCTTCGCGCTCCCGGGTGTCGACGGCGGCGCCGCCCCGGTGTTCGCCGGCGGCTCCAACCTCGGCATCTCGGCGAAGTCCAAGAACCAGGACCTGGCGTTCGACCTGCTCAAGCTGATCTACAGCGACGAGTTCCAGCAGCAGCTGGCCAAGAACGGCCTCGGCCCGGCCAACGACAAGTTCACCGGCCTCATGGGTGACGACGAGTTCGCGAAGGCTGCCGTCGCGGCGGCGAGCAACTCCAAGCTGACCCCGGCATCGCCGGAGTGGGCATCGGTCGAGAGCGCCAGCATCATGGAGGAGTTCTTCGGCAAGATCGCCAGCGGCGACGATGTCGCAGCGGCGGCCAAGGCCACCGACGACAAGCTCAACGCCGCACTCAACAAGTAGCAGCAGAACCGACAGAGTGGGGCCTGCGGCTGACCGCGGCCCCACTCTGCGCGCCACGACGACACCGAGGGAGGGACCCATGAGCGAGCGCCAGCGAGCGAACCATGAGGCAGGTCTCATGGCGTTGCACTGCGCATCGTGGACCTTCGATGGAGGCGACGCCATGAGCAGCACACGCACTGACGCGCAAGGCCGGACCGTACGCCCTGCTCGTCCCGGCCATCCTGGTGCTCGTCGTCGGCATGGCGTACCCGCTGGGCCGCCAGCTCGTCCTGTCGTTCCACGAGTTCGGGCGCGCCCAGCAGTTCGGCCAGCCCGCGCCGTGGGTCGGGCTCGACAACTACCGCGAGCTCGTCACCGACCGCACGATGTGGACCGTCATCGCCCGGTCTCTCGCGTTCTGTCTCGTCAACGCCTCGATCACGATGGTCATCGGCACCCTCATCGCGGTCCTCATGAAGCGAGTCGGCCACGGCTCCGCGGCTGATCCTCCAGGTCAGCATGCTGCTGGCCTGGGCCATGCCGGTCATCGCCGCCATGACCGCGTGGCAGTGGCTGTTCGACACGCGATACGGCCTGGTCAACTGGACGCTGCGCAAGCTCGGCTTCGGCAGCTTCGACGGCCACAACTGGCTGATCGATCCGCTCTCGTTCTTCTTCGTCGCAAGCGTCATCATCATCTGGATGAGCGTGCCGTTCGTCGCCTTCACCGCGTACGCGGCACTGACCCAGGTCTCGGAGGAGACGCTCGAGGCGAGCCACCTCGATGGCGCCACCGCGATCCAGCGGTTCCGCCACATCGTCTACCCGACGATCAAGCCCGTGCTGACGATCGTGATGCTGCTGCAGATCGTGTGGGACCTGCGGGTCTTCGCCCAGATCAACTTCCTGCAGAACGTCGGCGGCACACCGAGCGAGACCCACCTGCTCGGCACCTACATCTACACGCTCGGCATCGGTCAGAACGACTACGGCTCCGCCTCGGCGATGGCCATGTTCGTCCTGGTGCTGACGCTCGCCCTGACCTTCCGCTACGTGCGGTCCCTGCTCAAGGAGGAACCCCGGTGAACGCTCGAGCCCGTACGTGGGGCGCTCTTCGCCATCGTCCTCGCCGTGATCTGGGCGTTCCCCGTCTACTGGATCGTCAACAGTGCGTTCCAGCCCGTCGAGGCGCTCCGCTCCCCCAACCCGTCGTTCGTGCCCGACTTCAGCGCCTCGGGCTTCGGACCGGGTGTTCGACGACTCCTTCGTCGACTCGCTCAAGCTCAGCCTGACCGTGACGCTGCTGGCGATCGTTGCGGCCGTGTTGTGCGGCTTCGTCGCAGCGGTGGCGATCTCGCGGTTCCGGTTCCGCGGACGACGATCGTTCATCTTCACGGTGCTCGCGATCCAGATGATCCCGCCCGAGGCGCTGTTCATCTCGCAGTACAAGATGCTCAACGACTGGGGACTGCTCAACAGCGTCGTCGGGCTCGGCCTGCTCTACACCGCCCTGATCCTGCCGTTCACGGTCTGGATGCTCCGCGGGTTCGTCGACGGCATCCCGATCGACCTCGAGGAGGCCGCGATGACCGACGGCTGCAGCCGTACGCGGGCGTTCTTCACGATCACGTTCCCGCTGTTGGCTCCCGGGCTCGTCGCGAGCAGCGTCTATGGCTTCCTGCAGGCCTGGAACGAGTACACCCTCGCCGTTGTCGTGATGGACCCGTCCAACCGGACCCTGCCGCTGTGGCTCAAGGGCTTGACCGATGTCTCCAACGAGGCCGTCGACTGGCCCGCCGTCATGGCCGGGGCCACGCTCGTCGCGGCGCCGGTCATCATCTTGTTCATGATCGTGCAGAACCGCATGACGTCGGGCATGGTCGGCGGGGCGGTCAAGGGATGAGCGATCTGCGACGGCTCGCGTATGGAGTCATGCTCGGCGCCTTCGCCGGTCCGGAGGTGCCGGACTGGCTCCCCCAGGCGTACGCCGATGGTCTCGCCGGCGTGTGCCTCTACGGCAACAACCTGGCTCCGACAGCCGACATCGCCGAGCTGGCCAGGGCAGTACGTCAGGTCGATCCCACCGCGGTCCTTGCGCTCGATGAGGAGGGCGGCGACGTGACCCGGCTGCATGCGCACGGTGGCAGTCCCTACCCCGGGAATGCCGCCCTCGGCGCGTACGACGACGTCGAGGCGACGCGCGTGATCGCGGCCGGAATCGGGGCCGAGCTGGCCCGCGCCGGTGTCTGGCTCGACCTCGCGCCCAGCGCTGACATCAACAGCAACCCGCGCAACCCGGTCATCGGGACTCGCAGCTTCGGCGCCGACCCGGAGCTGGTCGCCCGGCACACCGCCGCGTACGTCTCGGGGCTCGCCGCGCAGGGCATTGCCGCGTCCGTCAAGCACTTCCCGGGTCACGGTGACACCAGCGCCGACTCGCACCTCGGCCTGCCCCGTGTCGCGGCCGCGGCTGACGTGCTGCACCGCCGGGAGCTCGTGCCGTTCGCGGCGGTGGTCGGCGATGCCGCCACGGTCATGACGTCGCACGTGCTGCTGGAGGCGTTCGACGATCAGGAGCCCGCGACGCTGAGCCGGGCCGTGTTGACCGGACTGCTCCGAGACGAGCTCGGGTTCGGTGGCGTCATCGTGACCGATGCGCTCGACATGGCCGGCGCCAGCGCAGTGCACGGGATCGGCGGCGCCGCGGTGCTCTCGCTCGCGGCAGGTGCAGATCTGTTGTGCCTCGGTCCGGAGCGGACCGGGTCGCCCCGTGCGATCGAGGAAGCCGTCGACGCCGTGTGCCGCGCGGTCGAGAGCGGCGAGCTCCCGCTCGCGCGACTCACCGAGGCGGCGAAGCGGGTCGACGCCCTGAGATCGACCTGGAGCGGCATCACGGTGCGCGACGACGCAGATCACGTCATAGCGGCGGCCCGGCAGATGTCTCACCGAATCGCGTCCGTCCTGACGGCTGATGCGCCGGCCTTCGATGGCCCGGCCACCGTCGCCCGCATCGACACCGGCACCAACCTCGCCGTCGGCGAAACCACCTGGGGCCGGCTGGACCTCGGAGGTGAGCGCGTCGACCTGACCGCGGATGACCTCGACAGCACCGGCGTGCTGGAGGGTGAGGTCGCGGTCGTCGTCCGACGCGCCACCGCTGACCCCGGCGTCTGGGACTGGCTCCAACGACAGCTGACCGCCAACCCTCGCACGGTCCTGGTCGAGCTCGGCTGGCCCGATCCGGCCCTCGACGCCCACGACCGGGTCGTGCGTACGTACGGGTCCGCCGCCGTGCTCACCGACGCACTGGCCACGACGATGCGGGGTGCCCGGTGAAGATCCGCCTCGGCCTCGACATCGGAGGCACGACGGTCCACGGCATCGCGGTCACGGCGAGCGAGCCTCACGACCTCGTCAGCCAGGCCACCCACTCGACCCGCCAGGGCGCCGACGGTGTCGTCGGCGGCGCACTCGACATGGTCGACCGCACTGCGCTCCGACCTGCCGCCGGGCGCTGAGATCGTCAGCATCGGACTCGGCGTGCCCGGTGTCGTCCACGACGGCGCCGTGACCCATGCGGTCAACCTGGGCCTGGACGGTGAGCCGCTCGACCTCGCTGCAGCGGTCTCGGCCGGAGCCGGCGGCACGCCGACCACGGTCGAGAACGACGTGAAGGCAGCGACGCTCGGAGGGTGGCAATGGCTTCGCGAGCAAGGCTCGGACATCGACGACCTCGCGCTGCTCAACGTGGGCACCGGCATCGCCGCCGGACTGCTCCTCGACGGTCGCCTGCGCCACGGCTCGCGGGGCATGGCCGGCGAGATCGGTCATCTCGTGCACGACCCGACCGGTCCGCTGTGCGCGTGCGGACGGCGTGGCTGCCTCGAGCTGTATGCCTCCGGCAGCGGTGTGCGTCGGCAGTGGGCCGGCACCGCCGCAGAGCTGTTCGAGGCGGCGGACTCCGGCGACGTCGATGCGGCCCGCATCCGCGACGAGCTGACCTCCGGAATCGCGCAAGCCATCAGCCTGCTGGCCTACAGCGTCGACGTCAGCTGCGTGCTGGTGACCGGCGGGGTCGTCTCTGCGACGCCCGCGCTGCGCGACGCGATCCTCGCGCAGCTACGTCGCGACGAGAACACCTCGCTCGGCCGCCTGGCGGGCATCGCCGACCGCGTACGGTGGTTGCCGGCCGGACATCCCGCCGGCGCACTGGGTGCCGCGCTGCTCGGCGCGGGAGATGAGGGGGCTCGTTCGTGGAGGTCGTGATCGTCGAGGACCGGGACGCCGCCGGAGCCCTCGTCGCCGACATCGTCGCCTCACACGTGCGCCCGGACGCCGTCCTCGGCCTGGCCACCGGCTCGTCGCCGCTGCCGGCCTATCGCGAGCTGATCCGCCGGCACGACGAGGGCGTGCTCGACCTCGAGCGGGTGCCGCGCGTTCCTGCTCGACGAGTACGTCGGGCTGCCCCGCACCCACCCCGAGTCGTACCACTCGGTCATCCGTCGCGAGTTCACCGACGAAGCCGGCCTGGATCGCGTCGACGGCCCCGACGGCGAGGCCCAGGACATACCGGCCGAGGCGGCCCGCTACGAGGCGGCGATCTCCGAGGCCGGCGGCGTCGACGTGCAGCTGCTCGGCATCGGGACCGACGGGCACCTCGGCTTCAACGAACCGGGCTCTTCGCTGGCCTCCCGCACGCGGGTCAAGACCCTGACGCGACAGACCCGCGAGGACAACGCCCGCTTCTTCGACTCGATCGACGACGTGCCGCGCCACGTCATCACGCAGGGGCTCGGCACGATCCTCGAGGCCGGGCATCTCGTGCTCATCGCCACCGGCGAGGGCAAGGCCGCCGCCGTGGCGACCGCGGTCGAGGGGCCGGTCTCGGCGTTCTGCCCCGCGTCGATCCTGCAGCTGCACCCGCGGGCCACCGTCGTGATCGACGAGGCCGCGGCGGCCGGGCTGCAGCTCGCCGACTACTACCGCGAGGCCTGGGACAACAAGCCCGACTGGCAGCGGTTCTGAGCCGGACATGAGTGTGGCGTGCGCCTCGATACGAGACACGCCCCACGACTCAATCATCGGATCAGCTCAGGCGACGGCCCGAGTCGGTCGCGAACACGTGCACGCCCGCCGGGTCGTCGGGTGCGAGGAAGATCGTCTCGCCCTTGGCCGGCGGCTTGCGCCAGTCGGCGCGCGCCACGATGGTCCGGTCGGCGCCACCGACGTCCGCACGGCCGTAGACGTACGCATCGGCGCCCAGCTCCTCGACGACGTCGACCTCGAGCTTGAGGCCGCTGTCGCTGACGACGAGGTTCTCGGGACGGATGCCCAGCGTCACGGTCGCCGCATGCGGCGTCCGCGAGGGTGTCGCGGGCGACCGGCACGACGAGGTCGCCGAAGCGCACCCCGCCGTCGACGACCGGAAGCTCCATCAGGTTCATGCTCGGCGAGCCCATGAAGCCGGCGACGAACAGGTTGGCCGGCTTGTCGTACATCTCACGCGGCGCGGCGCACTGCTGCAGCAAGCCGTCCTTGAGCACCGCGACCCGGTCGCCCATCGTCATGGCCTCGACCTGGTCGTGCGTGACGTAGACCGTCGTCGTGCCGAGCCGGCGCTGCAGCTGGGCGATCTGCGTACGCGTCTGGACACGCAGCTTGGCGTCGAGGTTGGACAGCGGCTCGTCCATCAGGAACACGCGGGGCGAGCGGACGATCGCGCGGCCCATCGCGACGCGCTGGCGCTGACCACCGGACAGCGCCTTGGGCTTGCGGTTGAGGTACTCCGTGATGTCGAGCATCGCGGCCGCCTCGGCGACCCGCTTGCTGATGTCGGACTTGTTGGCGCCGGCGATCTTGAGCGCGAAGCCCATGTTCTCGGCGACCGTCATGTGCGGGTAGAGCGCGTAGTTCTGGAAGACCATCGCGATGTCGCGGGCCTTGGGCGGCAGGTCGGTGACATCCTGGTCACCGATGAGCAGGCGACCTTCGTCGACCTCTTCGAGGCCCGGCCAGCATGCGCAGGGAGGTGGACTTGCCGCAGCCGGACGGACCGACGAGGACGAGGAACTCGCCGTCCTCGACGTGGAGGTCGAGCTCGTTGACCGCTGGGCGGTCCTGACCCGCGAAGACGCGAGTGGCTTTTTCGAACGTTACTGATGACATGCTGATGTTTCCCTTCACCGGCAGGTACGTGCCGGACGATCCGAGTGATGGGTGATGTGGTGGTGCCCGCTCATCCTACAGTGAGCCACGTCACGTCCATCGGCCACGCGTCTCAGTTGACAATGATTCCCAACTACTTGAGAATCGTTCTCATGAAGAAACCCCTCGCCCTGCTCGGCGCGCTGCCACTCGTACTCCTCCTTGCCGCCTGTGGCAGCAGCTCGGCGAAGGGAGACGACGGCACGACCCAGGTGGTCGCGTCGTTCTATCCGTTCGCGTTCGTCGCCGAGCAGGTCGGGGGCTCCCACGTCGACGTCGAGAACCTGACGTCACCCGGCGTCGAGCCGCACGACCTCGAGCTCAAGCCCAAGCAGGTCGGCGACGTGCAGAACGCCGACCTCGTGGTCTACGAGAAGCACTTCCAGGCCGCCGTCGACGATGCGGTGAAGCAGGCCGACCGGTCGACCAAGGACACGGTCGACGTCGCCTCCGTCGTCAAGCTCAAGCCCCTGCAGCCGGGCGCGGAGGAAGGGCACGACCACGGCGACGAAGGGCACGACCACGGCGACGAGGACCCGCACACGTGGCTCGACCCCGAGAACATGATCGCGGTGACCAAGGCCGTCGAGGCCAAGCTGTCGGCGGCCGACCCCGACCACGCGACCGACTACTCCGCCAACGCCACCAAGCTGATCTCCGAGCTGGAGACCCTCGGCACCGACTTCGAGACCGGCCTCAAGACCTGCAAGACCCGCACGATCGTCACGAGCCACGCCGCGTTCCAGTACCTCGCGGCCCGCTACGACCTGACGCAGGTGCCGATCGCGGGCCTCGACCCGACCAACGAGCCGTCGCCGTCGCAGCTCGCCGACATCACCAAGCTGGTCCGCAAGGAGAAGATCACCACGATCTTCACCGAGGAGCTCGTGAGCCCCGCGATCGCCAAGACGATCGCCAAGGAGACCGGCGCGACGACCGCTACGCTCGATCCCATCGAGGGTCTGTCCGACGCGACCAAGGACCAGACGTACCTGACGCTCATGCGCAAGAACCTCGAGACCCTGAGGAAGGCAAACTCCTGTACATGAGCACTGACCCAGCAACAGCCGCTGAAAGCACGCGGCGTGAGCGTGGCACTCGATGGTCGGCCTGTCCTGCGACAGGTCGACCTCGACGTGTCCGCGGGTGAGTTCGTCGCGCTGCTGGGCGCCAACGGCTCGGGCAAGTCGACGTTCGTCCGCGCCGCCACCGGGCTGGTCCCGATGAGCGGCGGCACGGTCGAGCTGTTCGGCACACCGCTCGATCGCTTCCGCGACCGCCACCGCATCGGGTACGTCCCGCAGCGCTCCCGCGCCGTCGCCGGCGTCCCCGCGACGGTGCACGAGGTCGTGATGAGCGGACGCCTCGCCCACCGCCGGCTCTTCGGGTGGAGCACCAAGGCCGATGCTGCCGCTGTCGATGCCGCCATCTCGCGCGTCGGGCTGCCCGACCGTACGCGCTCGTCGCTCAGCGAGCTCTCCGGTGGCCAGCAGCAGCGCGTGCTCATCGCCCGGGCCCTGGCCTCCGAGGCCGAGCTGCTCGTCATGGACGAGCCCACCGCCGGCGTCGACCACGACAACCAGGAGTCGCTCGCCGAGCTGCTCGGCGGCCTCGTGCACGAGGGCACGTCGGTGCTGCTGGTCGCCCACGAGCTCGGCCCGCTGCGCCCCCTGATCGATCGCGCCATCGTGCTGCACGCCGGCGAGGTCGCGTACGAAGGGCCCTGCGAGGGACTCGTCGGCGAGGACCACGCCCACGTCCACATGCACGGCGTGCCACCGACTCCCGAGGGCCTCACCGGCGAGGGGGTGTGGAGATGAGCGAGGCTTGCCGAACGAACCGACAGGCACTCATGCCGTCGCCGCGCTACCGTGCCCTTTTCTGCGAGGCGACGACATGATCGAGCTTCTGGACTATCGACTTCATGCGGCGGGCGCTGATCGCCGCGGTGTTCACCGGCCTCGCGGCACCCGCGATCGGCACGTTCCTCGTGCAGCGCCGTCTCGCGCTGCTGGGCGACGGCATCGGTCACGTCGCACTGACCGGTGTCGCGCTCGGCCTGCTCACCCACGTCGCTCCGGTCCTGACCGCGATCGCCGTCGCGGTGATCGGCGCCGTCGTCATCGAGCTGCTGCGCATGTTCGGCCGCACGAGTGGCGACGTCGCCCTCGCGATCCTCTTCTACGGCGGGCTCGCCGGCGGCGTGCTGCTCACCGACCTGGCCGGCGAGAGCGCGGCCGCGCTCAACAGCTTCCTGTTCGGCTCGATCACGACGGTGTCCGACGGGGACCTCATGGTCGTCGCGATCCTCGCCGTGGTCGTGATCGCCCTGGCGGTCGGGCTGTCGCCCCAGCTGTTCGCGGTGTGCCAGGACGAGGAGCACGCCGCGGTCAGCGGCGTGCCCGTACGCGTCTACAGCATCCTCATCGCCGTGCTCGCCGCCGTGACGATCACGGTCGCGATGCGCACCGTGGGGTTGCTGCTGGTGTCGGCGCTGATGGTCGTACCCGTCGCCGCGTCGCAACAGCTGACCCGCAGCTTCCGGACGACACACGCCGCCGCGATGGCGATCGGCCTGTTCGCCGCCGTCGGCGGCGTCGTCGTCGAGCTATGAGATCAACACGCAGCCCGGCCCCACGATCGTGCTGCTCGCCCTCGCGGTGTTCGCGGTCGCCGCACTGTTCGGCGCAGCGACGAGGCGCCTTCGCAGCCGCCGCCATCCAGTAGATTTCGCACGAGGAGACATCTGATGGTCGAAGCCCCCCGCAACACCCGCCAGCGCCGCGCCGTCGTCGCGATCCTCGAGGACCTCGACGGCTTCGCCAGCGCGCAGGAGATCCACGACATCCTCAAGCAGCGCGGCGAGTCGGTCGGCCTGTCGACGGTCTACCGCAGCCTGCAGGTGCTCGCGGATGCCGCCGAGGTCGACGCCCTGCGCAACGACGACGGCGAGGTGCTCTACCGCCAGTGCAGCGCGGGCCACCATCACCACCTCGTGTGCCGGTCCTGCGGACGTACGGTCGAGGTCGAGGGCCCGACGGTCGAGCGCTGGGCCGACAAGATCGCCGAGGAGAACGGCTTCCAGGACGTCGCACACACGCTGGAGATCTTCGGTACGTGCAACACCTGCGCCAGCGCGCGCGCCTAAGCGGATCAGCGGCACGAACCGGTAGATCCCGTGCCGGCTGATCGTCGGCGTGCCGCTCGGCGTCGACGATGACCCGCGTCATCGAACCCGCCACCGGGATGACGAGGATCCCCTCCGGCGCGAGCTGCTCGACGAGCTCGTACGGGAGGCTGTCGCTCATCGCCGACACGAGGATCCGGTCGTACGGCGCGTTCTCGGGGCGGCCGAGCTCGCCCTGCACGGCGGCCTCGATGCGGGTCCAGCGCATGCCCTCCCCCGCGAGGTTCTCCCGCCCCCACTCGACGAGCTCCGGCACGATCTCGCAGCCGATGACGCAGCCGCCCGGACCGACCAGGTGGCCCAGCAGCGCCGTCGTCCAGCCCGTGCCCGAACCGACGTCCAGCACGCGCATGTCCGGCCGTACGTCGAGCAGCTGCAGCATGTCGGCGACGGTCGAGGGCTGCGAGCACGTCTGCCCGTGACCCACCTCCAGCGCCTGGTCGAGGTCGGCCGATCGCCGTTGCGCCTTGCGGCAGGAAGTGCTCGCGCGGCACCGCGCGCATCGCCCCGGCCACAGCCGTGTCCATCCTCAGAACGTACTCCTAGGCTGGGGTCATGGACCTGCGTTGCGTGAACGGTGATGCGCTGACCGCGCAGGACGTCTACGACATCTGGAAGATCCGCGACGCGGTGTTCGCCGTCGAGCAGCAGGTCGAGGAGGAGGACGTCGACGGCCGCGACCTGCTGCCCACCACGACGCACCTCTGGCTCGAGGACGCCGACGGCCCGACGAGCTATCTGCGGGTCTACCTCGGCGACGACGGCGTGCGCCACATCGGCCGGGTGTGCACGCGCAAGGACCAACGCGGCCAAGGGCTGTCCGGGCAGCCTGATGGCCGAGGTGTCGCGGCTGTGGGGCGACGGCGAGCTGCAGCTCAACGCCCAGTCCTACCTCGAGCGCTGGTACGAGTCGTTCGGCTACGTACGCTCCGGCGACGACTACTACGAGGCCGGCATCCTGCACACGCCTATGTCGAGGACTCCGTCGACGACTGACCGCTGACCTCGGCCGCCGGCCTTCTCGATCGCCGACTCGAGGCGCGACCGCAGCGAGCTCTTGTAGGACATCACGGCGGTGGCCGCGGCAAGGTACTCCGACTGCGCGTCGATCGAGGTGCTCCGGCCGGCGTCGAGGTCGTCGGCGGCCTTCTTGGCGTCCTTGATGACGGCCTTGAGGGCGGCACGCACCTTGCGCGCGACCGACTCCCGCCCCTTGGGGACCTTGACCTTATCGAACTTCGCGAGGATCTTCTCGATGCCGGGGACGAGCTTGTTGCGGAACGCGTAGCCGTTGTAGAACGTACTGCCCTTGCCGACGTAGTCGTCGATCTTGAAGTCCAGCGCTGACTCCGCAGCCTTGATGAAGGGCTGGCCGACGACAGCCTCGTCGAGCACCGCCGAGACGTCCTCGTACGGCTCCTTGAGCACCTTCTCGGCCTTCACCGCGGTGAGGTATGTCGTGGAGTGCGTCTTGCCCCACTCCGGCGCATCACCGAGCTTGGGCGTCTTGACGACGGCCGCGTCGAACGCTGCCTTGACCTTCTTGGCGTCGTCCGAGTCCGCTGCTGGTCAGCGCCGACTGGACCGCGGAGCGGTACGTCGACACCTTCTTGTTGAACGTCGTCGCGACGCGGGCCGCCTCGGCAACGTCGTCGGTGCGTTGCTGCTTGCGGATCAGGAAGAACGCCGTCGTGCCGATCGTCGCCACCAGCAGCAGGCTGGCGGCGACGATGCTCGCGATGATGACGCGGCGCTTCTTCCTGGTATCCATGCGGGCAACGCTATCGGAGACGGTTGTCTACGATGGTCGCGGTCACCTCGGAGACCGCCTCGGCAACGTCACCCTTGACCTGCGTGGCGTAGTCGCTGACCGCGTCGGCTGCCGCCTGGAACTCCTCGCGATAGCTGAACGAGAAGTTCTGCCGGGTCTCGATGCGGTCGGCGAGCAGCGTCGCCTGGTCGATGACGTACTGCGCGGCGTCATGCACCTTCTTCGCCAGCTTCTCCTGGCCCTTGGGCACCGGACCCGGTCGAACTCGTCGCGGGCCCGGACGAACGCCGGGATCAGCTCGGAGCGCACGCGCGTGCTCGTCGTGATGAATCCGTAGCCGACGTAGTCGGTCGCCCGGAGCTCGAGCACCTTGCGCGCGGCGACGATGAAATCCAGCGCGACGTCGGCCTTCGCGCAGCGTGGCGCTGAGCCGCTTGAACGGCCGGAGCACGGTCGCCTCGGTCTGCAGCGCCTCGGCGTACGACGAGGAGTGCTCGCGGCCGTATGCCGGCGCATCCGCCAGGTGCGGTGGCTTCGCGATGGCCCGGTCGATCGACCTTGCTCAGCGCTGCCGGGATCCGACGCGTCAGCCGCCTCGACCTTGGCGATGACCGATGAGCGGAACGTCTCGACCTGCGCGAGGTAGTCCTGCGCGACCGTCTCCGCCTCGTCGACCTGGCTGGACTGCCGCTGGTTCTGCACGACGACGAGCGCGCCGATGCACGACCGCGATCACGACCGTCAGGAGGACCGGCAGGGCGATCACGACCCTGCGCGTCGGCACGTTCACCCCCACACGGTCCCAGCGTCGAGGAAAGCGGGTCAATTCCGTCAGCCGTTGATGCGCGAAGCCACCCCGTGCCGGCGCAGGCCGTACGTCAGCGCGTCGACCAGGGCCTCCCACGACGCCTCGATGATGTTGGCGCCGACGCCGACCGTGACCCACGAGTCCTTGCCGTCGGAGGTCTCGATCAGCACGCGGGTGACGGCGTCGGTGCCGTGCCCCTGGTCGAGGATGCGGACGCGGAAGTCGATCAGGTGGAAGCGCGCCACATCGGGATAGACCTGCTCGATCGCCTGCCGCAGGGCGTGGTCGAGCGCGTTGACGGGGCCGTTGCCCTCGCCGATCACGGCCAGGCGTACGCCGCCGGCGACGAGCTTGACCGTGGCCTCGGCGACGGCGTCGTCACCGCGGGCCGACTCGGCCAGCACCCGCCACGACTCGACGTCGAAGTACGACGGCCGTACGCCGTCCATCTCCTCGGCGAGCAGCAGCTCGAACGACGCGTCGGCGGCCTCGAACGTGTAGCCGGCCTGCTCCATCGCCTTGACCCGGTCGGTGACCCGCGCCAGTCGCACGGGGTCGTTCGCGAGGTCGAAGCCCAGCTCCTTGCCCTTGAGCTCGATCGTGGCCCGACCGGCCATCTCCGAGACCAGCAGCCGCATGTCGTTGCCGACCAGCGCAGGGTCGATGTGCTGGTAGAGGTTGGGGTCGACCCGGATCGCACTCGCGTGCAGGCCGGCCTTGTGCGCGAACGCCGAGACGCCGGTGTAGGGCTGGCGCGCCGACGGCGGGTAGTTCGTGATCTCGGCGATCGCGTGCGAGATGCGGGTCGCCTCAGCCAGAGCGCCCTTCCGGGAGTGCTTGGATGCCGAGCTTCAGCTCCAGGTTGGCCACGCAGGTCACCAGGTCGGCGTTGCCGGTGCGCTCGCCATAGCCGTTGACGCAGCCCTGCACGTGCGTCGCGCCGGCCTGGACCGCCGCCATCGAGTTGGCGACCGCGCAGCCGGTGTCGTTGTGGGCGTGGATGCCGAGGCGTACGCCGGTCTGTGGCGACGTCCGTGACGATCTCGGTGACCCAGTGCGGCAGCATGCCGCCGTTGGTGTCGCACAGGATGACGACCTCGGCACCCGGCGTCACCCGCAGCGCGTACGACCTCGAGGGCGTAGTCGCGGTTGGCGCGGTAGCCGTCGAAGAAGTGCTCGAGGTCGACGAAGACCCGCTGGCCCTCCTCGCGCAGGTAGGTCACGGTGTCGCGCACCATCGCGAGGTTCTCCTCGAGCGTCGTGCGCAGCGCCTCGGTGACGTGGCGGTCGTGGCTCTTGGCGACCAGCGTCACGACGGACGCACCGGAGTCGCGAAGCGCCTGGATCAGCGGGTCCTCCGAGGCCTGGACGCCCGGCGCGCCGGGTGGCGCCGAACGCCGCGAGCGTCGCGTGCTTGAGGTCGAGCTCCTTGGCCGCGAGGGCGAAGAACTCGGTGTCCTTGGGGTTCGAGCCGGGCCAGCCGCCCTCGATGTAGCCGACGCCGAGATCGTCGAGGTGGCGCGCGATGTGCATCTTGTCCTGCACGGAGAGGTTGAGGCCCTCCTGCTGGGCGCCGTCGCGCATCGTCGTGTCGTAGACGTGGAAGTCGCTCACGCTCTGGTGTCCTGCGTTCACTGCTGTGTCCTTCGGTCCGGTCGGCATCTCGGTCGGGCAACACCTGCGCCGACACAAAAAATGCCCCCCAGAAAATGGGAGGCAGCGCGTCGGGGGCTTGGTGTCAGTGCCCGGCGCGCCTGTCGATAATGATCGAGATGCTCTGCATGCGGCTCAGTCTAGACTGATCGACCTATGACCGCCAGACCCGTCCCACTCGATCTGGAGCCGAGCGTCATGTACGCCGTCATGACTCCCGAAGCCCCTCGAGACCGAGGACCTGATCCCGCCGCCGTCTCCCGAGCTGCTGCGGCACTACGGCTCGTCCGAGGTCGCGATGCGCCGACTGCGGTCGCGGCCGCCACCAGCGGCTGATCCTGCGACAGTCGACCCTCGAGGACGCGGCCTTCGTGATCCGCGACGCCCGGATCGACGCGCTGCTGCTCGCCGAGGAGCATGACGGTGTCGTGATCGACCTGAGCATCCCGCGCGTGGTCGAGCTGCGGTCCGACGAGGTCTCCCTCGCGCACGCGACGCAGTGGTACACCGATCGACTACCAGGAGCTGTCCGACGGGCACTTCCGCACCGTCGGCCTGAGGTCGTTCGGCCTGCCCGAGATCGTCGTCGAGGGCGTCGACGAGGCCGCGCACGCGATGTACAGCGCGGTCCTCGCCGGGCTCGTCCACCGACTCCTCGCCGAGTGGCCGGCCAACGACCCGGTCGGCCGCGCCACCGTGACACTGCGGCGACATCGCGTACGGCCTCGGCGACTCCGAGGCCGCGTCGACGCCCAAGGGGCGGTCGATCGACGTCGAGATCGCCTACGACGCCGACGACCACCTGCTCGTCGTCACGCTCGACGGCGACCCCGCCGAGGCGCTCTTCGCTCCCTGACGTCAGCGAGTCGGCTTGTCCTCGTGCTTGGACCGCTTGGGGGCGAGGTGCGCCAGCGTCTCGGGCCGCAGGATCGCCTCGAGCTTCTCGGGCGGCAGCAGCTCGCGCTCGAGGACGATCTCGGCCACGCCGCGGCCGGTGGCCAGCGCCTCCTGCGCGACGTCGGTCGCTGCGGCGTAGCCGATGTAGGGGTTGAGCGCCGTGACCAGGCCGATCGAGTTCTCGACCTCGCTGCGCAGCAGCTCGACGTTGGCGGTGATGCCGTCGACGCAGCGCGTCGCCAGCACGAGGATCGCCTCGCGCAGCCGCGAGATGCCGGCCGACAGCGAGTAGCAGATGACCGGCTCGAACGCGTTGAGCTGCAGCTGACCGGCCTCGGCGGCCATCGTGACCGTCATGTCGTGGCCGATGACCTGGAACGCGACCTGGTTGACGACCTCGGGGATCACCGGGTTGACCTTGCCGGGCATGATGCTCGACCCGGCCTGCACGGCGGGAAGGTTGATCTCGTTGAAGCCGGCGCGCGGACCCGACGACAGCAGTCGCAGGTCGTTGCAGATCTTCGACAGCTTGACCGCGACCCGCTTGAGCGTGCCGGACAGCTGCACGAACGCGCCGCAGTCCTGCGTCGCCTCGATCAGGTCGACCGCGCTCTCGAGCGGGAGCCCGGTGATCCGCGACAGGTGCGCGCACGCGGCCGGCACGTAGCCTTCGGGCGCGTTGAGCTGCGTGCCGATCGCGGTCGCGCCGAGGTTGATCTCGTGCAGCAGCAGCACCGCCTCGGAGAGCCGGCTGCGGTCCTCCGAGATCATCAGCGAGTACGTCCGGAACTCCTGCCCCAGCGTCATCGGCACGGCGTCCTGCAGCTGCGTGCGGCCCATCTTGAGGACGTCGTGGAACTCGTCGGCCTTGGCGGCGAACGAGGCCTCCAGCAACGCCATGGCGTCGAGCAACGCGTGCGTCGCCAGGATGATCGCGATCTTGACCGCGGTCGGGTAGACGTCGTTGGTCGACTGGCTCAGGTTGATGTGCTCGTTGGGGTGGATGACGTGGTAGTCGCCCTTCTTGTGCCCCATCAGCTCGAGCGCCCGGTTGGCGATGACCTCGTTGGCGTTCATGTTGGTCGACGTGCCGGCGCCGCCCTGGATCACGTCGACGATGAACTCGTCGTGCAGCTCGCCGCTGCGGATCTCCTCGCAGGCATCGCGGATCGCGGCGAATCGCTCGTCGTCGAGCAGGCCGAGATCATGGTTGGCGGTCGCCGCGGCCTCCTTGACCGCGGCGAGCGCCTCGACGAGGAACGGGCTCGTCCCGATCGGGATGCCGGTGATGGGGAAGTTCTCGAGCGCCCGGAGCGTGTGCACTCCCCAGTAGGCCTCGAGCGGGACGTCACGGTCGCCGATCAGATCGTGCTCGGAACGCGTGGCAATGGTCATGTGCAGCCTCCAGTGACGGGGCGCGACGTTGAGCCCCACATGGCGACCATAGAGCAATCCGGCGCTCACATGCGGAAGGGGATGACTGTACTGGCCAGTACAGTCATCCCCTACGCGTCGGAGCAGGTGCGAAGCGTGCTTCAGGCAGGCACGAGTTGCGTGAGCCAGTCGTGCCGGTCGCGGCGCGCGGCCGTACTGGATGTCGACGAGCGCCGAGCGGATGTCGGTCGTCACCTTGCCGGCCTCGCCGTCGCCGCTGACGGCTTCGCCGCCGTCCCACTTGAGCGAGCTGATCGGGGTCACGACAGCGGCCGTGCCGCACGCGAAGACCTCGGTGATCGAGCCGTCGGCCGTGCCGTCGCGCCACTCGTCGATGCTCACGCGCCGTTCGACGACGTCGTAGCCCAGGTCGCGGGCGATCTGCATGATCGAGTCACGCGTGACGCCCTCGAGGATCGAGCCGGACAGCTCCGGGGTGACGATCGAGCCGTCGGAGTGCACGAAGAACAGGTTCATCCCGCCGAGCTCCTCGACCCACTTGTGCTCGGTCGAGTCGAGGAACGCCACCTGGGCGCAGCCGTGCTCGGCGGCTTCCTGCTGCGGGAGCAGGCTCGCGGCGTAGTTGCCGCCGCACTTGGCCGCTCCGGTGCCACCGGCGCCGGCCCGCGAGTACTCCGAGGACAGCCAGATCGACACGGCCTCGACGCCACCGGGGAAGTAGGCGCCCGGCCGGCGAGGCGATGACCGAGTAGGTCACGTGCTGGCTCGGGCGCACGCCGAGGAAGACCTCGGAGGCGTACATGAACGGCCGCAGGTAGAGGCTCTTCTCCCCACCGGACGGCGCCCAGGCCCGGTCGGCGGTGACGAGGTCGCGGATCGAGCCGAGGAACCAGTCGATCGGCAGCTCCGGCAGCGCCAGGCGGTGAGCCGAGCGCTGCATGCGCTCGCGCGTTGGCCTCGGGGCGGAACAGCCAGATCGAGCCGTCCTCGTGGACGTACGCCTTGAGGCCCTCGAAGATCTCCTGCGCGTAGTGCAGCACCGCGGTCGCCGGGTCCAGCAGCAGGGGGCCGTAGGGCACGACCCGGGCATTGGCCCAGCCGGTCTCGGGCGTCCACTCGGCCAGGAACATGTGGTCGGTGAAGTGGTTGCCGAAGCCGGGGTTGGCGAGGATGGCTTCGCGCTGCTCGTCGGTCTTCGCGGCTGGGTTGGGCTCGAACCTGCTCGCGAAATGGTTGGAAGTCATAGTAATCACGTTAGTACTTTCTGGGGTCAAAGGTAAGCGGTCATTAACCGACCGCTACGCCCTCGGCCACACGTGAAGCTATGGCCTCTCCCACCTCCTCGGTGCTGCGGGGAGCTGGCCGCGGCCGGCGATGTCGGCCTCGACGGCGGAGCTGATGCGGGCGGCCGCCTCGGGCAGGCCGAGGTGCTCGAGCAGGAGCGCGCCCGAGAGGATCGCCGCCGTCGGGTCGGCCTTGTGCTGGCCGGCGATGTCGGGTGCCGAGCCGTGGACGGGCTCGAACATGCTGGGCGCCGTGCGGTCGGGGTTGACGTTGCCGCTGGCCGCCAGGCCGATGCCACCGGTGATCGCCGCGGCGAGGTCGGTGAGGATGTCGCCGAAGAGGTTGTCGGTCACGATGACGTCGAACCGGGCGGGATCGGTGACGAGGAAGATCGTCGCGGCGTCGACGTGCAGGTAGTCGACCGCGACGTCAGGGAACTCCGACGCGACGGCGTCGACCGTGCGGGTCCAGAGGTGGCCGGCGTGGACCAGGACGTTGTTCTTGTGGACCAGCGTCAGCTTCTTGCGCGGGCGAGCCTGGGCGCGGGCGAAGGCGTCGCGGACGACGCGCTCGACGCCGTACGCCGTGTTGATGCTGACCTCGGTCGCGAGCTCATGGGGCGTGCCGACGCGGATCGCGCCGCCGTTGCCGACGTAGGGACCTTCGGTGCCCTCGCGCACGACGACGAAGTCGATCGCGCCGGGATCGGCGAGCGGGGTCGGGACGCCCGGGTAGAGCTTGGACGGGCGCAGGTTGACGTAGTGGTCGAGGGCGAATCGCAGCTTGAGCAGCAGGCCGCGCTCGAGGACGCCGGACGGGACGCTCGGGTCGCCCACGGCGCCGAGCAGGATCGCGTCGTGGCCGCGGATCTCCTCGAGCACCGAGTCGGGCAGGGTCTCCCCCGTGGCGTGCCAGCGCTTGGCGCCGAGGTCGTACTCGGTGCTGGTGAACGCGGCGTCGTGGTCCGCGGCGACGAGGTTGAGGACCTGGAGCGCCTGGGCGGTCACTTCGGGTCCGATGCCGTCTCCGGGCACCACTGCAAGGGAAAACGAGCGAGTCATGAGCGTCATTCTAGGCAGGCAGGTCTCAGGATATGAAACCTGCGTCTTGGTATGTGGTCAGTTGTCGTCGGGTCGTTCGGACGACTCGAAGTCGAGGTGTCGAGGCCTCGTCGCGCAGGTGCGCGGGGCCCCACTCCATCATCTGGGGTTCCATGGCGATCTCCTTCGGTGTGGACGGGAACGGGTCCCGGCGGGGGTCCGCCGTTCCACCAGACACGTGTCCGGAGATCATCCGAGGAGAGTACGAAAGCGAGCGATCAGATCATGATCAGCAACCCTGCGGCGGAACGGCGGGCCAACGCCGAAACTCCGCGGCAGGGTGTAGCCCTAAGAGGCCCTGCCGCGGCAAGCGATTACTACGAGCTGCTTCCGCATGATTTCGCCAGTCTAGGGGCGCACCGCCGTCTTGTCCGGCAAACGTGGGCGCGCGTCTCAGCGCGCGAGATGAGACGGGCGTGCTCCGCGCCGTCGGATCGTGACAGACTGGCCACGTGAGTGCACCCGCTGAAGTCCCCGCGCTCGTCTCGAGCACTCTCGACCTGTCCCGCCAGCGCGGGTTCATCACGTCGATCCGCAACGAGACGGGCCGCTTGCTGGCGTCACTGGCCGCCTCACGGACCGGCACGCTCGCCGAGCTCGGCACCGGATGCGGGGTCGGCTCGGCCTGGCTCTCCAGCGGCGCGCCCAAGGGCGCCCGCGTCGTCAGCGCAGAGCTCGACCCGGCCCTGGCCGGCGACGTGCAGAAGATCTTCGCCGACACCGACAACGTCGACGTCATCGCCGGCGACTGGTCGACGCTCGAGCAGTACGCCCCGTTCTCGCTGCTGTTCGTCGACGTCCGCGAGGTCATGCAGGACATCGACGTCATCGCCGATCTGCTGGAGCCCGGAGGCATCGCGGTGCTCGACGACTTCGTGCCGTCGGCGTTCTGGCCGCCGATCGTCGAGGGCCGCGTCGACACGTGCGGGAGCAGTGGCTCACCGATGAGCGGTTCGCCGCCGTCGAGATGTTGATCGACGTCGACGCCTCGCTCGATCATCGCCACGCGTCGCTAGCGATATCCCGCCCGGTGGGCGCCCGGAGGACGTGCCGTCGGCTGGCCCGGGCTCCGGCGCAGGCGGCGCAGGCGGCGGCTCCTCGCGATTGCCGAGCGCGCTGTGCCGGCGGCCGTAGACGAGGTAGAGCAGCAGCCCGACGACCATCCAGATCGCGAAGTCGCGCCACGTCGTCCAGGTCAGGTTGAGGGACAGCCAGACCGTCGCGAGCAGCGACAGGATCGGCACCAAGGGCACGAGCGGCACGCGGAAGCCGCGCTCGAGGTCGGGCTGTGACTTGCGCAGGCGGATGACCCCGACGGCGCAGAACGCGAAGGCGAACAGCGTGCCGAGGACCAGCAGCTGTCCGCGCGCTTGGCCGTGCCGGGATCGAGCGCCAGCAGCGGCCGCCGCCAGACCGGCGACCAGAGCCGCGCGGGACGGCGACGAGCCAGCGCCGACGCGCGACAGGCCGCGAGGCAGCAGGCCGTCGCGGCCCATCGCGAACAGCACGCGACTCTGGGCGATGAGCACCACCAGGACGACGGTCGTGAGCCCGAACAGCGCACCGACGTTGATGACGTTGGCGCTCCATCCCGGCCGACCCCGCGGCACGCAGTGCGTCCGAGACCGGCGCGGCGGTGTCGAGCTCGCCGTACGGGCGCAGGCCCGACGAGCACGGCCGCCATCGCGACGTAGAGCGACCGTGACGATCCCGATCGACGCCAGCATCGCCCGCGGAATCGACCGGCGTGGGTTGCTTGGCGTCCTCGGCAGGCCGTCGCGATGAGGTCGAAGCCGATGAACGAGAACACGATGACCCCGGCGGCCGTGAAGATGCCCATGATCCCGAAGGCGTCCCCGGAGCCGCCGAGGATGCTCTGCAGCACGGTGCCCTTGGCGCCGGCTCCGGAGTCCACGTCCGGGCACGAACGGCGTGTAGTTGGCCGAGTCGACGTGCGTGCGCCGACCGCGATGACCAGGACCACGGCGACGAGCTTGGCCGCGACGATCATGGCCAGGACCCGACCCGACAGCTTGGCACCCGTCATGACCAGGAGCATCAGGACGATCACGACGACGTCGCCGCGATCCATCCCGTTCCCTCGTCCGACCTGCGAGTGCTCGGCCAGGAACGTCGGGATGCCGATGTCGAACCCGTCGAGCGTCGACGGCGAAGTAGGCCGCCCAGATGCGCGAGACCACGCGCTGCGGCCACGACGAGCTCGAGCACCAGCGCCCAGCCGACGATCCACGCCCAGAGCTCGCCGAACGCGACGTACGCGAACGTGTAGACGCTGCCCGCCGTCGGGAGCGTGGAGGACAGCTCGGCGTACGACAGGGCGGCGAGCAGGCACACCACCGCGGCGATCAGGAACGAGACGATCACGGCCGGGCCCGGCCATCGTCGCCGCCTGCTTGCCGGCCAGCGAGAAGATGCCGCCGCCGACCATGACGCCCGATCGCGAGCACGATGAGCAGTCCGGTGCCGAAAACGGCCGGGCAGCCGGTGGCGGGCGTTGCTGATGCGCAGCATCGCAAGCTCGGGCGGAAGACGCCGCGCCCTGCCGATCGGAACGTCGGCCATGCCGTGCACCCCCTCGCTGCTGACCAGCCGCCCGACGGGCGACGCGTTGCGAGAAACGTACCGGTGCACGCGTGCCCTGTCAGCCGTGCCACGCACTCACCAGGCCCGAAATAGCCTGCGAGCGCGGCAATCACTATGCTGGACGTTCTGCCATCACGCCGGATGTGGGCCAAGATGGAGGCCTCGACATCCGGCTTCCGCCGCTGTCGAGATCGACCCGGAAGGAGAGCCGTGACCAGGACCAGGATCTACCTCGTCGCCGGCGTGATCGCGACGGCGATCTATCTCCTCGTCTCCGACCACGCCGCTCTACACCGCGATCGGCTTGTCCTGCGTGGCCGCGATCCTCGTCGGCATCCGCGTCAACAAGCCCGTCAAGACCTTGCCGTGGTACCTCATGGCGGCGGGTCAGGCGGCCTGGGTCGCCGGCGACCTCTTCTACGACCTGCCCGACCTGGTCCACACCAATCCGCCCGCCTCCGACCTGGCCTACCTCTCGGCATACCCCTTGCTCATCGTCGGTCTGGCCCTGCTCGTCCACAGCCGGCGACCGGGGCGGGACACTGCCGGACTCATCGACAGCGCGATCGTCACGCTCGGCGGCGGCCTGCTGTCATGGGTGCTCATCGCGGACCCGCTCGTGCACGGCAGCAGCGCGCCGTTCGTCGATCGTGCGATCGCGGCGGCATACCCCGCTGGCGACATCCTGCTGCTGGCCCTCGTCGTCCGCCTCGTCGCGGCGCCGGGCACGCGATCGGCGGCGTTCCGGATGCTGGTCGCCGCCCTGGCCGCCCTGATCGCCGCCGACACCGTGTTCGCGATGCAGATCGACACGACGTACGCACCCGTGCTCGACGCGTTCTGGCTCATCTCGTACGTCCTGTGGGGCGCCGCTGCACTGCACCCGACGATGGCGCGGCTCTCCACGCCGGAGGGCGTCCGGACCGCTCCGTTCACCGCGCGCCGCCTGGTGGCGCTGGCCGCAGCGGTGCTGATCGCTCCCGGTGCTGCTGGTCACCAACCTGACGCAGGGCCTGCACGTCGACACCTGGACCGTCGTGCTGGGCGCCAGCATCCTGTCGATGCTCGTCGTGGCGCGCATGGCCTACAACATCGAGGAGATCCGCTCGACGGCACGGCAGCGCGACCAGCTGCGCTCCGACCTGTTCCACGAGGCATCGCACGACTCCCTCACCGGCATCGCCAACAGCCCCTACATACGCCAGCAGATCGGCGCCGCGCTCCGCCGTGGCCGGCGAGAGGGCACGCTCCGTCGGCCTCCTCGTGGTCGACCTGGACGACTTCGACGAGATCAACGACCGGTTCGGGCACGGAACCGGCGACCTCGTCCTGCGCAGCGTCGCCCAGCGGCTGCAGGGCCTCGTGCGCGACGTGGACACCGTGGGCCGACTGGGCGGCGACCAGTTCGTCATCCTGATCGACACCGTGGCCTCGGACCACGACGCCATGATCATGGCCGCGCACCTGTTGCCGACGATCAACCAGCCGGTCGAGGTGTCCGGACGGAGCGATTCCCGATCAGCGCCAGCATCGGGGCGACGACCAGCATGGACGGCGGCACGGACGCCGATCACCTGCTGCACGAGGCCAATGTCGCGATCCGGCGGGCCAAGGCCTCTGGCAGCGGGCGGATCGAGGTGTTCGACAACCGGCTGCGATCGGAGGTCCTCGAGCGCACCACGATCGAGACGGAGCTGCGGGCCGGGCTCGCCGCCGGGCAGGTCGACGATCAACTACCAGCCCGTCGTGGCAGTGCACACCGAGTTCGTCGAGGGCTACGAGGCACAGCTCCGATGGCATCATCCCGAGCACGGGTGGCAGTCGCCCGAGACGTTCATGCCCATCGCGGCGATGACCGACCTCATCTGCGAGATCGACCTCTGGACGCTTCGCGAGGCGACGGCAGAGCTCGCGGAGCTGACCGCGTCCGACCCAGGCCGGTTCGGTGACCTCACCGTCACCGTCGAGCATCTCGGGCCGGACGCTCGCCTCCCCCACGCTCGTGCGAGGACGTCGAGGACGTGCTGCAGAGCGCCGATCTCGCGCCTCACCGGCTCACGATCGGGGTCACCGAGATGGCGCTGGTCGACGTGCCCAACGCCATGCTGCCGTTGAGTGCGCTGCGCCATGCCGGGGTGTTCGTCAGCATCGATGACTTCGGCACCGGTCGGACGCCCATCGGGCAGATCCAGCACCTGCCGGCGGATGCCATCAAGATCCACTCGACGTTCGTCAACTCCGAGGAGCCAGGCGCCCGCGACCTCTTGGCGCTCCTGGTCAACGCCGCGCACGGGTCCGGTCTGCTCGTCGTGGTCGAGGGCGTCGAGGACATCGCGCAGCTGGCCGACCTGAGGCTGCTCGAGTGCGACTCGGCGCAGGGCTTCTACTCGGCCTCGCCGGACCCGACCTCCGGTCCGGTCTTCACGCACCCGTCGGCACGAGAGGCCGCGCTTGCGGGTCGTGCCGGACCAGTGAGGCCGCCCCGAACCGTCTGACGGGGCTTGCGCGTGCGGCAGGAAGAACTGCACGATCGGCCCGATCGTCAGGGCGTACAGCACCGTGCCGACGCCGACCGTCCCGCCGAGCAGGAACCCGACGACCAGGACGCCGACCTCGATCGACGGTGCGCCAGAACCGCACGCTGCGGCCCGTGCGCCGGACGAGGCCCAGCCAGAGGCCGTCACGCGGGCCCGGTCCCAGCTGGGCACCGATGTAGATCGCCCCGGCGAGGCCGTTGCCGACGACACCGCCGACGAGCAGCAGGCCACGCAACCACAGGTTGTCGGGCTGGCTGATCATCGGCGATGCCCGCATCGGCAGCCAGCCCGATCACGATGACGTTGAAGATCGTGCCGACACCTGGCATCTGCCGCAGCGGGATCCACAGCAGGAGCACGACGGCCCCCACCAGGATGACGACCTGCCCGAAGGTCAGTGGCAGCTGCTGCGCCAGCCCTTCGTGGAAGACGTCCCACGGGTCCAGACCCAGGGTCGACTCGACCATCATCGCCATCGTGAACCCGTAGAGGAACAGGCCGAAGAGGAGGCGAGCAAGGCGGTTGACCATGTCGGTCATCCAATCAGGCTTCGGTAGGGGTTCTTGAGGTCGACCTCCTCCCGATGACTGCGCGGTGGAGGCCGCACTCCGTAGCCGTCGCCGCGAAGCGTACGGACGAGCTGGACGGCCATCGCCGCGAAGGCGATGGTCAGGACAATGAGGAGAATGATCTGGTTCATGTATCCAGATTGATCCCGATTGGCATGGAATTACATAGCCAATTGTGAAACAGTGGCATCGTGACGACCATCGCTTTCCGCTGCCGCCCTTGCCAAGCTCCTCGGACCAAAGGACTTTGCCGGCCCTGCCTATCGAGAGATTGCAGACCGCATCCGGCTCCTGGCGGTTGACGGTCGCGTCGTCGATGGCAGCCGGCTGCCATCCGAGCGCGAGCTCGCCACGGCCATGGGCGTCAGCCGCACGACGACCAGTCGCGCGTACGCCGAGCTGCGCGACTCCGGCCTGCTGCTGCTCCCGGCAGGGATCGGGCAGCGTCGTCAGCATTCCCGATGTCCGCGTCCAGCGCCAGCAGCCTGATCATCACCCCGGACGACGCCGACACGATCGCGCTGACGTACTCGGCTCCGGTGGGCCCACCGGGGCTGGCTCGCGCGTTCGAGTCCGCCGCCGAGAAGCTTCCCGGGCCTGCTGGCGACGACCGGCTACCTGCCGGACGGCCTGCCCGCGCTCCGCGAGAGCCCTCGCGCAGCGCTACACCGAAGGCGGCCTGCCGACCGATCCTGACCAGATCATCGTGACGGCTGGGGCGATGGGCGCCGTCTCGCTGCTGGCCCGCACGCTCCTCGACCCCGGGCAGCGGGTCGTGGTCGAGGGACTCAGCTATCCGCACGCCCACGAGTCGTTCGCGGCGGCCGGCGGCCGGCTCACTCCCCTGCCGATCGACGACAGGCCGTGGAACCCCACAGCGCTCTCGGGCCGCGCTCGACGGCGCACCGCACCGCGCGGCATACTTCGTGCCGGACTTCCACAACCCCACCGGAGCCGTCATGAGCGACGACGAGCGCGGCGCGTGGGCATACGAGATGCGCCGCCATGACGTCGTCCCGGTCGTCGACGAGTCATTGCGCGAGATGAACCTCGACGGCATCGAGCTGCCCCCGGTGTTCGCCACGTACAACCCGCGAGCGCTGATGATCGGCTCGTCGTCGAAGTCCTTCTGGGGCGGCCTCCGCGTGGGGTGGATCCGCGCACCGAAGGCTGCGATCATGCCGATCATCCAGGCCCGCATGATGGATCGACCTCGGCTCCTCGGCGTTCGACCAGCTGGTCTTCGCCGAGCTGCTGGCCGAGGGCGGCCAGACCGCGGCGGCCGGACGGGCACGACTGCGGGCGGCGCGCGATCACCTGCTCGTCCGAGCTCGCGCGCGAGCTTCCCGACATCAAGGCGCCCTGCCCACCGGGTGGCCTCAACCTCTGGGTGACGCTTCCGGGCCGCATGTCGTCCCGGCTGACGACGGCCGCGAGCCGCCACGGGCTGCTGCTGACGCCCGGGCCCCGCTTCTTCACGCACGCGGGATCGGCCGGCGAGCGGCACATCTGCGACTGCCCTACACGCAGTCCGCACGAGACACTGACCGAGGCCGTCCGGCGGCTGCGGATGGCGTACGACGAAGTGCATCAGCGACACGCGCGAGACCTCGCGCCCCGGCCGACATCGCGACACCCTCGAGCTCATCGCCTGACGCTCACTCCCGGCCGACGTCGATGATGATCATCTCGGTGTCGTCCGGTGTGCCCGGGAAGCGCGCTGAGTTGCCCGGGTAGTTGTTGTCGTTGGCGATCAGCAGACGGCCGCGCGACAGCGGCACCAGCGTCTCGACCGACTGGAAGCCGAACGAGAACTGCTCGCCCGTGCCCCAGCCGCCACCGTCGCTGATCCCGCGAGGATCGGAGATCTTCAGCAGGTCCACCACGAGTGACTTGGCGAGCGGGGTGGCTCGCGCCGGGCTTGCCGAGCCGCACCTCGTACACCCGCTTCGTCACGGCCCTCGGGCCGTCGAAGTCATCCCGTTCGAGGACCAGCAGCCGGCCCGGCCTGATCATCTGCGCGTCGGCGGCGAGGTTGGCGTCGGCGTCGACCTGGTAGCTCCACGTCTTGCCGGTGTAGCGGCCCGTGCGGGTGTCGAACTCCGAGATGACGCGCCGGCGCTTGTCCGCGTCGTTGACGAGGGCCTTCTCCACGATCGGGTAGAGGTAGCGCCCGTCCGTGGACTGGGCCATCGCCTCGAAGCCGCCGCTGCCTGGGTGTTGGGCGCGCGGTCGCCGAGGGTCGGGTTCTGCGGCGACTTGCCGAGCGGGAACGGCACCGGCGCCGAGAGCAGGCGGCCTCGGGAATCGGCGTGCAGCAGGAAGGGACCGAACTCGTCGCCGATCCAGAACGAGCCGTCGCGGCCGCGCTGCACCGACTCGATGTCGAAGTCATCGCCGGTCAGCTGCCGGTCGCTGGTCGTCTCGTTGACGATGGGAAAGCCGATCTTGTGGCGCGGGTCGGACAGCGTGATGTGGCGCAGCACCTTGATCTTGCCCGCGCCGCCCTTGGCGGTCTTCCACTGGGGCTTGACGAGGTAGAGCCGGAGCAGGAAGTCAGCCGAGTTGCCCTTGGCGCCGAACCCGTTGTCGGGCTGCGCCCAGAACGTGCCGTCGCCGTTGTCGATCGCCGCGGAGAACCCAGGGATCACCTGTCCGGGGAACGGCCCCTGGCGCCCGTTGGCCGGCGTCGCCTTGGCACCTGACGGCGGGCCGGGCGCCTGGTAGTCGGCGGACAGGAGCGCCCTGGCCAGCAGCCGGGGCTCACGGCCGCTCTCGTGCTGACGGGCCGCCTGTCCAAATGCCGCGACCGGGATGAACGCCGCGCACGCGAGCGTGACGGCAACGCTCCACGCAACGCGGCGGCGGGACGGGACGAATGTGACCATGAACGGCTCCTCTGGCTCCGAGTGGAGCGGTCCCCCCGCTCACGCATCGAGGCAACACGGCCAGGGCAACCGACAGACCAACGCCCGGCGAGGACCGGTTGAACTCCGCACGCAGGAACGACGAAGGGGCGCCACCGCTGATGCGGTGACGCCCCTGTCGAGTGAACTGGCTAGCGCGCGGCCTGGCCGTCGACGTAGTCGGCGTCCTGCTGCTTCCACGAGAAGTGCGAGCGCAGGACCTTGCCGGTGGCCTCGATCGAGTGCCGGCCTCCTTCTCACGCAGCTCGAGGAACTCCTTGCCGCCGTTGTCCTGGTCGGCGATGAAGCGCGTGGCGAACGTGCCGTCCTGGATCTCCTTGAGCACGTCCTGCATGCGCTCCTTGACCGAGGCGTCGATGATGCGCGGACCGGAGACGTAGTCGCCGTACTCAGCGGTGTCGGAGACCGACCAGCGCTGCTTGGCGATGCCGCCCTCCCACATCAGGTCGACGATCAGCTTGAGCTCGTGCAGCACCTCGAAGTAGGCGATCTCGGGCTGGTAGCCCGCCTCGGTCAGCGTCTCGAACCCGGCCTGGACGAGGTGCGAGACACCGCCGCACAGCACGGCCTGCTCACCGAACAGGTCGGTCTCGGTCTCCTCGGTGAACGTCGTCTTGATGACGCCGGCGCGGGTGCCGCCGATGGCCTTGGCGTACGACAGCGCGAGGTCCCACGCCTTGCCCGTGGCGTCCTGCTCGACCCCGATGATGTCGGGGATGCCACGGCCGGCGACGAACTCGCGGCGGACCGTGTGGCCGGGCGCCTTGGGGGCGACCAGAGTGACGTCGACGCCCGCCGGCGGCTTGATGTAGCCGTAGCGGATGTTGAAGCCGTGGCCGAAGACCAGGGCGTCGCCGTCGACCAGGTTGGGCTCGATCGACTCGGCGTAGACGTGCCGCTGGACCTGGTCGGGCGTGAGGATGACGATGACGTCGGCCTCCTCGACCGCCTCGGCGACGCCGAGGACCCGGAGGCCCTGCTCCTCGGCCTTGGCCCGGCTCTTGGAGCCCTCGAGGAGTCCGACGCGGACGTCGACGCCGGAGTCGCGCAGGTTGAGCGCGTGCGCGTGACCCTGGCTTCCATAGCCGATGACCGCCACATGGCGGCCCTGGATGATGCTCAGATCTGCGTCGTCGTCGTAAAACAGTTCAGCCACGGGGTACTTCTCCTTGAAGTGTTCAGCCTGCTTGCGTGCCGGGAACGGCACGAAGGGTGCGGTCGGTGATGGAACGGGATCCGCGGCCGATGGCCACGCGTCCCGACTGGGCGATCTCGCGGATGCCGAACGGTTCGAGAACGTTCAGCATCGCGGTGAGCTTGCCCGCGTCTCCGGTCGCCTCGATCGTCACGGCATCGGTGGCAACGTCGACCACCTTAGCCCTGAAGAGCTGGACGGTCTCCAGCACCTGCCCCCTGGTCTGGGGGTCGGTCTTGACCTTGATCAGCATGAGCTCGCGCTCCACGGCGCTGTGCGAGTCGAGCTCGACGATCTTGAGGACGTTGACGAGCTTGTTGAGCTGCTTGGTGACCTGCTCGAGCGGCAGCTCGTCGACGTTGACCACGATCGTCATCCGCGAGATCTCGGGGATCTCGGTCGGACCGACCGCGAGCGAGTCGATGTTGAAGCCACGGCGCATGAACAGGCTCGAGACGCGCGCCAGCACACCCGGGGTGTTTTCCACGAGCACGCTCAGAGTGTGATGACTCGGTGACAGCAGGTCATCTCCTCGTCCCACTCCGGGCGCCAGGTCGCGGGCGATCTGGATGGCGTCGTTGCTGGTGCCGGCGTGGACCATCGGCCACACCATGGCGTCGCGCTCGACCACGAAGTCGATCACGACCGGGCGGTCGGTGATCGCCATGGCCTTCTCGATCGTCGCGTCGAGGTCCTCCTCGCTCTCGCAGCGCAGGCCGACACAGCCGTACGCCTCCGCGAGCTTGAGGAAGTCGGGGATGCGACGGGCGCCGATCGACTCCGGCCCGGTGTTGAGGTCGGTGTTGGAGTAGCGGCCTTCGTAGAGCAGGGTCTGCCACTGGCGCACCATGCCGAGCGAGGAGTTGTTGATGACCGCGACCTTGATCGGGATGCCCTCGATCGCGCACGTCGCGAGCTCCTGGTTGGTCATCTGGAAGCAGCCGTCACCGTCGATGGCCCAGACGACCGTGCCGGGGAGGCCGACCTGGGCGCCCATCGCGGCCGGAACGGCGTAGCCCATCGTGCCGGCGCCACCGGAGTTGAGCCACTGGCGCGGACGCTCGAAGTCGACGTAGTGCGCCGCCCACATCTGGTGCTGGCCGACGCCGGCGGTGTAGGTCGCCTCGGGACCGGCGATCGCGCTGATGCGCTCGATGACGGTCTGCGGTGCGAGCCCCTTGCTCGGGCTTGTCGTAGCCGACCGGGTACTTCGCCTTGATGCCCAGCATCTGGGCCTTCCACGCGGCGTAGTCACCCTCGAGGCCGTCCTCGGACGCCTGCTTCTGCAGCGTCGAGATGAGGTCGGCGATGACCTCGCGGCAGTCGCCCACGATCGGGACGTCGGCCGCGCGGTTCTTGGAGATCTCCGCAGGGTCGATGTCGGCGTGGATGATCTTGGCGAGCGGCGCGAACGACGCCAGCTGGCCGGTGACGCGATCGTCGAAGCGGGCACCCAGCGAGATCAGCAGGTCGCTCTTCTGCAGCGCCGCGACGGCCGCCACCGTGCCGTGCATGCCGGGCATGCCCAGGTGCAGCTCGTGGGAGTCGGGGAACGCCCCGCGGGCCATCAGCGTCGTGACGACCGGGATCTGCGTCATCTCGGCGAGCACCTTGAGCTCTGCGGACGCCTCGGCCTTGATCACGCCGCCGCCGACGTACAGGACCGGGCGCTCGGCCGCGGCGATCAGCCGGGCGGCCTCGCGGACCTGCTTGCCGTGCGGGCGGGTCGTGGGGCGGTAGCCGGGCAGCGCGAGCTCGGTCGGCCAGGTGAACGTGGTCTGGCCTGCAGCGCGTCCTTGGCGATGTCGACCAGCACCGGTCCGGGTCGGCCCGTGCTGGCGATGTGGAACGCCTCGGCGATGACCAGGGGGATCTCGTCGGCGATCGGTGACGAGGAAGCTGTGCTTGGTGATCGGCATCGTGATGCCGCGGATGTCCGCCTCCTGGAAGGCGTCGGAGCCGATCGAGCCGCTGGGCACCTGGCCCGTGATCGCGACGATCGGGACCGAGTCCATGTGGGCGTCGGCGATCGCCGTGACGAGGTTGGTCGCGCCGGGGCCCGAGGTCGCCATGCAGACGCCGACCTTGCCGGTCACCATCGCATAGCCCTGCGCCGCGTGCCCTGCGCCCTGCTCGTGCCGCACGAGGATGTGGCGGATCTTCTCGGAGTCGAAGAGAGGGTCGTACGCGGGCAGGATCGCGCCGCCCGGGATGCCGAAGATGGTGTCCACCTCGGCGTGCTCCAGCGCCCGCACGAGGCTCTGGGCCCCCGTGAGCTGCTCGGTCATGATGTCGTCCTTCTGTTTCGGTCCATCGTATGTCGTTCGGTGACCCGGCTGTTCGCATAAAAAAATCCCTCGGCCGTGAGGCATTCGAGGGAGACGCGGGGCCGGATCAGGCCATCGCGTCAGCGGTGTACTACGAGAATCTCTGCATGCACGCGTTCAGTCTCGTCCTCAGGGCTGCGGTGGTCAAGTGGTGAGACACGAAGTACCAGCATGTGGACGACAATCCGGTGAACAATATGGCCATTCGGCCCACGACGGCAGCGACAGGCTGCCACGATGATCGCTTTGACACTCCGCAAACGTCGCGGACAGCTCCCAAAGGACATCACATGAAGAAGTCACTCACCGCCGTCGCCATCGTGGCGGCGTTGTCTCTCACCGCGTGCGGCGGAGGCAGCGACCGCCCGAGCAAGGAAGATCTGTCGAAGGAGCTCGCGAAGAAGGACAACGTCTTCGGGACGAAGTTCACCAAGAAGCAGGCCGACTGCATCGCGGAGGCCATCGTCGACTCCAAGCTGTCGGACAAGGCTGTGAAGGCCTTGAAGGAGCAGGACAACAAGTTCAAGCCGACAGCGGCGGACAACAAGGCACGTGATGCGATCGCAACCGACGTCGAGAAGTGCGTCACTCCCTAGCAAGCCAGACGGTGACGGCCCGGTGGAGCACTGCTCCACCGGGCCGTCGTCCGTACCGAGGTCCGCCACTGACGGATTCTCAGAGCAGCGGCAGCGACGTCGTCCTCGGAGGGGGCTCGGCCGGTCGCGGCCCTGATCCACTCGAGGTGATCGCCGATCTCCGGGTCGCGCCCGGCAACCTCGGCGTACGCCTGAGCAAGGGCGCCGGAAACCGCGGCCACCGGCGCATCGAGCAACGGCGGCGCATCGATGGCGGGCACCGACCGGGCGAGGTCGTCGCCGTGCACGACGAGCTCGATCACGCGGGTGAGGATGAAGTCGTCGCGCGTGATCGCGCCACGCGGGCCGCGTACGACATCCGTGCGCAGCGCGTCGAGTGCCCGGAAGCCGAGCCGCGCACAGTTGTCGATGCCGGCCAGGACGTCGCCGGAGAACGAGCGCGCCAGCTGCTTGGTGCCATCGGCGATCTCGCGCGCGGCGGCTCCGTAGTCCGCAATCCACTCGCGGAGCGTCAACGGGTCGGTTCCGGGAGCGGGCCCGAGCAGCGGGATGTCGAGGAATGACCGGCCGACGTGCGTGACGAGCTCGTGGACGTTCCACGCCTCGAGGACGCTCTGCTCCTGCGCATGCTGCAGCAGGCCCGAGGACTCGATCCAGCCCCGGAGCGCTGACCACTGGGATCGCAGCAGCTCGTCGTTGGTCACCACGGTGAAGGCTCGTAGTCCTTCAGGAAGACGCCGTGGATGTCCTCGCCGGCCTCGCCACGAATGATCGGGTCGTAGACGCGCGCCGCCCCGTCGACCAGGTCGAGGGGCGCCTTGAAGCCCTCCTCGGCGAGCCGCACCTTGGTCGGATGTGGGCGCTCGTCGGTGATCCAGCCGGTGTCGACGGCCGTCATGAGGATGCCGTCCTGCTCGAGCATCTCCGCCGCGCTGGTGCGGGTCAGCATGTTGAGCGCCGCCTTGGCCATGTTGGTGTGCGGATGGCCGGGCCCCTTGTAGCGGCGGCTGAACTGGCCCTCCATCGCCGAGACGTTGACGACGTACGTGCGCCGCGCCTCCGATGCCGCCATCGACGGCCGCAGCCGGCTCACCAGGATGAACGGCGCGGTCGTGTTGCAGAGCTGGACCTCGAGCAGCTCGAGCGCATCGACCTCGTGCACTCGCTGCGTCCAGCTGTTGACGTCGACCGTGTCGGGGACCAGGTCCGCCGGCGTCGATCCGAGCGAGATCCGCCGAGCCGGCGGTCAGCGCCATCGAGGTCAGCTCCTCGGCGGTGTGGGCGTCGCCGGCCAGGACGGGGTGCGCAGGAGACCGACCCGACGAGGGCTGCCGGGTGCGCGTCGCTGGTGTGGCCGAACGTCAGGAGCTCGGGCAGCGGGCCATCGGGCAGCGGCGCGGACTCCGCCTCGGCCAGTGGCGCGTATGCCCCGGGGGTTCGCCGCACGGTCTGGGCGGCGTTGTTGATGAGGATGTCGAGCGGGCCCTGCGCGGCGACCGAGTCGGCGAGGCCGACGACCTGGGCCGGATCACGCAGGTCGATGCCGACGATGCGGAGCCGGTCGATCCAGTCGGCGCTGTCGGGCATCGCGGTGAAGCGGCGCACGGCGTCGTGCGGGAAGCGGGTCGTGATCGTCGTGTGCGCGCCGTCGCGCAGCAGCCGCAGCGCGATGTACATACCGATCTTGGCGCGGCCTCCGGTCAGCAGCGCTCGCTTGCCGGTGAGGTCGGTGCGCGCGTCACGCTTGGAGCGGTTGAGCGCAGCGCAGTCCGGGCAGAGCTGGTGATAGAACGCGTCGACGGCGGTGTACTTCTGCTTGCAGATGTAGCAGGGCCGGGCGACGAGCAGCGTCCCCGCGGTGGCGCCGGCGGCGTTGGAGACAAGCGGCAGGCCCTCGGTCTCGTCGTCGATGCGCCTCGGTGATCCGGTCGCCGTCGCCGCGACGACCGCGCGGTCTGCGGCAGCGACCTGGGCACGCTTGTCGAGCCGGCGGTGCTTCTTGACGTTCTTGTAGAACTTGCCGCACGCACGACGCAGCGCGACATAGTCGGGGTCGTCCTCGGCAAGCCGTTCGGCTGCGGCGAGGACCTTCAGCGCGACCGCAAGCTCGTCGGGATCGATGAGGTTGTCCTGGGCCTCGACGGGGTGGGACGAATCAGCGCTCATGACCCACCCATCGTAGTCGGCGGGTCTCACCGCACCCGACGTGCTGGCCCCCGCACGTGGGCGGGAAGCCCCACCCGTTGTGCGGCCAGCGCCATGTCCCGACCCGGCTCGCGGCTCCTAGCGTCGAGATCATGACCACGACCTCGTACATCGCACCGCCCGAGACCGGCGACCTGACGCCTTCAATCCCCGCACGCCGGCGGGCGATCCTGCGTCGGCACTGGCTGTTCCTCGCCGCCGCTGCGGTCGTCATGCTGCACGTCGCCGACGACAACTTCTTCCAGCCCAACCCCGGTGTCTCGCCGGCCGACCACCTCGTCAGTGGCCTCGTCCCGTTGAGCCTCCTCGGGCTCGGCGCCTGGGCGTATGCACGTGTCAGGCCGGGCGCCCAAGCGCTCATCGCCTTCGCCACCGGACTCACCGGCGTCGTGGTGGGGCTGGTCGAACCGATCAGCCACCTCGGCAGCGTGGGTCTTCGGAACGACGACTACACCGCCATCCCCGCGGCCGTCGCGGGTGGCGTGCTCGTGGGTTTGTCCGCCGTCGACACTGTGGCGCTCGCGTCGACTCGACGACAGCCGGACCCGCCGGTACGTCCGCCGGTCCGTCAAGGGTCTCGTCACCGCGGTCGTCCTCACGGAGGTCGTTGCGATCTTCGGCTTCAGCTATGTCGTCACGCACGTCTCGCGCGCCGAGCTCCAGACCCCTCATCTCGGGACTGCGCACGAGAACGTGACCCTGACGACCAGCGACGGACTTCATCTGAAGGGCTGGTACATCCCCTCGCGCAACGGCGCCGCGGTCATCGCGTTCCCGGGGCGCAAGGGTCCGCAAGCCCACGCCCGCATGCTCGCGGAGAACGGCTACGGCGTGCTCCTGTTCGACCGTCGCGGCGAGGGTGCCAGCGAGGGTGACGGCAACCTGCTCGGCTGGGGCGGCGAACGCGACATCGACGCCGCCGTGGACTTCCTCAAGCAGCGTTCCGACGTCGACACGGGCCGTATCGGCGGCATCGGCTTCTCGGTCGGCGGCGAGCTCATGCTCGAGGCCGCTGCCGGCAACCAGGACATCGCCGCAGTCGTGTCAGAAGGCGCCGGCACTCGAACGCTCAGCGAGCAGATGCAGGAGTACGACGGGTTCGACCTCGTGCGCGGGTTCCACCAGATGGTCACGCTGAACGCCGGGACCGCGCTGTTCTCCAACACCGCGCCGCCCACCAGCCTGGTCGACCTGGCCCCGCGCATCGCACCACGCCCGACGCTCATCATCTGGGCACCCAACGGTGGCAACCGCGAGACGATGTCGCCGGTCTATGCGCGTCGGATCGGCCCGTCCGCCAGCGTGTGGGCGATGGATGACGTCAAGCACATCCGCGGCCTGCAGACGCATCCCGAGGAGTACGAGCGTCGCGTCGTCGGCTTCTTCGACCGCGCCCTGCCGGCCGGCAGCTAGTTGCAGACGGCGCCGTCGGCAGCCGAGCTCACGAGCTTGCGGTACTTGGCGAGAACACCCTTGGTGTACTTGGGCGGCAGCGGCTCCCAGCCGACCTTGCGGGCCTCGAGCTCGTCGGGGTCGACCTCGAGCTCGAGCGTCCGGTTGGCCATGTCGAGCACGATCGGGTCGCCGTCGCGGACGAACGCGATCGGTCCGCCGTCGACGGCCTCGGGCGCGACGTGGCCGACACACAGCCCGGTCGTGCCGCCGGAGAATCGGCCGTCGGTCAGCAGCAGGACGTCCTTGCCGAGACCAGCGCCCTTGATCGCGCCGGTGATGGCCAGCATCTCGCGCATGCCGGGGCCACCCTTGGGGCCCTCGTAGCGGATCACCACGACGTCGTTGGCGACGATCGTGCCGTCCTCGAGCGCGTCCATGGCCTTGCGCTCGCCGTCGAAGACCCGGGCGGTGCCACGGAACACGTCGGAGTCGAAGCCGGCGCTCTTGACGACGGCGCCGTCGGGAGCGAGCGAGCCCTTGAGGATCGTGAGGCCGCCGGTCTTGTGGATCGGCCTGGTCGAGCGTACGGATGACGTCACCGTCGAGCTTCTCGGTGATGCCGGAGAGGTTCTCGGCCATCGTCTTGCCGGTCACCGTCATGACGTCGCCGTGCATGAGGCCGGCGTCGAGGAGCGCCTTCATGATGACGGCGGTGCCGCCGGCCTTGTCGACGTCGTTCATGACGTAGCGGCCGAACGGCTTGAGGTCGCCGAGGTGCGGGACCTTGTCGCCGATGCGGTTGAAGTCGTCGAGCGTCAGCGGGACCTCGGCCTCGCGCGCGATCGCCAGCAGGTGGAGGACGGCGTTGGTCGAGCCGCCGAGGGCCATGACGACCGTGATGGCGTTCTCGAACGCCTCCTTCGTCATGATCTGACGGGTCGTGATGCCCTTGCGGAGCAGCTCGACGACCGCTTCACCGGACTTGTGGGCGAAGTCGTCGCGGCGGTTGTCGATCGCCGGCGGGGCGGCCGAGCCGGGCAGGCTCATGCCCAGCGCCTCGGCCGCTGTCGCCATCGTGTTGGCCGTGAACATGCCGCCGCAGGCTCCCTCGCCGGGGCAGATCGCTCGCTCGATCTTGTCGACCTGCTCGCGGGTGATGAGGCCCTTGATGCACGCGCCGACGGCCTCGAACGCGTCGATGATCGTGACGTCCTTGCCGTCGACGTTGCCGGGCATGATCGAGCCGGCGTAGAGGAACACGCTCGCCAGGTCGAGGCGAGCGGCGGCCATCAGCATCCCCGGCAGGCTCTTGTCACAGCCGGCGAGCAGGACCGATCCGTCGAGGCGCTCGGCCATCATGACGGTCTCGACCGAGTCGGCGATGACCTCGCGGCTGACCAGCGAGAAGTGCATGCCCTCGTGGCCCATCGAGATGCCGTCGGAGACCGAGATCGTCCCGAACTCGAGCGGGTAGCCGCCACCGGCGTGCACGCCGACCTTGACGGCCTTGGCGAGCCGGTCGAGGGACAGGTTGCACGGGGTGATCTCGTTCCAGCTGGACGCGACGCCGATCTGGGGCTTCTCCCAGTCGTCGTCGCCCATGCCGACCGCGCGGAGCATGCCTCGCGACGCGGTGGCCTCGAGGCCATCGGTGACGGTGCGGCTGCGGGGCTTGATGTCGATCTGGTTCTCGGAGGCCATGCCCCAAGATTACGGCTCGGGCCGGACGAGCTCGTCGAGCAGGACCGGTATCAGCCACTGGCTCGATTGCCGCTGATATCAGCCCTGCGCTACAGCAACGGCACGAACGTCAGCGCGACGGCCCAGCTCACGAAGCTGCCCACCAGGACGTACTCGGCCTTGCGGCCCGCAACGTCCCGCGAGATCTCGGGGAATCGGAGTATGCCCTTGGCGGCGACGATCGCGGTCAGAGCGGCGTACTGACCCGAGAGCGCCATCGCGAAGATCAGGACCCGCTCGATCGGCCCGAGCACCCGCCCGCCCTTGAGCGTCTGCTCGCTGGCCATGACTCCGGCGTCGGTGCCGGCCAGGACCATCCGCACGATGATGTTGGCCGACTCGACCAGGAACACCAGGCAGCCGATCGTGAGGGCGAAGCGCTCGAACGAGACGCCGTGCAGCGACTGGATCTCGAGCGAGTCGTACCACTCGGTGAGCCAGCCGTCTGGCCGCGGAAGATGCGCGCTGCCGGCCAGGATGCGCCAGCACTGCGAGGCCCAGACCGACGATCGGCCACGGGTAGGCCCGGTCGATCGGGGTCGAGGCCACCCACGCGATGACCGCGGCGATGCCGATCGGCGCCCACCACCAGTCGATGCCCGTGCCCCAGGTGGCGAGCACGACAACCACCGCGCCGACGAGCGACGCTCGAACGAGCGCGGCCCGGTCGGCCGGGCGGTCTTGAGGACGCGCGAAGTCGGCCAGGCCGATCGCGAGGAGCAGGGCGGCGAGCAGGATCAACGGGGTACCTCACTGATCGACTCGAGCAGGACACTGATGCCCGCGCGATGACGCTGCGACACCGCGGAGGTCGAGATGCCCTCGTCCGTCGGCGATCTGCGACAGGGACTTGCCGTGGAGCTCCCCGAGGGCGATGCGTCGCTGCCGGCCATCGAAGCCGCTGACGAGCTCGTCCCGCACCAGCAGGTAGGAGTTCACGATGTCCCCCCGCTCCGATCCCTCGCGCATGATCCATGTCCGCAGTCCGGGAAACCGCCGACGCTTGGCCTTGGCGGCGTCGATGGCCTCGCGTGCCGACCACCATGCTTGCCCGTCCTGCGTCAGACCATAGTTGGACGTACCGACGATCTCGACCTCGCCGACACCGATGCCGAACCGGCAGTCCATCGTCTCGGGCAGCGCCAGCCGGAGCAGCACCGTGGCGTAGAGCGCGCTGTGCAGGTCCTCGTAGACGCCCTGGAGCTCATCGCCGATCGTCGGCTCCAGTGGCTGCAGCGACGGCAGCAACGCGTTGACCACCTCGAGCGCAGCGAGGAGCTGCTCCTGCGCTCGGGCCCGCGACGGGTGCTCCCGAGAAGCGACCAGGTCACCGATCACGGCGTAGCGCTGTGAAGCGTTTCGGTTCATTTCTTCATATTGAAGGGATTTACTTCAAAAGGCAAGAGTGAAGTCATGTGCTTCACTACTGCGCCGCGGAACTAGGGTGGAGGCGTGACCATCACGTTCGTCAGCTGCTCCTTCGCCGTCGAGCTCGACCACGACCTCCCGCTTCTCGTCGAGGCCGCCCGCCAGCGCGGCATCGACGCCGAGATCACGGTCTGGGACGACCCCGCCGTCGACTGGAACGTCGTACGACGCCGTGGTCGTCCGCTCGTGCTGGGACTACATCACCCAACGCGAAGCGTTCCTGGCCTGGGCGGCGTCGGTCCCCCGGCTCCACAACAGCCACGAGGTGCTGGCCTGGAACACCGACAAGGTCTATCTGCGCCAGATCGAGGCCGCAGGCGTGCCGATCATCGAGACCCGCTGGAACGTCGCCGACGGCGACGATCTCGGCGGACCATGCCGAATGGGTCGTCAAGCCCACGGTCTCGGCCGGGTCGATGGACACCGCGCGATGGGAGTCACCCGCAGACGTCTATGCCCACAGCGCCGCGCTGGTCGGCGCCGGGCGTACGTCGATGACCCAGCCCTACATCTCCTCGGTCGACGACGAGGGCGAGACCGCGATGCTGTTCTTCGGCGGCGAGTTCTCGCACGCGATCCGCAAGGGCCCGATCCTGCGTGCGCGGCGAGGGCATCCGCCAGGATCGCGACGGTCGCGGGGAGAACGCGGCCCGCACACCGAGCCCGGCCCAGCACGAGGTCGCAGCGGCCGCGCTGGCCGCGGTCGAGAGGTCCTCGGCCATCCCGACCGACCTGCTCTATGCCCGCGTCGACCTGGTGACCGCGCGCCGACGGATCGCCCCTGGTCATCGAGCTCGAGCTGACCGAGCCGTACCTGTTCCTGGTGCTGGCCGACGGCGGCGCAGGCCGACTCGTGGACGCCATCGCAGCCCGGATCTAGACTGCTGCTCAGGGCCGGGGGCACAGGAGGCTCCCATGAGTCGTCGGACGTACGCGGCAGTTGCGATGGCCTGCGCCGTGCTCCTCGCCGGTTGCTCGGGCGATGACGGCGAGGCGTCCAAGAAGCCAACGCCCGAGGCGTCCAAGGACCGGATGGTGGATGTCGGCGGGCGCTCCTTGCACCTGACCTGCGTGGGATCAGGCGCGCCGACCATCGTCCTGGAGAACGGGCTCGACGGGGACGAGTCCACCTGGAGTGACGTCGTGGCGGCGGTGAAGGCGGATTCGCGCGTATGCACCTACAGCCGGGCCAACATCCCACCGAGTGACCCGCGAGAGGGAAAGCACACCGCAGCGGACAGCGTCGTCGACCTCCACGCGGCGCTCGAGGCTGCCGGCGAGAAGGACCCGTACGTCCTGGTGGGGTTCTCGTTCGGCGGTCTGATCAGCCAGATCTACGCCGCAGAACATCCAGATGAGGTCGCCGGCCTGGTGCTCGTGGAGTCCAACCATCCTGACGAGGTCGCCGCAGTTCGAGAAGCACCTCACGCCTGAGCAGATCAGCGAGGACCGCGCTTCGGCGAACGCGAACTCGGAGGGCATCGACGTGTTCGCCAGCTTCCGGGAGGCACAACGTGCCGGCGCGCTCCCCGAGGTTCCGTTGGTGGTCGTGACAGCGACATCGAACGAGTGGCCTCCAGGGTGGGACCCGAAGGTGTTCGACCGCCTGCGGGCACAGCAGCAGAAGGATCTCGCGGCATCCGTGCCGGGCGGGACGCAGGTCATGGCAGACGGGAGCGGGCATGACGTCCCGCACGAGCAACCCGAGATCGTGGTCTCGGCGATCTCGACGGTGCTCGGAGCTGTGTAGGACAGGATCTGGGGAATCGATTGCGGCCGGTCGCGCGGCCATGGACAATCAGCGCTTGTGAAGCCACCCACGGCCGCCTTCGTCCGCTACTACGACGTCGAGAGCGCCGACGGCACGCGCCTCCGGGCGTGGACCAACGACGCCGAGGGGCCGACGGTCTTCCTGTCGAACGGCCTGGGCACCAACCCACATGCGTGGCCGTCGCTGCTGCGGCCCGACTGCGGCGTGCACGTCGTGTCGTGGAACCACCGTGGCGTCGGCGGCTCGGAGCGGCCGGCCGACGACCGGGTCGACCTCGACGCCTTCGTCGAGGACGCCCTCGCCGTCATGGACGACGCCGGCATCGAGTCGGCGGTCGTCGCCTCCTGGTCGGCCGGAGTCACGATCGCGTTCGAGCTGGCGGGCCGTCACCCCGAGCGGGTCAAGGGCATCCTCGCCGTGGCCGGCGTCCCGGGCAACACGTTCGCCACGATGCTGGCTCCCCTGCGCCTGCCGCCGGTGGTCTCGAAGCAGCTGATGGTCGGCCTCGCTCGTACGGCCGGGGTGTCCGGGCGTGCGCTGGCGCCGCTGACCCGGCGGATCCCGTGGACCAACGCGACGGCGAACATGCTCCGCATGACCCGGCTGATCAACCCGTCAGCCGACCCCGCCGAGCTGCGGACGCTGATGCAGGAGTTCTGCACGACGCACCCCTCGTGGTACGCCAAGCTCGCCCTCGGGGTGTCGGAGCACCGGCGCGTGTCGCTGTCGAAGATCGACGTGCCGGTGACGTTCATCGCCGGCAAGTGGGACATGCTGACGGGCGCCCGCGACATGCTCTCGGCGTCGGAACGGCTCGTGGGGTCACGCTTCCTCGAGCTCGACGCGACGCACTTCATCCCGATCGAGTTCCCCGACCTCGTGCTCGAGGAGCTCAAGCACCTGATGGCCCGCACCGCCTGACCCTCAACGCCGCGATTTGTGAAGCTTGAGGCGCTTCGGAGCGCGGTAGCGCCTAAACGTCACAAATCGCGGGTGAGCGGGTCAGGTGAGCTTTTCGAGGATCAGCTCCCTGACCCGGCCGGCGTCGGCCTGACCGCGCATCTCCTTCATGACGGCACCGATCAGCGCGCCCGCGGCGGCCTGCTTGCCGTCGCGGATCTTCTGCGCCGCGTCAGGGTCACCGGCGATCGCCCGGTCGACGGCTTCGCCGAGCGCACCGTCGTCGGAGACGACCTCGAGCTTGCGCCCGACGATGACCTCCTCGGGCGTGCCCTCACCGGCGATGACGCCGTCGAACACCGAGCGGGCGAGCTTGTCGTTGATCCGGCCGGCATCGATCAGCGCCTGGATCTCGGCGACCTGCAGCGGCGTGATGCCGAGCGAGTCGAGATCGGCACCCTGCTCGTTGGCCCGCCGAGCCATTTCGCCGAGCCACCACTTGCGAGCGGCCTGCGGGCTGGCGCCGGCCTCGATCGTCTCGGCGACGAGCTGGAGCGCGCCGGCGCCGATCGTGTCGCGCATCTCGAGGTCCGAGAAGCCCCAGTCGGCCTGCAGGCGCGCACGGCGTACGGCCGGGGGCTCGGGCAGCGTGGCCCGCAGCTCCTCGACCCACTCGCGCGACGGCGAGACCGGCGCGAGGTCGGGCTCGGGGAAGTAGCGGTAGTCGTCGGCGTCGGACTTCTCGCGACCCGAGGACGTCGTGCCGGTGTCCTCGTGGAAGTGGCGCGTCTCCTGCAGCACCGAGCCACCCGCGTCGAGGATGCCCGCGTGGCGCGAGATCTCGTAGCGGACCGCACGCTCGACGGAGCGGAACGAGTTGACGTTCTTGGTCTCCGAGCGGGTGCCCAGCGTCGTCGAGCCCTTGGGCTTGAGCGAGAGGTTGACGTCGGCACGCAGCGAACCCTGGTCCATGCGTACGTCGGAGACACCGAGGCCGCCGATCAGGTCGCGCACGTACGAGACGTACGCCCGGGCGACCGCGGGAGCCTTGTCGCCGGGCACCTCGATCGTGCGGGTCACGATCTCGATCAGCGGGATGCCGGCGCGGTTGTAGTCGACCAGCGAGTAGTCGGCGCCGTGGATGCGACCCGTCGAGCCGCCCACGTGCAGCGACTTGCCGGTGTCCTCCTCCATGTGCGCGCGCTCGATCTCGATCCGGTAGGTCTCGCCGTCGACCTCGACGTCGACGTAGCCGTCGAACGCGATGGGCTCGTCGTACTGCGAGGTCTGGAAGTTCTTGGGCATGTCCGGGTAGAAGTAGTTCTTGCGCGCGAACCGGCACCACTCGGCGATCTCGCAGTTGAGCGCGAGGCCGATGCGGATCGCCGACTCGATCGCCTTGGCGTTGACGACCGGCAGCGCACCGGGCAGCGCGAGGCACACGGGGCACACCTGCGTGTTGGGCTCGGCGCCGAACTCGGTCGGGCAGCCGCAGAACATCTTGGTCGCGGTGTTGAGCTCGATGTGGATCTCGAGGCCCATGACCGGGTCGTAGCGGGTCAGCGCCTCGTCGACGGGAACCAAGGTCTCGTCGTCATCGGGCGACCTCCAGATCGGGTGCCTGGGCCAGCATGGGGCCGCCCCACTTGTCCTCGAGCAGCTTCTCGAGCGCCGCGCCGGCGTTGTAGAGCCGGTCGTCGGCCTGTCTGCGGCGCGAGGAACTGCAGGCCGACCGGCAGGCCGTCCTCCTCCGCGAGCCCCACGGGCAGCGACAGGCCCGGGATGCCGGCGAGGTTGGCCGGGATCGTGGCGACGTCCTGCAGGTACATCGACAGCGGGTCGTCGAGCTTGGCGCCGAGCGACCACGCCGTCGTCGGCGAGGTCGGCGAGACCAGCACGTCGACCTGCTCGAACGCCGACGCGAAGTCGCGCGCGAGCAGCGTGCGGACCTTCTGCGCCGAGCCGTAGTAGGCGTCGTAGTAGCCACTCGACAGCGCGTAGGTGCCGACGATGATGCGGCGCTTGACCTCGTCGCCGAAGCCCGCGTCGCGGCTCGAGGCCATGACCTGCTCGGCGCTCGGGTCGTCGGCGCCGGCGGGCGGCACGCGTACGCCGTAGCGCATCGCGTCGAAGCGGGCGAGGTTGCTGCTCGCCTCGCTCGGCATCACGAGGTAGTAGGCCGCGAGGGCGTACTCGAGGCTCGGCAGCGACACCTCGACGACCTCGGCACCGGCGGAGGTCAGCAGCTCGACGGCCTCGTTGAACCGGGCGCTGACGCCGGCCTGGAAGCCCTCGCCGCCCAGCTCCTTGACGATGCCGATCTTGAGGCCCTTGACGTCGGCGCGGCGCGCAGCCGCGACGACGAGCGGTGCGGGCGCGTCGATGCTGGTCGAGTCCATCGGGTCGTGGCCGCCCATGAGCTCGTGCAGCAGCGCGGCGTCGAGGACCGTACGCGTGACGGGTCCGGCCTGGTCGAGGCTGCTGGCGAGGGCGACGAGGCCGTAGCGGCTGATGCCGCCGTAGGTCGGCTTGACGCCGACCGTGCCGGTCAGCGCGCCGGGCTGGCGGATCGAGCCGCCGGTGTCGGTGCCGATCGCGAGCGGCAGCCTCGAACGCGGCGACAGCAGCGGCCGAGCCGCCGCCGGAGCCGCCGGGGATGCGGGTCGCGGTCCCACGGGTTGCGCGTCGGCCCGTACGCCGAGTGCTCGGTCGACGAGCCCATCGCGAACTCGTCCATGTTGGTCTTGCCGAGGATCGGCAGGCCGGCAGCCTTGATGCGCTGCGTGATCGTGGCGTCGTAGGGCGGGATCCAGCCGTCGAGGATCTTGGAGCCGCACGTCGTGGGCATGCCCTTGGTCGCGACGATGTCCTTGACCGCGATGGGTACGCCGGCCAGGCCGTGCAGGCCCTCGCCGGCGGCGCGGCGGGCGTCGATGTCGGCGGCCGTCGCGAGGGCGCCCTCGCCGTCGACGTGCAGGAAGGCGTGGACGTCACCGTCGACCGCGGCGATGCGGTCGAGCTGGGCCTGGGTGGCCTCGACGCTCGAGACCTCCTTGCTGGCCAGCTTGGCGGCGAGCTCAGCTGCGCTGAGCCGGGTCAGGTCGGTCATGTCAGTCCTCCCCGAGGATCTTGGGGACGAGGAAGCGCTGCTGGTCGGACGCCGGAGCGCCGGCGAGCGCCTCCTCGGGCGTCAGGCACGGGACGACGACGTCCTCGCGGAACACGTTGTTGACCGGGACCGGGTGGCTCATCGCCTCGACGTCGTCGCCGGCAGCCTGCTGGACGACCGCGACGTGCTCGAGGATGGCGGGCAGCTCGGCGGCGAGATGGTCGAGCTCGGCCTCGCTGAGGTCGATGCGGGCGAGGCCGGCCAGATGGCTGACGTCGGCGCGCGAAATACCCTTGGCGGGCTCAGACATACGGATCCTTGCGGGTGGAGTCGGGGGTACCGATCCATCCTAGTGACCGTCGCGGCACGCTCAGGACGGGGAGCGGTCGATCAGGGCCTCGATGCCGTCGAGCATGACCTCGAGGTCGAAGCGGTACTCCGCGAACGGGTCGCCGCCCGGCTCGGGCTCGTCGGCCTCGCCGGACCAGGCGACGCGATGGAGGCTGCGGGAAGCGCTCCTGCTCGACGACCTCGCGCAGGATCGCGGTGTAGTCGACCGGCTTGGCGCCGCTGCCCATCGCCTGCTGCGCGTCGTACGCCATCCGGGCATCGATCAGTGCGTGCGACGAGATCAGGCCGAGGATGCGCATCTTGTCGCCGTCGCGCAGACCCGGTGTCGTCGAGCGCCTCGAGGCCGAGCTCCATCCAGGTCAGCGAGTTGGGCGCCAGCGGCGGCGTCGCCATCGGCATCTGGACGATCCAGATGTTGCGCGCGATGGCCTCGCGCTGGGCCATCGCCCAGCTGAGCAGCCGGCTGCGCCAGGTGTCCCCCTCGAGCTCGAACTCCAGGACCCCGCGGCGCTGGCGTTCCACATCAGCTGGAGCAGCTCGTCCTTGTTGGTGACGTAGCGGTAGAGCGACATCGTCGTGAAGCCGACTGCCTTGGCGACGCGCGCCATCGAGACGGCGGCGAGCCCTTCGGCGTTGGCGATGTCGATCGCGGCGGCGACGATCGCGTCGACGTTGAGCCCGGCTTGGGCCCGCGCGGCCGACCTCGCGGCGGCCCCAGAGCAGGTCGAGGCCGGGCGGCAGGACGGCGTCCTCGGTCGGCGGTCAGCCATGGCGTCACACCTTTCCAGATGACCGCTTGCGACTTTCAGTGTACGTCATATACAGTTCCGTGTATGACATACACAGTTACCGTCGACCGGCCTCACGCAAGGCCTACGGCGACCACGTCGTCCTCGACGGGATCGACCTCGCCGTCGCGACGGGACCGTGTTCTCGCTGCTCGGGCCCAACGGCGCCGGCAAGACGACGCTGGTCCGCATCCTCGCCACGCTGCTGGCGCCCGACGCCGGCACCGCGACGGTCGCCGGCCACGACCTGCTCACCGACCCGACGGCGTCCGACGCTCGATCAGCCTCACCGGCCAGTACGCCGCGGTCGACGAGGTGCTCACCGGCGACGGAGAACCTGAGATGATGGCGCGGCTGCGCCAGCTGCTCCGCGCAAGGCCGCGCGGCAGCGCGTACGGCGAGCTGCTCGCGAGTTCGACCTCGTCGACGCCGGCCGACCGCCGGGTCGGCACGTACTCCGGCGGCATGATGCGCCGCCTCGACCTCGCCATCAGCATGATCGAGCGGCCGGCGCTGCTGTTCCTCGACGAGCCGACGACCGGCCTCGACCCGCGCAGCCGCGAGCAGGTCTGGGGCACGCGTGCGCCGGCTCGTGGACGACGGCGTCACGATCCTGCTGACGACGCAGTACCTCGAGGAGGCCGACCAGCTCGCCGACCGCATCGCGGTGCTCGACGGCGGCCGATCGTCGCCGACGGCACCGCCGCCGAGCTCAAGTCGACGATCGGCGCCGAGCTGGTGCGCCTCGAGCTCGCCGACCCAGCCTCGTACGCCCGCGCGGTGGCGCAGTCTCGCGCGGAGCCGCCGCGGACGCAGCGCTGCTCACGCATCGAGGTCGCCACCGACGGCTCCGCCGACCGAGATCGCTCGCGCTGCTGGCACGGCTCGAGCGCGCAGCGCTCGACGTCCGCCGGGTCACGACGCTGCGCCCGAGCCTCGACGACGTCTTCTTCTCCCTCACCGACCGCCGCCGCATCACCACCTGACACCGGAGAACGGATGAGCCTGACCATGCAGCACCTCTCCGCACCGCCCTCGACTCCCGCGTGATGGTGACGCGCAGCGTCCGCCGCTCGCTGCGCGACCCCGAGGCGTTCTTCACCGCCCTGATGCTGCCGGTGATCCTGATGCTGCTGTTCGTCTACGTCTTCGGTGGCGCGATGAGCACCGGCGGCGCTACGTCGACTACGTCGTGCCCGGGCTGATCGTGCTGTGCGCCGGGTTCGGCGCCGGGACGACCGCGGTCAGCGGTCGCGCAGGACATGACCAACGGCATCGTGGACCGCTTCCGCTCGATGCCGATCCCGGCTCGTCGGTGCTGGTCGGCCACATCGTGGCCAGCCTGCTCCGCAACCTCATCGCGACGCGCTGGTGATCGGCGTGGCGCTGCCGTCGGCTGGCGGCCCGACGCGCTCACCGCTGGAGTGGCTCGCCGCATCGCCGTCATCGTGCTGTTCATCCTCGCGATCTCGTGGCTCGCCGCCGCCGTCGGGCTGCTCGCCGGCAGCCCGAGGCGGCGAACGCGTTCACGATCGTCCTGATGTTCCTGCCCTACGTCAGCACGGCGTTCGTGCCGGCCGACACGATGCCGACTGGCTGCGTGGTTCGCCGAGCACCAGCCGTTCACGCCGATCATCGAGACGATGCGCGGGCTGTGGATGGGCACGCCGATCGGCAACCAGGCCTGGCTCGCCGCAGCCTGGTGCGTCGGCATCCTGGCCGTGTCGATCCCGGCATCCGCGTGGCTCTTCGCCAACCGGAATCCAGATAATCGCGTTCTCTGGCAGGATGCGGGGATGACCGAGTCCCGCCTGACCCAGTTCCGCAACGGCCCCCACACGTTCGACGTCATCGACAGTGGCCCGCTCGACGGGACGCCCGTGGTGCTCCTGCACGGGTTCCCACAGCGGGCTTCGTCGTGGGACGCCGTCTCGAAGCACCTGCACGAGCGCGGCTTGCGTACGTACGCGCCGGACCAGCGCGGCTACTCCCCCGGAGCCCGGCCGCGGTCACGGTTCGCGTACGGCGCGGCCGCCCTCACCTCGGACGTCACGGCGCTGATCGACACGATCGGCAAGGGCCCCGTCCACCTCGTGGCTCACGACTGGGGCGGAGCCGATCGCCTGGTCCGTTGCGGGCAATCACCCGGAGCGCGTCGCCACCCTGACGGCTGTTTCGGTGCCGCACCCCGCGGCGTTCGTCCACTCGATGCTGAGCAGCACGCCAGGCGCTCAAGTCGTACTACATGGCGACTGTTCCAGCTCCCGTTCCTGCCCGAGTGGATCTTCGGGCAGCGGCCGCGGCGACAAGCTGCTGCGAAATGGCGGGATGACCGCAGAGATGGTCAGGCAGTTCCACACCGAGATCGTCGAGTACGGCGCGCTGCGGGGCGGGCTCGGCTACTACCGCTCGATGTTCCGGGTGTCGCCAGGGCAGTTCGGCAAGAAGATCACCGTGCCCACGACGTACGTCTGGAGCGACGACGACGTCGCACTCGGTCGCAAGGGCTGCGGAGATCAACGAACGCTGGGTGACCGGGCCGTACGAGTTCGAGATCTCGAGGGCGCGAGCCACTGGATGCTCGACGAGCGGCCGGCCGAGCTGGCCGAGAGCATCATCAAGCGGGTCGGCATCTAGGCTGCGTCCATGCCTCCTGCCAAGCCAGAGGACGTCGGAATCCTCGACGCGATCGCATTCTTCGTCGAGCTCGCGATGGTCATCCTGCTGATCTTCGCCGGCCACGGCCTCGCCAGCGGATGGCAGGGCTGGGCGCTGGGCGCGTTCCTGGCCTTCGTCGCGGTCGGCATCTGGGCGCAGTGGATGGCGCCGACGTCGGACAAGCGGCTGGAGCAACCCGACCCGGTTCATCGTGCAGGCGATGATGTTCGCAACCGTCGGTCTGTACGCCGCCGCCGCGGGCCTGACGTGGTGGGGCATCGCGTTCGCGGTCGATCGCGATCGCCGTGTTCGGCGCGCTCGCACGCGCTGATCCACTGAGCTCGTCAGAGCGGCAGCGAACGTACGCTCTCGAACCGTCGGGTCGTGCCGTCGAAGGGGTCGGTGAACGCGAGCTCGGCGGCGAGCAGCTGCAGCGGCCGGCTGAAGTCGTCGACCTCGATGTCGTGCACCGACGGGGTAGAGCGGGTCGTCGACGATCGGGATGCCGAGCCCGTGCAGGTGCAGGCGCAGCTGGTGGGTGCGGCCGGTGCGCGGGCGTCAGCCGGTAGACGCCGCACGTCGCCGTGCCGTGACTCGAGCTCGACGAGCGTCTCGGCGTTGACCGGCGCGTCCGGGCACGACCTCGGCCTGCCACGTGCCGCGCTCCTTCGGAGGTGGTTGCGGACGACGACCGGGAGCTCAGGTCCGGCCGCACCGGCGCCAGCGCCCGGTACGTCTTGCGCACCGCGCCGTCCTCGAACAGCGTCTGGTACGGCGCCGCGCCACCGCCGCTCGGTCGCGAGCATGCAGCAGGCCCGGACGTGACCCGGTCGAGGCGGTGCAGCGGCGAGAGCTCCGGCAGGCCCAGCTCGTCGCGCAGGCGTACGACGACGCTCTGCGTGCACGTGCCGGCCGCGCGGGATCGAGGAGAGGAACGGCGGCTTGTCGACCACGACGAGCCGCTCGTCGTGATGGATCACGTGGATCGCGCCGGGCACGTCGGCCTCGTCGCGGCAGGTCGCGGTGGAACCACACGAACGTGTGCGGCGCGTAGGGGTCGTCCTCGCGCGACCGCTCGGCCGTCGTCGTAGACGAATCGCTCGTCCGCCAGCATCGCCGGCGACGTCGACGCGCTCCGGCAGCCGGTCACGCAGCCAGGCGCCCATCGTCGGCCACGGGTCGGGCCTCGGCTTGTCGCGGTCGGGCGTACGCAGCCACGCAGCGCCGAGCCCGTGGCGCGGCGGCAGCGGCGAGCGAGGGGGCACCTCCCGATGCTACGGGCCGGCCCGATCCGGTCAGGAATCAAGAAGCGCGGGACGTCGTCGCGAACCTACGCTCGGCCACATACCCACTCACCAGAAGGAGCAGGAACATGGCCAAGAACGCGTCATACGAAGGATTCACCGAAGAGGAGCGCGCCGCGATGAAGGAGCGCGCGTCCGAGCTCAAGGGCGCCGCTCGTGGCGGTTCGGCCGCCAAGAAGGCCGAGGCCGACGACAAGGCTGTGCGCGACGCCATCGCCGCGATGCCCGAGGCCGACCGGGTCATCGCCGAGAAGCTGTACGCCATCGTCAAGGAGACGGCCCCCGACCTGGCACCCAAGACCTGGTACGGCATGCCCGCGTACGCGCGCGACGGCAAGGTCGTCGTGTTCTTCAAGCCTGCCGCGAAGTTCAAGGTCCGCTACGCCGAGGTCGGGTTCAACGAGCACGCGCAGCTCGACGACGGCGACATGTGGCCCACCGCGTTCGCCGTGATCGCGATGAACCCCGGCAGTCGAGAAGAAGCTCACCGCACTGGTCAAGAAGGCCGCGCGGCTGACTGTCACATCTGGCGGGATTTCGTACGTCATGTGTGCATCCGAGTCCAGATCTTCTCCTTGCGGAAGGCATCTCATGAGCACAGCTCTTGACACCCTCCGCCGTGACTTCGGCGGCGACATCATCGAAGCGGGCGACGCCGACTACGAGTCCGCCAGCCGAACCGTGCTGGCGGCGGGCAGCCCGGTCCACGTCGTGCGGCCGGCGAGCGTCGCGCGACGTGCAGGCCGGCCGTCAGGTTCGCCGCCGCGTGCCGGGCTCGCCGCTGTCGGTGCGCGGCGGCGGGCACGGCTTCGCCGGATTCGGCACCAACGACGACGGGATCGTCATCGACCTCAGCCGGCTCGCCGAGGTCGAGGTCGTCGACGAGGAACGTCATCTCGTCCGCATCGGCGGCGGCGCGACCTGGGGCCAGGTCGCGGACGCACTGGCGCCGCACGGCCTGTCGATCTCGTCGGGCGACACCCGGAGCGTCGGGGTCGGCGGCCTCACGCTCGAGCGGTGGCATCGGCTGGAAGGTCAGGAAGTACGGGCTGGCCCTCGACAACGTGGTCGCTGCCGAGGTCGTGCACCGCCGACGGCGAGGTCGTGCGGGCGAGCGGCGACCAGAACGCGAGCTGTTCTGGGCGATCCGCGGTGGCGGCGGCAACTTCGGCGATCGTGACGGCCCTGGAGTTCGCGGCGCACCCGACGACTGATGTCTTCTTCGGCCGGATCGCCTTTCCCGCGTCCGAGCGGCGGCGGTTCTCCAGGGCTGGGCCGACTACCTCCGCAACGCCCCCGACGAGCTCACCTCCAGCGTCGAGTTCGCCAACCCCTTCGCCGGCGGGCCCGACGGCGCCGGTCGAGATCTGCGTGGCCTTCGACGGCGACGACGCTGACCTTGCCGCCCAGGCGATCGACCCGATCCGCCGGCTCGGCACGGTGATCGCCGACGACGTCGCGCGGATCCCGGCGGCGACATGCTCGTCGAGGGCATGGTCCCGCCGCCCGGGCATGCAGCTGGTGACCCGCAACGGTTCGTCGACAAGGAGTCGGTGGCGGACGTCATTCGGGCTCCTCGCCGAGGTCGGCTCGGCGCGAGGGATCGCCGTTCATCGCGGTCCGCAGCATCGGCGGAGCGGTGTCCCGCGTCCCCGAAGACGCCACGGCGTACGCGCACCGGCAGGCCGAGCTGATGTTCGTCACGACGATCGGCGGGCCCGCAACCTGTCCTCGAGGCCGCGCGGCCGGCGTCTCGATGCGATCTGGGACGAGGCTCGCGCCCCACGTCAGCGGCGCGTACGCCAACTTCCTGGCGTCGGCCGACCGATGCCGACGTCGCGGCGATCTATCCCGACGGAGACCTACGAGCGGCTCGCCGCGGTCAAGCGCGAGTACGACCCCGGCAACCTGTTCGCCGGCAACCACAACATCCGACCTGCCTGACGCCCGCTGGGAGTTGGGAAGCATCCCACTCCCACCGGTCTCAGCGGGTGGCGTGGGCAGAGAGGCAGTCGGGGTTGAACACCCGGGTCGTCGAGGGTGGGTCGTTCGCGAGTCGCAGCGCCGACGGGACCGGGCGGCGTACGAGCTCGCCGCCGCAGTTGGGGCACACGCCCCGCAGGACGTTGTCGGCGCAGTCGCGGCACCACGTGCACTCGTAGGTGCAGATCAGGACGTCGGTCGACACGGGTCGAGGTCGCGGTCGCAGCACTCGCAGTTGGGTCGGATCTCCAGCATGCGATCAGTATGAGCGTCAGGCCGGGCTGGATGAGGTCCCACGCGTTGCCGTAGAGGTCCTCGAACACCGCGACGGTGCCGTACGCCTCGTGGCGCGGCTCCTCGCGGAACGTGATCTTGGCCTGGCGCATGCGGGTGTGGTCGCGCTCGAAGTCGTCGGTCTCGAGGAAGAACAGCACGACGCCGCCGCCCTGGCGGCCCACGGCCGCGCGCTGCTCGTCGGTCACGGCGAGCTTGAGCACCAGGGCGGCGCCGGAGCTCTCCGGCGGCGCGACCACGACGCGGCGGCGGCCGGCGCTGTCATCGTCCTCGAGCACGTCGAAGCCGAGGCCTCCCGCGAAATAGGCCAGGGCCTCGTCGACGTCGTGCACCAGGTAGTTGATGCCGGCGATCGACGGCACGTCAGGAATCCTCGGCCGGCTGGTCGGCGGGACCGTTGGCGAGGAGCGCCTCGAACGCCTGCCTCGTCGAGGATCGGGCACGCCGAGCTGCTCGGCCTTGTCGGCCTTGGAGCCGGCCGACTCCCCCACCACGACGTAGTCGGTCTTCTTGGACACCGAGCCGGACGCCTTGCCGCCGCGGGCGATGATCGCCTCCTTGACCGAGTCGCGGGTGAAGCGCTCGAGCGATCCGGTGACGACGATCGTGAGGCCCTCGAGCGTGCGCGGGATCGACTCGTCGCGCTCGTCCTCCATGCGTACGCCGGCCGCCCGCCACTGGCTCGACGATGTTGGCGTGCCAGTCGACGGCGAACCACTCGACGACCGCCTCGGCGATCGTGGGGCCGACGCCGTCGACCGCCGAGAGGGTCTGGACAGCTCGTCGGCGGCCACGACCTCCTCGATCGCGCTCCATCGAGGCGAAGTGGGTCGCCAGCGCGCGGGCTGCGGTCGGGCCGACGTGGCGGATCGACAGCGCGACGAGGACCCGCCACAGCGGCTGGGTCTTGGCCTTCTCGAGGTTGTCGAGCAGGGCCAGGCCGTTGGCGCTGAGCACGCGCTCGCCAGCGCCGTCGGCGAGCTCGGCCTTCTTGGCGGCGCGGGTGTAGAGCGGCACCTGCAGCAGCTGGTCGGCGGTCAGCGCGAACAGACCGCCCTCGTCGACCAGCACGCCTGCGTCGAGCAGCGCCGTGGCGCCCTCCCAGCCGAACACCTCGATGTCGAACGCGCCTCGGCCGCCGACGTGCGTCAGGCGCTCGCGCAGCTGCGACGGGCACGACCGGGTGTTGGGGCAGCGGATGTCCTTGTCGCCCTCGCGGGCCGGCGCCAGCGGGGTGCCGCACGACGGGCACTCGGTCGGCATGACGAACTCGCGCTCGGTGCCGTCGCGCAGCGCGACGACCGGGCCGACGATCTCGGGGATCACGTCGCCGGCCTTGCGCAGCACGACCATGTCGCCGATCAGCACGCCCTTGCGCTTGACCTCGTGCTGGTTGTGCAGCGTCGCCATCTCGACGGTCGACCCGGCGACCCGGATCGGCTCCATGACGCCGAAGGGGGTGACCCGCCCGGTGCGGCCGACGTTGACCCGGATGTCGAGCAGCCGGGTGTTGACCTCCTCGGGCGGGTACTTCCACGCGATCGCCCAGCGCGGCGCCCGCGAGGTCGAGCCGAGCCGGCGCTGCAGGTCGACCTGGTCGACCTTGACCACGACGCCGTCGATCTCGTGGATGACGTCGTGGCGGTGCTCGCCGTAGTAGTCGATGAACTCCTCGACCGCCTTGAGGTCGGGCAGCACCTTGGCGCGGTCGCTGGTCGGCAGCCCCCACGCCTTGAGCGCGTCGTACGCCTCGCTCTGCCGCTTGGGCGTGAAGCCCTCGCGATAGCCGAGGCCGTGGCACACCATCGACAGCGGGCGGCTCGCGGTGACCGAGGAGTCCTTCATCCGCAGCGTGCCGGCGGCGGCGTTGCGCGGGTTGGAGAACGGCGTCTTGCCGGACTCGGCCCACGCGGCGTTGAACTCCTCGAACGCCTTGGTCGGGAAGAACACCTCGCCGCGCACCTCGACGTAGGCGGGGACCGGGTACTTCTTGGTCGCCGTGAGCCGGTGCGGGATGACACCGATCGTGCGGACGTTGGCCGTGACGTCCTCGCCGACCCGCCCGTCGCCGCGCGTGACGCCGCGGGTCAGCACGCCGTCCTCGTAGGTCAGCGAGATCGCCAGGCCGTCGACCTTGAGCTCGCAGAGGAACTCGGCATTGTCGACGCCCTCGCGGAGGATGCGGGCGTGCCAGCTCTCGAGCTCCTCGATCGAGAACGCGTTGTCGAGGCTGTAGAGCCGCTCACGGTGCTCGTATGCCTCGAACGTCGACGAGATCATGCCGCCGACCTGCTGCGTCGGCGAGTCGGGCGTGCGGAGCTCGGGGAGCTGCTCCTCGAGGCCCTCGAGCTCGCGGATCAGCTGGTCGTAGTCGTAGTCGGAGATGACCGGTGCGTCGTCGCGGTGATAGCGCTGCCGATGCTCCTCGATCGTCTCGGCGAGCTCCTTGTGCCGCTGCCTCAGGTCGTCATCGGTCGCCATGCGTCGACTTTATCGCCGAGCGGCGACACTCGGCGCGGCGAGTCGCGGTCAGCCGGCGGCGACGCGCTGCGCCAGCGACAGCGCCTGACGCGCCCACGCGGGCGACGCGCCGGCCAGCCCGCAGGTCGGCGTGACGACGAGCCGTTGCGCGTACGCCTCCTCGTCGAATCCGAAGTGGCCGAAGAACGTCTGGACCCGCGTCATCAGCGCCTTGTCGGTGACGCTCGTGCGTGTCGGTCGACGGGACGACGCCGAGCCACAGGTCGACGCCCTTCTCGAACGACTCGGCCCACACGTCGTCGGGACGGGCCAGCGACAGGTCGAACGAGATCGCGGTGAAGCCGGCGCCGGCGAGCAGCTCGACGGGTACGTCCGGCGCGCACGAGTGCACCGCGGGCCGCGCCCCGGCCCCGGTGATCGCGTCGACGACGAGGCGCAGCAGCGCATCGGCCTCCGGTGGGTGAACGCTGCGATGCCGGGAGAATCCGCTCGCCGTGGGGATGCCGCCGGTGAGGACCGCGACGATCGACGGCTCGTCGACCTGGACGACCAGGTCCGCGTGCGGGAAAGCGCCGGCGCGCGTCGGCGACGTGCGTACGGAGGCCCTCCGCGAGCGACTCGGCGATCTCGCGCCGGGCGCCGTGGTCGGCGAGCATCTTGTCGCCGCGCGGGCGTTCGACGGACGCGGCGAGGGTCAGCGGGCCGGTGACCTGGAGCTTGAGCGGACCCTCGTGCGTACCGGCGAGCTCCTCGGCGACGTCGAGGTCCTGCGCGAGCAGCGAGCGCGCGCGGCGCTGGTCGATGCCCTCCCCCACGCCGACGCGCCAGCCGTCAGGCTGCAGGTCGGCGTCGAGGCCGTCGAGCACCGCGAGGGTGCGGCCGATCATCCCTGCGTGCACCCCGCGCGCCGGGAGCTCAGGGACGTACACGAAGTCGCCGACCTCGCCCATGACGAGGCGCAGCGACTCGGCGAAGTCGGTGCCCGGCATCGAGCCGATGCCGGTGGCGATGCTCATGTGATGTCCTTCGTCTGACGTTGGAGCGGTGACTTGTCACCTCTCGCGATGTGGAGCGGTGGCTGGGCGCCCATCATGCCGTGGGGCGCCTAGGTCACCGCCCGGCGCGCGATAGGCGCCTAACTCACCGCCACGCGGGCGGTACGACTGATGGTGGCCGAGCCGACGACGCGGGTGCCGTCGTAGATCACGCAGGCCTGGCCAGGGGCGATGCCGCTCGCAGGATCGTGCAGCTCGACGCGTACGTCGTCGCCGTCGACGTGCACCGTTGCCCGGTGCTCGTCGCCGTGGGCGCGCAGCTGGACCGTGCAGTCGAGCGACCCGGCCGGAGCCGTGCCGCACCACAGCGGCTTGATGCACTCGAGCGCGTCGACCACGAGCGACTCGCGCGAGCCCACCGTGACGGTGCCGCTGACCGGCTCGATGTCGAGCACGAAGCGCGGCTTGCCGTCGTCGGCCGGGATGCCGAGCCGCAGCCCGCGGCGCTGGCCGATCGTGAACGCGTACGCGCCATCGTGCTCGCGCAGGACCGTGCCGTCCTCGTCGACGATCGTGCCGGGCTTGGGCCCGAGCTTCTCGCCGAGCCAGCCGGCGTTGTCGCCGTCGGGGATGAAGCAGATGTCGTGGCTGTCGGGCTTCTGCGCGACCTGGATGCCCCGACGCGCGGCCTCCGCACGTACGACGTCCTTGGTCGTGTCGCCGAGCGGGAACAGCGAGTGCGCCAGCTGCTCCTGCGTCAGCACGCCGAGCACGTAGGACTGGTCCTTGCCCATGTCGATCGCCCGGTGCATCTCGATCGTGCCGTCGGCGGCCGTCTCGAGCTGCGCGTAGTGCCCCGTCGCGACCGCGTCGAAGCCCAGCGCGAGCGCCCGGTCGAGCACCGCGGCGAACTTGATCTTCTCGTTGCAGCGCAGGCACGGGTTGGGCGTACGCCCGGCGGTGTACTCGGCGATGAAGTCATCGACGACGTTGTCGGCGAACTCCTCGCTCATGTCCCACACGTAGAACGGGATGCCGAGCTCGTCGGCGGCGCGGCGGGCGTCGCCGGCGTCCTCGATCGAGCAGCAGCCGCGGGCGCCGGACCGGTATGAGCGGGGGTTGCGGCTGAGCGCCAGGTGTACGCCCGTGACGTCGTGACCCGCGTCGACGGCTCGCGCGGCGGCGACCGCCGAGTCGACACCGCCGGACATCGCGGCGATGACCCTCACGACGAGCCCCTGACCAACGAGGCCTTCTGGGCGCGCTGGTGCACCGCCGGGAGCGCCTCGAGCAGCCGGTCGACGTCGGCCTCGGTCGAGGTGTGGCCGAGGCTGAACCGCAGCGAACCGCGGGCGGCGACATCGTCGTAGCCCATGGCCAGCAGGACGTGGCTCGGCTGCGGCACGCCCGCGGCGCACGCCGAACCCGTCGAGCACTCGATGCCCTGGGCGTCGAGCAGCATCAGCATCGCGTCGCCCTCGCAGCCGGGGAACGTCACGTGCGCGATGTTGGGGAGCCGGTGGTCGGCGCCGGGCTCGGGGTCGCCGTTGATGATCGCGTCGGGGATGACCCGCACGATGCCCTCGACGAGCCGGCGGCGCAGCCCCTCGATGCGTTCGACGGTCTCGGCCTGCCGGCCGACCGTGACGTCGACGGCGGCGGCGAACGCGGCGATCAGCGGGACGCTGAGCGTGCCGGAGCGCAGGTCGCGCTCCTGGCCGCCGCCGTGCAGCAGCGGGGTGGCCTCGAGCTCGCGGCGGAACAGCAGCGCACCGACGCCGACCGGGCCGCCCAGCTTGTGCGCCGTGATCGTCATCGCGTCGAGCTGGCTCGCGGCGAAGTCGAGCGGCACGTAGCCGGCGGCCTGCACGGCATCGCTGTGCACCGGGATGTCGTACGCACGGGCGATCTGCACGACATCGGCGATCGGCTGGATCGTGCCCATCTCGTTGTTGGCCCACATCGTCGTGACCGCCGAGACCGTCGAGGGGTCGCGCTCCACGCTGGCGCGCAGCTCGTCGACCAGGATCCGCCCCGTCGCGTCGACCGGCGTCATGTCGATCTCGGCGCCCTCGTGCTTGGCGAGCCACGTGACCGGGTCGAGCAGCGCGTGATGCTCGATCGAGCTGAACACGATGCGGTTGCGGGCCGGGTCCTGCGCAAGCCGCGACCAGTAGAGGCCCTTGATCGCGAGGTTGTTGGCCTCGGTGCCGCCGGAGCAGAACACGATCTCGCTGGGTCGCGCGCCGAATCGCTCGGCGATCAGCTCGCGGGCCTCCTCGACGGTGCGCCGGGCCGCCGCGGCCCGAGGCGTGCAGCGACGACGCGTTGCCGGTGCGGGCCAGCTCCTCGGCCATCACCGCGATCGCCTCGGGGACCATCGGCGTCGTCGCCGCATGGTCGAGGTAGGCCACCTGCTCAGAGTTGTTCATCGCTCAACTAGCGTAGCCCGCTGACACACGTCGAGTGGCGCTCCGTCCGCGGGCGAACCGGCGCGACCCCCGAGGGGTCGCGCCGGTCCCGTTTCACCCCGGGCTAGTTGCCACCCTCCTTGAGCGTCACGTCGATCGGCTTGTAGCCCTTGCCGTCGACGTCCACGCCTTCATCCTTGAGCTCCTTGAGCGCCGCCTCGACGTACGTGTTGGAGTACGCCGACGCCGGAGGCGCCTTGGAGATGATCGTCGCGCCGGTCTCGTTCTTGGTGCCGAGCGCGATGTCGACGGTCTGCTTCCAGGCCGCCTCGTCGACCATGCCGATGCCGCCGGTCGACGGCCAGATCAGCTTGTTGATCTCGTTGGTCATCCACAGCTGGTGGCTCTCCCCGAGCTGGGAACCCGCAGCGGTGACGATCTTGGCGGCCTCTTCCGGGTTGTCCCGCGCGTAGACCCAGCCCTTGATCGAGGCCTTGATGAACTTGGTCGTCTGGTCGGCGTACGCCTTGTCCTCGAGCTTGTCGGTCTGCGCCCAGATCGCGTCCTGCAGCATCGCCGTGCCGACGTCGTTCCAGTCGATGACGTTGAGGTCGTCGGGCGTGTAGAGCTTGCCGGTCTTGGGGTTCTTGGTCTCCAGCACCTGGGCGTACTCGTTGTAGGTCATGGCCTGGGCCGCGTCGATGTCACCGGCGAGGAAGCCGTTCATGTCGAACGCCTGCTGGACGAGCTTGACGTCCTTGACCCCGACGCCGTCCTTCTGCATGCCGGCGAACAGCTCCCACTCGTTGCCGAAGCCCCAGCTGCCGACCTTCTTGCCCTTGAGGTCGGCCGGGCTCGTGATGCCCTTGTCCTTGAACGAGATCTGGGTCGTCGCGCTGCGCTCGAAGATCTGCGCGACGTCGGTGATCTTGGCGCCCTTCTCGATCGAGCCGAGGACCTTGGGGACCCACGAGATCGCGTAGTCGACGTCGCCGGCCGACAGGACGTCCTGCGGGACGATGTCGGCGCCGCCCTCGACGATCTCGACGTCGAGGCCCTCGTCCTTGTAGTAGCCCTGGTCGACCGCGGCGTAGTAGCCGGCGAACTGTGCCTGGGGCACCCATTGCAGCTGGAGCTTGACCTTGGTCAGGTCTCCGCCGCCTGAGTCGCCGTCACTGTCGCTCCCGCCCCCGCAGGCGCTCAGGACCAGCGAGGCTGCGGCCACCGTGGCGGCGACCCTGGCCCACTTCCGCGTGTTGCGCTTCATCGATTCTCCTTGTCGGTGGTGCTGCAGGCCGCCCGTCGGACACGGGCGGAGATCAGGGGGTCGAACGGTGCCGGGTGAAGAACATCTCGACGGCGAGGGCCGCGCAGTAGAACACCAGGCCGAGCACGATCGCGCCGAAGACGTAGGCCCAGGCGAGCGCGTAGTTGCTGCTGGCGGCCGACGACGTGATCGACTTGCCGAGGCCGCCGATCGGGCCGCCGAAGTACTCCGCGATCAGCGCGGAGATGACCGCGAGCGACGACGCGACGCGCAGGCCCGTGAAGACGTACGGGGCGGCGGTCGGCAGGGTCACGGCGAGCTGCTGCTGGCGGGCCGATGCCGCATAGACGCGCATCAGGTCGCGGTGCACGGGGCGTACCTGCCGCAGGCCGCGCAGGGTGTTGATGTAGACCGGCACGATCACCGCGACGGCCGCCACGATCTGGCGTGCGGTCTCCTTGTCGGCGCCGTACATCGTGTAGAGCACCGGTGCGAGAGCGACGATCGGCATCACCGCGAGGGCCGCGACCAGCGGTGCCACGATCGTGTCGAAGATGCGCCACACGCCGGCGACGATCGCCCCGAGGATGCCGACGAGCGCGCCGACGACGAGCCCGATCAGGGCGTTGAGACCCGTGCGCACCGAGCCGTCGACGATCGAGCCGAGGTTGCCGGTGATCTCGTGGAAGATGTCGCTCGGCGTGGGGACGATGTACTGCTCGATGCCGAACCCGTCGACGACGCCCTGCCACAGCCCGAGCAGCGCGACGCCGAGGACGATCGGCGCCAGCACCGTGCGGTAGGCCGATCCGCGGGCGAGTGCCCGCTCGGGGATCGTGGCGGTCGTGGCGCTCATCGGGTGTCGACCCCTCGGCGCTCCGGCGACCGGTACGCCGTGGAGTGCCTCGCGCACCTTGGCGACGGCGCGGAAGAACGCGTCGTCCTCACGGAGCGAGTCGTCGCGCTCGGCCGGTCCGCCGAGGCTGACGTCGATGACATCGGTGATCCGGCCGGGGCGCGGCGACATGACGACGACGCGGTCGGACAGGAACACCGCCTCGGGGATCGAGTGGGTCACGAACACGACGGCGGCCTGGGTCTCGGCGCAGATGCGGACGAGCTCGTTCTGCATGCGCTCGCGGGTCATCTCGTCGAGCGCGCCGAACGGCTCGTCCATCAGCAGCAGCTTGGGGCTCTCGGCCAGCGCCCGGGCGATCGCGACGCGCTGCTGCATGCCGCCGGAGAGCTGGTCGGGGTAGTGCCCGGCGAAGTCGGTCAGCCCGATCAGCTCGAGCAGCTCCGCGACCCGGGCCCGGCGCTCGCGTGCGACCGGCGCCGTGCAGCGCCAGCGGCAGCTCGATGTTGCCGGTCACGGTCTTCCACGGCAGCAGTCCGGCCTGCTGGAACGCGATGCCGTAGTCCTGGTCGATCCGTGCCTGGCGGGCGGGCTTGCCGAACACGCTGAGCTCGCCCGAGGTCGGGGTGTCGAGGTCGGCGATGAGCCGCAGCAGCGTGCTCTTGCCGCAGCCGCTGGGCCCGATCAGCGACACGAACTCCCCCGGCGCGACGCTGAGGTCGACCGACTCGAGGGCCGTGACGGACGCGCCCTTGCGACCCGCCGAACGTACGGCTGACGCCGCTCACCTGCGACTGCGTGGTCACTGCCGGTCATGCTGGAATCTCCGAACGTCGATAGGGCTTGAGGGCGAGGCCGAGCAGGCCGACGAAGGCGGCGGCGACCAGGCCGACCGCGATCGCCGCGAAGATCGGCGCCCAGGGCTTGGCCGGGTCGCTGCTGGCCGACTGGGCGTACTCGATGATCAGGCGACCCACGCCACCGCGCAGGCCGATCGACACCTCGGCGACGACCGTGCCGATGACCGCCGAGGCCGCCGCGAGGCGCAGCGCGGGGATGAGGAACGGCACGCTGGCCGGCAGCCGCAGGCTGAACAGCGTGCGCCACCAGCCGATGCCGTACGTGTGCATGAGGTCGACGTGCGTCGCGTCCGGCGCCTTGAGGCCGCGCAGCACCCCGACGGCGACCGGGAAGAACGCGAGGTATGCCGCGATGACCGCGACCGAGTGCTCGCTCTGCCACTCGAACCCGCCGATCGTGATCTGCGAGCCCCAACGGCGTACGAGCGGGGCGATCGCGATGAGCGGCACGGTCTGGCTCAGCACGACCCACGGCAGCACGGCCGCCTCGGCGATCGCGAACCGCTGCATCACGAGCGCCAGGCCGAAGCCGACGACGACGCCGATGATCCAGCCGAGCGCCGCGATCCGGAGCGTGAACATGCCGGCGTCGAGGACCGTCTGCCACATCGTGTCGCCGCCCACCGTGCCGATGACCGGATCGGCGAGCCGCGAGACCATGTCCCAGACGTGCGGCATCGCGGTGTCGCTCGATCGCGGCAGCACCGTGGTGCCGCCGATGACGACGCCGGTGTCGGGCGCGAGCGCCTTGTAGCCCTCCCACACCGCGACCACCGCGGCGATGCCGAGGGCGCCGAGAGCCAGCCGCGCCGAGCGGCGCGGAACGCCTCGTCACGCCTTGGCCGTCACGTGCTCGCGGATCTGCGGGATGATCGACTCGCCATAGACCCGCAGCGTCTCCTCCTTGTTGTCGTGCTGGAGGTAGCCGGCGAACTGCGTCACGCCGACCTCCTGGAGCGCCTTGAGCTTGGCGATGTGGTCCTCCGGCGGTGCCGAGCACGCAGAACCGGTCGACGATCTCGTCGGGCACGAACTCGGCGTGCGTGTTGCCGGCGCGGCCGTGCTCGTTGTAGTCGTAGCCCTCGCGGCCCTTGATGTAGTCGGTCGAGCGCCTGCGGGACCTCGTCGGCGTTGTCGCCGTACTTCGCCACGATGTCGGCGACGTGGTTGCCGACCATCCCGCCGAACCAGCGGCACTGCTCGCGCATGTGCTCCCAGTCGTCGCCGACGTACATCGGCGCGGCGATGCAGAACTGCAACGAGTCCGGGTCGCGCCCGACGTTGGCCGCCGCGTCGCGGACGGTCTGGATCATCCACTTCGTGATGTCGATGTCGGCGAGCTGCAGGATGAAGCCGTCGCCGACCTCGCCGGCCGCCTTGAGCGCCAGCGGGCCGTACGCCGCGATCCACACCTCGAGCGACGTGTTGGTCGTCCACGGGAACCGCAGCGTCGAGCCCTTGTAGTCGACCGCGCGGCCGTTGCCGAGCTCGCGGATCACGTGCGTCGCCTCGCGGACCTCCTTGAGCGTCGACGGCTTGCCGTTCGTCACGCGTACGGCCGAGTCACCGCGGCCGATGCCGCACACCGTGCGGTTGCCGTACATCTCGTTGAGCGTCGCGAACACCGACGCCGTCACGGTCCAGTCGCGGGTCGCCGGGTTGGTGACCATCGGGCCCGACGATGATCCGCTTGGTCTCGGCGAGGATCGCGCTGTAGATGACGTACGGCTCCTGCCACAGCAGGTGGCTGTCGAAGGTCCACACGTAGTCGAAGCCGTGCGCCTCGGAGAGCTTGGCGAGCTGCACCGTGCGCCACGCGGGCGGGTTGGTCTGGAGGACGACACCGAAATCCATGATCCGCCTTCTGCTAGATGAGGTACTGCGAGAGGTCGCGCTTGACGAACTGGCCGTGACCCTTGGTGCCGACGTACGCGTTGTCGTCGACGATGACCGTGCCGCGCGACAGGACGGTGTCGACGTGACCGTCGATCTCGAAGCCCTCCCACGCGGAGTAGTCCATGTTCATGTGGTGCGTCTTGCTCCAGGCCGATCGACGTGTGCCCGTTGGGGTCGTAGACCACGATGTCGGCGTCGGCGCCGGGCGCGATGACGCCCTTCTTGCCGTACAGGCCGAACATGCGCGCCGGCGTCGTCGAGGTGATCTCGACCCACCGCTCGAGCGAGATCTGGCCGCTGACGACGCCTTGGTACATCAGGTCCATGCGGTGCTCGACCGAGCCGATGCCGTTGGGGATCTTGGAGAAGTCGCCGAGGCCGAGATCCTTCTGGTCCTTCATGCAGAACGGGCAGTGGTCGGTCGACACCATCTGGATGTCGTTGGTCCGCAGGCTCTGCCACATGTGGTCCTGATGGCCCTCCGCACGGGAACGCAGCGGCGTCGAGCAGACCCACTTGGCACCCTCGAAGGCGCCCCACTGGTCACCCTTCGCGCCGAGCTGCTCCTCGAGCGACAGGTAGAGGTACTGCGGGCACGTCTCGCCGAACACGTTCTGGCCGGCATCGCGGGCCGCGGCGAGCTGCTCGACGGCCTGCTTGGCGCTGACGTGCACGACGTACAGCGGCGCTCCGGTGAGGTTGGCGAGCATGATCGCGCGGTGCGTCGCCTCCTCCTCCATCTGCCAGGCGCGGGCGATCCCGTGGTAGTACGGGTCGGTCTTGCCCTGGGCGAGCAGCTGCTCGACGAGCACGTCGATCGCCGGCCCGTTCTCGGCGTGCATCATCGTCATGAGGCCGGTCTCGGCGGACTTCTGCATCGCGCGGAGGATCTGCGCGTCGTCGGAGTAGAACACGCCGGGGTAGGCCATGAAGAGCTTGAAGCTCGTGATGCCCTCGTCGACCAGGCCGTCCATCGCCTTGAGCGAGTCGGCGTTGACGTCACCGATGATCTGGTGGAAGCCGTAGTCGATCGCGCAGTTGCCGCGCGCCTTGTCGTGCCACGTCGCGAGGCCGTCCATGACCTGCTGGCCGTACGTCTGCACGGCGAAGTCGATGATCATCGTCGTGCCGCCCCACGCCGCGGCGCGGGTGCCGGTCTCGAACGTGTCGGAGGCCGCGGTGCCGCCGAACGGCAGCTCCATGTGCGTGTGCGCGTCGATGCCGCCGGGGATGACGTACTTGCCGGTCGCGTCGATCACGGTGTCGACGGTGCTCGCGAGATCGCTGCCCAGCAGGGTCGATCCCGGGGCGAGCACGCCCACGATGACCTCGCCGTCGACCAGGACGTCGGCTGCCGAACGGCCGGTCGCGGTGACGACCGTGCCGCCCTTGATGAGTGTGGTTGCCATGAGCCCTCCTTACGGCTTGCGGGATCGACGTGTAGGAGTCGGGCCGGCGGTCGCGGTAGAACTGCCAGTCGTCGCGCATCTGCTGGACCATGTCCATGTCGAGGTCGCGGACCAGGACCTCCTCGTCGGTGCCCGAGCCGCGCTCGCCGACGAAGTTGCCGCGCGGGTCGATGACCTGGCTCGTGCCGTAGAAGTCGACGGCGAGCTCGCCGTACTCGTTGTCCTCCTTGCCGACCCGGTTGGGCTGGAGCACGAAGTAGCCGTTGGCGACGGCCGCGGCCGGCCCCTCGACCTCCCACAGGCGGTTGCTCAGGCCGGGCTTGGTGGCGTTGGGGTTGAAGACCATGTGGGCGCCGTTCAGCCCGAGCTCGCGCCAGCCCTCCGGGAAGTGCCGGTCGTAGCAGATGTACATGCCGATCTTGCCGACCGACGGTGTCGAAGACCGGGTAGCCGAGGTTGCCGGGGCGGAAGTAGAACTTCTCCCAGAACCGGTCGAGGTGCGGGAGGTGGTGCTTGCGGTACTTGCCGAGGATCGTGCCGTCCGCCTCGACGATCACCGAGGTGTTGTAGTAGACGCCGGTGATGTCCTCCTCGTAGATCGGCAGGATCATGACCATCGACAGCTCCTTGGCGAGCGCCGCGAAGCGCTGCACGATGGGGCCGTCGGCCGGCTCGGCGTACGCGTAGTACTTCTTGTCCTCGGTGATGCCGAAGTAGGGACCGTAGAACAGCTCCTGGAAGCAGATGACCTGCGCGCCCTCCGCCTTGGCGTCGCGCGCGAACTGCTCGTGCTTGTCGAGCATCGACTCCTTGTCGCCCGTCCACGTCGTCTGCGTGATCGCGGCTCTGATGACTGTCACTTGTCTTCCCTCTCGATTGTGGTCCAGATCACAGACCCCGTAAGGCGCTCACTCTAAGCAGGTGGCGTCACCTCGTCCAGACATTTAAGGGGACCCGCGTTTCGCGAAAGTGACTTCGCGTGTCAGTCGCATGAACGCGCTGCCCGTCTCAACGAGCGTGGTCGTGGGCCATCATCGCGACGCCGAGCGAGAGCTGCGACGACGGATCGTCGAGGCGTACGCCGAGGACGCTCTCGATCTGGGCGAGCTTGGCGTAGAGCGCCGGGCGGCTGCGGTGGGACGTCCGGGCCAGCCGCGACTTGTTGCCGCCGGCGGCAAGGTATTGCCGCAACAGGTCCAGCAGTCCCCCGCCGTGCCGGGCCTCGTACGCCAGCAGGGGGTCGAGCTCGGCCTCGACGAAGGACTGGACCCGCGGATCGTCGTGGAGCTGTGCGATGAGGCCGTGCAGTCGGATGTCGGCCTGGCGGAAGTACGCGGGCCCGGCCGCAAGCGCCTCGTGCGCGACCCGCGCGACATGTTGCGCGGTCCGCAGCGACCGGTTCGCCGAGAGCAGGTCCGGCTCTGCGGCGCCGGCACCGATCGTCACCGCGTCGTGGCCGGCGTCGAGTCGCATGGCATCGGCGAACGCCGTCAGCACGGCGTCATCGGTCGATCGCGGCGGCACCGAGAGCAGCAGGACGACCTGGTCGTCACCGAGCACGCCGGCGATCGCGGACTGCCGCGAGGCGATCAACGCCTTGGACACCCGTTCGCCCAGCCGTCGCTGCGCCCGGTGCACGGTGGCCGCCTCCCCCGTGGCGATGTCGGCCTGGACCGCCGCACCGACGTACGAGCTGCCGGGCGCCAGTCCGAGCGCCCGCGCGCGCGTCAGGGCGGCCGACTCCTCGCTCAGCCGCCCCTCGAGCAGCTCGCTGAGGAAGCCACCCTGCGCCTGGAGCTGCACGGACTGCTGGTCGCGCTCGATCATGCGGGACAGCTCCACCGCCTGGGCCACCCGCTCCACGAGCATGCCGAGACGCTGCTGGTCGGCCGCCGGATTGGGCACGACCAGCCGGCCCCACTCATGACCGTGCGTGCCGACCGCCGTGGTCAACCAGCCCTCGAGGCCGGCGAGCCCCGTGCCCTCGCGCCGCGGGCAGAGCCTCGAGCGGCGCTCCCAGTCGGCGAGCAGTCCCTCGGCCGGGCGGCCGATGGCATGGAACGCGACGACCCGGCGGTTGAGGTCCTCCAGCACGATCGACGAGCCGGCCATCTCGGCCCCAGCTCGTACGAGCTCCTCGGCACCGGCGCCCTCGAGGCTCAGCGCGGTGAACGTCTCGTGCACGTCCTGGGCGAAGCGTACGAAGTCGAAGCGGTCGGCCACGATGCCGCGGTGCACCTCCTCGGTGATCACGACGAAGCGGGCCTGCCGGTGCAGCACGATGAGGGGAAAGTCGGCGGCCCGGGCACACTCGATCGCCGCGGGCGGGATCGCCCGCAGGTGCTTGCCGAGCTCGACGATGAGGCCAGCCGCACCAGCCTCGATCAACGCCGACACGTAGTCCGCGGCCTCGTCGGCGGCACCGCGCATCGCCAGACCGGTCGACAGCAACAGCTCGTCGCCCTCGAGCAGATCGGCGACCTCGCGCACCTCGCTGACGTGGACCCACCGGACCGGGCGGTCCAATCGAGCCGATCCGCTCAGCACCTCCGGCTCGACCCGCCTGCACGGCGGGTCCGGCGAGGATCGAGCGGACTGTGGGGATCATGCCCAGAGTCTAGTTGACACTGTGTAAGCCATCCGGCGCATTCGACGACACCTTGCCCATTGCCCGCGGCGGCGCAGAGGCGGAGGATCGAGCAGCATGAGTGAGAAGACCGTCATCGGGCACTGGCTCGACAACAGCATCCACATCGGCAACTCCGGACGGTTCGGCGACGTGACCAACCCGGCCACCGGCGAGGTCAGCGCACAGGTCGCCTTCGCGGACGAGGCCGACGCCGCACGCGTCATCGCCGCCGCCAAGGCCGCGGCGCCCGGCTGGGCTGCGGCGTCGATCACCACCCGCACCAAGGTCCTGTTCCGCTTCCGCGAGCTGCTCAACGAGCGCAAGGAAGAGCTCGCCGCGATCATCACCGCCGAGCACGGCAAGGTGCTCGCGGACGCTCTCGGCGAGGTCAGCCGCGGGCTCGAGGTCGTCGAGTTCGCGTGCGGCATGCCGCACCTGCTCAAGGGATCGCACTCAGAAGGCGTCTCGACGGGCGTCGACCTGCACTCCAAGCGGCAGGCGCTGGGCGTCGTCGGCATCATCAGCCCGTTCAACTTCCCGGCCATGGTGCCGATGTGGTTCTACCCGATCGCGATCGGCGCGGGCAACACCGTCGTGGTCAAGCCCAGCGAGAAGGACCCGTCCGCCGTGGTGTGGACCGCCGAGCTGTGGAAGGAAGCCGGGCTCCCCGACGGCGTCTTCAACGTCCTGCAGGGCGACAAGGTCGCGGTCGACGCGCTCCTGGACTCCCCCGACGTCAAGTCGATCAGCTTCGTCGGCTCGACCCCGATCGCCCGATACGTCTACGAGCGCGCGAGCCAGGCCGGCAAGCGCGTCCAGGCCCTCGGCGGCGCCAAGAACCACATGCTCGTGCTGCCCGACGCCGACCTCGACCTCGCGGCCGACGCCGCAGTCAACGCCGGCTACGGCTCCGCCGGTGAGCGCTGCATGGCGATCAGCGTCGTCGTCGCGGTCGGCTCGGTCGCCGACGACCTGGTCGACCGGATCGCCGCGCGTACCAAGACCCTGCGCATCGGCGACGGCACTCGCGGCACCGACATGGGACCGCTCGTCACGCTGGCCCACCGCGACCGCGTCGCGTCGTTCATCGAGGCCGGCGACGAGGCCGGCGCCAAGCTCGTGCTCGACGGCCGCGAGTCGCCGGTCGACGGCGAGGACAACGGGTTCTGGCTCGGCCCGACGCTGTTCGACCACGTCACGCCCGACATGAGCATCTACACCGAGGAGATCTTCGGTCCCGTGCTCGTCGGTCGTCCGCGCCGAGACGTACGACGAGGCCGTCGAGCTGATCAACGCCAACCCGTACGGCAACGGCGTCGCGATCTTCACCAAGAACGGTGGAGCGGCGCGCAAGTTCGAGGTCGACGTCGAGGTCGGCATGATCGGCGTCAACGTGCCGATCCCGGTGCCGATGGCCTACTACTCGTTCGGCGGCTGGAAGAACTCGCTGTTCGGCGACACGCACGCGCACGGGGTCGAGGGCATCCACTTCTTCACGCGTGGCAAGGTCGTCACCAGCCGTTGGGCGGATCCAGCGGTGTCACCGTCCGGCGGCCTCGAGCTCGCCTTCCCCACCCATGACTAGCTGACAACGAAACGTAGGAGCTTGCATGAGCAGGACGTACGACCTCGACCGCGCCCACGTGTTCCACTCCTGGTCCGCGCAGGCCGAGATCTCCCCCATGGTCATCGCCGGCGCGTCCGGCAGCGAGGTGTGGGACGAGGACGGCACGCGCTTCCTCGACTTCTCGAGCCAGCTGGTGTTCACCAACATCGGTCACCAGCACCCCAAGGTCGTCGCCGCGATCCAGGAGCAGGCCGCCAAGCTCTGCACGATCGGCCCGCCGTTCGCCAACGAGGCACGGTCCGAGGCCGCGAGGCTCATCGCCGAGCGTACGCCTGACGGCCTCGAGCGGGTCTTCTTCACCAACGGTGGCGCCGACGCCAACGAGCACGCGATCCGCATGGCCCGCCTGCACACCGGGCGGCCCAAGGTCCTGTCGACGTACCGGTCCTATCACGGTGGCACCCAGACCGCGATCAACGTGACGGGCGACCCGCGGCGCTGGGCCAACGACTCGGCGACGAGCGGCACGGTGCACTTCTTCGGCCCGTTCCTCTACCGCTCGGAGTTCCACGCGACGACCGAGGCCGAGGAGTGCGAGCGCGCGCTGCAGCACCTCGAGCACGTGATCAGCAACGAGGGCCCGGCGACGATCGCCGCGATCATCCTCGAGACGATCCCCGGCACGGCCGGCATCATGGTGCCCCCGCCGGGCTATCTCGCCGGCGTGCGACGGCTGTGCGACGAGCACGGCATCATGCTGATCGCCGACGAGGTCATGAGCGGCTTCGGGCGTACGGGCGCCTGGTTCGCGATCGACCACTTCGACGTCGTGCCCGACCTCATCACGTTCGCCAAGGGGGTCAACTCCGGATACGTGCCGCTCGGCGGCGTGGTCATCAGCGATGCGATCGTCGAGACGTTCGCGCATCGCGCCTATCCCGGTGGCCTGACCTACTCCGGCCATCCGCTCGCCGCCGCTGCCGCGGTCGCCACGATCAACACGATGGCCGAGGAGGGCATCGTCGAGAACGCCGCCCGCCTGGGCACCGAGATCTTCGGTCCCGGCCTCGCCGAGATCGCCGACCGGCACCCGTGCGTCGGTGAGGTCCGCGGGCTCGGCGCGTTCTGGGCCATCGAGCTGGTCGCCGATCCCGAGACCCGCGAGCCGCTCGCGCCGTACGGCGGCAGCAGCCCGGCGATGAACGACATCATCGCGGCGTGCAAGAAGGCCGGCATGCTGCCGTTCGCCAACTTCAACCGCATCCACGTCGTCCCGCCGTGCGTCATCAGCGACGACGACGCTCGCCGCGGTCTCGCGATCATCGACGAGGCGCTGGCGATCGGCGACGCCGTCGTCTGACTGAGGCTCAGCTGCCGGTGGCCATCGACCCCGCGTCGGGCAGCAGCTCCTGGGCCAGCGCCTCGGTCTCCGGCTCGAGCGGGATGCTCTGCAGGGCTTCGCCCATCTGGTCGAGCGTCCGCTGGACGCCGGCGACGCCGGTCTCGGCGTAGCGCGCCCGCATCAGGTCGCGCCACAGGAGCTGGCTCCCGGGACTGATCCGCAGCCCCGACTCGGCGGCCTGAGCCGCTCCGCCCGGATCGTCGTCGGACAACAGCTCGGCGAGCCGGTGGGCACCGTCGACGACGACGCGGACCATCGTGCGCGTCACGTCGTCGAGAGCGATCCAGCCGTAGCGGCCCTCGGGAACCCCGTCGAAGACCTCGCCGCGTACGAGCTTGAGCGCGCGACGCAACAGGTCGACCTCCTCGATGGGCGAGGTGGCCGTGCGGGCGCCGATCAGCAACGTACGGGCGCAGTCCCAGTCGCAGACCACTTCATCCGCGAGCGACAGACGCCCGTCGACGTCGCTGCGGAGCAGGTGCGAGCCGTCCGACGCGCTGCCGAGCCACCGCCGGGCTCGCACGATCGTCGCCTCCTGAACGTCGGCCGTGACGCCGCGCGGCCACAGGATCCCACCCAGCACGTGCGGGTGGACGCCTTCGGGGTGGAGCGCGAGGAACGTGACCAGCTCGGTCGCGATCGCCGTCCGGTCCGCCGGCAGGTCGCCGGCGCCCTGGACCGTGACCCGCCCGAGCACGCCGACACGCCGTGAGGCGGTCGTCCAGGCAGCGTCGTCGTGCAGCCGGAGCGGTTCGGGAATGCGTACGCGGGTGCCGTCCTCGGGACGATCCGGCTCGCGCGACGCGATGAACAGCTCCGCGACGGCGCTGACCTGCGACGGGTCGATGCGGTTGGCCGTCAACGCGAGGTCGAGCTGCGGAACCGACAGCGTGCCGTGCTCGTCGACCCGCAGGCGCCACCGCGCAGCCTTGTGGTCGCCGGCGACGACGACCGAGAACGACTGGCGGCCGACCCCAGCGAGCGCACCGAGCCGCTCGGCCACCTCGGCCTCGGGCGCATGGCCGCACACGACGAGATAGGACGGCAGCTGGCCGCGACGACGCAGTCGGCCACTCAGGACCTCCTCGCGCAGCCCGGCGATCTTCTCTTCGAGCTCGGGCAGCTCGGCCCTGAGGTCGTCGGTGACACGGATGCGGTCGTCGCCGATCTGCTCGAGACCGTTGGGAAGTCCACTGGCGATGACCTGCACGGCGCCCGACCAGGCCGTGGTCGCAGCCTGGACGGCGATCGCTGCGGCAACCTCCTCGGCCACGTCCGTGTCGCCGACGAGCGAGACGATGCCGCCGGCCGCCTCGAGGTCGACCATGACGTCGCGTCCCTGGTCGTCGAGGCCGAGGCTGACCAGCGCCGGGTAGGGAGCGACCTCGTGCGGGGTGGGAGCCTCGCTGCCGGTGCGCTCGTAGCGCCAGCGGCGGCCGTTCTCCAGAACGGTCCAGTCCCCCACGGTTTCAGGAGCTGCCGGCGCCAGCAGGAGCTCGACCGAGTCGTCGTCGACCACGGCGCCATAGACGGGCGGCAGGGCGACACCTTGGCGACGGCACTCCAGCGCCAGCGCACGGAGGCTGCCGTCGAGCCACGAGCTGCGGGCGAGTGCGGCAGCGATGCGGAACTCGGTCTCGACCTCGAGGGCGTCATCGTCGGGACGGCGACCGGTCTGCCGGCGCCGGCGTATCGCAAGCGCTCCAAGCACGCCGGCCGCCAACAGCCCACCGCCTGCCACCCAACCCGGCGCATCTGACGAGACGGCAGCGTCCGACGTTGCCTGGGTGTCCGAGGCGAGGCCGCCGTCGAGGTCCGTGACGGCCGGCGCGGCCTCTGTCGCCGGTGTCTCGGGCGCGGTCTGCCGGGCCACACCGACGGCGTCGTCCGGCATGACGAGCTCCCACCCCGGCTGGATCAGCCGGGCCAGCTCGAGCTTGCGGCCGTCGGGCTGGACCCGGTCCTTGTTGAGCTCGTAGATCTCCTTGTAGCGCTGACCCGCACCGAGGTGCTTGTCCGCGATGTCCCAGAGGTTGTCGTGATAGCCGTTTCTCGGGGCCTTCACGGTGTAGACCTTGTCGCCGGCCTGATCGGACTGCGGCGCCGCGGCCTCAGTGCGTACGTTCTCGGTCGATGCGACCGCGGCCCCCTCGATGACCGAGCTGCGACCGTGGACGAGCTGATCGCGTGCTCCGCCACCGGCGTGGCAGCCTGCGCCGTGCCCGCCATGATGCCCGACATCATCAGCACGCCGACCAACACCTGCGCCAGCTTCTGCAGCGGTCCGGCCAGCGGCACCGTGCGCGCCATGCCGCCTCGCCGTGCCGCGATGACCTCGACCACGACGCACACGATGAAGTAGAGCCACGCGAGCCAGACGACTCCGACCAGGACGGACAGCAGGTCCTCGATGCTCAGCTGCTGGGCGAAGTCACGCATCGACGGGAAGGACGTGGGGATCGGCGGCGGCCCGGCCAGCACCAGGAGCACGGCCGGCAGTCCCACGAGGAGCGCGAGGAGCGCCAGACCGGAGCCGATGACCTCACCGGCGCGGCGTTCGGGCTTGCGCGCGGGCGCGACCATGCTCGCGAACCGGGTCGGATCCGTGGAGCGAGCTTCTGGCTCGTTCGAGGTGTCGTTCATGAATCTCCCCTAGGGTCCGGTCTCGGGCACGGACTCTGCGCCGGCCTGGACGTCGTACTGGTCGATGATCCCCAACGCGCGGAGGATCTTGCGTCTCCGAGATGTCGCGCACCTGCACGCGTACGGTGCCGCCGTCCACCTCGACGTTGAACTGCCCGGTGCCGTAGCCCCGGTCCTGGAGATAGTTGCTCGCCCGCTGCTGCGCGAGCTCAGGATCGATCTCGAGCCCGCCGCCGGCTCGCAGGACGTCGAGGTTGATCGAGTCGGCGCCGACCCGGGACGCCTGCTCGGCGTCGTCGGCGACACGCATCCGCGCGTTGATCGCGAGCCCGCCGTCGACGACGAGTCCGGCGCAGATGAACAGCACGATCGACATGCCCAGCACGAAGACCGTGGCCGAGCCGTCGCCATCGCCGGCGGCGCTGCAGATGCGTCATCCGGTCCTCCGGTAGGTGTCGAGCGGTGCGCTGCCGGTGGCGCTGAGGGACAGGCTCCCGGACAGGCCGATCAGGCCGAGCCCGCTGTTGGTGACGTTGCAGTTGAGAGTCACCGAGACGATGCCACCGGCCACGAAGTTGCCGCCGATGTTCTCGACGCGGCAGTCCGAGAGACTCTCCAGCGAGCCGTTGGCCACGGTGTCGGCCGCCTGCTGCGCCTCGTCGGGCGTACGCGCGAAGGACGCGGCGCGCGCCGCGTCGCGAGCCGCTGCCTCGATGTCGGCCCGCACGCTGACGTAGCGGCCACCCGCGACCACGAGCAGGGTGAACATCACGAGGATCGGCACGAGCACGACGATCTCGACCGCCATGGACCCGCGCTCGTCGTTGCGGCGACGCCGCCGGAACTGCGAGGACACTGCCATCACGGCCCGTCCTCGATGAATCGCTCGATCGGACCCTGGACCTCTTCGCTCACCCGCGGAGGAGCGAAGAACGGCAGCAGGCGAGGCGCCTCACCGGGCACCCGTGCACGCATCTCGGTGTCACCGACGCGCTCCACCGTGACGGTGACTCGCTCGAGGACTCCCTGGCCGAGGTTGGCGGCGTAGGACTCGCCCTTGGCGCGGCCGAGGCCGGGATCGTCGGTGACCCGCGCGACGCGCGCGGCCTCGCGCGCGGACGCCGAGGCCGCCTGGTTGCCGAGGAAGACGAGTGCGAACTGCACCGTGAAGATGATCGCGATCATCAGCAGAGGCATGTAGAGCACCAGCTCGACTGCGCTGGTGCCCTCCTCCCGACGACGCGACTTCATCGGTCCTACTGGTTCTGGATCTGGTCGCCGATGTCGCCGGCCTCGCCGACGAGGGCTGCCCGCAGGATCGCCGCGATCGCGATGCAGATGCCGACGACGATCGCCGCGATGATGACCCACTCGACGGCGGACGCTCCCCGCTCCTGGCGGACGCGTCGGCGCCCCGCGTCGAGCATCAGCAGCAGGAAGCCGACCGGGGTGGCCGAATTGATCATGCTCATCGTGTGTCCTTCATGGTTGGGGGTCTGGTGCATGTCAGAGTCCGATGATTTCTGACACGGCGGGGAAGATGAGGAAGACCAGGAAGCCGACGCACAGCAGCAGCTGGGCGACGAGCATCGACTGGGAGCGCTCGCCGGCCTGGCCCTCGACGTCGGCGAGCTCGCGCTGGCGCATGGACGCGGCGCGGGCGGACAGCGAGTCGCGGACCTTGGCGCCGTCGTCGGCGACCAGGGCGAGCGCGGCGGAGAGGTCGCGCAGCTCCTCGACGCCGATCTCCTCGCCGAGCTGGCCGAGCGCCTCCCACGGGGTGATGCCCTGCAGCCGCGCGCCGTCAGCGCGTCGCGGATGCGCACCATGCGCCCAGCCGTCGCTGATGCCCGAGGCGGCCGATCAGCGCCTCGGGCACGCCGCGGCCGCCGGCGAGGTTCATCGCGACCAGGTCGAGGAAGGCGCCGACGACGTGCCGGAAGTCGCGGCGCCGGTCCTTGGCCTGCGACGCAGCTGAGCCGTCGGGCAGCGCGAAGCCGACGACGGCCGCCGATGCAGCGCGAGCCACAGCGGGATGGTCGGGCCGGCTGCCGAAGACCAGCACCGCAGGCGGTCAGCACGAGCGAGCGGCGCCAACAAGCCGGCAGACGCCGGCCAGCACGCTCGTGCGCCAGGAGCGTCTCGAGCGAGCGGCCCATGCAGCGCCAGGTCGGACCGCGCGCCGGCCGGCAGCCTGCCAGCGCCGCGACTCGCAGTGACGCCGACCAGGCGTCGCACCCAGGCGGCCGCACGCGCTGGCGCTCGCTCGGCGCGCCGCCGGTCGGCGCGTCAGGGACGCGCTGGCGTTGCCGCTGCGCTGGCGCGCGGCCAGTCGAGCCGGGCGAGCGCGGCAGCGGCCGGCGCCGGTGCCGCGGTCGCACCGCAGCACGCAGCGGCATAGACGCCCGACGCCCGACCAGCGGCTCCGGCACAGCAGGACGAGCGGTCATCGCGCGACCTCGCCGTGCCCGAGCTGACGCCGGCGGTGAGCAGGAAGCGCTCGGGCATGTCGAAGCGCGGCCAGCCGCCGCAGCCAGATGAACCCGGCGCGAAGAAGCAGCAGCACGACGAGCAGGACGACCTGGCCGACGGCGTGCGTAGGGCTCGACGTAGTCGCGGTTGAACACCACCAGGCCCGAGGACGAACACGACGGTGACGCCGACGACGATCTGGACGCTGCGCCGGGTGCTCGCGCCGGCCGGCCTCGACCCGCCGGCGCATGTCGAGCTCCTCGCGGGCCGACGCGGCAGCGACGTGAGCACCTCGCGCAGGCCGGGGCCGCGCAGCCGGGCGTTGAGGATCAGCGCGGCGACGATGAGGTCGGCGCAGGGGTCGTCGAGCTCGTCGGCGAACCGCTGCAGCGCTCGGGCAGCGGCATCCGGACGCGCAGCCGGTCGACCAGCGTCATCAGCTGCGGCGCGGATCGCGGGCGCCGCGGCGTAGGCCGTGGCCGGGATCGCCTGCTCGAGGCCCGACCGCGCCGGCGATGGTGTCGCGCAGCGACTCGGTCCAGGCGGCCAGGGCCTCGAGCCGCGCGATCGCCTGCCGCTCCTCGCGCGCGCCGCCGAACAGCGCCGGCCCAGACGAGCACGAGCAGACCGCCGGCGACCGCCAGCGACCGGCCAGCGGGTCAGCACGAGCACGAGCCGAACCCGGCGCCGACGGCGAGCGGCACGCGGGCGTCCGAGCGCCGGCGACGCGCGCGCAGGATCGTCCGGCTCGGCTGACCTGGTCGGCGTCGGCGCGTGCCGGATCAGCGCGTCGACCAGCAGCGACGACGCCGCCGCCGACGACCGCGCCGGCGAGCACGATCAGGCAGGAGCTCGAGCGGTCAGCGTGCATCAGCCGCTCCTGCCCGTACAGCATCGCCGGGCCGGTAGCCGGCTGCCTCGAGCTCGTCGAGGCAGGCGATCGGCGCGGCGGGCACGGCCCGGCCGTCCGGGCCCGGCGCGAAGACCTCGCTGGACAGCACCCGGCCGTCGACGCCGTTGACCTCGCGGACGCTGGTGACGATCCGGCGCAGCGCGCCGCCCGTCGGCGTACTCGTTGCGCTGCTCGATGAAGACCACGAAGTCGATCGCGCCGGCGATCAGCATCTCGTGGCCTCGATCGGCAGCCGCTCGGCGGCCTGGATGGCGTAGGTGGAGATGCGGTTGAAGACCTCGAGCGAGGAGTTGGCGTGGATCGTGGACAGCGAGCCGTCGTTGCCCTGGCTCATCGCGTTGAGCATCGTGACGATCTCGTCGCCGAGGACCTCGCCGACGATGACCCGGGAGGGGTTCATGCGCAGCGATGCGGCGGACCAGCTCGGCCATCGCGATCGCGCCCTGGCCCTCGGAGTTGGGCAGCCGCTCCTCGAACGCGACGACGTTGGGGTGCAGGTCGGCGAACTCGTCGAGGCCGAGCTCGAGCGCGCGCTCGACGGTGATGAGCCGCTCCGTGGGCGGGATCTCGTTGGCCAGCGCGCGCAGCAGCGTGGTCTTGCCGGCGTTGGTGGCGCCGGCGATCATGATGTTCTTGCGGGCCGCCGACCGCGGCCGCAGGAACGCCGCGAGCTCCGGGGTCATCGTGCCGTTGCCGACCAGGTCGTCGAGGAAGACCTTGGCCAGCCGGGCGCGGCGGATCGAGAGCGACGGCCGCGGGCAGACGCCCATGACCGCCGAGAGCCGCGAGCCGTCCGGCAGCCGCAGGTCGAGCTGCGGGTTGGCGGCGTCGAACGGCCGGCTGGACAGGCCGGAGTAGGCGCCGAGGATCTGGATCAGCTCGATCAGCTCCTCGTCGGACTCGGCGACCGGCTGGCGGCGACGCTCCTCGCGGCCGTCGGCGTAGCCGACGAAGACCTGGTCGCAGCCGTTGATGTCGATGTTCTCGACCTCGGGGTCGTCGAGCAGCGGCTGCAGCCGGCCGACGCCGAACAGCGCGGCGTGGATGCCGGCGGCGAGCTCCTCCTCCTCGTCTGCGGTCGGCGGCGTGCGCCCGGCGGCGATCTCGGCGCGGGCGTAACTCCTCGAGCACCTGGCCGATGACGGCGCGGGCGAACTGCCGCTCGTCCTCGCCGGTCATCGGCGGGAGCCCGCCGCCGCGTCCTCCCGGCGCTGCCGGGAGAGCGATGTCGGCGACCTCCTCGCGCAGTCGCCTCACGAGCTGTTGGTCCATGGCTATCGAACTTCCATGCGGGCCTGGGCCCGGTCGGCGATGAGGGACTGGATCGCGGTCGTCACGTCGATGAGCGAACGGATCAGCGGGGTGCGCGCGATGGTGCGGCCAGTGCCCGTCTGCAGGGCACGCACGGTCTTGGGGTCGTCGGCAACGACACCGAGCGCCCGCACGGGCAGGCCGGCCGCGGCGAGCAGCTGCGCGGCGTCCTCGGAGCTGCGGGTGTCACGCGGGTTGCCCACGAGCACGACCCCGATGGGAATCGCATCGACCGTGCCGATGCTCAGCTGTTCGCGCATCGAGCGAAGCCGTTCACGCAGGTGGGCCAGCGCTGCGACCTCGGAGCGGGCCACGAACACGAGCGCCGAGGAGCGTTCGATGACCGGGAAGATCGGCGATCCAGGGGTGAACCGTCCACAATCGGCGAGGACATCGTCGTGGTAGGAGCTCAGGGCCGAGCCGATGTGCGGCCACGTCGCGCCCAGGCCCTGGACCTGGCCTGGGGCGGTCACGCCGACGAGGACGTGCATGCCCTCCTCCGTCGTCTGGAGGTGGTCACCGAGGTCGGCCTGGTTGCCGCCACGGAGCGCCGCCCCGAGCGAGACCAGTCCGCGGTCGAGGTCGAGCGGGCCGCCGTCCTGGGCCTGGTGGCGAATGCTGACGTCGCCGCCGATCGGGTCGAGGTCGGCGATCGCGGCGCGGCGCGGCCACACGATCGACAGGCCGGCGACGGTCTGCGTCACCCCCGGCGATCCCTTGGCCGAGACGAAGGAGATCAGCGTCATGGGGCGGCCCCCAGCGAGAGCAGGTTGGCTCGTCGATCGTGACGCCACGGCGGATGAGGGACATGCCGAGCACGTCGCTGCCCGCCGCGTCCACGACCCCGTCGGCGGACCTGGCCGGCACCAGGACCGTCGCGGTCGAGCCACCGCGGCCGCTGCCACCGAAGAGCTGTCGTCGCAGGAGTGGAGACGCTCAGTAGGGCGAACCGCCAGCGGCCTGACGGGATTGCTGCCGTCGCCGATCCGCACGATGCGGACCTCGTCACCGGATCGCAGCCCAGGCGGGACGTGGCCCCCTGTCAGCGGGACTCCGACCTGCACCTGGGTCGACCCGAACGGCTCGGCCTTCGTGAGCATGGTCGTGTCGAGGAGCTGGCCGCTGGTCAGCGACGTGCGTGCGTACGTCCCGATGACCGAGTGGCACTGCTCTTGGGGATCAGCTTGAGGCGGTCGCTCGCGACCTCGGTCGTGCTGAGCTGCTCGGCGGTGATCCTGGTGCCGACAGGGACGTCCTGATTGAGGACGAGGACGGGCTCGCGCGAGTCCAGGCGCAGTGCGAGGAGTCCGGCGAGCGCCGCGCCACCGATGATCAGGACGACGGCGAGCGCCGCGAGAGCGGGCCGGCGACGACGTGCGCGAGGGCATCTGGCCCGCGTAGGGGGTGGCGGTGTCCCGCGAACGGATGCCGCGGGCCACACGGTCGCGCTGCCGGTCCTGCTCAGTGACATCCGCGACGCGTGTGGAGTCGTTGGCCATGCTGTTGTTACCCCCGATATGTGTGGGAAAGACAGCGCTCTTCGCAGACGCGGCCGTCGTCCCCTTTGGCTCCGACACAGACGCGCACAGTCTAGGCGACACGCTGGCTCCCAGACGACTCGACCGGTGGATTGCCGTCCCACCCGTCGCCGACCTCACCCCACGCATCACTTGGTTACGCTGAGGCGCATGCGACTCTTCATCACCGTCGAGTCGGCCACTTCGGGGGAACGTCGCGACGCGATCGAGCTATTCACCCGAGTCCACGGTCGGCGACCTCGGCAACCACCTCGCGGACCTGCTCGACGAGCCGGCGACACGAGGGACGAACGTGATCTCGATCGATCCCGCGCGTCGCCGTTCCGGCGGTCTGCTCCAGAGCCACGCGCCAGACCTCTACCTCGGCACGACGTGCCTGGACCCGACGATCACGATCGATGCGAGCGACGTACGCCACGGCGCCCTTCTCGGCCTGCGGGGCCCTTCCGCCCACCAGGAGTCCGAGCCCCAAGGTCTCGCCGAGGTCCGGATCAGCTCGGGACGGGGCGCGGGGCGGGTGCACCGGCTCGGCATCGGGTCGGCCAGCGTCGGATCGGGTCAGCACTGCGCGATCCGACTCGAAGACGATGACGTCCCCGAAGAGGTCGCCCGCCTCGAGGTCGACCGCGAGGGCACGATCCGCATCTCCCCCGCCGACGGCACCGTAAACCTGACAATTCCTGCCCCCCTGCGACGAGAGCCCGCGACGGAGCCGATCGTGCTCCAGGCAGCTCGCTCGACACCCACAAGGTGCGACGGCGCCGCAAGAAGGTCCGGACCGAGCCGGATCGGCGACCGCATCGACCCGATGGCGGACGTTCCGATGATCCATCTCGATCGCCGGCCGATCACCGACGACGAGGTCGTCTGGCACGCCGGAGAGGTGCTCGGAGTCGGCCACGTCCTGCTCGAACGAGTCGAGGTGACCGAGCCGGACGCCTCACTGTCGCGCTCGCCGTCCCTGCCGGAGCTCGACTACAACCGTCCGCCGCGCCTGCACCCGCCCCGCGCACCAAGGAGTTCAGCCTCCCGACGGAGCCCCGACGCCCCGACAAGATGCCGATCCCGTTCCTCATGGTGATGTCGCCCATGATCATGAGCGGCTCGATGTACTTCATGACGCGATCGATGTACTCACTCCTGTTCATGGTCATGATGCCGATGATGATGCTGCTCAACGCGTCGGGATCGCGACGTACACAGAAGCGGCGCTACCAGGAGCAGATGGAGGAGTTCAGCAGGCGACGCGTGCAGGTCGAGGAGGCCGCGGTCGACTCCTGCTGGCCGAGCGCTCGCTGCGACGGAGCACGTACCCCGATCCGGCGTCCGTCCTGCTGTTCGCCACGGGACCTCGAGCGCGGCTCTGGGAGCGCCGGCGCTGGGACCGGATTTCCTGACCTGCGCCTCGGCACGAGCGACCTGCCCTCGGACGTCGCGTCAAGGACCCGGCACGCGGGAGGCCCACGAAGGGCCGTTGCGTGGACCGCGCCGGACGTCCCGGTGATCGTGTCGATGGGCCGGATGGGCGTGCTCGGCATCGCCGGCTCCGCGGACGAGTGCCGTTCTCGGCCTGTGGGCGTCGCCCAGGACGCGGCGCTGCACAGCCCGTCCGACTGCGGTCGTGGGTGTTCCTGATCACGAGGCCCGAGCCCGACTGGGACTGGGTGAAGTGGCTGCCCCACGCCCGCAACGACGAGGCCACCCCCGGCCGGTCCGGCTCGCGACTCGACGAGCGACAACCGGTCCGCGATGATCTCCGAGCTGATGGGCGAGCTCGAGGCCCGCGCGAGCTCGACGAGAAGCAGGTGGCGGACTCCCGCTGGATGGTCGTCGTGCTCGACGGGGCTCGCGAGATCCGGATGGCGACCGGCATGGTCTCGCTGCTCAAGGACGGTCCCGCGCGTCGGCATGTACTTCGTCTGCCTCGACCGCACCGTGCGTCGAGCTGCCCGAGGAGTGCCGCGCCGTCGTCGAGCACGCGACGGCAGCTCAACCTCGAGACCACCGAGCAGCGCCACGTCGACGCGATCCGACCCGATATCGTCAGCAGGCTGTGGCTCGAGCGGCTGGCGCGGGCGCTGGCCCCGATCCGCGACGTCTCGACGGAGGACCTCGCCTCGCCTGCCCGCGGCGAGCCGACTGCTCGACGTGCTCGGCCTGCGCCGAGCCCGACGCGGCGAGGCCCGTCACGCGGCGCTGGCAGGGCCGGCGGGCGTACGACCCGCGCCGTCATCGGCGAAGGCGACCGACGGGCCTTCGCGATCGACATCCGCGCCGACGGCCCGCACGGCCTGGTCGCCGGTACGACGGGCTCCGGCAAGTCCGAGCTCCTGCAGACGCTGATCGCCTCGCTTGCCGTCGGCAACCGGCCCGACGAGTTCAACTTCGTGCTGGTCGACTACAAGGGCGGCGCGGCGTTCAAGGACTGCAACCACCTGCCCCACACGGTCGGCATGGTCACCGACCTCGACGGCCACCTGACCACCCGCGCGCTGGAGTCGCTCGGCGCCGAGCTGCGACGGCGCGAGCACCAGCTGGCCGACGCGGACGCCAAGGACATCGAGGACTACCTCGCCGGTCGGCAGCCCGGCGACGAGCCGATGCCGCGGCTGCTGATCGTGATCGACGAGTTCGCGGCCCTGGCCGCCGAGCTGCCCGACTTCGTGACCGGGCTCGTCGACGTGGCCCGGCGCGGTCGCTCGCTCGGCGTACACCTGATCCTCGCGACGCAGCGCCCCGCCGGCGTGGTCAGCGCCGAGATCAAGTCCAACACCAACCTGCGGATCGCCCTGCGGGTGACCGACGCCGGCGACTCCGACGACGTCATCGAGTCGCTCGGCGGCCGCGCAGATCCCCAAGGTGCTTCCCCGGCCGCGCCTACGCGCGGCTGGGCCACTCGTCGCTGATGCCGTTCCAGAGCTCCCGCGTCGGCGGCCGCCCGGGCGGCCGAGGCCGGCGGAGCGTGCGCGTCGCCGGCCTCGGACTGGGGCGACCTGCCCCTGCTCGGCCGGCCAGCGTGTCGCGGTCGAGGACGTCGAGGACGACGTCAGCATCCCGACCGACCTGGCCTCCCTCGTCGGCGCGATCAACGGCGCAACGACGAGCTCGGCCTGCCCGAGATGCGCAAGCCGTGGCTGCCGCCGCTGCCCGAGATGCTCGCCGTCGACAGCCTCGACGCTGGCCGATCCGACGGCCGGCTCGTGCCACCCGATCCCCTTCGGGCTGCGCCGACCTCCCGCGCCAGCCAGCTGCAGGTCGTCGAGTCGTGGGACCTCGAGCGGCGCCGGCACCTGATGATCGCCGGGCAGTCCCGGTCGGGCCGCAGCAACAGCCTGCGCGTGCTCGCCGGCGGCGATCGCCCGGCTGTGCTCGCCCGAGGACGTGCACCTCTACGGCATCGACGCCGGCAACAACGCGCTGCTGCCCCTGGTGGCGCTGCCCCACGTCGGCGCGGTCGTGACGCGGACGCAGACCGACCGGATGTACCGCCTGGTCGCGTTCCTGCAGAAGGAGCTCGCCGAGCGGCAGCAGTCGCTGGCCGAGCGCGGGTTCGCCGACATCGGCGAGCAGCGGGTCCGCGGTGCCGCCGAGGAGCGGCTGCCCTATCTCGTCGTACTCCTGGACCGGTGGGAGGGCTTCGTCGCGGCCTTCGAGTCGGTCGACGGCGGCGTGCTGCTCGACCGGATCACCGCGCTCCTCCAGGAGGGCGCCGGCGTCGGCATCCGGATGGTGATGACCGCCGACCGCAGCGGCCTCGTCGGCCGGATCAGCACCCTCATCGAGGACCGGATCGCGCTGTCGATGAGCGACCCGGCGACTTCTCCAACATCGGCATCCCGAGCCGCGAGGTGCCGGCCGTCGATGCTGCCCGGGTCGGGCGTTCCGGGCCGGCGAGCGGCCGCGCGAGGTGCAGTGGGGGCTGCTCGACGCAGACGGCGTCGGCACCGACCAGGTGCGGGTGCTCCAGGAGATCGGCCGCGAGCCGCACAGGAACGGTACGCCGACCTCCCGCGCTCGCGGCGCCCGCAGCGCATCGACGACCTGCCCGCCGCATCTCGGCTCGCCGAGGCCACGCGAGCTCGACCCCGAGTCGCCGAGCCGGCGCTTCGTGCCGGTCGGCGTCGGTGGCGACAGCCTGGCGCTCCAGGGCTTCGACCCGCGACGATCGGCGGCAACGGGTTCATGATCACCGGGCCGCCCCGGTCGGGAAGAGCACCGCGCTGCAATTCATTGTCTGCCAGCAGTCGACCGGCGGCGCACCGTCATCGTGTTCATGCCGCGCCGCTCGCCGCTGCTGAGTCAGAACGCCGCCGCGGCCTCACGGTGTTCACCGGCGCCGAGCCGATCAACGAGATCACGGCACACCTCGACAGGCGCTGCGCGGCGACCAGGTGATCGCGGTCGACGACTTCGAGGTGATCGGCGCCGACACCCCGCTGGGCCAGCTGCTCACCGAGCGCTTCGCACGGATGCGCGACACCGACAGCATGATGTTCGTCGCCGGCGCACATCGACGACATGCTCAGCGTCTACCGCGGCCTGCCCAACGAGATGAAGCGCGGGCGCAGCGGCCTCGTGCTCGCCCCGCGTGCCACCAACGACGGCGACGTGCTCAACGTCCGGCTCCCCCGCTCGGCCTCGGGCGCGCATGCCGGTCGGCCGCGGCGTGCTCGACGCACGCCCGCGGCTGGACCTGGATCCAGGTGCCGAAGGCCTAGGGCGTGGTCAGCGGACGTTGGTGACGAGGGACTGGATCTCGCCGATCTCCAGATCGTACGGTGCGCTGGTGTTGCTCAGCGGCATCGACAGGTCCCGGACCTCGCCGTTCGGGAGTCGGAACTTGACCGCGAACGTACGCGTCAGCGTGATGTCGTAGTCGCCGGACCGTTGAAATGCGTGCTCCACCGCGCCGGTTCCGCCGACCGGTGCGCCCTTGACGCCAACGCCGCTGCCACTGCCGCCATCGCCGAAGTTCCACTGGAAGCCTGACGGCGTGAAACGGATGTCGACGTCGAGCCCCGCAACGGTGACGGTTGTCGTCACGGTTTGGTCCTCGGTGTAGAAGTTGGTCGGCACGTTGACGTACGACTTCACGACCGGCTCCGCGTGAACCACGGTCTTGGGCGCTGCCTGCCTGGCCTGGTCGAAGATCATCTGCTCGGTGATCACGGCGGGACCACCCTCGGCGGGGTCGTCGAGGCCGCGGCACTGCACGCCGACCTGGTCCCACTCGCTCAACGGCTGGTTGTCGGCGCTCATCCGGCGGGTGTAGACCCAGAACCGGATCTCGCCATCGTCACAGGTCGCGACCGCGCCCATGCAGAGTGCGTCGGCGCCACCCTCGGGGGCGTTGGCCGAACAGGTCGGAACGTAGCGGTACTCCGTCCAGGGGCCGGGCTCGGTGTAGACCGGTGTTGTGCCGGGGCCGTTGTCAGCGGCCGGAGTGGTGTCGCTGAAGTCGACCTCCGCCGCGTCGTCAGTGCCGCCGGTGCCCCAGGGATCCTCGTCGTCACCTGCGACGGCGGGAGTCGCTACGGACACCGCAAGCGCCAGTGCCACGAAAAGGCCCGTCAGTGTGCGCTTCATGCTGCCTTGTCCTCCGTGAACTTGTAGTCGAGCAGCACCCAGGCGTCCTTCACCCAGCGGACGTTGACGGTCATCACCTGCGCCAGAGCCTTGAGCTGCGAGTACTCCTTGCCCGTCTTGGGGTCGATGACAGCCCCCTTGGGGATCTTGACCCGTTGTCGCACCGTGTAGAACTCGCCCTCGTGCGACGTCAGCTTCGGGCCGCTCGTCTCGGGAGGGCTCTTCCCGACCTGGACGCGATCACCGCGCTTCTCAACGCCGTCCTGCAGCTGCTTGCATGCCCGACACAGCTGCCGGTCTGCAATGCCGTACAACGCGTCGACATCGCTGGTGGCGATGGCGTAGAAGATCATGTCGACGGAGTACTTGCTGAAGGTGAAGGCCCCAGCCTCCGAGCGTACGTCCTTGGGTCGCTCCGGTGCCGACGCCGGCACGTTGTCGAGCAGGGTGCCCGTCGTGCTCTTGGTGGGACTCGGCGTCGGCGCAGAACTGGGCAGGTCAGAGCCCTTGTCGTCAGAACCTCCGCAAGCGGTCAACGTCGCGGCCAGCGCCACGGCCACAAGCAACGCACGGATTTTCACGGTGTTCTCCCCCGAGTGATCGCCGGTACAGCGGGACGCAACATCACAGACAGTGCGTCACGGGCAGTTTACAGAAGCGTGAGGGGAGCGGCCGAAGCCACTCCCCTCACGCCGTTGCCATGGTGCGATGTTCAGCGCGGCGACGTCAGCGGTGCCAGCACCGGGTGCAGGTCCGCTTCCTTGGCGCCTTCGGCGAACTTGTTGTGCTGGTAGGCCACGTCCGTGCCGGCCGACGAGAACGCCTGGCACAGCTTCGTGAGGGACGTCTTGAACGTGCCCCACGCCTCGTTGAACTCCGAGGCGCCCTTGGACGTCCACTCCTCGTTGGCGACGTTCAGCGACCCGTCGACGTCGCTGATCATGAGGTCGGTGTCCTGCATCGACTTCTCGAGCGTCTTGTACAGCGCTTCGAGGTCTTCAATCCTTGCTCTAGCCATGCGGCTGCTCTCCTCTGATAGGTCCGTCCCCCGACACCCCGCCGAAGGACCCACGTCGGTGTTCCCTTGGATAGTAGACCAGAGGTGCGAGTGCGCCCCGAGGGGTTGCGACATGCATACGCATATACTTCGTTTTCGATCATTGATGCGGGACTCAGGGGGATCACATGGCGGGCGAAGAGGAAAACACCGAAGAGCCGAAAGAGACGAATCTCTACCTGGCGACGCTTGAGCGCTGCCGCGACACGGTGATCCCGGGGTGCCGGGACACCGTGCATGAGGGCACTGGGTCTCCCGCCGACGCGATCGCCAACCCGCTGGGTGACGGCGGCTGGGTCTGCACCGAGGCCACCAACTGGGTGGCCGAGCTGACGCAGCACTGCACCGGCATCCTCGACGCCTTCGACGACGCAATCGACGTCGTACGCACGAAGGCCGGCTCCGAGCCGGAGAAGGTTCCGGCCAACGACTGGCGCGGCAACAACTGGCCACGCACCTGGTCCATGGAACAGCGGCTGCGCTGACCTGGTCACGCCTTCTGGCCGTCGTGCCGCCCGAAAATGGGGCGAGATGTCGCCACCTGACGGTCACCTTCTCGTCGCCGAAAACCGCCACGGCGGAGGATTTCCAGCGTTATCGTGAGCCTCAGGTCACCTCAAGACAGGGACTCACATGGGACTGTTCGGAAACAGACAAGAAGAGCCAGGAAGAGCGCACCGAGGACGCGATGAAGAAGTCCGAGGACCTCGTGAGCGGCAAGGGCATCATGGGCAAGGTCACGAAGGGCTTCATGGGTGCCGACTTCATGGCGAGATGAGCCGAGGGTCTGAAGGCCGGACGTGACGCGCAGGCCTCCGTCGCGGCCAACGCGGCAGCCGCGGCTCTCTGGCGTACCCGGGGTCAAGGCGACCGTCACGGCGCTCGCCGACACCGGCACGCTGATCAACAACGACCCGGTCGTCAACCTCAGCGTGACTCTCGAGAGCGGCCAGGCCATTCGAGCTGGACCAGACATTGGTCTCCAAGCTGCAGATCCCTCGCGTCGGCGACTCGGTCACGCTGATCCCCAACCCGGCACAGCCCGGGACGTACGTCTACGGCGGACTGGCGCTCTAGCCCAGCGCCGACACTGCGGCGACCGCGCGTACGAGCTCGGTCGCCGCGGTGTCGAGGTCCTCGGCGGTCGTCGTACGCCCGAACGTGAAGCGGACCGCGGTCTGGGCGACCGGGCCGTCGTAGCCCATCGCCGTGAGCACGTGCGACGGCTCGTCACTGCCCGCGGCGCAGGCCGAGCCGCTCGAGCACACGATGCCGCGCGCCTCGAGCTCGAGCAGGATCGTCTCGCCGTTGGTGCCGGGGAACACGAACGAGGCGCTGCCGGGCAGCCGGTGGTTGCGGTGGCCCGTGAGCTCGGCTCCGGGCACCTCGGCCAGGACGCGGTCGATGAACGCGTCGCGCCGAGCGACGGTCTCGTCGTTGGAGCCGCCCGCCGAGCCGCAGCGCCGTGGCCATGCCGACGGCGGCGGCGACGTTCTCGGTGCCGGACCGTCGGCCGGACTCCTGCCCGCCGCCGTGGATCAGCGGCTCGAACCGCGTGCCGCGCTCGGACGTAGAGGACGCCGATGCCCTTGGGCGCGCCGAGCTTGTGCCCGGAGATGCTCATCGCCTGGACGCCCAGGCGCTCGACGTCGAGGTCGAGCCAGCCGGCCGCCTGCACGGCGTCGGTGTGGAACGGGACGCCCTTGTCGGCGGCGAGCCGCGAGAGCGTCTCGATCTGCTGGATCGTGCCGACCTCGTTGTTGGCGTACTGGATGCTGACGAGCGTCGTGTCGTCGCGGAGCGCCGCTGCCAGCGCCAGCCGGCTGCACCATCCCGTCGTGGTCGACGTCGAGGATCGTGACCTCGTAGCCGAGGCGGCCGAGGAACTCCGCCGACTCCAGCACCGCCGGGTGCTCGATCGACGACACGATGACGTGCTTGCCGCGCGGAGCCGCCAGGGCGATGCCCTTGATCGCGGCGTTGTCGGACTCGGTGCCGCCGGAGGTGAAGGTGATCTCCGAGGCGCGCGCGCCGAGCGCCTGTGCCACGTCGGCGCGGGCCTGCTCGAGCGCCCGGCTGGCCGACTCGCCGACCTCGTGGTGGCTCGACGGGTTGCCGAAGTCGGGCCCGAAGTAGGGCCACATGGCCTCGAGCACCTCCCGCTTGAGCGGGGTGGTGGCGGCTTCGTCGAGATAGATCATCGCTCAGGACACCGTGATGTCGAGCCCGAGGTCGAGCGCCCGCACGCTGTGGGTCAGCGCGCCGACCGAGATGACGTCGACGCCCGTCCGCGCGACATCGGCGATCGTGTCGAGCGTGATGCCGCCGCTGGCCTCGACGATCGCCCGTCCGGCGATCTTGGCGACCCCGGCGCGCAGGTCGTCGAGGCTGAAGTTGTCGAGCATGATCGTGCCGGCCGCGCCGGAGTCGAGCACCGCGTCGAGCTGCTCGAGCCGGTCGACCTCGACCTCGATGTGCGTCGTGTGCGGCAGATCGGCCTTGGCCTGGCGCAGCGCCGCCGTGATGTCGGGGATGACCGCAAGGTGGTTGTCCTTGGCCATCACGGCATCGGACAGCGAGTAGCGGTGGTTGTGCCCGCCGCCGCAGCGTACGGCGTGGCGCTCGAGCGCGCGCAGGCCCGGCGTCGTCTTGCGGGTGTCGACGACGCGGGCCTGGGTGCCGGCAACCGCCTCGACGTAGGTCGCGGTGAGCGTCGCGATGCCGGTCATGCGCTGCACGAGGTTGAGCGCGACCCGCTCGGCCTGCAGCACCGCACGTGCGGGGCCCTCGACGTGGGCGAGCACGGCGCCCTGCGTCGAACCGGTCGCCGTCGGCTGCCTCGAGCGTGACCTTGACCGTCGGGTCGAGCGTCGTCATCGCGACCTCGAACACCTCGGCGCCGGCGAACACACCGGGCTCGCGCGCCACCAGGTCGGCACGGGCCACAGCCGTCTCGGGTACGAGCGTCTGCGACGTCAGGTCGCCGAACGGGGCATCCTCGTCGAGCGCCATGTCGACGACGCGCTGGATCTGCCGGCGCTCAAGCATGCTGCGGCGCGATCGACGAGTGCGTGGCCTGAGCGGGATCGCTCTCGGGGAAGTCGGTGCGGTAGTGGCCGCCGCGCGACTCCCGGCGAGCCAGCGCGCTCGCGACGACGGCGCGCGCCACGACGAGCAGGTTGGCGTCCTCGGCGGACTTGGCGTCGGTGGCGTCCGGCGCCTGCCACTGCGCGAGCGTCGCGAGGGCTCGCTCGAGGTCCTCCCCGTTGCGCGACAGTCCGGCGGCGTCCCACATGAGCTGCTGCAGGTCGCTGCGGTTGACGTCGTCGCCGTCGGGATCGTCCGCGAGGTCGACCGCGATCGGCGCGGGCCAGTCGGCGTCGAACTCGGTCGAGCGGAGCCGGGTCGCTCAGGCCCTCGATGACCCGCGTGCCGTAGACCGCGCCCTCGAGCAGCGAGTTGGAGGCGAGCCGGTTGGCACCGTGCAGCCCGTTGCACGCGGCCTCGCCGACGGCGTAGAGACCGGGGATCGAGGTGCGTCCCCACTCGTCGGTGCGGATGCCGCCCATGTAGTAGTGCGCCGCCGGGGTCACCGGGATCGGCACCTCGCCCCAGTCGAAGCCCTGCGCGCGGCAGGCGGCGTCGATGTTGGGGAACCGCTTGGCGAGGAACTCCGCGCCCAGCGCCGTGGCGTCGAGGCGTACGGGGATGCCGGGCTGTTTGGCCATCTGCGCGGCGATGCCACGGGCGACGACATCGCGCGGCGCCAGCTCGGCGTCGGGGTGCACGTCGAGCATGAAGCGCTTGCCGTCGGCGTCGATCAGGGTCGCGCCCTCACCGCGTACGGCCTCGGAGACCAGGAAGTTGCCCGGAGCGTCGAGCGACGTCGGGTGGAACTGGTAGAACTCCAGGTCCGCGGCGACCGCGCCGGCCCGCAGCGCCATGCCGAGCCCGTCGGCCGTGGCGACCTCGGGGTTGGTCGTGTAGGGGAAGAGCTGGCCGGCTCCCCCGGTCGCGAGGATCACCGAGTCGGCTCGCACCTCTTCGCCGTCGAGCAGGCGTACGCCGACGGCTCGGCCCGTCCTCGACGATGACGTCGACCACGGTCGTACGCTCACGGATCGTCACGGAGCTCTCGCGGAGCCGGTCGATCAGGGCGTACGCGATGCCGGCCCCGGTGGCGTCTCCCCCGGCGTGCAGGATGCGTGCGTAGGTGTGTGCGGCCTCGAGCCCGTGCGACAGCTCGCCGTCGTGGCGGTCGAACGGCACACCGCGGGCGATGAGCTCGTCGATCGCCTCGGGACCCTCGGCGCACAGGATGCGCACGGTGTCCTCGTCGCTCAGACCGGCACCGGCCACCAGGGTGTCGCCGACGTGCGACTCGATCGTGTCGCCGAGGTGCGGCGCGCCGGGATCGCTCATCGCGTCGATCACGACGGCGACGCCGCCCTGCGCGTAGCGCGTGTTGCTCTGCGCCAGGTCGGCCTTGCTGAAGAGCGTGACGTCGTACGCGTCGGCGGCCTCGAGCGCCGCGGTCATGCCGGCGACCCCGCTGCCGACGACGATGATGCTGTTGCGCATGGCGGTGTCCTTACTTCGGGAGCGCCGCGAGCATGCGCTCGAGCGCGACCTTGGCTTCGGTGGCGATGTCGTCGGGGACGACGATCTCGTTGCGGAGCTCGCCGGCGACGAGGCCGTCGAGCGTCCAGGCGAGGTAGCCGGGATGGATGCGATACATCGTCGAGCAGGGGCACACGACCGGATCGAGGCAGAAGATCGTCCGGTCGGGGAACTCCGCGGCGAGCCGGTTGACCATGTTGACCTCGGTGCCGATCGCGATGACGTCACCGGGCTCGGACGCGATGACGTACTTGCGGATCGCGTCGGTCGAGCCGGCGGCGTCGGCGGCGTCGACGACCGGCATGGGGCTCTCGGGGTGCACGATGACCTTGACGCCGGGGAACTCGGCGCGCGCCTTGTCGATCTGGGCGACCGTGAAGCGCTTGTGCACCGAGCAGAAGCCGTGCCACAGGATGACCTTGGCGTCGTTGAGCTCCTCGACGGTGTTGCCGCCGAGCTCCTTGCGGGGGTTCCACATCGGCATCTGCTCGAGCGGGATGCCCATCGCCTTGGCGGTGTTGCGGCCGAGGTGCTGGTCGGGGAAGAACAGCACGCGCTGGCCGCGCTCGAAGGCCCACTCGAGGACCGTCGCGGCGTTCGACGACGTGCAGACGATGCCGCCGTGGCGGCCGCAGAACGCCTTGAGGGCGGCCGAGGAGTTCATGTAGGTCACCGGGATCACGGGCTGCTTGCCGTCGGCGTCCGACTCCTCGCCGTAGACCGCCATGAGCTCCTCCCAGCACGCCTCGACCGAGTCCTCGTCGGCCATGTCGGCCATCGAGCAGCCGGCGGCGAGGTTGGGCAGGATCACGTGCTGCTCGGGGCGCGCCAGGATGTCGGCGGTCTCGGCCATGAAGTGCACGCCGCAGAACACGATCGTGTCGGCGTCGGGCTTGGTCAGCGCGGCGTTGGCGAGCTGGAACGAGTCACCGACGAAGTCGGCGTACTGGATGACCTCGTCGCGCTGGTAGAAGTGGCCGAGGATCACGAGCCGGCTGCCGAGCGTCTCCTTGGCGGCGCGGATGCGGGCGTGCAGCTCGTCGTCGGTCATGCGTTGGTACTCCGCCGGGCAGCTGCCCCGGGCGTACGACCGGATCGGGGATGACGTCGTACTCCGACGCGCCGGGTCCGTAGCCGGGGAACGTGTCGAACTCCCACGGCCCCTTGGCGAGCTCGACGTCGCAGCTGGTCTCGGGTGCCGCGACGATGGTGTCGTTGATGGAGGTGGTCATCTGCGCTCCTCGGGGGCGTTTGACGGGGGTCCTGCCTCGAAGCGGAACAGGGCCGGGGGCCGGTGGCTCGTGCCCTGCAGGCAGGTGCCGGTGGGGACGAGGGTCTTGCTGGCCAGCGCCTGGCGGCGGAAGTTGGCCGGGTCGAGATGCGTACGCAGGACGGCTTCGTGCACGGCGCGCAGCTCGGCGAGGGTGAACTCGCGGGGCAGGAAGCCGTGCGCGATCGGGGTGTAGGTGATCTTGGCGCGCAGCCGGGCGAGCGCGTAGTCGACGATCTCGGTGTGGTCGAACGCCAGCGGGGGCAGCTCGTCGGCGACGAACCACTCGACGTTCTCGCCGTCGACCGCGCGGGCGACCTCGTCGGGCTGCACGAGCGCCCAGTAGACGATCGAGACGACGCGGTCGTCGGGCGAGCGGTCGAGGCTGCCGAAGGCGTAGAGCTGCTCGAGATAGTTGGGGGTCAGCCCGGTCGTACGTTCGAGGGTGTGGCGGGCGCTCGCCGCGAGGTCCTCGTCGGCCTCGAGCGGTCCGCCGGGCAGCGCCCACTGGCCTTCGTACGGCTCACGGATGCGGCGCACGAGCGGCAGCCACAGCGTCATGAGCCCGCTGTCGGGGTGCGGGCGGAGCGCGAAGATCACGGTCGAGACTGCGAGGGAGACCCGCTGGTCGATCGCCGATTGCATCGTCACGCGCTTGCCTTCCACTCTCAGTCGTACTTAAGGTTGCTTTGACTCTAAGGTCACTGTAGTGGACCCCTTAAAGTCATGTCAACCCTAAGTCGGTCGTCGGTCGCCTTGCACTGTCGGTGCTGACGCCGATGATGGGGGCATGCTCCTCGCCGACGTCGTCGCCACCTCCGCCGCGGTCGCCGCCACCCGGTCCCGCACGGCCAAGGTCGCCGCGTTCGCCGACCTGCTGCGACGTGCCGCCGACGCCGAGCCCGACGTCGTCCCGATCGTCACGTCATACCTCGCCGGGGTTCTGCGCCAGCGCCGCACGGGTCTGGGCTGGCGGTCGTTGCAGGACCTGCCCGATCCTGCGGACACCGCGACCCTCGAGGTCGGCGAGGTCGACGCGGCATTCGAGCGCATCGCCGCTGCTGGCCGGCGCGGGCTCGCAGGTCGCGCGCGCCGACGCGACCAGGAGCCTGTTCGCTCGGGCCACGGCCGACGAGCAACGGTGGCTGCGCGGCATCGTCACCGGCGAGGTCCGCCAGGGTGCGCTCGACTCGCTGGTGCAGGAAGGGCTCGCCGTCGCCGGCGGCATCCCCGTCGCGGCCGTTCGTCGAGCCGCGATGATGGCCGGCTCCACGGTCGACGTCGCCGTCGCCGCGTTGACCGGCGGCGAGGACGCGCTCGCGACGTTCACGCTCGAGGTCGGCCGGCCGGTGCTGCCGATGCTGGCCTCCACCGCCCCGACGGTCGAGGCCGCGATGGCCAAGGCCGGCGGCGGCGATGTCGCGATCGACACCAAGCTCGACGGCGTCCGCATCCAGGTGCACCGACGCGGCGACGACGTCCTCGTCGTCACGCGGTCGCTCGACGACGTCACCGACCGCCACCCCGAGGTCGTCGACGATCGCCCGCGCCCTCCCCTGCCACGATGTCGTGCTCGACGGCGAGGTTCTCGCCCTCGGCCCCGACGGCCGGCCCCGACCGTTCCAGGAGACCGCGTCCCGGGCGGCGACGGCGGGCGGCACGGTCCGGCTGACCCCGGCGTTCTTCGACGTCCTCCACCTCGACGGTCGGGACCTCGTCGACTCCCCGACCGCAGAGCGCCTCGCCGCGCTCGAGCTCGTCGTGCCCGAGCAGCACCGCGTCCCCCGGCTCATCACCGCCGACGCCCGCGAGGCCGAGGAGTTCGCTGCGCAGGTGCTGGCGCTCGGGCACGAGGGTGTCGTCGTCAAGAGCCTGACGGCGCCCTACGCCGCAGGTCGGCGCGGAGCCACCTGGGTCAAGGTCAAGCCCGTGCACACCCTCGACCTCGTGGTGCTGGCGGTCGAGCGGGGCTCCGGCCGGCGCAGCGGGTGGCTGTCCAACATCCACCTCGGGGCCCGCGACGGCGATGAATTCGTGATGCTCGGCAAGACCTTCAAGGGCATGACCGACGAGATCCTCGCGTGGCAGACCGAGCGGTTCCGCGAGCTGCAGACCGACGACGACGGCTATGTCGTCACGGTCCGGCCCGAGCAGGTCGTCGAGATCGCGTTCGACGGCGTCCAGCGGTCGACCCGCTACCCCGGCGGCGTCGCGCTCCGGTTCGCCCGGGTGATCCGCTACCGCGACGACAAGACCCCGGCCGAGGCCGACACGATCGACACCGTCCGCGCATTCCTCCCCGGACTGACGCTACGGGTCTCGCCCACGACGCTCCGCGTGACGGGTCACTTTTCGGCCCGCGTGACGGGTCACTTCCTGCCCCGCTGACGGGTCAGTTCTTGCCTCAGCGACGCGTGACTTCGCGCACGCGACAGGCGTCGTGAAGCCCACGCCGTCAGCTGGCGAAACCACCGTCAGCAAGTGACCCGTCAGCGGAAGTTGCGGCCTTGGTGCTTGGCGGGGATCGCGGCCGCGGCCTCGGGATAGACGCTCTCGATGCGCTCGAGCTTGTCGGCGACCAGGTTGGTGACGCCGTCGAAGCGCTCGAGCTTGCCGCGGATGATCATGCCCGCGGAGTTGCGGCCGACCCGGCGATAGCGGTTCCACAGCGCCTGCGAGCACACGACGTTGAGCATCCCGGTCTCGTCCTCGATGTTGAGGAACGTCACCCCCACGGCCGTCGCGGGGCGCTGCCGGTGCGTGATCAGGCCGGCGACCTTGACCCGGCGGCCCGACTCGGCATCGGCGAGCCCGGCGACGGAGTGGATGCCCTCCGACTCCAGCAGGGGGCGGAGGAACTCGACGGGATGCTTCTCGGGCGAGATGCGGGTCGCCCACAGGTCGGCCATCGTCTCCTCGACCTCGCTCATGCCCGGCAGCATCGGCGGCGGCAGCTGGACCGAGGTGCCCTCGAGCTGGTCGGGGTTCTCGACGTAGCCGGCATTCCACAACGCCTGACGGCGCGACAGGCCGAACACGTCGAACGCCCCCGCGGTGGCCAGCGACTCCATCTGCGCGACGGTCAACCCGGCTCGTCGCGACACGTCGGCCATGTCCTTGAACGGTTGCCGGTCACGCTCGGCCACGATGCGCCGGGCGACCTCGAGCCCGACCCCCTGCACCTCGTCGAGCCCCAGGCGTACGGCGAAGCCACCGTCGCGACGGTGCTCGGGGGTCGGGTCGGGGGTGCCGCGGACGAACCGTCTCGACCGGTGGCTGCTCGCGAGCGAGACAGCTGTCGAGCCCCGTGGCCTCGGCGGACTCCTGAACCTCGAGGTCGGCCTGCGCCTGCGAGTGCATGATGTCGGGCCGCAGGATCGTGACGCCGTGGTGGCGGGCATCGGTCACGAGCGACTGCGGAGAGTAGAAGCCCATCGGCTGGTTGCGCAGCAGCGCCGCGAGGAACGCCGCGGGATAGTGCAGCTTGAGCCACGAGCTGGCATAGACCAGCAGCGCGAAGCTCAGGGCGTGGCTCTCGGCGAAGCCGAAGTTGGCGAACGACTGGATCTTGAGGTAGATCGCATCGGCCTCCTCCCCCGTGATGCCGTGGCCGGCCATGCCCTCGTAGAGCTTGAGCCGCAGCGACTCGATGCGCTCGATGCCGCGCTTGGAGCCCATCGCCCGGCGCAGCAGGTCGGCCTCGTCGCCGGTGCAGCCGCCCAGCTTGATCGCCATCTGCATGAGCTGCTCCTGGAACAGCGGGACGCCGAGCGTACGTTCGAGCACCTCCTTGAGCACCGGGTGCGCGTACGTGACCGGCTCCCGGCCCGTGGCCCGCCGGATGTAGGGGTGCACCGCGCCGCCCTGGATCGGGCCGGGGCGGATCAGCGCGATCTCGATCGCGAGGTCGTAGTAGGACCGGGGCTGCAGCCGCGGGCAGCGTGCCGATCTGGGCCCGGCTCTCGACCTGGAACACGCCGATCGAGTCGGCCCGGCACAGCATGTCGTAGACCGCGGCCTCCTCCTTGGGCATCGAGGCGAGGTCCCACTCCTCGCCCAGGTGCTCGGCGACGATCCGCATCGTGTGGTCGAGCGCGCCGAGCATGCCGAGGCCCAGCAGGTCGAACTTGACCAGCCCCATCCACTCGCACGCGTCCTTGTCCCACTGCAGGACCGTGCGGTTGTCCATGCGCCCCCGCTCGATGGGGCAGACCTCGCCGATGGGCCGCTCGGTGAGGATCATGCCGCCGGAGTGGATGCCGAGGTGCCGGGGACCGCCGAGCAGCTGCTGCGCGAGGGACACGACCTGCGGAGGTACGTCCGAGGTCTCGTCGGTCGAGATCGCGCTCCACGCATCGATCTGCTTGGACCACGCGTCCTGCTGGCCGGGCGAGTAGCCCAGCGCCTTGGCCGCATCGCGTACGGCCGAGCGCGGCCGATAGCTGATGACGTTGGCGACCTGTGCGGCGTTGTGCCGGCCGTAGGTCTCATAGACCCACTGGATGACCTCTTCGCGCCGGTCGGAGTCGAAGTCGACGTCGATGTCGGGCTCCTCCTCGCGCGTCGTGGCGAGGAAGCGCTCGAACGGCAGGTTGTAGAAGATCGAGTCGACCGCCGTGATGCCGAGCGCGTAGCAGAGCGCGGAGTTGGCCGACGAGCCCCGGCCCTGGCACAGGATCTTGCGCCGCTTGGCCTCCTTGACGATGTCGCGGACGATCAGGAAGTAGCCCGGGAAGTCCTTCTCCTCGATGACCTCGAGCTCACGGTCGATGCGTTCGCGCGCCTCGTCGGGGTTGTGGGCGTAGCGCTCGCGGATGCCCTGCTCGGCCAGCTCGCGCAGGTAGCTCATCGCGGTGTGCCCCTCGGGTATGCCGCGGTGGGGCAGCTTGGGCGTCGCGGCCCGCAGGTCGAACGCCAGCTCGTCGGCGATGTCGACGCTACGTTGGACGGCACCCGGGAACCTCGCGAAAAGAGCCATGCATCTCGGCGCCGGACCGCAGGTGCGCCGCGCCGGTGGCCGGCAGCCAGCCGTCCATGTCGGTGAGGCTGCGGCGGGCCCGGACCGCCGACATCGCGGCGGCGAGCTGGCGGGTCGCCGGGCTTGGCGAAGTGCACGTTGTTGGTCGCGACGGTCGGCAGGCCGTGCATCGCGGCGAGCTCGGCGAGGGCGTCGTTGGTCACGCTGTCGGCCGGGAAGCCGTGGTCGATCAGCTCGACGACGACGTTGTCGAGGCCGAACAGCGCGGTGAGCCGGTCCAGGGCTTTCGCGGCCTCGTCGAGCCCGCCGGCGGCGAGCCCCTGGCGTACGTGACCCTTGCGGCAGCCGGTGAGGATCAGCCAGTGGTCGCGGCCCCGCTCGGCGAGCTCCTCGAGGTCATAGACGGGCCGGCCCTTCTCGTCGCCGCGGAAGTGCGCGTCGGTCATGGCGGCGGCGAGGCGGTGATAGCCCTCGACCCCGCGGGCGAGCACGAGCAGGTGGCTGCCCTCGGGATCGGCGGTGCCGTTCTGCGGCCTGCTGAGGCCGAGGGACAGCTCGGCGCCGAAGATCGTCTTGAGCCCGGCGTCTTGGTACTTGACCGCCTCCTCGGCGAACCGCGGTGCGCCGTAGAACCCGTCGTGGTCGGTCAGCGCCAGCCCGTGCAGGCCCAGGCTGATCGCCTCCTCGACCAGCTCGTCGGGACCGCTGGCCCCGTCGAGGAAGCTGAAGTTGCTGTGGCAGTGCAGCTCGGCGTAGGGCACGACCGGCCCTTCGGGGCGCTTGAGCACCTTGGGCTGGGTCTTGGCGCGCTTGCGCGACCAGCCCGGCGCATCGCCGCCGTCCGGCTCGGGCTTGCCGGACAGCCTCCGCTCGAGCTCACGCCACGAGACGTCCGGGTTGTTCCACCCCACGTCAGCTCACCCCCGTCCTCGTAACCATGACGTTGTGCAACGCGAGAGGGAACGCACGCAACGCAGGCCCGACAGACTCGCGATGCGGACGCCGCGAGCACAGCGAGGGTGGGATGGTCAGTCATATTTGGCCTCGTCCACCAGTGGCCGCCCTCGACGATCATGAGGTACGCACTGCCGTCGACGCCGACGACCTGGAAGCGGGCGATGCGGCGCGCGGCGACCTCGTCCCACCACTGGTCGTCGACCGGCCACGGTCCGGCCCACGACGCGACGGGCTGCCAGTCCTGGCCGGCCGCGGCCCGGAACCGCGCGGGCTCGCCCGTGACCATGCCGCGACCGGTGACCCCGATGGCCTGCCCCTCGGCGCCGACGACCATGGCCTGCTGGGGCTCGGTGTAGACCGTCGCCGGCGCGGGCGGCGGCAGGCTGCCCGGCCACGGCAGCCCCACGGCACGAGCGGCGACCGGACGCTCACCCCACGGGGCGAGCAGCTGCCGCTCGGCCGGCCCGCGACCGCCCTGGACCGAGACCGAGACGACCGCCTCGTGGCCGACGATGCTCTGCACCCGCGCGACCCCGCGCTCGACCCGCTCGTCGGGACCGCCACCGAAGAGGCTGTCGGCGTGGTCGCCCAGCGGCTCGGTGACCTCGGGGATCAGGCGTACGGCATCGACCGGGGCCCGGATCGCACCGTCGACCTGGAGCTGCCAGCGGACCCGGTCGACCAGGTCGGTCGGCCCGAACCAGCGCGGATGCATCCACCGCCGGGACGTCGCCAGCGAGCCGTCGGTGTCGACCTCGATCAGGACCGTCGTGCACACCAGCCCGTGGCCGGCCAGGTCGGTGACGAACTTCTCGGCGGTCGTCCGCACGCTGAACGCGATCTGCTCGGCCAGGTCGAGAGGCGGCTCCAGCATCAGCGTCGCCTCGAACTCCGGCGGCACCTGTCGCCGGCTGATCGGCTGGGGGTTGAGCCCACGCGCCATGCGGTGCAGGAGCTCGCCGTGCGTGCCGAAGCGGGTGTGCACGTCGGCCGGCGACAAGGCAGCGAAGTCGCCCAGGGTCAGCAGCCCCATGCGGCGCAACAGCCCCACCATTGACTCGTCGTCGAGCGCATCGATCGGCAGGTCCCGCAGGAACTGGGCCGATCCGCCGGGAGGTACGACGAGGCTGTCCTGGGCCAGCGCCCGGCGAGCGGCCTGCTCGGCGGCGAAGAGCCCGTCGGCGATGCCGGCACGGACGTCCCACACCCCCAGGCGTACGAGCCGCTCGGCGATGATCGCCGCCGCCTCGGGCTCGCCGCCGTAGAACCGGGCCGGCACGTTGATGGCGCAGAGTCCGGGCCGCAGCGGTGCCACGCCGGGACTGAGCTCCTCGATCGCGGTCAGCACCGCCTCGAAGGCGCGCGCATCGGCATCGGGGTTGTAGTCGTGCAGGGCCAGGCCCGGGCACCGCGACTGGGCATCGCGACGCCGCATGCCCCGGCGTACGCCCTCGGCCCGCGCGGCCTGCGAGCAGGCCAGCACCTGGCCCTTGTGGAGCACCGCGGCTGGCGTCGAGGCCGAGCTCTCGACCGCGACGATCGGCCAGTCCGGCGCCCACAGCACCATGGTCCGGCCCCTGCGTTCACTGGACACCTAGCTCACGCTCCGCAGCTGGAGTGGGCTGCTCCTCGACCCGGCGGATGACCTGGGCCTGGTCGGGCAGCCACAGCTGTCCCGTGCGGGCCGGTGCCGTGCCGCGGCGGACCTCGACCGTGACCCGGCGGGCCTGCAGGTGCCCGTGCCCCCGGCCCAACCCGACCCATTCGGCATCACGCAGCGACAACCGGGCGTCACATCGCGGCCAGTCGCCGTAGGCGATGAGGACGCCCCCACGCTGGCGCAGCCGGGCGCTGATGCGGCTGACGTCCTTGCCCGAGACCTGTGAGGGCGCGGCCACCACGACGACGCCCAGCACGTCGATCAGCGCGGCGGTGACCTCGAGCCAGGCCTCGCCCGGATCGGGCACCAGGATCGTCCGTCGCAGTTCGACTCCAGCGGCTGCAGCGGCCTCGAGACCGAACTCCGCCGACCCCACGACACCGCACCAGGCGCCATCGGCCGAGGGCCCCGCCATGAGGGCCATCGCGAGGCTCGCCGAGTCGACGCCATAGCTCGATCCGGTCTGCAATTGCAGCAAGTCCGGCGAAGGCAGGATGCGTCGCCACGGGCTGGGCGGCGGGGCGGCCCTGCATCTGGTCGACACGTGCGCGCAGCTCGTCCAGGGTCGGGGCAGGAGCTACGGTCATTCCCCATCTTCGAACATGTGTTCGAAGGAGTCAATCCGCCGAAAGGGCTACTTCGACACCGTCACCGTAATGGTCGGTGACGACGCGCTGGACACGCGGGAGTCGCCGCTGTAGCGCACCTGGACCTTGTGCTTCCCCGTCGACCTGAAGACCGGCAGCGTGATGCGCTGAGTTCCCGGACGGAGCGCGGTGGTCGAGTTCCGTCTGCCGTCGATGTACACGTCGATCGTGCCGGTCGGGGACTGTCCTTGGTTGGCGGTCACGGTCACATCGGCGGACAACCGGGTCACCTTGAGCTTGGCCCGGGTCGCCGACAGCACCAGCGCCACCGAGGCGCCGGCCTTCGGCACCGCCTTGGCGACCGACATCCCCGAGAAGTCCGGATAGCCCTGCGTGTGTGCCGTCGAGCGCACCGTCAAGCGTCTGACCGAGATCGTCCCCTGTCAGCTCGTACGACGTCGGCGGTCGCGCCCGCGATCGCCTCGTCCGTCGCGCAGCCACTGGTACGTCACCGAGTCCGGGTGACCGTTCCATCGGCCGGTGCCACCGACAGCGTGCTGCCGACCGTCGAGACACCCGTCAGAGCCGGCTGCCCTACCGGTGCCGGGATTCGCGCCAGGTTGAGGATGCCCGCACCGCAGACGCTGCGCTCCGCGCCGGTGTTCGGATCGTTCGAGATGCACGTGTAGTAGCCGGAGAGCTTCGGCGGCTTGGCGGCCGATGCCTTCAGCACCTGCACGACCTGGTCGTTCGTGAAGTCACCCAGCGACAGCACCAACGCCGCGGCTGCGGACACCGCCGGCGCTGCCATCGAGGTGCCGGCCAGCTGCCCGTACGTCGACCTGCTCGGACCGGCCGTGCCGGCATCGACGGTCGACCAGATGCCTTGGCCCTCGCCGACCTCTCCGCCCGGCGCCATCATCCCGATCGTGTAGCCGGCGTTCGTGTACGACGTGGGTGCGCCCTTGATCGTCGGTCGCGCCGACGGACAGCACGCCGTTGCAGTTGGCTGGCGTACGGGAGAGGACGACCTTGCCCTGGTTGCCCGCAGATGCCACGACGACCACGCCACGAGCTCGCGCCTCATCGATCACGTCCTGGTAGGCCGCGGGGCACAGGTTGTCGGTGACGGTGCTGGAGAGCGAGAGGTTGATGACGTCGGCTGGGGTCTTGTTGCGCGGGATGCCGGGCACGTCGCCGCCCGACGCCCAACGGATGCCGGCGACGACGTCCGACATCGAGGCGCCGCACTGACCCGCCACGCGTACGGGCTGGAGTGTCACGCCCGGCGCGATGCCCGAGACGCCGATCTTGTTGTTGCGCAAGGCACCGATGATGCCGGCGACGTGCGTGCCGTGCCACGTGCTGGAGTGCGCCGTGCAGTACTTCCCATTCGAGCCGTTGCCCGGATCAGCGGCGTTCGAGTCGCGCCCGCCACCGTCACCGGAGTTGTGGCTGTCGGCGATCATGTCCCAGCCCGGCACGGTCTGCTTGGCCAGGTCCGGGTGAGCCACGATGCCGCTGTCGACGACCGCCACGACAACCGACTTGCGGCCCTGCGTGGCGTCCCACATGGCCGGCGCGTCGATGCTGTAGTCGGCGGCCGACCCGCTGGAGTCCGCCGCCGCGGCAGGCGACCACAGGTTGGTCTGCTGCGGGAAGTACGAGTCGTTGGGCACGGCGTCAGTCGTGGCGACGAGGTCGGGACTGACCTGAGCCACTTCGGGCATGGCGTTCAGGAGCTTGGCCACCGACCGTACGGTCGACGCCGGCAGCCTCTTGTCGAGGCGGACCGACACCAAGGAGTCGCCCATCGGCGCCTGACCGACAACGTCTCGCCCCAACAGCAGGGAGATGGTGCCCAGTGCCCCATCGGGGAGCGGCCCGTTGGTCGAGACGATGATCCCGGTCGCGCTCGGGGACCCGGTCGCCTTCTGTGTGCCCACTGGCGGCGGAGGCTGCGCATCGTTGGTGCCGGCCTCGGCAACTGTCGGCAGCAGCAGGCTGCACAAAATGATCAGGGAGCAAACCCAGCGCGTCATGTCGATCCTTCGCTAGCGCCTTACTCCCAACGTCAGAGTACGGCGACCAGCTCAGAACCGCGGCAAATCAGCGAAATTAGGCTCCCAGCTCGATCGACGCACCGGGGATGGCGTCCAGCAGCTTGCGGGTGTAGCTCTGCTGCGGGTTGTCGAACACCTGCGAGACCGTCGCGGCCTCCACGATCTTGCCGTCCTGCATCACGACGACGTCATCGGCGATCTGGCGGACCACCGCGAGGTCGTGCGTGATGAACAGGTAGCTGAGACCGAGCTCGGCCTGCAGGTCGTTGAGCAGCTCGAGGATCTGCGCCTGCACCAGCACGTCGAGCGCCGAGACGGCTTCGTCGCAGATGACGACCTCGGGCTCGAGGGCCAGCGCGCGGGCGATCGCCACGCGCTGCCGCTGGCCACCCGACAGCTCGCCGGGATAGCGCGACATCACCGTGGTCGGCAGCGAGACCTTGTCGAGCAGGTCGCGCACGCGCGCCTCGCGCTGCTTCTTGGTGCCGACGTCGTGCATGCGCAGCGGCTCCTCGATCGACTGGTAGATCGAGTACAGCGGATCGAGCGAGGCGTAGGGGTTCTGGAACACCGGCTGCATCTGGCGGCGCAGCTTCAGGCGCTCCGCCTTGGACTTCAGCTCGCGTACGTTCCTGCCGTCGAAGATCACGTTGCCCGAGGTCGGGGGCAGCAGGTCGAGCACCATGCGGGCCACCGTCGACTTGCCCGAGCCGGACTCCCCCACGATCGCCGTGGTCGTACCGCGACGCAGCTTGAACGAGACGTCGTCGACGGCGGCGAAATCGACCTTCTGCCACGGCTTGGCGCCACGCAGCGTGAAGATCTTGGTGAGGTTCTCGACGACGATGATGTCCTTGCGGCCCTCGCCGAACTCTGCCTCGCTGTGCGCGACCTCCGCGGCGACCTCCGCGGCGGTCTGGACCGCCTGCTCGCGCATCTCGGCGCGAGCGCGTACGGACGACAGCCGCTGCGACGCCAGCGATGGCGCCTTGGAGACGAGCCGCTTGGTGTAGGGATGCTCGGGGTTCTGCAGGATGTCGCGGGCCGGGCCCGACTCGACGACCCGGCCGCGATACATCACGACGAGGTGATCGGCGCGCTCGGCGGCAAGACCGAGGTCGTGCGTGATCAGCATGACCGCGACACCCAGGGTGTCGGTGAGCTGGTCGAGGTGGTCCAGGATCTGCTTCTGCACCGTCACGTCGAGCGCCGAGGTCGGCTCGTCCGCGATCAGCAGCTTGGGACGCGCCGCGAGACCCATCGCGATCAGCGCGCGCTGACGCATGCCGCCGGAGAACTCGTGGGGATACTGCCGGGCCCGACGCTCGGCGTCCGGCAGGCCGGCCTCCTCGAGCAGCTCGACGACCCGCTTGTCGGCCTCGGCGCCACTGGCGACGCCGTTGGCGACCAGCGCTTCCTTGATCTGGAAGCCGACCTTCCACAGCGGGTTGAGGTTGGACATCGGGTCCTGCGGCACGAGCCCGATGTCGGAGCCGCGCAGGGCGAGGATCTTGCCGCGGGCCGCGTGGCTGATGTCGCGATCCGTCGAACCGGATGGCGCCGCCCAGGACCTTGCCGGTGCCCGGCAGCAGGCCGATGACGGCGTGCGCCAGGGTCGACTTGCCGGAGCCCGACTCGCCGACGATCGCGATCGTCTGGCCCGGGTAGATCGTCAGGTTGGCCTGGTCGACTGCCGTGAGGACCTGCTTGCCGGCGGTGAAGCCGACGCTGAGGTTCTCGACCTCGAGCAGTGGCTGTGTGTCGTTCACTTCTTCCTCGCCTTCGGATCGAGGGCCTCGCGGACCGCCTCACCCAGCAGGATGAAGCCGAGGACCGTCAGCGCCAGTGCGGCCGCGGGTACGTACATGACGACGAGGTGCTGCACCGGACCGGACCTGGTTCTGCGCGTCCGACAGGTCGTTGCCCCACGACACGACGCCCTGCGGCAGACCGAGGCCGAGGAACGACAGCGAGGTCTCGGCGACGATGAAGACGCCGAGCGAGATCGTCGCCGAGACGATGACGGGCGCCAGCGAGTTGGGGACGATGTGGCGCCGCAGGTTCTTCATCCTGGACGCGCCGATCGCTGTGGCGGCGTCGACGAACTCGAGGTTCTTGGTCTCGAGCACCGCACCGCGCATCTGACGGGTGATCTGCGGCCAGGCGAACAGCGCCAGCGCCAGCACCACGACGAGGACCGAGGCCCAGAAGCCGCGATCTGGCCAGATGTTGTTGAGGACCGAGATGACCACGATGGCCGCCAGCAGCAGCGGGATCGAGAAGAAGATGTCGCTGAGGCGCGAGATCAGCGTGTCGGCGATGCCGCCGTAGAAGCCGGCGATCGCGCCGGTGATCATGCCCGAGGATGGCGGTGACGATCGTTGTGAAGCACGCCCACCGCGACCGAGGCGCGAGCACCGTAGACCGTGCGGGCCCAGACGTCGTAGCCCTGCTCGTTGTAGCCGAACGGGTGACCTTCGCGCGCTGGGGCGAACTGGTTGCGCGAGATCGCCTGCCTTGGGGTTCGACGTTGGTGAACAGCGTCGGGAAGAAGATCATGAGCGGCGATCACGACCAGGATGAGCGACGGAGAGCCAGAACAGCGGCGACGTGCGCAGCCGCTTCCAGGCCTCCTTCCACTGGTTCTCCGGCACAGCGTCGACGTCGACGGCGTCGATCGCGCGCAACGGGGTCTCGTCGACCGGTGCGACGAAGCGCTCCTGGCCCGGGCGGGTCCCCGGCTGTGTCTCATGCATAGCGGATCCTCGGGTCGAGTACGGCGTAGAGAAGGTCGACCAGCAGGCTCATCAGCACGTAGACCATGACCATGAACGTCACGATGGCCACGACCGTGGCGGTCTCGCCCTTCTGGATCGGCTTGGTAGGCGGCGTTGCCGATGCCCGGCACGTTGAAGATCGTCTCGGTGATGATGGCCCCGGCCATGAGCGAGCCGAGGTTGATGCCGATGTAGGTGACGACCGGCACGAGCGAGTTGCGCAGCACGTGGTTGCGCACGACGGCACGCGGTTGGAAAGTCCTTTGGCTCGCGCAGTGCGGACGTGATCGGCGGTGAGGTTTTCGGCGACCGAGGTGCGGGTCAGCCGGATCGTGTAGGCGAAGTTGGCGATCGCCAGCACGATGGCCGGCAGGATCAGGTCGACGTGACGCGTCCAGTCGCCGCCCACCGTCGGAGAGGTCGAGGCCCCAGCTTGACGCCGAAGATGAGCTGCAGCACGAAGCCGAGCACGAAGATCGGGATCGAGAGCAGCAGCCAGCGAGATGACCAGCATCGTCGAGTCGAAGAAGCCGTTGCGGTTCAGGCCGGCGATCGTGCCGAGCCCGATGCCGAGGATCGCGTCGATCGCCAGCGCCATGACGGCCAGCGTCGCGGTGACCGGGAAGGTCTGCTTGATCAGGTCGAAGACCGGCTGGCCGGAGAAGGTGTCGCCGAAGTTGAGGGTGACGGCGTCCTTGACGAACAGGACGTACTGCACGTACCAGGGATCGTCGAGGTGGTACTGCGCCGCGAGCGCGTCGCGGACCTCCTGGCGAGACCGGCTTGTTGCCGGCCAGGTTGAGGATGGGGTCACCGGGGCGGAGCTGCAGCAAGACGAAGAGGATCGGCGTGGCGCCGAGGAATACCGGGATGGTCTGCAACAGTCGTTTGGCGACGTACCACCACACGATTGATCTCCTGAAGGTCGTGGAAGCGTGGACCCACGCGGTCGCGCTTCACGGTACTCCGCAAAGCGCACAAACCGGGGGTGAGGCCGGATTGAACCGGCCAGGGAACAGGCGGACGAACGGAGGCAGCCCGGCGAGGGGCCGCCTCCGTCCGTCACACTCTGCGGACTACTTACTTGGTGAGCTTGTAGTAGTCCGGCTTCTGCTTCCAGTTGAACTCGAAGCCCTTCAGGTCCTTCGCGGTCACTGCGGTGGCGTTCTGGTACCACAGCGGGATGGCCGGCAGGTCCTTGAGCAGGATGGTCTGCGCCTCGCCGATCAGCTTGTAGCGCGCATCGCCCTCGGCCGCGGAGGCCTCGGAGATCAGCTTGTCGAAGGCCTTGTTGCTGTAGTCGCCGTCGTTCGAGCCGGCGCCCGTGGCGTAGATCGGTCCGAGGTAGTTGAGCATCGACGGGTAGTCGGCCTGCCAACCGGTACGGAACGCGGTCTTGATCGTGCGATCGGTGACGTCCTTGCGGAGCTCGTCGAACGTCGGGTAGACCTTCGGCTCGGCGTCGATTCCCAGCGTGTTCTTGAGCTGGTTGGTCATCGCCTCGGTGAACTCCTTGTTGCCGGCACCGTCGTTGTTGTAGGCGACGACGAACTTGCCCGCTCCACTTGCTGATCTTGTCAGCCTCGGCCCACTTGGCCTTGGCGTCCTCGGCGTTGAACTTCAGCACCTCGTTGCCCTCGACCTTGTCGGTCCAGCCGTCGAGCACCGGCGACGTGAAGTCGCTGGCAGGCGTACGAGCGTTGTTGAAGATCTTCTCGGTGATCTCCGGACGGTTGATCGCCTCGGAGATGGCCGCACGACGCAGTTCGCCTTCCTCGTCCTTGCCGAAGTGCGCGAGGCGCTCCGGGATCGTCAGGGAGGAGAAGCTCGAGCCGGGCTCGTTGAAGGCCTTGACCTTGCTGTCCTTCTCGAACGTGGTCAGCGCGCTCGGCGGAACCTGGTCGAGGACGTCGAGGTTGTTGGACTGGACGTCGGTGTAGGCCGCGTCCGTGCCGCCACCGGCGTAGAACTTGAAGATCAGTCCGTCGTTCTTCGGCTTGTGGATGCCCTGGTAGTCCGGGTTCGGGACGAGCGAGATCTGCTTGTTGCGCTCCCAGCCGGACTTGCTCAGCTTGTAGGGACCGTTGCCGATCGGGCGCTCGCCGTACGCCTTGGTGATCTTGCCGGCGGAGTCGTAGGCCGAGTCCGGGACCGGGAAGTAGGCCGAGTAGCCGAGGCGCAGCGGGAAGTCCGACTCAGCCGCCTTCAGCGTGATCGTGAACGTCTTGTCGTCGACGACCTTGAGGCCCGAGACGGTCTCGGCGCCCTTGACCGTGTTGCCGATGTCGTCGGTGCCCTCGATCGGGTAGAAGAAGTAGTTGTTGAGCTGCTTGTTCGCCGGGTTGGCGCCGTAGTTCCACGCCTTGACGAACGAGTCAGCCGTGACGGCCGAACCGTCGGTGAACTTCTGGCCGTCCTTGATCTTGACGGTCCAGACCTTGCTTGGCCGCGTCGGGCTCGATCGACTCGGCGACCTCGTTGGTCACGGAACCGTCGGTGTTGTAGGCCACCAGACCGGAGAAGAGGTTGTCGAGCGGGTCGCCGCCGCCGACCTCGTTGGTGGCGGTCGGGATCAGCGGGTTCTGGGGGTTGGTGCCATAGACCGTGATGACGGACTTTGCCGCCATCGCCCTTGTCGTCGCTGCCGCCGCCGCAGGCTGCCAGGGTAAGGCTGCCGGCCGCGATCAACGCCACACCCGCAAGGCGGGTACGCCGAGAGAGTCGCATGGATTCCTCCTGTGTTTGTCTGGTGCACGCTGGCGCGCGCCCCCTATGACTATCACCACAGCAGGCTCACGGGACAGCGTTGGAGGGCTGCTTAATCAAAGTGTTACCAAAAGGTACGGGCGGTTCCGCGCAGCGAAGTCAATAGTTCGGCGGGGTGATCCGCGTGGCTCCCGCGAGTCAGTCCACGCGTCGCCACACGCTGGGATCCCGGACAAACCGACGACGACCGGCCCGCAAGGCGCGAGCCGGTCGTCGTGAGGAGCTGTCGATCAGCCCTTGCGCTTCTTGATCTCCTCGGTGCGCCTGGGGCAGGACGGCCTTGAGGTCGCCCACGACACCGAAGTCGACGAGCTCGAAGATCGGTGCCTCGTCGTCCTTGTTGACCGCGACGATCGTCTTGGACGTCTGCATGCCGGCGCGGTGCTGGATCGCACCGGAGATGCCGTTGGCGACGTAGAGCTGCGGCGACACGGTCTTGCCGGTCTGGCCCACCTGGAACGAGTGCGGGTACCAACCCGAGTCGACCGCCGCACGGCGACGCGCCAACAGCAGCACCAAGGCAGTCGGCGAACGCCTCGACCTCGGAGAAGTCACCGCCGGTGCCACGTCCACCCGACACCACGATCGCGGCCTCGGTCAGCTCGGGGCGACCCGAGGCTGCCTTGGGCTTGGACGAGGTGATCTTGGCGGTCTTGGCGGCATCGGAGATGTCAGCCGTGACCGCCTCGACAGCGCCGGCAGCCGGAGCGGCCTCCGGGGCGGTCGAGTTGGGCTTGACCGTGATGACCGGCGCGCCCTTGGTGACGTTGGCCTTGACCGTGAAGTTGCCGGCGAACACCGACTGCGTCGTGGTGATGGTGCCACCGTCGGCCTGCACGTCGACCGCGTCGCTGATCCAGCCGGACTCGGTCTTCAGCGCCACGCGGGCGCTGATCTCCTTGCCCTCGGTGCTGGCGCCGACGAGCACGGCAGCCGGGGACTTGTCGGCGACGAGCTGCGCGAGCGCCTCGGCCTTGGGGCCGACCAGGAACTCGTCGAACGCGGCGTCGTCGTACGTGTAGATCTTCTCGGCGCCGTACTCCTTGAGCGTGTCGGTGTCGGCGTTGCCGAAGACCACTGCGGACGGCTCGCCGATGCGGCGGGCGATCGTGAGCAGCTCGAGCGAAGGCTTGGTGACCTTGCCGTCGGGGGCGTCGATCAGAACGAGTACTTCAGTCATGTGTCAGTGCCCTTCTCAGACGAACTTCTTGGAGGCGAGGAACTCGACGAGCTTGGCGCCGCCGTCTCCCTCGTCCGTGACGATCTCGCCGGCGGTGCGCGGCGGGCGGGGCTCGAACGACTCGACCTTGGTCCAGGCGTTGTCCAGGCCGACCGAGCCGGCGTCGATGCCCAGATCAGCGAGCGTCCACTCCTGGACGTCCTTCTTCTTGGCGGCCATGATGCCCTTGAACGACGGGTAGCGGGCCTCGCCGGACTGGTCGGTCACGCTGACGACGACCTTGCCGGACGCCTCGATCTCCTGCGTGGCGACGTCGCCGTCGCGGCGGATCTTGACCGTGTCACCGTCGACGCTGACCTCCGAGGCGTACGTGACGGCCGGGAGGCCCAGACGCTCGGCGACCAGGGTCGGGACGACACCCAGTCCGCCGTCGGTCGAGGCCATGCCGAAGAACACCAGGTCGTAGTCGAGCTTCTTGATGGCCTCGGCCAGCACCAGCGACGTCGCGAACGCATCGGAGCCGTGGATCGCGTCGTCCTGCACGTGCACGCCGGCGTCGGCGCCCATCTGCAGGGCCTTGCGTACGGCGTCGGACGCCTGCTCGGGGCCGACGGTCAGGACCGTGACCTCACCCTCGCCGGCCTCGACGACCTGCAGCGCCTGCTCGACCGCGTACTCGTCGAGCTCGGACAGCAGACCATCGACACCAACACGGTCGACGGTGTTATCGGCGCTGAAGGTCCGGTCTGCCGTGGCATCCGGTACGTACTTCACAGCGACAACGATTTTGGTCACGAGGACCCTCCTGTGAATCTGGGGCGCAACGACCGAACAGCCGTCACGGCAGTCTCTGGACTGTGCGAGAGCCACCATCCCACGCCATTTGGCGCCGAAATAAGGCGGCCCTTCGTCATCTGAATGTTACCTAGAGGTAGCAATGGGGGCGACACGTCACGGGCATGGGTTAGGTCACACCCGGAACGCTCAGTCGTCGTCGGCGCGAGAACGCAGATAGGACTGCGCGAACATCCCGACGAGCACGTAGATCATCGAGCCGCCGCCCCAGGACGACGACGGCTTCCTTCATCTCGGCGTTGGTGCCGGAGAACGAGAAGACGTCGCGCAGAGGGCCGACCAGCACGTCGCAGATCGACGAGAGCGTGTCGTACGCCCCGTTGCTGTCGGTCGTGCCGAGCGCCGCCATGAAGGCGCCGATCGCCAGGATGAGCGAGCACGTCAGTCCCACGATGCCGATCGTCACGGCCAGGACCGCGACGGCGTTGCGGCCTCCGGAGTCGGCGCCCGGCTCCCCCGCCGCGGCCTTCTGGCGCCGGCGGTCGAGGAACGAGACCTTGGGCTCTCGCGGAGCCTCGACGATGCGGTCGGCCTTCTTCTCGGCGCGGCGCTCGGCCTTGGCGCTGCGGGCAGCGGCCTTGGCTTCCTCGCGCTCGAGCCGCGCGGCCGCCTTGGCCTCCTCGCGCTCGCGACGGGCGGCGGCCTTGGCTTCCTCGCGCTCGCGACGTGCGGCCTTGGCGTCCTCGCGCTCACGGCGCAGGGCCTCTCGTGCCGTGCCGTTCGCTTCACGCGCCGCGATCTGGGTCTCGTCCGGTGTCGAGTCAACGGCGGGAGCTTCGGCATTCGGTGTCTGCCTCGGCTTCGCCGTCGGTCTGGGCCTCGTCGTCGGTCTGGGCCTGGTCGTCGACCCTGGCATCGTCGTCGGCCTGGCTCTCGTCGGCGACCGCCGAGACCTTCTCAGACGGCTCGACCTCCTCGGTCCTTCGCTCGTCGGACTCTTTGAGGGCCTCCCGTGCGGCTTCCGCAGCCACAGCGGCCTGCGCGGCCTCGGCGCGAGCCTGGCGCTTGGCCTGCTTCGCCTCGTCGCGCTCACGTCGTGCGGCCTGCCTTGGCCTCTTCGCGGGCCTGCCGGGCGGCTTGCTTCGCCTCGTCGCGCTCCTGGCGGGCGGCCTGCCTTGGCCTCTTCGCGCGCGCCTGCCGGGCGGCCTGCCTTGGCCTCGTTGTGCTCGCGGCGCGCGGCGCGCTTGGCCTCCTTGGCGTCCACCGTGGCCGGCGTCGCCGTGGGCGAGCTGCTGTTCAGCTCGACCGAACGTCGGAGTCAGCGTCGGATGCGTCCTCGGCCTGCTGCGGTCTCGGCTGGTGCCTCGGTGTCCGGCTCGGCTTCGGTCTCGGGCTGCGCCTCTGCGGTCGGTTCGACCACGGCCTCGACCGCATCCGACGTCCGGTGACCTGCAGCGCTGCGGCGCAGGTCGATCGTCAGCTCCGGCGCCTCCATCTCGGCCGTACGCGTGTCGACCCGTGCAGCGGCCTTGGCCGCAGCCGCATCGGCACGCGCCTGGATCTTGGCGGCGGCCGCCTTCTCCTTCTCCTCGTTGCGCTGCTGGCGGGCCGCGTGCTTGGCGTCGACGCGGGCCTGCTTGGCCTGCTTGCGCTCGAGCTTGGCGTCGATGCGGGCCTGACGCGACGCGGACTTGGCTTCGTCACGTTCGCGACGAGCCGCGATCTTGGCCTCGGCGGCTGCGGCCTCGAGCCTTGTCGCGCTCGAGCTGCGCCTGCTCCTCTGCTTCGCGTTGTTCGCGCTCGGCAGCGAGCCTCAAGCGTTCGGCCTCGAGCCGCTGGGTCAGCCCGACCGTGTCCGCCGCGGGAGCCACCGGCTGGGGCTCCGGCTCGATCGTCGGCTCGGTCGCGCGTGCTTGTTGCCTCGTCATCGGGGGTCTCGTCGGCAACGTCACTCTCCGACGAAGCCAGCTCGGCTTCCTGCTCACGTGCTGCCGCCTGCTCAGCGGCTTCCTGCTCACGCGCTGCCGCCTGGTCAGCGGCCTCCTTCTCACGCGCTGCCGCCTGCTCAGCAGCTTCCTTCTCACGCGCTGCCGCCTGCTCAGCAGCTTCCTGCTCACGCGCTGCCGCCTGTCGAGCCGCCTCCTGCTCACGCGCTGCGGCCGCCTGCTGCTTGGCCTGGTCCTTCTCGTCGCGAGCCTGCTGCTTCGCGAGCTCCCGCTCCTCGCGAGCCTGCCGCTTGGCGTCCTCGCGCTCTTCGCGCTCCTGCTGCTTGGCCTCGAGCTTCGCCTGGGCGGCCTCCTCGCGCTCACGGCGCGCAGCGGCCTTGGCCTCCTCGCGTTCCTGACGACGGGCAGCCTTGAGCTCACGACGACTGGGCTCCGGCTCAGGCGCGGCTTCGCGGCGCCGGAGCGTCAGCGATCTCCTCGACACGCCTCGACGACGTCGTCAGGTCTGGCCGAACGCCCGGGCGTACCGAATGCGACAACCGTCGGGTTCGTCGTCGCTCTCGAGATCGGCGACGATCGAACCTGCGGTCAGGACCTCACTTGCGGCGGACGACCCTTTTTTTGATCTTGGGGGCGACCTGCCCGGAGTCGTCATTCACCTCCTCGGGCGAATGATCATCGACGTCTACGTCGTCGGGCGCCTCGTCGAGGTATTCGTCGACCAGTGGCTCAGGTGTCGTCAGCGGCGTTGAGGCTGACGAGTGGTTGGCCATGACGATGTGTTCCTGCGCAACGCGCTCGGCCTCGGCCTCGGCGGCGGCGACCCACTCGAGCGCCGTACGCTCGGCCTCCTGCAGCTTCTCCTCGGCAGCGGACCGAGCCGCGGCGACGGCCTGGCTGAGTCGTTCCTGCGCGTCGCGCTTGGACTGGACCGTGACCCGCTCGGCCTCGGCCTGTGCGGCGGCGACCCGTTCGCGGGCGTCCTGCTCGGACTTCTCGGCGAGGCGGCGCGCCTCGGCCTGGGCCTGGGCGATGCGCTCGGCGGCGTCCTTCTCGGCCTGGGCGATCTTGCGCTCGGCATCGAGGCGAGCCGCCTCGACGTCCTCGGCGAGCTTGCGCTCGGCCTTCTCGCGCGCTTCGCCGGCGAGCCGTGCGGCTTCGTTGGCCTCGGCGGCCACCCGCTCGGCCTCAGCCTGGGCGGCACGGATCTTCTCGGCCGCCATGCGCTCGGCCTCGGCCAGCTTGGCCGCGGCCTCCGCGCGTTCTGCCTCAGCCTCCTTGGCGAGCTTGTCGGCCTCTTCGTTGGCGCGCTCGACGAGGGCCTTGGCCTCGTCGCGCTCACGAGCGAGCTCGGCGGCAGCCTCAGCGTGACGCTGTGCGGCCTCCGCGGCCAGGCGATCAGCCTGCACCTTGGCGGCGACGAGCTTCTCCTCGGCGGCGCGTTCGGCATCTGACACGCGTACGGCGATCGCGACACGCTCGGCAGCGGTCTCCTGGGCGAACTTCTCCGCCTCGGCCTTGGCTGCGGCGACGTGGGAGCCTGCGGACTCCTCGGCCTCGCGGACCGTGCGCTCGGCCTCGGCCTTGACCTCGGCGAGGCGGGCGTCAGCCTCCTCGCGCTCCTTGGCGAGCTGGGCGAGTGCGGCCTCACGGTCGGCGGCGGCCTGCTGCGCGACCTTCTCGGCCTCGGCCTGGGCTGCGGCGACGTGACTGGCGGACGTACGGTCTGCCTCGGCGACGATGCGCTCGGCCTCGGCCTTGACCTCGACGAGGCGGGCGTCAGCGGCTTCGCGCTCCTTGGCGAGCTGCGTCAGAGCGGCTTCACGGTCGGCGGCAGCCTGGGCGGCGACCTTCTCGGCCTCGGCGCGCGCGGCCTCGATGCGACGCTGCGCGTCCTGCTCGGCGGCCTGGAGTCGACGGGTGGCCGCTTCTTCGGCCGCCTTCTCGGACTCGGCGAGGCGGCGCTCGGCAACCCGCTTGGCCTCGGCCTCTGCCTCGTCGGCGAGGCGGAGGGCTTCGGCGTTGGCCTGCTGGATGCGCTGCTGAGCCTGCCGCTCGGCCTCGGCCTTGGCAGCTGCGACGCGCTCGTCGGCGGCCTTCTGCAGCTCGGCGATCTTGGCGGCGGCGGCGGCGCGCTCACGCTCGATCTCGGCGGTGACCCGGTCAGCCTCTTGCTGGGCCGCGCTCACGCGTTCGGCGGCAGCCTGCTCGGCGGCCTTGAGCTTCTGGGCCGCGATCTCACGCTGGGCGGCCTCGTCGGACTGCAGCCGTGCGGAAACCTCGGCGCGTTCGCGAGCGGCCTCCTCCATCAGGCGAGCAGCCTCGGCGCGGGCAGCGGCAACGCGCTGCTGGGCGGCGGCGCTGGCTGCGGCAAGCTTTTCGGCGAATGTCGCCGGAACAGCCGCGGCGGGCTCGGCCGGCTGGGCAACGGGCTCCGGAGCCGGCGCCTCGTAACGCGCCTCGACCGGGGCGGGCTGCCACTCCTCGACCGGCGCGGGTTGCGGCTCCTCGACCGGCGCGGCTTCAGCCGCGGGGGCCTCGTTCTCGATCGTCTCGACGACAGGCTCCTCGACAACCTGCGGCTGCGGCTCGACTGCCTCCGGCTGGGGAGCAGACGGCGCTTCATCGCCCGAGAGCTCTCCTGCGGTCGGCGCTCCGCTCAGACGGGAGAACGGTGAACCGTGCGGCGTGTCATCGATGACGGACCGTTCGGCAGTCGTCTCAGCAGGCTCTTCGGCGCGCGCCTGCTGGGGCTGCTCGGCAGGCTGCTCCTCCGGAGCGTCACGGAATGCCTCGAACGACTGGGTGCGCTCGGACTCGCTCTCGGCGCGGTCAGGCGGAGTCGACACGGCTTCGCGGGCAGCGCTGAGCTTCTCGGCGAGAGTCCTCTCCTGCGGAGCTTCCTCGGCAGCTGAGTCGTCCTCGTGGCGTACGGAGTGGCGCTTGGACGCGAGGAGCGACTTGGCGGCGGCTCGCTCGGCCTTGCGCTGCTCGGCAGCAGCGTGACGCGCTGCCCGCGCGGCGGCCCTGCGAGCACGAGGACTGTCGTCGCCGTCGTCATCAGACGAGTCGTCGTCGTTGCTCGCCGAGGCCTTCGACTGGGCGTCAGGAGCAGGGCGCGGAGCGGAGTCGGCCTTGCTCGCGCCGGAGTCACGGCGTGGCGTGGGAGCGTTGTCCGCTTCATCGCTCGCGAGCATGTCTGCCGCGACCTGCAACGGGTCGGCGCGCCGACGCTCGACCGGCTGGTTGGACTCTGAGTCGGTCATGACTCCCTTTCATCTACACCGCTGGTGACACTTCGGTGCTCAGTATGCCCCATACGTACCGTGTGTCACATTGGTTAAGGCGACCCGGCCAACCGCGCCGGACGCGCCGGATCGCGGCTCGATCGAGTCTTGTCTGGATCAACGATCATCAGTGCCCGAAAGTCATGTGCGGGATGAGCTGCTGTGGACACGACTCACGCCGGTTCGAGCCACACGACGCCAGCCGGCGGAAGCTGGAGGAGCGCCGAAGCGGGTTGGCCGTGCCACGGCACGTCCTCGGCTTCTACCGCACCGAGGTTGCCGACCCCGGAGCCGCCGTAGATCTCGCTGTCGGTGTTGATGACCTCACGCCACGTGCCGGTCGACGGCAACCCGACGCGATAGTCGTGATGCGGTCCCCCGGAGAAGTTGGCGAGACACGCAAGCGTCGAGCCGTCCGAACCGATCCGCAGGAAGCAGACGACATTGCCGGCGACATCGCTGGCATCGATCCACTGGAAGCCCTCGGGTCGGCTGTCGGCGGAGTAGAGCGCCGGCGCAGAGCGGTAGTGCGCGTTGAGGTCGCTGACCAGGTGCAGGATGCCGGAGTGCAGCGGCTGGTCGAGCTCGTGCCACTCCAGCGAGCGGGACTCCGCCCACTCCCCCTCCTGACCGAACTCGCCGCCCATGAACAGCATCTGCTTGCCGGGGTGCGCCCACATGAAGGCCAGCAACGAACGTACGCCGGCCGCTTTGTTCCAGTCGTCGCCCGGCATGCGCTGCCACAGCGACCCCTTGCCGTGGACGACCTCGTCGTGCGACAGCGGCAGGATGAAGTGCTCGGTCCATGCGTAGTCGATCGAGAACGTCATCTCGCCGTGGTGGTACGACCGGTGCACCGGCTCGTGACTGAGGTAGTCGAGCGTGTCGTGCATCCACCCCATGTTCCACTTGAAGCCGAACCCGAGCCCGCCACTGTCGGTCGGGCTGCTGACGCCCGGCCAGGCCGTGGACTCCTCGGCGACCATCACGACGCCCGGATGGTGCTTGTAGACCGTCGCGTTGAGCTCCTGCAGCAGCTGGACGGCTTCGAGGTTCTCGCGGCCACCGTGCTCGTTGGCGACCCACTCGCCGTCCTTGCGGGAGTAGTCGAGATAGAGCATCGAGGCGACCGCGTCGACGCGCAGCCCGTCGAGGTGGAACTCCTCGAGCCAGAACAGGGCGTTGGCGACGAGGAAGTTGCGGACCTCGGGGCGCCCGAAGTCGAAGACGTAGGTGCCCCAGTCGGGCTGCTCGCCGCGCCGCGGGTCAGGGTGCTCATAAAGAGGTGTGCCGTCGAAGCGCGCCAGGGCCCATTCGTCGCGAGGGAAGTGCGCCGGCACCCAGTCGACGATGACGCCGAAGCCGCGCTGGTGCAGCTCGTCGACGAACCACCGGAAGTCGTCCGGCGAGCCGAAGCGTGAGGTCGGCGCGTAGTAAGAGGTGACCTGGTAGCCCCACGAGCCGCCGAACGGGTGCTCCGCGATCGGCATGAGCTCGACGTGCGTGAAGCCGGTCTCGGTGAGGTAGTCGGCGAGCTCGTCGGCGAGCTCGCGATAGTCGAGGCCGGGCCGCCACGAGCCCAGGTGCACCTCGTAGATGCTCATCGGCGCCTCGAGCCACGTCGTGGCGTTGCGCTTGGCGACCCAGGCATCGTCGGTCCAGGTGTGCTGCGGGCGTCGTGACGACCGACGCCGTGGCGGGCGGGACCTCGGCACGGAACGCCATGGGGTCGGCCTTCTCGTGCCACTGCCCATCGGGGCCGAGGACGCGGAACTTGTAGTGCGTACCCATGCCGATGCCCGGGACGAACAGGTCCCACACGCCGGCATCGCCGAGCGATCGCATGGGATGACTGCCGCTGTCCCAGAAGTTGAAGTCACCCGCGACCTGCACGGCCTGCGCGTTGGGCGCCCAGACCGCGAACGACGTGCCCTCGACCGGCCCGTCGGGACCTTCGTACGTACGCACGTGGGCACCGAGAACCTCCCAGAGCCGTTCGTGCCGGCCCTCGCTGATGAGGTGCAGGTCGAGCTCGCCCACTGCAGCGGGCCAGGAGTATGTCTGACGTCATGTCATGTCACTCCCCTTCGGTCATGATGCGCTCGATCGACGCCAATGGCACGGAGAGCCAGTCGGGCCGGTTCGCGTGCTCGTAGGAGACCTCGTAGACCGCCTTGTCGAGCTCGAGGGCCCGCAGGAGGTCGGCGCTGTCACGTGGGTCGTGCTCAGCGACGTGGGCGTAGCCGTCGCAGAACGCCGTGCGGTTGCGACGGGCCCACTGCATCGCGCGCGCCGTCTGCTCGGGATCGTCGGGGTGGCCGACCAGCAGCTGCTGCGCTGCGTAGTCGAACGAGCGCAGCATCCCGGCGACGTCGCGCAGCGGTGACCGCAACGCGGAACGCTCGGCGAGGGTCGCGGCAGGCTCGCCTTCGAAGTCGAGCAGCAGCCAGCCGTTGATCGTGCGCAGCACCTGCCCGAGGTGCAGGTCGCCGTGGACGTACTGCATCGTCACGGGCTCTCGTATGTCGGTGAGCTTGGCGAACGCCGCGCGGAGGGCCGGCCCGTGGTCGGCGAGGCTCGGCAGCTCGGCGGTCACCCGGTCGAGGCGCTCGACCATCGCCGCGACCGTGCGCTCGAGCTCGGCTGCGTCGGCCTGCTCGGTGCCGAGCGCTGTCGCGAGGTCGGCGTGGACTCGGGCGACGGCCTTGCCGAGCCGGTATGCCTCGCCGGCGAAGTCGCCGCCGAGCTCTTCGGGAGGCAGGCCCGCGGGGTCGGCCATGAAGTCACGCACGCTGGTCGTCGCCATGACCCACCCGTCGGCGGCGTCGGGCATGAACCGCTGCAGCATGCCGATCGTGAGCTCCTCGCCGTGCAGCTCGCCCGAGATCGAGCCGAGCGGGTCGGCGATGTGCGGGCAGTCCACGTCGCGGAGCGCACGGTGCAGCATGAGGTCCTTGTTGAGTCCCGGCGTGAGCTTGCGGAACAGCTTGAGGATGTACTGGTTGCCGTAGACCAGCGACGTGTTGCTCTGCTCGGACGTGATGGGGTGCGCGCGCAGCCCAGCGGTCAGCTCGACGTCGGGCTCGCGCTCGAAGCGCAGCTCGTCGACCGGCTCTCCCGCGACGATCAGGTCGAGCAGGCAGGCCGTGAGATCGGCGTCGCCGCTGGCTTCGTAGCAGGTCAGGCCGTTCTCGAGGCCGATCGACGCCGATGCGCTACGTCGGGAACCTGGCTCTGGCGGCTGCCGATGAGCAGCTGGTAGGGCTCGCTGCGATCGCCCTGCTCGACCTCGACCACGAGGTGGATCAGCAGTGGATCGCCGTCGAGCAGCGTCGTCCACGACAGCGGACGTACGGCGGTGATCTCGCGATCCTTGCCGCCGAACCAGCGCTGCGTCGGCAGCCATGCCGGCAGTGCCGCCGCGAGGTGCTCGATCATCTCGTCGCGTCGACGTCAGGCCCGCCCGTCAGTGCTCTCAACCGGTCCGCTCATGCCTGGCTTCTCCTCTCGCCCTCGTCGCCGAGCTCGGACAGCTGGAACCAGTAGAAGCCGTGCCCCGGCAGGGTCAGCAGATAGGGCAGCTCCCCGATGCGCGGGAACCGCACGCTGCCGGTCAGCTCCACCGGCGTGTAGGTCAGGTGCTCGGACAGGTCGAGCTCGACCGGCTGGGGGAACCTCGACAGGTTGTTGACGCACAGCACGACGTCCTGCTCGCCGTCCGGCCGCTCCCAGACCCGCTTGTATGCCAGCACGCTGGGGTTGGAGCCGCCGAGATCGACGAACTCCCCCTCGGCGAACGCGTTGTGCTGCTTGCGGACCTCGATCATCCGACGGGTCCAGTTGAGCAGCGACATCGCGTTGCTCTGCTGCGCCTCGACGTTGATCGCCTCGTAGCCGTAGGTCGGGTCCATGATCGGCGGCAGGTAGATGCGGCCAGGGTCGGACCGCGAGAAGCCGGCGTTGCGGTCGGGCGACCACTGCATCGGCGTACGCACGGCGTCGCGGTCACCGAGCCAGATGTTGTCGCCCATGCCGATCTCGTCGCCGTAGTAGAGGACCGGCGATCCGGGCAGGCTCAGCAGCATCGCGGTGAACAGCTCGAGCTGGTTGCGGTCGTTGTCGAGCAGGGGCGCGAGCCGCCGGCGGATGCCGATGTTGGCCTTCATGCGCGGGTCGCTGGCGTACTCCTGATACATGTAGTCGCGCTCGTCGTCGGTCACCATCTCGAGCGTCAGCTCGTCGTGGTTGCGCAGGAAGATGCCCCATTGCGTGCCCGTCGGGATCTCCGGGGTCTGCGCGAGGATCTCCGAGATCGGGAAGCGGGACTCCCGGCGTACGGCCATGAAGATGCGCGGCATCAGCGGGAAGTGGAACGCCATGTGGCACTCGTCGCCGCCGACCTTGGGATCGCCGAAGTAGGCGACGACGTCGGCCGGCCACTGGTTGGCCTCCGCGAGCAGGATGCGGCCGGGGTACTCGCGATCGACCGTCTCGCGGCACTTGCGGAGATATTCGTGCGTACGCGGGAGGTTCTCGCAGTTGGTGCCCTCCTCCTCGAACAGGTAGGGCACGGCGTCGAGCCGGAATCCGTCGATGCCGAGATCGAGCCAGAAGCGCAGGACGTCGAGCATCGCCTCCTGGACCTCTTCGTTCTCGAAGTTGAGGTCGGGCTGGTGGCTGAAGAAGCGGTGCCAGAAGAACTGACCGCGCACCGGGTCGTAGGTCCAGTTGGACGACTCGGTGTCGACGAAGATGATGCGGGCGTCGGCGTAGCGCTGGTCGTCGTCGCTCCACACGTAGTAGTCGCCGTAGGGGCCCTCGGGGTCGATTGCGCGACTGCTGGAACCACGGGTGCGCGTCGGAGGTGTGGTTGAGGACGAGGTCGGTGATGACGCGGATGTCGCGCTTGTGCGCCTCCTCGAGGAGATAGACGAAGTCGTCGACGGTGCCGAACTCCGGCAGCACCGCACGGAAGTCGCTGATGTCGTAGCCGCCGTCGCGCAGCGGTGAGGCGTAGAACGGCGGGAGCCACAGGCAGTCGACGCCGAGCCACTGGAGGTAGTCGAGCTTGTCGGCGAGTCCGCGCAGGTCGCCGGTGCCGTCGCCGTTGGAGTCCGAGAACGCCCGCACGAGGACCTCGTAGAACACCGCCCGCTTGAACCACTCGGGGTCGCTCGTGGCCTGCTCGGCGTGGCCGAAGTCGTCGGCCTGCGGCTCGACGAGGGTGCCGTCCTCGGCGATGGCCTCACCGGTGTGCGGCGTCTCCTCCAGCCCCACCAGGCCAGCGTCGGGCGCGGGGTCTTGCGGCATGTGCGTCACCTCTCGGTCAGGCATTCAGGGTGGTGTCGTCGGCGTCTTCGTACGTGCGTCTGGTCAGGCTCACGATGTGCGCGACGGCCCGCAGCGGGTCGAGGCGTACGTAGTTGGACTCGCCCCAGTCGTATGTCTCGCCGGTGACCTCGTCGTGCGCGATCAGGCGGTCGCCGGGGGCGAAGCCGAGCGCCGGCAGGTCGAGCCACATCGTGCCCTCGCGGGACTCGTGCGGGTCGAGCGAGACCACGACCAGCACGGTGTCGCCGGTCGCCGGGTCCTGCTTGGAGTAGACCAGCAGCGCGTCGTGGTCGATGTGGTGGAAGTGCAGCGTGCGCATCTGCTGCAGCGCCGGGTGCGCGCGGCGGATCTCGTTGAGCCGGGTCAGCCACGGCTGCAGCGACTCGCCCTCGGCGAGCGCCTTGTCGAAGTCGCGGGGCCGCAGCTCGTACTTCTCGGAGTCGAGGTACTCCTCGCTGCCGGGCTTGACCGCCTCGTGCTCGTAGAGCTCGAAGCCGGAGTAGACGCCCCACGTCGGCGCGAGCGTCGCGGCAAGGGCTGCGCGGATCGCGAACATGCTCGGGCCGCCGACCTGCAGGTGCTCGGGGAGGATGTCGGGGGTGTTGACGAACAGGTTGGGCCGGCCGATGTCCCAGTGGTCGCGGTGGCTCTCGCCGAACTCGATGAGCTCGTCCTTGGTCGTCCGCCACGTGAAGTAGGTGTAGCTCTGGGTGAAGCCGGCGCGGGCCAGGCCCCACAGCCGCGCCGGCCGGGTGAACGCCTCGGCGAGGAACAGCACGTCAGGATGCTCGGCCTTGACCTGCTCGATGAGCCAGGCCCAGAAGTCCGGCGGCTTGGTGTGCGGGTTGTCCACCCGGAAGACCCGGACCCCGCGCTCGACCCAGTGCAGCGTCACGCGCAGCATCTCGGCGTAGATCGCGTCGCGGTCGTTGTCGAAGTTGAGCGGGTAGATGTCCTGGTACTTCTTGGGCGGGTTCTCGGCGTACGCGATCGTGCCGTCGGGCAGCGTCGTGAAGAACTCGGGGTGCTGCTTGACCCACGGGTGGTCGGGCGCGACCTGGAGGGCGAGGTCGAGGGCGACCTCCATGCCGAGGTCGTTGGCGCGTTGCACGAACGCGGCGAAGTCCTTGTCCTTGCCGAGCGCGGGGTGGATCGCGTCGTGGCCGCCCTCCTTGGCGCCGATCGCCCACGGGGAACCGACGTCGGTCTTGCTGGGCGTCAGGGAGTTGTTGGGGCCTTTGCGGTTGACCCGGCCGATGGGGTGGATCGGCGGCAGGTAGACCACGTCGAAGCCCATGTCGGCGACGCGCTCGAGCTCCTTGGCAGCGGTCGCGAACGTGCCATGGACCGGTTTGCCCTTCTTGTCGGTGCCGCCCGTCGAACGGGGGAAGAACTCGTACCAGGATCCGTAGGCCGCGCGCTGACGGTCGACCCAGATCTTGCGGGTCGGGCCCTTGGTGACGACCTGGCGTACGGGGAAGTCGTGCATGATCGCGCGGATCTCGGCGGACAGTGCGGGTCCGGTGCGCGCGCCGAGCGGGAGCTTCGTGGCTCGCAGCGCCGTGGCAGCGCCTTCGAGCGCCGGCCGGTGCGCCTTGCGCTCCTTGCGGGCGGCCACCTCGTCGAGCAGGCGGGCGGCGAGCTCGAGGTCGTTGGCGAGCTCCGCGGCGGTCTGCCCGGCGGCGAGCTTGACCTCGATGGCGTGCAGGATCGTCGCCCACGGGTCGCCCCAGGCGTCGACGCGGAACGTCCAGAGTCCGGTGGCGTCGGGGACGATCGTGGCACGGAAGAGATCGGTGTCCTTGCCCGTCTCGTGCATGCGAGTCGTGCGGTCGCGCCGATCGCCCGGTCCGCGCCACACCACAGTGGCGGCGACGGCGTCGTGGCCCTCGCGCCACACGGTGGCGGTGACGGGCACGTGCTCGCCGGTGACGGCCTTGGACGGATGGGTGCCGTCCCCGGACAGGGGTCTGACGTCGTCAATCCCGAGTCGGCCTGTCATGCAGTGCTCCCCCGTACGTCGAGTGCGTCCGTCACTTCGAACCTACTGGGTCGACCTACCCCAGCGCATTCTGACGAAACGACCGTCTCGCCCCTCGGCCGAAACTCGCAGCTCTCAGTCGCCTCGGCGCTCGGCGTCGGTGCCGAAACCTTCGAGCTTCGTGCGCTCCTCGAGCGTCAGCAACTCCTGGAACAGCGTGATGTGCAGGCCCGCGGGGGCGTCCAGCCGCGAGTTGAGGGACTGCCACGGCGTCTCGGTCGGCGGTGCCACCAATGAGGCTCCCGCATCGACGAGCTTCTGCGTACGGTCCTCGGCGTCCGGCACCTCGAAGGCGACCCGGATCCGGGGCGTCGTCGGGTGCCCGACCTCGACCTCGTCGATCATCCGCCGCTGGGCGGGATTGGCGATCTCGAGCGTCGCGTAGCCGGCATGCAGGATCGTCACCTTGGCGCCTTCGCCCTCCGCCTCGAACGCCTCCTGCTCGCGAAGTCCCAGCACGTCGCGATAGAACGCCACGGCCTGGTCGTAGTCATCGGCTTCCACCACGAGTCGCAGCTGGATGACGGGTCCGGTCTCAGAAGGTGCGTTGTCAGTCATGACCCGACGCTACGGCTTCCGATCGGCCTTCAGCCAGGGTCGATTTGAATGACCGAGCTGCGCCAACTAGCCTCGGCGTGACGGCCTGTCTCGGGTCGTCATGATTCTTTATTGGGGGCAACAACATGCGATTCAGTGGTCGACTAGCGGCATTTGTAGCGATGGTCCTGGGATTCGTGATCGTTTCCGGACCCGCAGCTCAGGCGGCGACCTACTACAACGAGTACACCGACATCGCCAGCACGCCCGACACCCAGGGCTGCACCGGCGCACAGGGCTTCGCCGCCGGCGCGACGTACTTGTACTCGATCAAGAACCGGACCAGCGACGATGGCAGGGCCGCCATCTACCGCATCAACAAGAGCACCGGCGCGAAGACCGTCATGACCAACACCGCCAGCGACGTGAAGTACACCTCGTGGCTCGGGCATGCGAACGACATGACGATCGTGGACATCAGCGGCAAGCACTACATGTTCGTCGTCACCATGAACAAGACCGGCGCGCAGCTCGTGAAGCTCGAGTACAGCGGCACCGGCTACAAGACGGTCGGGTCGTACCAGCTGCGCCTCAACGGTGACGTTGCAGCCGTGTCCGGGATCAATCGCGTCTCGGTCACCAGCAGCGCGGTCAACTTCATGTTCAAGAGCGGCAAGACCATCTACAACGGCAGCCTCAAGCCGACCGCCAACTCCGGGACCATCAACCTGGACAAGGCGTTCAGCCTGAACGTCGCGGACGCCAAGGTCAACGGAGCCACCGTGCCGGGGCTGGAGAACTGGAGCAACCAGGGATTCTTCTACGACGAGGCCAAGAAGGTCCTCTACTACCCGCTGACCGATGCCAACAAGAGCATCGTGCTGGTCTACCGCAACGTGACTCCCAGCTCGACCGGGACGCTCGCGGCGGCCAACGACCTCTCGTTCCGCATCACGTCCTCGAAGTACGTCAAGTTCGAGATCGAGGGCGTCGGACTCAGCGGCGGCAAGCTGTACTTCAACACCAACCGGGCGACGTCGAGCGCTGCAGCCGACGGAGTCCACGTGTTCAAGGGCTACGTGGCGCCCTAGCTCTCCCAGCAGAACTCGAGGCGGGACAGGTCACCGACCTGTCCCGCCTCGAACCGTTTCAGGGCGGCCGCTCAGTCCGCGCGCGGGGCCTTGAGCAGCAGGAGTGATCGGGCCTGCATCGTCAGGGAGCTGCCGGCCGACAGCGGCTCGGTCGACACCGGCGCACCGTCGGGCGTCGTCGTGTCGAGCGTCGGCTCGAACGTCTCACCGAACTCCACGCCGGGCAGTACGACGTCGATCGGCTCGGCCCCGGCGTGCATCAGCAGCAGCCACGAGTGATCCGTGAGCAGCTCGCCCTCGCGCGTACGGGACTGGCTGTTGGAGCCGTCGATCCACATGCCGAGGGTGCGGCGGTCGTCGTCCTCCCAGTCCGCCTCCTCGAGCTCGTGCCCGTCGGGACGCAGCCAGATGAGGTCAGGGCGACCCGTCGGCGTGGTGCGACCGTCGAAGAACTCCGGCTGGCGCAGCGCGGGGCTCTTGGCGCGCAGGTGCACGACCCGTCGCGCGAAGGCCAGCATCGAGTCGGCTTCGCCGCTCTCGGTCCAGTCGACCCATGAGGTGGGGTCGTCGAGGCAGTACGCGTTGTTGTTGCCGCCCTGGGTGCGCCAGCGCTCGTCACCGGCGACGAACATCGGCGTGCCGGTCGACAGCATCAGGGTGGCGAACAGGTTGCGCGCCTGCTGCTGGCGCAGCGAACGGATCGCGGGGTCGTCGGTCTCGCCCTCGGCGCCGTGGTTCCACGAGCGGTTGTCGTTGGTGCCGTCGCGGTTGTCCTCGCCGTTGGCCTCGTTGTGCTTGCCGTCGTACGAGACGAGGTCACGCAGCGTGAACCCGTCGTGCGCGTCGATGAAGTTGATCGACTGCCATGGGCGCCGCAACGTGTGGTCATACAGGTCCGAGGAGCCGGTGAGTCGGTATGCCAGGTCGTCGACTCCCCCGGCGGCGCCGCGCCAGAAGTCGCGGACCGTGTCGCGGTAGATGCCGTTCCACTCGGCCCACTGCGCGCCGAAGTCGCCGACCTTGTAGCCCTCGCCCGTCGCGTCCCACGGCTCGGCGATCAGCTTGCACGTCGACAGGATCGGATCGGTCGTGATCGCGGTGAGCAGCGTCGAGTCACGGTCGAACTTGCCACCGTTGGGGCGGCCCAGCGTGCTGGCGAGGTCGAACCGGAAGCCGTCGACGCCGAGCTCGGTGGCCCAGTAGCGCAGCGAGTCGGTGACCATACGGACGACCGTCGGTGAGCTGGACTCGAGCGTGTTGCCGCAGCCGGTGATGTCGGCCATGTGGCCGTCCTCGTCGTGCAGGTAGTAGGCCGGCGCCTCGTAGCCGCGGAAGGCCAGCGTCGGCCCGTCGGGTCCGCCCTCGCACGTGTGGTTGTAGACGACGTCGACGATGACCTCGATGTTGGCGGCGTGGAGCGCGGCCACCATCGTGCGGAACTCCTCGACCTCACGACCCGGCTCGCTGGCATAGCCGGCGTGCGGGGCGAAGAAGCCGAGCGGCGAGTAGCCCCAGTAGTTGTGGCGTCCGGCGCGTACGAGCGACGGCTCGTCGCTGAACGTCTGCACCGGCAGCAGCTCGACGCTCGTGACGCCGAGGCGTACCAAGTGGTCGATGACGGCGGGATGCGCCAGGCCGAGGTAGGTCCCGCGCAGCGGCTCGGGCACGTCGGGGTGCTGCGCCGTGAAGCCCTTGACGTGGAGCTCGTAGATCACGGTCTCCTCGAACGGGATCTCGGGCTTGACGCCGGTCGTCCGGTCCGCCCGGGCTGGTCACGACGCTCAGGGGCACCGAGCCCAGGGAGTCGACCTGCGACGGCTCGACCCCCTCGGGGTCGTCGGCGTAGCCGAGCGCCGCCTCCATGTTGGTCATCGTGCCGCTGATGCGTCGCGCGTACGGGTCGACGAGGAGCTTGTTGGGGTTGCAGCGCATGCCGGTCTTGGGCTCGTACGGCCCATGGACCCGGAAGCCGTACTTCTGGCCGGGCGTGACTCCCGGCACCAGGCCGTGCCAGACGCCGAACGTACGCTCCGTCAGCTCGATGCGGCGTTCGTTGAGGTCGTCGTCGATGAGGCACAGCTCGACGCGCTCGGCCACGCTGCTGGCGACCGCGAAACGTACGCCGCCGGCCTCGGGGTGCGCGCCCAAGGGAAACGGTCGTCCCGCGAGTACCTGCGTGTCGGGGGTGGGGTGCGTTGCCATGCGGAGATTCTTTCAGGTGGATGCACGTGCGACGACTTGAGCGGACGTGACGCTGTGCACGTTTGAGCGAAAGACGACGTGTCTGGGGTTTCGGTCTCTTCTGTCGGGTACGTGGGTGGTCAATGACCGCGACGTTTGAGGAAGGAACCCCATGACCGCGAGCCTGGGCGCATCCGTGCTGGTCATCCTGACGTTCTTCACCGCGCTCGGCACGATGCTGTCGCTGGCGGTCCACATGGAGTCGACCCTCCAGCGTCCCCAGCCACGCCACGTGCGAGTGCCGCAAAATCGTCGACGGCCTTGACCTCACGACCTCTCAGACCAGCAGGAACGTTGCGATCCCCGCGAGCACCAAGAGGCCGAGCAGCGGCAGCAGCAGCTTGTAGGCCACCACCAGGCCTCGGCCGCCCTGGGTTCCGAGCACGGGTGCGTCGGGAGATCCGATGATGATCCGCTGCTGGTCGGCGAGGAAGTCCATGTAGGCGATGCCCCACGCGACCGTACGGTTGTAGGTCGCGAGCAGCAGTCGTACCGGGTCCGCGATCATCGGGAAGACCATCGTGGAGAACCGCTTCCGCGGCTTGGCGAGCGCGGCCTGCTGCGCCGCTTCATCGGCCCCCGAGCTCACGATGACCGGGATCACCGCGACGCCGGTCTGGAACCCGATCGGCAGGCCACCCTTGACGCTCTTGGCCCACCTGGCGGCCAGATCCGCGACCGCCGACACATCGGCCTCGGTCGGGTGGTCGATCGCGAAGAACACCACGAACGTGTGCAGGCGGGTCAGGAACCACCTGATCCGGAAGTCGGAACGTCGTACGGCCCGGGCGCCCGGCAATACGGATTGGTCGACGTCGACCGCCTTGTAGCCAGCGGCCTGTAGCCGGGATATCGACGCATCGGTCCATTCGGTGGGAGTCACGACGAACACTCTGACAGTCGGCCACACGCCACGTGGCGGGTTTGCCGGCATGAGTCGGGGCTACTTCGTCGTCATCCCGACCAGTGTCCCGTCGTCGGATGCGGTCGCCCAGACGATGTCGCCGACGCGCAGCACGCTGCCGCCGCTGGGCAGGTCGGGGGCGGTGACCGTCTGCACGATCTTGTGAGCGACCGGGTCGACGACCGTCAGGAACGGTCCGCCATCGGCACGCAGCCAAGCGCGCTCCGCGTCGGCATAGATGCCCCCGCCCAGGTCGAGCGGGACGTCGTACACCGCCGCCGGTTCGAGGCTCTTCGGATCCAGTTGGGCCACGCCGCCCTCGAAGCTCACGAACACTCCGGAAGACGACGCCCATACCGTCCGTGGGTCCGTCAGCGCGAGGCGATGAGTCACCTGGCGACGAGCGGCATCGACGCGAAGGACAAGCCCGTCGCTCGTGCACGTGGCATAGATGGCGGACCCTTCAACGGCGAGCTCGACACAGAAGCTGCCAAGGTCGATCGCCTTGCCGAGCGAGTTGTCGCCGGGGTCGATCGGGGTGATCTTGTCGCCGTCGGGATTGAGGACCCACACACTGTCGTCCGCCATCACCACGTGGCCCTGTTCGCTCGAGAAGTCGGCCTTGACCTCGGCTACGACCTTGTCGCTCGCCGGGTCGATCCGGGCGATCATCCCTTCGTACGCACAGGAGTAGACCGCCTCGTCACCAGCGGCCCCGAACGCCTGGCAATGTCCATTTCCTCGTGGCGGATCGATGCGCTTCTGGACGCCTCCGGTCGCGGGATCGAGCTTGACCACCTGACCGCCGTCGAGCCTGACCCACAACGCACCGGTCGTGGTCGCAAGCCAGTCCGGCGAGCTGAGTTCGACGCGCTTGGTCTCGACGTCTGCAAGCTTCACGGTCGGGGATCCCGCGGCGCTGATCGGGGGCCGGGAGCTGAGGCTTGATGATCGACGGCGGCGACGCCTTGGTCGTCTCGGGATCGGGATCGGTGCCGTCCGAAGAACAGCCGACGACCCAGACGAGCAGCAGGACCAAGGCCGACAAGAGCTTCGCCATGGCACCTCCTCGGATCACCCCCGAGTGGTTTGCCTCATCAACGCTAATCGAGGCAGGTCGCCCTGTCAGTCCCCTGAGGTGGACGTGGCAGATTGGCTGCATGCATCAGTTCAGCCAGATCGACGTGTTCGCCTCAGCCATCACCGAGGGCAATCCCCTCGCCGTCGTCCATGACGCCGACGACCTCACCGACGAGCAGATGGCCGCGTTCGCCCGGTGGACCAACCTCGCCGAGACCACGTTCCTGCTGCGCCCCACATCCGACGCGGACTACCGCGTACGCATCTTCAACACGCAGCGCGAGCTCCCCTTCGCCGGTCACCCCACGCTCGGCTCAGCGCGAGCCTGGCTCGAAGCCGGCGGTACGCCTCGTACTCCTGGCGAGATCGTCCAGGAGTGCGGCGCCGGTTTGATCCGCATTCGCCAGGACGGTGAGCGGCTCGCCTTCGCGGCTCCCCCGCTCATCCGCGATGGTGCCGTCGACGAGGCTGACCTCAAGCAGGTGATCGACGGGCTCGGCGTCGATCCCGCCCGCGTCGTCGACGCCAAGTGGGCCGACAACGGTCCCGGCTGGGTCGCCGTGCTGCTCGACAGCGCCCAGACCGTGCTGGACCTCGTGCCCGATCAGGCGTTGTTCGGCGAGAACAACCGCGTCGGCATCGTCGGCCCGCACCCAGAGGGATCCGAGACGGCGTTCGAGATCCGCGCCTTCACCTCCAGCCCCGGCGGCGAGGATCCCGTCACCGGCAGCCTCAACGCCTCGATCGCCCAGTGGCTGATCGGCACCGGCCGCGCACCCTCGTCGTACGTCGCCGCGCAGGGCACCGTCATCCGCCGCCGCGGCCGCATCCACGTCGACCAGGTCGGCGAAGACATCTGGATCGGCGGAGAGACGGTGGTGGGAATCAGCGGGTCGGTGGCCTTGTAGCGAGCACCTGAGGACTCCCGCGGCACCGAACCGCCTACTGCCGCGACGGGGCCGGATCCTGCACGAGCATGCTGACCCACATGCGGCCGAGCCAGTCGGCGTACTGCTCGTCGCTCCAGCCGCGCTCGACCACCAGCTGGTGCCACAGGTGCCCGTCGGTCATCGCCCAGATCAGGTCGCGGCACTCATCCTCGGTGACCTTGAGCTGGCCGGTCGCCGCAGCCTCCCGCGCCATCACAGTAATCCCGCCGAGACGCTGTCGGTCCATCTCAGCCGCCATCTGCGGCGGCGCTGGCCTCACTGGCCGCGGCGCCACGCACCGACCTGACAAATGGCGTCATCCGACGCGCGGTCGCGGTGGAGAACCTGGCATGCATCATGAACCGTGCGGCCAGGTCGGGCTCGGCCCGTATCGCCATCACCTCGGGTCGTTCGTGGAAGGCGACTTCCTCGTCGTCGCCGCCGATGGTCACGTCCCAGGTGCGGTGCAGCAGGGTCGCCTTGTTCTTGAAGGTTGCGTAGATCGTTTCGGCGAGACACCCGCACGCTCGGCGACCTGCGCGATGGTGGTGCGCCCGTAGCCCTGTTCGACGAACAGGTCGTGCGCCGCGCGCAGGATCGCCCGCTGGGTCTCACGGGCCTGGGCACGACGTCGGGTCGCGTCGTAGGGCCTCTTGACAGGTTCATTCATTGGATACACCATCGCTGTATTGAAATCAGTACCACTATATCGAAAGGATAGGTGAGTCGTCATGACCGCAGAAGCCTGGTCCAGCGTGGCCGCCGCGTGGGAGGCCCACTCCGCAGGCATCGAGGAGACCAGCGCACGGTGACCGAGGCCCTGCTCGCCGCCGCCGCGATCACGCCGGGCGAGAACGTGCTTGAGCTCAGCGCCGGCACCGGTGACCTCGCCTCCCACCTCGTCGAGCTGGTCGGACCTGACGGGTCGCTGGTCGTCAGCGATGTCACGCCGGCGTTCGTCGCGCTGATCGAGCGAGGCTCGCGGACGTGCCGAATGCCAGCGGGCGAGGATCGATGCCGCCGCTATCGCGGCGCCGGCCGCCGCCTACGACGCGGTGGTGTCGCCGGATGGGCCTGATGTTCGTCCCCGAGCCTGTCGAAGCGCTGCGCGAGATCCGCCGCGTCCTGCGACCCGGGGGCCGGCTCGCGGCCGCGGTCTGGGGCGCACCCGACAACAACCCGTGGATGGTCGGCGTCGGTTTCGCGACGGTGATGACCGGGCTGCTGCGGGCCCATGCCGACCGAGCCGGGCGGTCCCTTCTCCCTCGGCGACCCAGACCAGCTCGAGAAGCTCGCCCGGGAAGCCGGGTTCGGCGACGTCCGGGTCGAGGTCGCCTCCTACACCCGCCGGTACGCCTCCGCGGACGAGCTGTTCGACATGGTCCGCGTGCTCGCGCCCCCGATCGCCGCCGCCCTGAAGAGCGCTTCACCCCGAGCAGCTCGCCACCGCCCGTAAGACGGCGGCGGACTTCATCGCCCAGTACCGCCGCGACGACGGCTCCTACGACGTACCGGCCTGCGCACTGGTGCTGTTGGCATCCTGACCTTCAGCGACCAGACAGACCGCGAACACCTCGTCCAAGAGTTCGCCCGTCGAATGTGTGAAGGATTGGAACCGGACATTGTCCAGTGCCCGCCTGATTCGAGATCAAGGCGGGCACTGGGCGCGACAACAGACGGTTGGGCACGAGGGCGAGATCGCACGCAGCCTCAGGAACGATGACGATCTTGCCGTGGAGGGTGCCGTCGGCTGCCGCCGCGTGAACGTCCGGAAGTCGGCTGAGCGGGACGCGTCGAGCGACGTCGACCTTGAGGTCGCCGCTTGTCGATCCGTGCGACCAGCTCGGACAGCTGCTCGCGGTCACTGTTGACGTACAGGTCGATGCCGCGGACGCCGCGCTCGTCATCGCTGGGGGCCGGCATCCACACCGTCGTGCTGACCACCACTCCCCGTCGCGCACGCGAGCCGGCCAGGGCCGTGAACACAGCCGGGTCGATCGGGGCCAGGTTCAGGACAACGTCGACGGGCTCGGTCACTGCGGTGGCCAGGTCGGCGGTGGTGTAGTCGATGATCTCGTCAGCTCCCTGGGCCTTGACCTGGTCGCTGCTGCGCGGGCTGGCGGTGGCGATCACGTAGGCACCGGCGGCCTTGGCCAGCTGCACCGCGTAGCCGCCACGGCACCGTCGGCGCCGTTGATCAGGATGCGTTGCCCAGCCCGAGGCTCGGCGTGGTCGAAGAGCGCCTGGAACGCGGTGAGGCCGACCAGCGGCATCGCGGCCGCGTCGGCGAGCGGGATGGTTCCGGCGCAGGGGCCAGGCTGTCGGCCGAGACGCAAGACGTACTCGGCGGCGGCGCCGTTGTCGACGAACGGGAGGAAGCCGACGACCTTGTCGCCGACCTCAGCTCGATCACGCCCTCGACCGAGCTCGTCGACCGTGCCTGCGACGTCGAGGCCGGGATGTGGGGCAGCGAGAGGGCATCGGCCCCTGCATCAGCCCGGCGCGGATGTTGCCGTCGACGCCGTTGAACGACGTGCCGCGACGCGGACCCTGACCTGCCCGGAGCCCGGGACGGGTAGGTCGATGTCCTCGTAGCGCAGGACGTCGGGGTCGCCGTACTCGTGGAATCGGATCGCCTTCATGGTGATGTCTCACTCTCGATCAGTGTGCTTCGAAGTTGAAGCATGCCGAAAAGTAGCAGTGCTTCGAATGTGAAGCAAGTGCTTTGAATGTGAAACATCGCGTTACGCTGATCACATGAGCCAGACCTCGTCTCTTGGACGCCGTGCAGCTCCGTGCGTACTTCGCCCTCACGGAGGTGGCGGGCTTGCTCAAGCACGCGGTCGAGCAGCAGCTGCGCGAGGTCGGCGACCTCAGCTATCGTCCAGTTCCAGCTCCTGGCGCGCCTCGGGACTCGGCTCGACGACAGGCAGCGAACGCATGACCGACTTGGCCGACGGTGTCGTCTACAGCCGCAGCGGACTGACCTATCAGGCCGGCCTGCTCGAGAAGGCGGGCCTCGTCGCCCGCAGCCCCGTCGGCGGACGATGAGCGGGGCATCACGGTCACCATCACCAAGGCAGGGCGAGAGCGGCTCGAGAAGGTCCTGCCAGGACACACCGAGGTCATCAGCCGCCAGCTCTTCAAGCCATTGTCAGCGGCGGACACCCAATCCTGGCCGATCTGCTTTCGCCGGTGCGCGACCACATGCGTTCAGCGCCACCTCGCTCCGCAGCGCCTCGCCGCCACCGTTGAGATCAACTGTGAATTCGGCAGTTCTCAGAAGCTGAGGCGCGGCTGGTCGTAGAAGTTCGGCGGTCCTGCCCCGAACTCGAGTCCAAAGAACGAACCCGCTGGCCCGGTGTGCGGGCCGGCCACGAAACGAAGGACCGTCCCATCCGGATCCGCCACATCCATCGCCATACCGAACTCGCCTCGGTCCTGGATGTCGCCGTGCGCGATGCCCAGCTCGACACACCGGGCGGCCACCATCATCATCTGCTCGGGCGTGCTGACCGTGAAGGCACAGACATCGAAGCCATCCAGCACCGGAGTGCTCGCGCAATAATCGCGCTCCCGCAGTCCGATGACGAAACCCGCAGCATGGTCAGCGAGCACGACGCCGCGGACCGCCGAGTCCTCGTAGAACTCGGCCGCCAACTCGAGGCCGAACAAGTCGGAATACCAACGAGCGCTGCGGGCCAGATCGCTGACCGGGAGCTTGATCTGGCGCACGCCGACAATCGGGAGCTTCATGCTCTACAGCATGCCGCAGCCAGCGACGCAGCGCATCAACCCACGGTATTTTCGCAGTCCCACGCGACATCCAGGTCTGGGCAGGCGCGACAAGACGCACCGCCCAGACCTGGAAGCGTCAGAGGACCTCGGCGCCCAACGCGAGGTCGAAGCCGGCGCCGTTGTGTGCCAGACCCACGAGCGAGGATGCCGGCCCATTCAAGGGCGTGAGCCATCTCGAGCCCTCCTGCGTCGAGGGGCCGCATGTCCAGGCTCTCCAGGAACGCCGCGACACGTGCCTTCGCCTCGGCGCTGTCGCCGGCGAAGAACACGTCCAGGGGCTTGTCCTCCGCAAGGACGCCGCCGAAGATCGTGTTGAACGCCTTCACGACGTGTGTGCCCTCGGGGGCGGCGGCGGCGATCTGCTGGGACACCGAGTTGCCCGCGGTCGTCACGAGTCCGCTGGCGTCGGCGTTGAACGGGTTGGTGATGTCGACGAGGATCTTGCCGGCCAGCGCATCGCCGTAGTGCGCGACCACGTCAACCGCGCCGGCGTACAGGACGGCCACGATGACGATGTCACCCGCCGGCCTTGTGCCGTACGTGCCGACGGTGGCTCCGTTGCCGATCTGGTCGGCCAGCGCCTGAGCCTTGGCGGTGTTGCGGCTCATGAGCTCGACGGTGTGGCCGTGCTTCGCCGCCCGGGTGCCGATGGCGGTGGCCATGTTGCCCGAGCCGATGATGCTGATGGTGGTCATGATGAGTGTTCCTTCGTTGTGTGTGGTTGGTGGCTGTCGAGGCGCGGCACGTGGGTGCCGGCCGAGCTGTCAGATCAGTCCGCCGACGATCTCGTCGAGGGGCTCGGGCTGGCCGGGCTCTTGGTGGAACCGGGTGCCACCCCTGATCAGGGCACCGGTGAGGACGGCACCCGCCCAGAAGGCGCCTGCGGCCCACCAGTAGCCGACCGTGAACCCGTGCACGGTGGCGTCAACGACGGCAGTGCTGCCGTGGTCGGCCAGGTAGTTGCTGTTGGCTGTCGCGACGAAGGTGCTGATCACGGCGATGCCGAGCGCCGCGCCGAGCTGCTGCGAGACGTTGTTGAGCGCGCCCGCTGCACCGGCATCACGCGGTTCGACACCCATCTGCGCGAGCGCGACCGCTGAGACGATGGCCGACCCGATGCCGGCCCCGGCCAGGATCAGCCCGGGCAGCACCCAGGCCGCGTAGTGACTGCTCGCGTCGGCCTGGGTCAGCAGCGCTGCCCCGGCTCCGCCGATAGTCAACCCGCCGGCGACGATGGTCCGCATGGTCAGGTGCTGAACCAGCACGCTTTGGGTCAGCGTGGCGACCACGGCGACCGTCACCATCATCGGCAGGAACGCGAGTCCGGTCTTGATCGGGGAGTAGCCCAGCACGCCCTGGAAGTAGTAGGTCAAGAACAGGAACAGTGCGAAGACCCCTGCCTGACCCAGCAAGAGAGTCAGGAGGCCGGCACCGCGGTTGCGGTCGGCGACCACGCGCAGCGGGACGAGCGGGTGACGGTCAATCTTCTGGAACACGACGAAGACGATCAGCAGGAGGCCGCCGGCGATGAGAGAGGTCAGGGTGATTGCCGCGTCCCAACCATCGGTCTCGGCTTTCGATGCTCCGAAGACCAACCCGAAGACCCCCGCCGTTCCGAGGATCGTGCTCGGCACTGAAAGCTTGGGCTTGTCTGGGCTCAGCGGAGTTGTGCAGCAGCGCGAGGGCACCGACGATCCCGACGACAGCGAAGACGACGTTGACGTACATGGTCCAGCGCCAGTTCGCGTAGTCGGTCAGCACCCCACCCAGCAGCAGGCCGATTGCCGCGGAACTCCCGGCGACGGCACCGAAGATCGCGAACGCCTTGTTCAGCTCCTTCAGGTCGGTGAAGATCACCATGATCAGTGACAACGCCGCAGGCGCCATGACTGCGGCGAAACCGCCCTGGACCGCGCGGGCCGTGATGAGCGTCTCGATGTTGGAGGCAGCGCCGCCCACAGCGGAGGCGATCGCGAACCCCACGAGACCCACAATGAACACGTTCTTGCGCCCGAACGCGTCGGCCAGCCGACCCCCAAGCAGGAGCAAGCTGCCGAAGGCCAACAAGTAGGAAGTGACGACCCACCCGCGGGAGTCGTCGGAGAAGCCGAGGTCTGCCTGTATCGAGGGCAGAGCAACGTTCACGATGGTCGCATCCAGCAACAGCATCATCTGGGCGATGAGAATGACGCCCAGGGCCAACCATCGTCGCTCGTGGTGGGGATTGGGTGGAGCGGCCAATGGCGCTCCGGTGGCCACGGCGGGCTCGCTCACGTTGGTGCTCATCTTCTTCACTCCTGGAGGACCTAGTCGGAGTGCCAATGTGAGGCACCCCTCCGGTTGTTGATATATGCGTAACCGGAGGGGTGCCTCATTCTATTCCGGAGGGGTGCCTCAATTGGCGGAAGAGTTTCGACCCTCGACACCGGGGCGCGAGGCGGCTTCGAGCGCGGAAACGGAGGCTACCCTCAGCATCGTCGGTAGACTGACGGAGTGAGCCCGAGCGACGTCGAGCAGATGCGGAGGCCCCTGCGCCGCGACGCCCAGGAGCGCCGCGACAAGCTCATCGCCGCGGCGCAGCGCGAGTTCGCCGCCCACGGCGTGGATGCCTCCTTGGAGAAGATCGCTCGCGACGCCGGCGTCGCCATCGGCACCCTGTATCGCCACTTCCCGACCCGCCTGGACCTGCTCATGGCCGCCCTCGAGCCTCGACTCCAGGAGTTCGTCGACGGGGCCGACAAGGCCCTGGAGATGGATGATCCGTGGGAAGGGTTCGTCGCCTACCTCGAAAACCTGTTCGCCGTGCAGGCGGGAGACCGAGGTTTCAACGACTTCCTCTCCCGCCGCTTCCCCGGCAACGCCGAGACCGAGCGCATCCACGACCTGATGTGCCAACAGATCGAAGACGTCCTCACCCGAGCCCAGGAAGCCGGCAAGGCTCGCCCCGACATCACCCTGGCCGACATCGTCAACCTCATCTGGTCCAACGGCCGGATCATCGACGCCACCAGCGCCAAGGCGCCCAACGCCTGGCGGCGCCAGCTCTACCTCATGCTCGACGCCTACCGGGCCGAGCGGGCACATCCGATTCCCGAGCCGCCGATGACGGACCAGCAGCTCTACGACGCCATGGTCCACCTCAGCCAGACCAAGTAGGGGCTTGCGGCCTGCTGCACCGTCCTCATGTGTTGGAACGGGCATGGTGGGTAGTCCGATCGTGATTGACGGGCTCACTCCGACGAGAAAAGCACGTGCTCCGGAGACTCCGGTGACCACTCGGACGTACGGACGTGGAAGGACTCTGCGGCGAAGTCGACGGCGACGCGGAGCGAGCCGCGGTGCATGACGAACGAGGAGTCGTCGTCGGCGAAGTCGACGGAAGTCGGTCCAGGCGGGGGTCGGCCAGCTCGGGTGTGGCCGACGGAGCGCGATCAAGCGCTCGGTAGGGTCGAGCATCTCGGGGTGACCCGGGCGAACAACCTCCGCCAGTCGAGCGTCGAGCGCTCGACGGTCGCCGGGTCCTGCGGGTCGGGACCTCGGTCGCCCCAGCCGTGCCGGCGAACTCGCGCCGGCGGCCGGTCGCGTACGGCCTCGGCGAGCTCGGGGTCGGGGAACGCGTGAAGAACTGCCACGGCGTGCGGCCGCCCACTCCTCGCCCATGAACAGCATCGGCGTGAACGGGCGCGGTGAGCAGCAGCGCGGCGCCGATCGCCAGCCGCCCGGGCGACGAGCGTCGCCGAGAGCCGGTCGCCGGTCGCCCGGTTGCCGATCTGGTCGTGGTTCTGCAGGAACGCGACGAACCGCCAGCCGGCAGTCGTCGCCGGTCGACCGGGCGGCCGTGGCGTGCGGCCGCGGAACGACGACCAGGTGCCGTCGTGGAAGAACGCCGCTGCGTCAGCATCTTGGCGAGCGCCGCGAGCGAGCCGAAGTCGGCGTAGTAGCCCGTCGGCTCGCCGGTGAGCAGCGCGTGCAGGGCGTGGTGGACGTCGTCGTTCCACTGGGCGTCCAGCCCGAGCCCGCCGGCCTCGCGCGGCGTGACGGTGCGCGGGTCGTTGAGGTCGGACTCGGCGATCAGGTGCAGCGGCCGGCCGAGCGCGGGCGGCGAGCGCGTCGACCGCGCCGGCAGCTCCTCGAGCAGGTGGACGGCGCGCGTCGTCGACGAGCGCGTGCACGGCGTCGAGCCGCAGCCGTCGACGTGGTAGTCGCGCAGCCACGTCAGCGCGTTGCCGACGAAGAAGCGCGCGCACCTCGTCCGACCCGGCGCCGTCGAGGTTGACCGCGTCGCCCCACGGGGTCGTGTCGCGTCGGTGAAGTACGGGCCGAACTCGGCGAGGTAGTTGCCGCTCGGGCCGAGGTGGTTGTAGACGACGTCGAGCACCACGCCGAGCCCGCGCGCGTGGCACGCGTCGACGAAGCGCTTGAAGCCCGTCGGGGCCGCCGTACGGCTCGTGCACGGCCCACAGAGCGACGCCGTCGTAGCCCCAGCCGTGCGTCGCCGGCGAAGGCGGCGACCGGCATGAGCTCGACGAGGTCGACGCCGAGGTCGACGAGGTGGTCGAGCCGCTCGATCGCGGCGTCGAACGTGCCGCCCGGCGGTGAACGTGCCGATGTGCAGCTCGTAGAGCACGCGACCCGGCGAGCGGCCGGCCGCGCCAGCCGTCGTCGGTCCAGGCGAAGGCCGTCGTCGTCGTACACGCGGCTCGGGCCGTGCACGCCGTCGCGGCTGCCAGGGCGAGCGCGGGTCGGGCAGCGGGGTGTCGTCG
>CAVXIX010000004.1:0-70454 GCA_963761965.1 uncultured Actinomycetota bacterium
GGCGGCTCTTCCCTCCTGCCCCAGACGCGGGTAGTACTGGTAGGTAACTGCGGAGGGACGAAGGGGACGCCATGAGCACCGAGACCGTCGGCACGAAGGCAGAAGTCAGCGAGAAGGAGGCGCGGGAGGTCGCCGAGGCGGCCCGCGAGTCGGGCTGGCAGCGACCCAGCTTCGCCAAGGAGCTCTATCTGGGCCGGTTCGACTGGTCGCTGGTCCATCCGCATCCGCGCCAGGACGAGGGCGAGGCGGCGCCCGGCGAGGAGTTCCTCGCCAAGCTCCGGGCCTATTGCGAGAGCCTCGACGGCTCGCGGATCGAGCGCGATGCGCTGGTCCCTGACGACTACATCAACGGGTTCGCCGAGCTCGGCGTCTTCGGCATGAAGATCCCGCAGGCGTACGGCGGCCTCGGGCTGTCGATGCTGCACTACGGCAAGGCGTTGACCCTGATCGGCTCGGTCCATCCGAGCCTCGGCGCGCTGGTGTCGGCGCACATGTCGATCGGCGTGCCCGAGCCGGTCAAGATGTTCGGCAGCGAAGAGCAGAAGCAGGCCTATCTGCCCCGCTGCGCGGCCGGGGCAGTGACGGCGTTCCTGCTCACCGAGCCCGACGTCGGGTCCGACCCGGCCCGGATGGGCTCGACCGCGGTGCCGACCGACGACGGCAGCGCGTACCTCCTCGACGGGGTCAAGCTGTGGACCACCAACGGCGTCATCGCCGAGATCGTCGTCGTGATGGCCGTCGTGCCCAAGCGTGACGGCGAGCGCGGCGGGATCAGCGCGTTCGTGGTCGACATGGACACGCCCGGCATCACCGTCGAGAACCGCAATGCGTTCATGGGGCTCCGCGGGATCGAGAACGGCGTGACCCGGTTCAACCAGGTACGCGTACCGGTCGAGAACCGCGTCGGTCGCGAGGGTGACGGCCTCAAGATCGCCCTGACCACGCTGAACACCGGTCGGTTGTCGATTCCGGCGATGTGCGCGGGAGCCGGCAAGTGGTCGCTCAAGATCGCTCGGGAGTGGTCGAATGCGCGCGTGCAGTGGGGCCGCCCGGTCGGCAAGCACGAGGCGGTCGCGCAGAAGCTGGCGTTCATCGCGGCAACCACGTTCGGCATGGAGGCGGTGTTCGAGCTGTCGGCCGAGCTCGCCGATGCCGGAAGCAAGGACATCCGCATCGAGGCGGCGCTGGCCAAGCTGTGGTCGAGCGAGATGGCCTGCCGGATCGCCGACGAGCTGGTCCAGATCCGCGGCGGCCGCGGCTACGAGACCGCCGACTCGATGGCGGCACGAGGCGAACGAGCCGTGCCGGCCGAGCAGCTGCTCCGGGACATGCGGATCAACCGGATCTTCGAGGGTTCCTCGGAGATCATGCGACTGCTGATCGCGCGCGAGGCCGTCGACACGCACTTGAGCGTCGCCGGCGACCTGGCTTCCGCCGACGCTGACCTGTCGTCCAAGGCGAAGGCCGCGGTCAAGGCCAGCGGGTTCTACGCGACCTGGCTGCCCAAGCTCGCTGCAGGCAAGGGCACCGTCCGTACGTCGTTCAGCGAGTTCGGCGATCTCGCCAAGCACCTGAGGTACGTCGAACGGTCGTCGCGCAAGCTGGCCAGGCAGACGTTCTACGGCATGAGTCGTTGGCAGGCCAAGCTCGAGTACAAGCAGGCCTTCCTCGGCCGCATCGTCGACATCGGCGCTGAGCTGTTCGCCATGGCTGCCGTGTGCTCCCGCGCCGAGATGCTCCGGACGACGGACCCCGCGCAGGGCGCCGCCGCGTACGAGCTGGCCGGCATCTTCTGCGCCCAGGCGCGGCTCCGGGTCGAGGCGCTGTTCGAGGGGCTTGTGGCACAACACCGACGACGAGGACCGGGCGCTCGCCGATCGCGTGCTCGACGGCGAGTTCAGCTGGCTCGAGGCGGGTGTCATCGACGCGTCCGAGGGCACCGGGCCGTGGATCTCGTCATGGGATCCCGGCGAGTCGGCGCACGACGACGTGCACCGCAAGTACCGCTAACCAGACCCTGTAACAACGCCGTAACACGTCGTCGTCACACTGTCAGCATGGGAAAACAGGAAGACTTCGTGCTGCGCGCCCTCGAGGAGCGTGACGTCCGGTTCGTACGTTTGTGGTTCACCGATGTGCTGGGTTCCCTGAAGTCCGTCGCCATCGCGCCGGCCGAGCTCGAAGGCGCCTTCGCCGAGGGCATCGGCTTCGACGGCTCCGCGATCGAGGGCTTCGCCCGCGTGCACGAGTCCGACATGCTGGCCATGCCCGACCCGTCGACGTTCCAGATCCTCCCGTGGCGCGGCGAGACGCCCGCCACCGCGCGTATGTTCTGCGACATCCTGATGCCGGACGGCACACCGTCGTACGCCGATCCGCGCCACGTGCTCAAGCGCACGCTGCAGAAGGCCGCCGAGGCCGGCTTCACGTTCTACACGCACCCCGAGATCGAGTTCTACCTGTTCAAGGGCAAGCCGGGCATCGGCGAGCAGCCCGTTCCGGTCGACGACAGCGGCTACTTCGACCACACCGCGCAGGGCGGCGGCCAGGACTTCCGCCGCGAGGTCATCACGATGCTCGAGAACATGGGCATCTCGGTCGAGTTCAGCCATCACGAGAACGGCCCCGGCCAGCAGGAGATCGACCTCCGCTACGCCGACGCGCTGTCGACGGCCGACAACATCATGACGTTCCGCACGGTCGTCCGCGAGGTCGCGCTGAGCCAGGACAAGTGGGCGTCGTTCATGCCCAAGCCGTTCACCGCGCACCCGGGCTCCGGCATGCATACGCACGTGTCGCTGTTCGAGGGTGACGAGAACGCCTTCTACGAGGCCGGCGCGGAGTACCAGCTGTCGCAGACCGGGCGCGCGTTCATCGCCGGAGTCCTCGAGCACACGCCTGAGATCACCGCGGTCACCAACCAGTGGGTCAACTCCTACAAGCGCCTGGCCGGCGGGGGAGAGGCGCCCAACTACGTCTGCTGGGGCCACAACAACCGCTCCGCGCTCATCCGCGTGCCGATGTACAAGCCGCACAAGGGTGGTTCGGCGCGCGTCGAGCACCGCGGCATCGACTCCGGCAGCAACCCCTACCTCGCCTTCGCGCTGGTGCTCGCCGCCGGTCTCAAGGGCATCGAGGGCAAGTACGAGCTGCCCGCCGAGGCCGAGGACAACGTGTGGGGCCTGAGCGAGAACGAGCGCAAGGCGATGGGCATCGCGCCGTTGCCGCGCAATCTCGACGAGGCGATCCGGACGATGGAGAGCAGCGAGCTCGTCGCCGAGACGCTCGGCGAGCACGTCTTCGACTTCTTCCTGCGCAACAAGCGCTCCGAGTGGCAGGACTACCGGTCGCAGGTCACGCAGTTCGAGCTCGACCGCCTCATGCCCATGGTCTGACCCGCCAAGATCTGGCCCCGTATCCACCTCGGGCGGTGCTGCTGACGTGGATGTGCGGCCAAATCGTGGTTGCTCGGCGAGGCGGGTAGCCTGCTCGGGTGGCAACAGACGCGCGAGAACTCGCCCTGGCACTTGCCCGCAAGGGGTTCCGCAACGGTGAGGGTGCCGTCGCGGACCTGACGAGACTGGGCGACGTACCCGACGTCCCTCGTCGACCAGATCGCGGGCGTGGCGAGCCCTGACACGGCCCTGTCGTCGCTGTCGTCGATCGCCGAGCGGTTCGGTGCGCCCAAGCTGCTCGACCTGCTCGCCTCCGACGCCGAGCTGCGTCAGCGACTCCTGGTCGTGCTCGGCACGAGCGAGGCGCTCGGCGACTTCCTCGTCCGCCATCCAGATCACCTGCTCGACCTCAGCTCGACCGAGCTGTCGCCGACGCCGATCACCCTCGACGTACGCCGGCGGCAGATGGAGGAGGCGACGACAGCTGACGAGCTGCGCGTCGCCTACTACCGCAAGCTGCTGCACATCGCGGCCCGCGACCTGACCGCCCTCACCTCGTTCGAGCAGTCGTCGGGGGAGCTCGCCGACCTCGCGGTGGCGACGTTGGGCGCCGCGCTCAAGATCGCCACGGCTGCCGAGGATGCGGCCGATCTCTGCCGGCTCACGATCATGGCGATGGGCAAGACCGGCGGCCGCGAGCTCAACTACGTCAGCGACGTCGACGTGATCTTCATCTACGAGCCGGCCGAAGGGGCCGACGACGGCGCGGCGATCGGGGCGGCGACCCGGCTCGCCGCGGCGGTCATGAAGCTGTGCCGCGAGCACACCGGAGAGGGCACGATCTGGGAGGTCGACGCCAACCTCCGGCCCGAGGGCAGCTCCGGCCCGCTCGTGCGCTCGCTGTCGAGCCACATCGCGTACTACGAGCGCTGGGCGACGACGTGGGAGTTCCAGGCGCTGCTCAAGGCGCGTTACGCCGCAGGCGACGAGGAGCTGGCGCAGGGCTATCTCGACGCCCTGTCGCCGATGATCTGGATGGCCAGCACCCGCGACAACTTCGTGACGGACGTACGCGCGATGCGTCGTCGCGTCATCGAGAACATCCCGCCGAACCATCGGGACCGTCAGCTCAAGCTCGGCGCCGGGGGACTGCGCGACGTGGAGTTCGCGGTGCAGCTGCTGCAGCTCGTGCACGGCCGCGCCGACGTCTCGCTGCGCAGCCCGACGACGGTGCACGCCCTGAAGGCGCTGATCGAGGGCGGCTATGTCGGCCGCCGCGACGGCGCAGCGATGGAGGAGGCGTACGAGTTCCTCCGCACGCTCGAGCACCGCATCCAGCTGTTCAAGCTGCGCCGCAGCCACATCGTGCCCGACGAGCCGGAGGACCTGCGGCGCATCGGCCGCAGCATGGGGTTCCGGCAGAACCCGGCGGAGAACCTCACGCGCGAGTGGCAGGCGCACCGCCGCATCGTCCGGCGGCTGCACGAGAAGCTCTTCTACCAACCGCTGCTCGAGGCGGTCGCGTCGCTGCCGACGCACGGCCTGCGGCTCACTCCGCTGGCTGCCGAGCAGCGGCTCACCGCGCTGGGCTTCGCCGATCCCAAGGGCGCGCTCGCGCACATCCAGGCGCTGACGTCTGGGGTGTCGCGGCGCGCGGCGATCCAGAAGTCGCTGCTGCCCGCGATGCTCGCCTGGTTCGCCGAGTCGCCCGACCCCGACGGCGGTCTGCTCGCGTTCCGCAAGATCTCCGAGGGCCTCGGCGAGACGCACTGGTATCTCCGCAAGCTCCGCGACGAGGGTGAGGGCGCCGAGCAGCTCGCCCACGTCTTGTCGTCGAGCCGCTACGTCACCGACCTGATCCTGCGCGCGCCCGACTCCGTGGCGCTGCTCGGCGACGATGCCGAGCTGCGGCCGCTCGAACGCGAGCGGCTCCGCACCGAGGTCGAGCTGGCGACGAGCCGGCACAAGGACCCGCAGGCCGCGATCCGCGCCGTACGCCGAGTGCGCCGCCGCGAGCTGTCTCGCATCGGCATCGCCGACGTGCTGGGCCGCCTCGACATCCTCGAGGTCGGCGAGGCCTTGACCGACGTGTCGACGGCGACGCTCGATGGCGCGCTCAAGGCTGCGACATCGGCGGTGGAGGCGGAGCGCGGCACGATGCCGACGCCGCATGTCGATCGTGCTGATGGGGCGCCTCGGAGGCGGGGAGGCCGGCTACGGGTCAGACGCCGACGTGATGTTCGTGCACGACCCGGTCGAGGGTGCCGAGGAGACCGAGGCAGCCGAAGCGGCGATGGCGGTCGCGCAGGGGCTGCGCAAGATGCTCGCCGCTCCCGGCGACGACCCGCCGCTCGACGTCGACGCCGACCTGCGGCCGGAGGGCAAGAACGGCCCCCTCGTGCGTACGTTCGCGGCCTACAAGGCGTACTACGAGAAGTGGTCAGCCGTCTGGGAGGCCCAGGCCCTCCTGCGGGCCAGCGCGACGGTCGGCGACCCCGGCCTCAACGAGCGGTTCACGGCGCTGATCGACCCGCTGCGCTGGCCCGAGGGCGGCGCGACGCCCGCGGAGATCCGCGAGGTGCGCCGCATCAAGGCCCGCGTCGACTCCGAGCGGCTGCCCCGCGGCGCCAACCCCAACACGCACCTCAAGCTGGGTCGCGGCGGGCTCGCCGACGTCGAGTGGACCGTGCAGCTGCTGCAGATGCAGCACGCGCACGCGGTGCCCGAGATGCGTACGACCCGGACGCTCGACGCCCTGCACGCCGCGATGAAGGCCGATCTCGTCAGCCACGACGACGCGCAGGCGCTCGAGGCCGCGTGGCGACTCGTCAGCCGCATCCGCAACGCCGTCGTGCTGATGCGCGGCAAGCCGGCCGAGTCGATGGTCGAGCAGGCCAACGAGCGTGCCGGGCGTGGCGCACCTGCTGGGCTACGGGATGGACCAGAGCGAGCGCATGGTCGACGAGTACCTCCGCACGACCCGCCAGGCCCGCAAGGTCGTGGAGCGCATCTTCTACGAGTGAGCGGCCCCGCTCAGGGCGTGATCGAGTCGACGTACGTGTAGGCCGCGTCGAGCTGCTCGGACCACGTCGCGTCGTCGGCGTCGTCGGGCACGAGCACCCACTCGCGGCGCGGCACGCCGCCCATGACCATGCGATCGGCGACGCCGGACTCCACGAGCGCGTCGGCGTGAGCCTCGGGGACCTTGATCAGCAGCCCACCGGCACGCGCCGCGACTGCGAAGACCTTGCCGCGGACGCGCAGCCCGGTCGAGCCGAACATGCGTCCCCAGTCGACGCCGGGCAGCGCCTGGTGCGCGACCGAGAGCTCCTCGAGCCGGGCGTGAGCGGCTTCTTGCTGTTCGCTTCTGCCATGACATCAGCATGCCAGCGCAGCCCGACAGATTCAGCCCCGCGACATCCGCAGCTGGAAGACGTCGAGATAGCCCGTGCGGAAGCCGGCCTCGCAGTAGGCGAGGTAGAACTCCCACATCCGGCGGAACGTCTCGTCGAAGCCCTGCGCCTTGATCGCGTCCCAGCTGGCGTTGAAGGTGTCGCGCCACTCGTGCAGCGTGCGCGCGTAGTGCTGGCCGAGCGATCGCCGGTTGGTCACCCCGAGCGACGTGTGCGCGTGCAGCGTCTGGTCGATCGCCTCGAGCGAGGGGATGAGTCCGCCGGGGAAGATGTACTTCTGGATCCACCCGTACGAGTCGCGGGTCGCGAGGTAGCGGTGGTGCGCCATCGTGATCGCCTGGATCGCGACGTGGCCGCCGGGCGCGAGCAGCTTGTCGATCGTGGCGAAGTACGTCGGCCAGTACTCCTCGCCGACCGCCTCGATCATCTCGACGCTGACGATCGCGTCGTACTCGCCGGTGACCTCGCGATAGTCGACGAGCTGGAGGTCGACGTCGACGCCGGCCTCGGCGAAGCGCTGCTGCGCCAGGGCGGCCTGCTCGGACGACAGCGTGATCGTCGTGACCTTCGCGCCACGTTGTGCGGCGCGGATCGCGAGCGCGCCCCAGCCGCTGCCGATCTCGAGCACCCGGGTGCCCGCGGTGACGTGCGCATCGTCGAGGATCGCGTCGATCTTGCGCAGCTGCGCGGCCTCGAGATCCTGCTCGGGGCTCTCGAACCACGCGGACGAGTACGTCATCGACGGGTCGAGGAACTGCGGCGAACAGGTCGTTGGACAGGTCGTAGTGCGCCTCGATGTTCTTGCGCGAGCCGTGGACCGAGTTGCGCTGGTGGTGCGGCAGCTTCTTGTCGACGAAGACCCGGAACTTCTGCAGCGGCACCGGCACGATCGTCGCCATGCGGGCGGCGAACGGTTCGAGCAGGTCCGCGAGGTCCGTGCCGACGCCGGTGGTCCAGTCGCCGGCCATGTAGGCCTCGCCGAAGCCGATCTTGGTGTCGGCGCCGAGCCGGGCGAAGAACGCCTTGGGCCGGACGATCCGCATCTCGGGCGCGTCAGCGGTGCCGGCGCCCCACACCTGCCCGTCCGCGAACGTCAGGCGTACGGGAACGCGATTGACCGTCGGCCGCAGGATCGCCCTGGCGATCCGCGCCTTGAGCGGGGTGCGGGGGGCACGCGCGATCCCGGGCCAGCGGGCGGAGGCAAGCTGCGTCATGGCGACCTACTCGACAGCGGGGTCGCTGCCCTCGGCGTCCTGACCGGCCCGCTTGCTGGCCTCGGTGATCTCGAAGATCTCGGTGCCGAAGGCCCCGATCTCGGTCGTGATCTTGCGTGCCGACTCGAACAGGATCGCGACGACGTGCCCCGCGCTCGCTATCGCGGCCTCGGTCGACTGCTGAAGGACGTCCTTGGCGATCTCACGCCGGCTCAGTGCCATCGGGGTCCCTCTCGGTCGCAGTCGACTACGAGGTCAATTGTGGCGCACGCGCCTCTTCCAGGCGACGGGCGGCCTCTTCGCGCTTGGCGCGACGCAGGGCCTTCGACTCGGGGCTGTTGCCGATCTTGTACGGGTCGCTCGGCTTGTGGCCGAGCTTGGCCAGCTGCTTGATGACGCTGCCGAGCTGCTTGGACATCCGGCCGGTGTTGTACTGCAGGCCGTACTTCTCGACCAGGAGCTTGACGTCCTCGGCGACCTCGGGATAGCGGCGAGCCGGGATGTCGGGGAACAGGTGGTGCTCGATCTGGTAGCTCAGGTTGCCGGTCAGCACGTGGAACGGCTTGTGGCCGGAGATGTTGGCCGAGCCGAGCAGCTGGCGCAGGTACCACTGGCCGCGCGTCTCGTTCTGCGCGTCCTCCTCGGCGAAGGTCTGGACCTCGGCCGGGAAGTGGCCGCAGAAGATGACGAGGAACGTCCACACGTTGCGGATGACGTTGGCGGCGATGTTGGCGCCGAGGATCGCGACCGGCGCCCACCAGCCGACGAACGGCACGAGCGCGATGCCCAGGACCGGCCAGGCGATGTAGTCCTTGAAGACCTGCTTGCGGATCTTCCGCAGCGCGCGCTTCTTGCGGCCCTGGAAGTCCTCCTTGGTGATCTTGCCGTGGAGGTACTGGTCCAGCTCGACGCCGTGGTACATGATGCCCCACTCGAAGACGAGCATCAGGATGAACGCGAGCGGCAGGTTGAACCGGTGGCTGCCGTACCACGGCTGGTCCTCGTCGATCCGGAACATGTTGTAGCCGATGTCGCGGTCCATGCCGTGGATGTTGGTGTAGGTGTGGTGGATGTAGTTGTGGCCGTGCTTCCAGTCCTGCGCGGGGGCGATGTTGTCCCACTCGTAGCGGCTGGCCGTCGATCATCGGATCGTTCATCCAGTCGTACTGGCCGTGCATGACGTTGTGGCCGATCTCCATGTTGTCGAGGATCTTGGCCAGGGCGAGGAACAGGATGCCGGCGATGAACGCGGGCCAGAAGAACGGCATGAAGATGCCGATGCGGCCGAGCACCTCGCTGGCCTTCTGCGCCTTGATGACGCGACGGATGTAGTCGGCGTCCTTCTGGCCGAGGTCGTCGAGGACCCGCTGGCGCACGGTGTTGAGCTCCTCGCCGAACTCCTCGAGCTGCTCGTACGTCATCAGGTCGAGCCCGATCGTCGCCGCTTCTTGGTGTCGTCACTGATCAGCGACATGGGCGCGGCGTCGTGGTTGCTGGCGCTGTGCGGGGCTTGATGGGTGCGTGCTTGGCCATGATGAGTTCTTCCTCTGCTTAGAGTGCGACGTTGACGTCGCCGACAGGGACGCTGACACAGATCTTGATGGTCTCGTCGGTGTTGGCGCTGATCTCGCCGCTCACGACGTGGCGGATTGCGCCGCTGTTCTTCTTGAGTGCGCAGGTGTTGCAGACGCCCATGCGGCAGCCGAACTCCGGCTTGAGTCCAGCGGCCTCGGCCTGCTCGAGGATCGTGGCGCCGGAGTTGTCCGCCTCGATCTTGGCGTCGTCGAACGTCAGGGTTCCGGTGGCGTCTGCCGCGTCGAGGTCGACGGACGGAACCTTGAAGTACTCGAGCCGCAGCTGGTCGGCTGCGCCGAGCTCGGTGTAGGTGTCACGGACCGTGCCGATCAGGCCGGCGGGCCCGCATACGTAGGTCAGGGTCTCGGACGGGTCGATGCCGAGGTGCTTGAGGTGGTCGACGTGGAACCGGCCCTTGAGGTCGGCGCCGGGCTCGGGCTTGCGCGTGTAGATGCGCTTGACCGTCACGTTGGACGCCTCGGCGAGGGCGTCGAGGTCGGCGGTGAACATCTCGTCGTCGCGCGACCGCGCGTAGTGCAGGAACGTGACGTCGCCCTGGTGGCCGGTGTCGCGCAGCGTGCGGATCATCGACATGACCGGCGTGATGCCGGAGCCGCCGCTGACGAGCAGCAACGTGTCGGGCACCTCGCGGGGGAGGACGAACTCGCCCTCGGCCTGCGACAGGTAGACGATCGTGCGGGGCTTGAGCTCGTTGTGCAGGAACTGCGAGACGTACCCGTCGGGGTGCGCCTTGACCGAGACGCTGAACGTGCGGTTCTTGCCGGCTTGCGAGCTCGACACCGAGAACACGCGTACGCGGCGCTTGCCGTCGACCTCGACGCCGAACTGCACGTGCTGGCCGGGGGTGAAGCCCTTCCAGGCGCCGTTGGGCCGCAGGATCACCGTGCTGGCGTCGCCGGTCTCCTGCACGACCTCGACGACGCGGGCACGGACGTTGTGCGCGGCGAGCATCGGGTGGATCTGGTCGAGGTAGTGGTCAATCGTGAAGGGGGAGGTCAGAGAGGCGACCGGGCGCGAGGTGAGCGCCTTGCGGATGATGCCCATCTGTAACCTCCTCGAAATCAGTGAACATGCGTACACTCAAAGTGTGCATGACTCTCGGGCTACGCGCAACCGACGCGCCGCGTGACCTCGACCACGAGCGATACATGTGTGCACCGAAAGGAGGTGACTAGGCTGTGAAGGTGTCCGAGCCCGCGCAATCTGCCTCGCGTCAGGCCCAGAAGGAGCGCACCCGCCAGGCCATCCTCGCGTCGGCGCTGGAGCTGAGCCAGGCAGCAGGGGTTCGCGCAGGTCAGCCTGCGTCAGGTGTCGCGCCACGCCGGCGTCGTGCCGACGGCGTTCTATCGCCACTTCGAGTCGATGGACCAGCTCGGCCTGGCGCTCGTCGAGCAGTCGTTCTCGACGCTGCGCCGGATGATCCGCGATGCGCAGCGTGATCCGCAGGTCTTCGACAACATCATCGACGCCGCCGCCGACGTGCTGGTCGAGGCGGTCAAGCAGAGCAAGGCGCACTTCGGCTTCGTGTCCCGCGAGCGTCTCGGCGGCCCTGAAGTCGTACGCACGGCGATCCGCCACGAGCTCGACCTGTTCGTCAGCGAGCTCGCGGTCGTCCTGGCCCGGCTGCCCAACATCGAGAACTGGTCGAGCGAGGACGTCCAGATGGTGTCGCGGCTGTTCGTCCGCAACATGGTCTCGAACGCCGAGGAGGTCGTGGAGATGCCGGACGGGCGCCCGACCTCGAGGAGCAGATCAAGGAAGGCGCGCGCAGGCAGATGCGCCTGATCGTGGTCGGCTTCAAGGACTGGCGCGAGCGCTAGGAGCGCCGACTGCGCACGAACATAGCCCATGCGGGCCCGCGCGGCAGGAGAATGCATGCCTCCTTCCCGATGATCTCCGGTGCCCATGATTCGTACGGTCATGACGCAACCACCAGGAGGCATCATGACCACTCAGCACATCGAGACCGTGATCGTCGGAGCCGGCCAGGCCGGACTGTCCGTCGGATATCACCTGAAGAAGCGTGGCCGGTCGTTCATCATCGTCGACGGCAACGACCGGATCGGCGACAACTGGCGCGAGCAGTGGGACACGCTCCGACTGTTCACACCTGCCAAGTACGACGGGCTCCCCGGCATGCGTTTCCCCGCAGAGAAGTGGCACTTCCCCCAGAAGGACGAGGTGGCCGACTTCGTCGAGTCGTATGCCCTCAAGTGGGACCTGCCGGTGCGGATGAGCACCAGGGTGGACCGGCTCGCAATCGCGACCCGGCGGCGGCTACTCCCTCGCGATCGGCGCGGACACGATCACGTGCGACAACATCGTCGTCGCGACCGGGACCTTCGGTCGTACGCCCTACGTCCCTGACTTCGCGGCAGACCTGGACCCGTCGATCCTGCAGATGCACTCCAGCGAGTACCGCAGGCCGGCGCAGCTCCAGGAGGGGCCGGCGCTGGTCGTCGGCGCCTCACACTCCGGGACCGACATCGCGTACGAGCTCGCCCTGACTCACCCGACGATCCTGTGCGGGCGTGACTGCGGGCAGATCCCCGGCAGGCACGAGGGGCGAGGCAGGAGGATGGCGCTGCCCTTGATGCTCTTCGTCGCCCGGCATGTGTTGACCCGCCGGACACCGATCGGCCGCAAGGTGATGGACGAGATCCGCTCCCATGGTGGCCCGATGTTGCGGGTCCAGCGCGCAGACCTCCGTGAGCGCGGCGTCGACCGCAGGCTGTCGCGGCTCTCGGGTGCGAGGGACGGGCTTCCCGTGCTCGACGACGGAAGCGTCGTCGATGCCGCGAACATCATCTGGTGCACCGGATTCCGTCAGGTCTTCGACTGGATCGATCTGCCCATCATCGGCGAGGACGGCTGGCCGAAGGAATATCGCGGCGTCGTGGACTCGGCGCCGGGCTTGTACTTCTGCGGGCTGTCATTCCAGTTCGCCTTCAGCTCGATGGTGTTCCCCGGGATCGGCCGCGACGCGGAGTTCGTGGCGTGCCGGATCGTCGACCGCTCCGGCAAGAAGGCGAGTCTGCAAGCCGCCTGATCGGGCGCCCTGACGCGCGTATGCTCCCGAGAAGGAAGTGATGCGCGAATGGGCGTGGTCGACGAACTGATCCGGGCTCGCGAGGCGTACGAGCGTCGCGACTGGGTCGCCGCGTACGGCGACCTGTCGCAGGCCGACGCGGACGCCATGAACGCCGAGGACTTCGCGCGGCTCGCGACGGCCGCATATCTCCTCGGTCAGACGAACGACTGCCTCCAGGCGATGCAGAGGGCCTATCAAGGGCACCTCGCCGCGGGCGACGTCCTGGCTGCCGCCAGATCCGCGTTCTGGCTCGCCATGGTGCTCGAGGCGAGCGGTGAGCCCGTCGTCGGAGCCGGCTGGGTGGGGCGCGGTCAGCGGCAGCTCGATGGTGTCGTCGGGGACGTCGTCGAGCGTGGCTATCTGCTGATGCACCGCGATGTTCGGGAGCATCTCTCAGGGCGACTGGCCCGGGGCGCTTGAGCATGCTGTCGGGATCGCAGAGTACGGCCACCGATTCGCCGATCCCGATCTGATTGCGATGGGGTTGTCGGCACAGGGTCGGCTGCTGCTGTATGCCGGTCAGGTCCCGCGAGGCCTTGCTCTGATGGACGAGGCGATGGTGGGCCTGGCTGCAGGCGAGGTTTCTCCGGTGTTCGCCGGCATCGATCTACTGCACGATGATTGAGGGCTGTCAGGAGATCTCGGACTTCGCTCGCGCCGCCGAATGGACCCATGCCCTGACGACGTGGTGCGAGGTCCAACCTGGACTGGTTCCGTTCACCGCGCAATGTGCCGTGCACCGTGGCCAGATCATGCGCGTGCGCGGCGCCTATGACGAGGCCCTCGATGAGTTCGATCGCGCCGTCCAGCGCTACATCGAGGCCGGGACGACCGCCCCGGCAGGCTTGGCGATGAGCGAGCGTGGCGATGTGTTGAGGATCCGCGGTGAGCTCGGTGCGGCTGCGATGGCATACGAGGAGGCGATCGCGTACGGCTATGAGCCGCAGCCCGGGCTCGCGCTCCTGTGGCTTGCCCAGGACCGTCCCGACGCGGCTCAAGCGGCAGTCCGGCGGCTCCTCGCCGAGCCGCGCGACCCGGTGCATCGCTCGCAGCTCCTGCCCGCCGCGATCGAGATCCTGCTCGCGACCGGGGGAGAGCCAGACGAGCTCGGGTCATTGGTTGAAGAGCTGACCACGATTGCCACCACAATCGGGTGCGCAGCGCTGCAGGCGATGGCGGCGTATGCGGCTGGGTCGCTCGCGCTGACCGACGACGATGCGATGACGGCGCTGCCACTGCTGCGCACGTCGATGCGGCACTGGAGCGAGCTCAGCGCGCCCTACGAGGTCGCGCGCTGCAGGCTTCTGATCGGTCGCGTGTTCCTCCAGCTCGGGGACGACGAGTCGGCGGCAGGCGAGCTCGCGGCTGCCAGACGCACCTTCGCCCAGCTCGGCGCGGCGGCGGTCACCGACGTTGACCTCGCGGCCTGCGCCTGCGTCGCTGCCCGGCGGCTTGACCTCACGGGAGCTCGAGGTGCTGCGGCTCGTCGCGTCGGGGCAGAGCAACCACGACATCGCCTCCACGTTGGTCCTCAGCGAGAAGACCGTCGCCCGACACATCAGCAACATCTTCGCCAAGCTCGACGTGCACTCCCGCACGGCTGCCGCGGCGTACGCGTTTGAGAACCGCCTGGTGTGACCTCAGCCGGCGTGCGAGACCTGCTGGCGGCCGTACTCGTCCTGCGCGTAGGTCGCGAGGTTGTCGAGCGCCTTGCTGAACACGTCGTCGCCGATCGAGTCCTCGAGCTCCTGCAGGACCTCGGGCTCGGCGGTGAAGTCGGCCTCCCACGTGACGTACGAGCAGGAGTGGCCGGCGTCCTCGACGAGGATCGTGGCGCGGTGGTTCGCGATCGGGAACGGCGGGTCGGGGATGTGGTACGACAGCGTCATCGCCTCGTCGTCGCGGGACACGATCGTCACGACGACGTCGGCCGGAGCTTCGGGCCCGTTGGCGTAGATGCGGAGCGTGGGGTGCCATTTTGCGAAGTTGCCGGCCAGCTGCCAGACGTGCGGGGCGGGGGCGGCGACAAACGTACGACGGGTGATCCGGGGCATGGAGTTCCTTCGGCGTGGCAAAAACGTATCCCCACATTGTCGCGCGCGTGAGGGTCTCTCAGGCCATCAGAGCGGTGAGGGATTGCTCACGCGTCAGGCGAGCCCCAGGTCGCCGGCGAGCCGCAGGGTCGTCTGCTCGAAGTAGCCCTCGTAGTCGCTGACCGAGCCTTTCAGGTGGCCGAACAGCTCGAAGGAGAGCGTCCCGAAAATCGTCGACCAGGCCATGAGCGTGCGCATGACGAGCTCGGGAAGGGCCTCGAGCCTCATCCCGCTGCGCTCGGCGATGAACGCGATGGCGTCGGCGACGACCTCGGCCGGATCGGCTGCCGCGGCCGGGGGCTTCGTCCCTGCCGAGGCGTTGCCGGACTGATGCGCGCCGACGATGATCTCGACGAGTCGCGCGATGACGCGAGTCGCAGGCATGACGGTGTCCTGCGGAGCGGCATAGCCGGGAACGGGGGAGCCGTAGATCAGCGCGTAGTCATGGGGATGCGTGACGGACCAGTCGCGGGTCGCCTTGCACGTCGCCATCCAGCGCGCGAGGTGGTCGGTGCGGTCCTCGACGGCGTCGTCGGCCGCCTCCGCAGCGGCGCCGAGCTCGTCGTACGCCGCGATGATCAGGGCTGTCAGGAGCTCGTCACGGCTCGAGAAGTAGCGGTAGACCGCGGACGAGACCATGCCGACCTCGCGAGCGACGGCGCGCAGGGACAGCTCGCCCGGGCCGGCATCGTGCAGCTGGGCGCGCGCCGCAGCGAGGATCTCGGCGGTGATCTCTTGACGGGCCCGTTCGCGGGCCGTGCGTGCGACTGCCATGCGCCCACTGTGACGCAAAACGAGAGCACGCGCAATAAACGAGAGCAGTGCTCTTGCATTTGGTTCTGAGATCTGACAGGCTCTCAACCGAGAGCGGTGCTCTCCAATACTCGGAAGGTTGATCATGACTGATCGTCATCTCGTCGTCGGAGCCGGACCGGTCGGCCGTCACGTGGCGCAACTGCTGGCAGCCCGTGGCTCGGAAGTCGTCGTTGCCACGAGGTCAGGCACGGAAACCGGCATCGACGGTGTGACACACCTGAAGCTGGACGCCTCGGATGCCGAGGCGTTGAGCGCCGCAGCCGATGGCGTCTCCGTGCTCTACAACTGCGCGAATCCGGCCGACTACACGACCTGGCGCAGGTTCTGGCCGCCGCTGGCCGCTGCGTTCCTGGTCGCCGCCGAGCGCTCGGGTGCGGTGCTGGCGATCACCGGCAACCTCTACCCGTACGGACCGGTGGACAAGCCGATGAAGGAAGGCATGCCCGATGCGGCGACCGACTACAAGGGCCGGCTGCGCGCCTCGATGTGGGCCGAGGCCAAGGCGCTGCACGACGCCGGACGCATCCGCGCCGTGGAGATCCGTGGCTCGGACTACGTCGGCACCGGTGTCGGCGGCAACGGTCACGTGACCCGCCAGATCCCCGGCGCGCTGAAGGGCAAGCGGGCCTGGGTGTTCGGACGCAAGGACCAGCCGCACACCTACACCGACGTGCTCGACACGGCGCGGCTCCTGATCGCCGCGGCCGAGGACGAGGCGGCGCTCGGTCGGATCTGGCACGTGCCGAGCAACCCTCCGCGTACGCAGGAGCAGGCCATCACCGATGTGCTCGTCAGCGTCGGCAAGCCCGCGGTCGAGCGTCAGCGCTGTCCCGAAGCCGGTGTTCGTCGCGCTGTCGTGGGTCGTGCCGATCATCCGCGAGCTGCGCCAGCTGTCGTACCAGTGGACCGCGCCGTACGTCCTGGACGACAGCGACGCCCGGGAGCACTTCGGCATGGAGCCGACGCCGTGGGACGAGGTCTGCCGTCGCAGCGCGGTCGTCTGACCGTCACTCGTCGAGCGGGGCGCCCATCAGCGAGAGCATCTCGCACGCAGGGTCCCAGCCGAGCGACTCGTAGAGCAGCCGGCCCTGGGCCGAGGCCGCCAGCACGCCGCGTCGTACGCCTGACTCCAACGCGTACGCCGTGAGGGTGGCCATGACGTGCCGGCCGAGGCCGCGCCGCTGGAAGGCGGGCGTGGTCTCGACGGCGTCGAAGGTCGCATCGTCGCCGAGGATGCCGATCGTGCCCTCGGCCGCGACGCGTTCGCCGGACTCCAGGACATACCGTGCCCGGTGCTCGTCGATGTCCCACCGTGCGACGAACTCGGGGTCGAGCGCTGGTGCGTCGATCGGCGCGAACGTCGTGGTCATCAGCGTCTCGTCGTCGCGGTCCACGCGTACGCCCGGGGGAAGGGCCAAGGCTTTGTAGGGGCTGGCGTCGTTGGCGATCACCGTGAGCATCGCGCGCGCGTCGCCGTCGACGTGCCGGAAGAGCTCGGCGAACGCCTCCGGCCCGGGGTCGATGCAGATCAGCTCGGTCTCGCGGGTGCGCGATCGGACGTGCACCAGCGGCCAGCCCGTCGACGGTCGACGTCTCGAGCCCGCGGGCATGCACCCACGTGGCGATCCAGCGTTCGACGAGCTCGTTCTCGGTGCTGATGGTCACGCGGCCATTCTGTCAGCGGCGATCAGGTGGCTGGATCGGCGTCACGTTCCACATCGTCAGGGGCGTCGGCCTCCTGCGGTTCAGTGGTTGCCGGGTCGTCAGGGCCCTCAGCTGGATCTTCGGGATGCGGTGTCGTCATGTGCGTTCCTCTCGGTCAGGGTGCTCATACCCACCTGCCCGCCGGTCACTCGGAGAACCTGTCCGTGACGCGGCAGGTGCGCCATGATGAGGGGGCGGCGAGAGTGAGGAGTTCGAGATGGGGACGAACGCCGAGTGGGTCGAGCTCAGGGTGCACGGGGTCAGCGGTACGCCGGCGGAGTCGCTCCTGGCGCATCCGCACGTCGCTCAGACCGACGGCGGGGGAGCCAGTCGCTTCTTCAGTCCCGTCGACTCCGACGGGGTGATCCTGCCGGGCAAGGACGGCCAGGTCCTCGAGGCGTACCACTGGGGCCACTACACGTCCGGCACGTCGTGGCAGGCGCTTTGGCTGCTGCTCGTCCCGTTCGGCATGATCAATGCCGCTCAGTTCATGCTTCCGGCGCCGGCCAGCAGGCCCAAGCGTTCGGTCAACGCCCAGGCCGCTGCAAGTGCGCTGCTCCGGCTGCTGGCGCTCATGCTGACCCTCCTGCTGGTGTTTGCGATGGGCTTGACGTTCATGGACCTCGTCGCCTGGCGGTGGGCGCCCACCTCGCGCCAGCTGGCGTCGTGGAACCCGTCAGCGGTGCTGATGATCGCCACCCTGCTCACGGCGGCTGTCGTCGTCGGGCTCTGGCTGCTCGGCCGCATCACCGCGACGTCGGCGCCCAACATCACCGGTGGCATGACGCCCGAGGAGGCTCGTGCTCGCGCCGAGGAGCGTGGCACGCCGCTGGCCGATCCGTACTTCTACCAGGGCACCTCGGACTCGCCGATCCTCAGCCGGTTGCACCTCGCCGCCGGACTGCTGCTCGTCGCCGCCATGGCGCGGTGGGTCCGCGAGCCGCAGCAGCGACGGCTCACCGTCTGGGTCTCGCTCGGGCTGCTGCTGGTCGTCGTGATCGTGGTGTCGTTGCTGGGCGACCCGGAGTCGCTGGCCGTCGCCGACCTCGACGAGTCGGGCCTGCGTATGCGCGCCAGGTGGCACGCCGCCGTCGCCCGCGTGTCGTGGATTGCCGTCGCAGCCGGGCTCGTGATGATCGGCCGGGCGATGGCGCAGATGCCGGGATTCACGCCGCCCAAGGACCCCAAGCTGCGCGTCCCGATCGAGGGCTACGAGCTCATCTCGGTCATCTTGCTGCTCACGGGGGTGGTCGGCGGTCTGCGCGCTCGTGCTGGTCAACTGGCGCATCGTGGCGACCACGCCGAAGACGACGCCGGCGGCTGACGACCCGGCCTGGTACTTCCGTCCGTACGCCCGAGGGTGGGCCGCCAGCGTCGTCGCGGCACTTGCGGTGTTCATCGGCGTCGGGCTCTCGGCGTCCGTGCCGACGGCCGTCTCGTCCGCTGCTCCAGCTGTCGAGGAGCAAGGTCGGTGTCACGCCGATGCTCGACCGCGTGTCGTACGGCTGGGGGTTGACGTTCTTCGTCGTGCTGGGGATCGGTCTGTGGCTTCTCGGCGACTTCATCGCCCGCAAGGCCAAGCTCGCGGCGCGGGCCAGGGCGATGTTCGAGGGTGCCGCGCCGATCGACGCGGGGGAGTACGCCGTGCCGCAGTGGCGACCCGATGCCGGCTCGACCGTGCTGGCGATGTGGATCGCCCGGGTCAAGAACCACATCCCGACGATCGCCTTGACGTTCGTCAGCACCGGCGTCGTGATGTCGCTGGCGATCGTCTACGAGATCCATCCCGGTTGGGACGACCCCCGCGACTGGCGCCCGCAGCACGCCTGGGGCTGGTTCGACGAGCTGTCCGCGGGCCGCGACCGGGTCTCGCTGTCGCCGACCGAGAGCTCGTTCAGCAACGTCACGATGGTCGGCGGGGCGTGGCTGCTGCTGGGCCTCGCGGCGCTCATCGTGTTGCTCGCGCGTCGCGGGTTCAAGACCGACACCTCGCGGCGAGGCGTCAACGTCGTGTGGGACGTCATCTCGTTCTGGCCGCACGCCGTCCACCCGTTCGTGCCCAAGCCGTACTCCCAGCACGCCGTCATGCACCTTCGCAAGCGGATCAAGCAGCACCTCGCGACCCGCCCGGCGAGCGGTCGGGACGTGATCGTCAGCGCGCACAGCCAGGGAAGCCTGATCGCGTTCGCGTCGCTGCACCTGCTGAGCGACGAGCAGCGCGCGCGGGTCGGGCTGCTGACGTACGGCTCGCAGCTGCGCCAGATCTTCCCGAGGGCCTTCCCGGCGTACGTCAACTACGACTCGGTCTCGCGGCTCCACCTCGACCTGCATCGGCGGGTGGATCAACCTCTATCGCGAGACCGATCCGCTCGCCGGGCCGGTCCTGTCGTGGAACCACCTGGGGGAGGGCGCCGAGCTCGCCACGTCTGGCCGGTTCGTCGACGGCACCGCAGTGGAGGCGGTCGACGAGTACGTCCTCGGCTCCGGCGTCAGGCGCAGCGGCGACGACTGGCGCCTCCTCGATCCGGCGCCGGTCACGTCGGACGATCAGTACGGCCCGTCGACCCGCCTCTTCAAGCACAGCGAGTTCTGGCTCGACCCGGCCTACCGCTTGGCGCTGCGTCAGCTGCGGGGTCTGTAGGCGCTACCGACTCGGGGTCTCGTAGCCCTTCGCGGGCACGAGCTGGTCGGCCTTGTGCCACTGGACCGTGAGGCTGTTGCCGACACCTCCGGTGACGACGGCGACGAGGGCGAGCCACTCACCGGAAGACGTACGCCGCCACTCGATCAGCAGGCCGGCCCACGGCGTCATGGCGTACTGGCCGAAGGCTTGACCCAGACGTGACGGGCGGGTTGCTTCACGGGGTCGCGACCTTCCGGGAACTCACTCTCGGATCGGTCGACGAACCCCATGGCCACAGAATAGAACATATGTTCGATACGTGGGCGTGGCGGGGAGTGCTCAGCGAGGTGCGGGCACGCCCCACAGCGCAGCGACGTGGCGGCTGTCGGTGCCACAGCATCCGCCGAGGACGGCGAGCTCGGAGTCTGCTCGCGCAGGGACTTCGTCGAGTCGACCAGCAGGCCGAGGTCGCCGGCGTCGAGCACCTCCATGTTGTCGAGCTCTTCGTGCGACATCGTCGAGGCGTTGGGCCGGAAGAACCTCAGTCGGTTCTGCCAGGGCGCGCCGTCCAGGCCGGCCAGCACGTGGGTCGGATGGGCGCAGTTGACGCCGTACCAGTCGGCCGGATCCGTCGCCTCGAGGGCGTCGATGGCTGCGGACAGCGTGCTGCCGTCCGGGCAGTCGCCCATCGGTCTCGACGGTGAACGAGATCGCGACCGGAGGTTCGCCGCGCGGGCGGCACGGACAATGCCTTTGCCCTCGGCCGGCTCCGGACATCGTCATGGCGTGCACGAGGTCGACGCCCTCTGCGGCGAAGGAGCGCACCTGGGCGGAGTGGTAGTCGGCGGCCTCGTCCGCGTCGGCACCGGCGGCGACGTAGCCGTCGCCGCGTGGCCCGACGATTCCACTGACCCGGTGCGCTCGACGCCCGGCGGAGTCGCGGCGCCGCGGGCGAGCGCGACTGCGGCGCGGTTGGCCTGGTCGAGCTCGGTTCGCGTCATAGCCGAGGACTCGTGCCCCAGTCCGGGTTGGCTCGCCAGGTCGGCGTCTCGACGAGCAGGCCGGTCCGGCGGCAGCGGCGATCGCGGCGTACTCGGCGTAGTAGCTCCTGCAGCATGGCTGCGCCTGCGCGTCCTGCGACGAGGGGAACGAGGCGAACTCGGGCAGGTCGACTGCCCCGGTTGAAGAGCAGGTCGGTCTCGAGGCCGCCGTCGGTGACCCAGCTCGCCGCCGTCGAGAAGGTTGTTCGTTTGCATGGCTCGCTCCTGTATCAGACTATTCAGTCTGTTGTATCAGACTGTTCAGTCTGAAACAATGGTTACGTGCCCAAAGACGGAACGATCAACCCGGGAACGCCTGCTGGAAACCGCTGAGCGACTGGTCGAGAGAAACGGCTTCGCCGCCACGTCCGTCGACGCGATCCTCGCGGAGTCGGGCAGCTCCAAGGGAGCGTTCTTCCACCACTTCGCCAGCAAGCGGGCGCTGGCCAGCGCGCTCGTGGAGCGGTACGTCGACGCCGACCTGGACATGCTGGGCGCCGGCCTTGAAGCCGCCGAGGCTGAAGCGGACCCGGTGGCGAAGGTGCTGGCGTTCCTCGGCTTCTACGAGGACTGGTCCGGGCGACCTGACCTCGGAGTCGGCCTGCCTCTACATCGCCGTGATCACCGAGCGCGACCTGCTCGACGACGAGACCGGGGAGGAGGTCGAGCGCGCGATCGTCGGCTGGCGGACGCCGTGGCGGACCTGCTCCGCAAGGCGTACGCGGCTCGCGGCCTTGTCGATGGTCCCGATCCAGACGACCTCGCCGACCAGCTCTTCGTGACCTTCGAGGGCTCCTACCTGATGTGCCGTGCCCTCGGCTCACCCGAGCCGATGCGGGCCCAGCTGCGCGTGTACCGCCAGCTCGTCGAGACGCTGCTCGCTGATCGCGGTTGAATTCGGCTGAGGTCGTGGCCGTCCATGGGCCAGAATCGTCGATGTCTGCAGAAGGAGCGAAGCGGTGAGCGGTACCAAACTCGTCATGGGAGCCAGCGGCTTTGTCGGCTCGCACGTGACCCGGCAGCTCGTCGAACGAGGCGACCAGGTCCGGGTCTGGATCCGGGAGTCCAGCTCGACGGTGGCGTTCGACGACCTCGACGTCGAGCGACACCACGGTGACCTCGACGACGTCGACGCCATGCGTACCGCGATGAAGGATGTCGACACGGTCTTCTACTGCATCGTCGACGCGCGTGCCTGGCTCCGCGATCCGGCGCCGCTCTACGCGACCAATGTCGAGGCCCTGCGCAAGGTGCTGGACGTGGCTGTCGAGGTCGGCGTGCCGAGGTTCGTCTTCTGCAGCAGCGTCGTCACGATGGCGATCGCCGAGTCCGGTTCGGCGGACGAGACGATGCCGCACAACTGGCGTCACCTGGGTGGCGCCTACATCGAGTCCCGGATCCAGGCCGAGGAACTGGTCCTGCGCTACCACCGCGAGCACGGGCTGCCGGCAATCGTGCTCAACGTCGCGACGACGTACGGACCGCGAGACCACGGCCCGACTCCGCACGGCAAGCTGGTGCGGGCCGCAGCGCGGGGCAAGGTTCCTGCGTACGCGAAGGGCGCCTCGATGGAGGTGGTCGGCATCGAGGACGCGGCCGCCGCCTTCCTGCTCGCCGAGGAGCACGGCCGGCCCGGTGAGCGGTACATCGTCTCTGAGCGCTACCTGCCCATCAAGGACCTCTTCGACATCGCCGCCCGTGAGGGCGGTGCCAGGCCGCCAAAAGTTGGCATCCCGCTCCCGGTGATGCGGGTCATCGGCGCTGTCGGCGGAGGGGCCTCTCGGCTGTTGCGCAAGGACTCGGTCGTGACGTCCACCAGCGTCCGACTGATGCACATCCAGACGCCGCTCGATCACAGCAAGGCCACGCGCGAGCTCGGGTGGGAACCAGCACCGATCGCGGACTCGATCCGCTCGGGCGTGAGGTGGTTCCTGGACAAGGCGTAGCTAGCTGGCGGCAAACTCTTTGAGCCGGACCACGGCATCCCCGACATGTTCGGCGTACTTGTTCACGGCGGCCAAGGCGCGCGGCTCGTGCAGGTGCTGGGGGAGCGCCTGCATCATGTTCAATCGGGTGGAACCCACCCAGGCCTGGAGGTCCGGCTCGCCGCGCCAGCCACCCTCGGTGCCCCAGGTCCGGGCGACCATACGCGGCCACTCGTCGACCGATCGGGTGAACGGGTTCGGCGGGCAGAGCCGGTTCTTCTGCTCGTCGTCGTCCCGATTCGCCTCGACCCAACCCAGGAGAGCGGCGTTGAACGGTGGGGTCTTGTGCCGCACCTGCTGCAGGGTGATCCGCCCGGGCGCGAAGATCGGGCGCCGATCGACGAGCCGCAACCCGCTGGCGCTGGCGTCGACGTGCAGCGCGCCACCGGTGGGCACCTCACCGTGGTCAAGGACGAGCCGGTCCCGCTCGATGCGCACGACGCGGCCCAAGCGCACGACGTCGGCGACCCGGCGGGCCTGGTCGATCTCATGGCGGCTCAGCATGGCGCCCCGATACATCGTCGCCGGTACGGCTGGGTCGAGGCGGATCAACCGACCGTTCTGCTCGAGGTCGGCGATGAGGTCGGCCCGGTTCGTCGCCCGGGCGCCGACCTCGGCGTCAGTCGCGAAACCCTCGAGCGCATCCACCACGAGGTCGAGCGCCTGGAAGGCCTCGCGGTCGTGGAAGTACGCGTCACGCGGGCGGACCCAGCGGATGCGCTCGGGGTCGACGTCGTTCTCCAGCAGCCACAGGACCGCATCGATGGCGGTCTTGCCGGACCCGAGGACGGTGAAGGCCGAGGCGCTCTCGGCAACCTCTGGCAGCTGGTTCACCGGGATGAAGGACGCGTCAGCGCGACCTCGAAGGTCGGGACGTGTGTCGCGGGGACCGAGACCTCGAGGAACCGTGCGTCGACGACCCGGCGGCGAACCCCGATGTCGTGGACCGCGCCCGTGCCGAGGTCACGAACCTGAGCGACGCCGTTCCCGTCGTCCAGCACCTCGTGGCCGAGCATCAGGCGCACCCGGCCGGTTGCGGTGAGTCGCTCGGCGACCTCGCGGAAGTATGACCACAGTTCGTCGGCGGTGGCGCGCTCGTACAGGCCGGCATTCAGCCCTTCGGTGTCGATCCGGTCCTGGCCCAGGCGCAGCGAGTCGACGCCGTAGTAGGTCGAGGGGGAGTGCAGCCGGACGAACGGGTAGACGTCGGTCCAGTGCCCGCCAGGGCTCTGGCGCCGGTCGACGATGACGATGTCGGCGTCGCTGTGCGCGACCAATGTGTCCGCGAACGCCAGCCCACTGATGCCGGCGCCGATGACGAGGTAGTCGGTGTGCAGGTCCACGCCCACAGCATCACTCAAAATGGCGAGTGACGCGCGGTTTTCACGACCAGCTCAAGCCTGACGACCAGCTGCCCGGCCCATGCGGGAGGGGTGGAACGGCAGGCCTGGCGCGAGTCTGGAGTCTCCCGCCAGGCCCACCGGAACGGGGGCCGAGGGTGGCGGCGAAGATGGCCGTCCGCCCGCCGTCGGCATCATGGGCCAGGATCTGTTGCTCGACGACGGTCAGGTGGCGAAGATCCGGGACGACGATGCCCCATGCGGCTGCGTAGTGGGCCACCTCTCCATCAGTGCGCTGAACGTCGCCGGTGCTTCGCCCTCCGCCACGGGTACGCCGCCCAGGCTGAACTTCTCGCGATCGGCGAAGGCCTCGAGCTGGGCTTTCACCTGCGGCACCTCGGTGCCTTTCGGGAGCAGGTCGGCACGAATGTAGCCGAGCAGCAGCGGGCGGATCCTGGAAGCTCATGATGTCGGCCTCCAGGAGGAACCATCCGGAGCTGTCCGGCGGCACCTTGTCGCCCACCTCCGGATCGCTGCCCAGCAGGAGCTGGGACCCGGGCGGGGCGCATACGGGCCGAGAGGAGCAGTTGACGATGCATGCGAGGTTGTCTCCGCGCGTGAAGGCGAGCACCCCCGGCTCCGTCGGCAACCAGCGGAACCGGCCCGCGGAGAATGCCGGCACGCGATGTCGCAGGGCGAGCGCCTCGCGGTACAGCTGGAGCATGGACTCGCCGGACTCGAGCTGGCGATCCACCGAGTAGTGCTCGAACCATTCAGGCTGAGGCAGCCAGGGCGGGGTGTGGGCGCCCGGCGAGAAGCCGAACGCGTCGCCGCCGGGCGTCCAGGGCAGCGGGACCCGGCAGCCGTCCCGCCCACGGCGAGCGCCACCGGTGCGGCGGAACATCGGGTCCGTCAGCACGGCATCGGGCAGGTCCACCACCTCCGGCAGACCGAGTTCCTCGCCCTGGTAGAGGTAGACCGACCCCGGCAGCGCGAGCATCAGCAGGGCGGCAGCGCGGGCTCGGGTGATCCCGAGGTCGACGTCGCCTGCGGACACGCCGGGTGCGCCACCGGCGTACCGCGTGACGGACCGGGGCATGTCGTGGTTGTTGAGCACCCACGCCACGGGGGAGTCGTGAGCCGCGACCGTTTCCAGCCCGCGGTCGATCACCTGCGACAGCGACTCGGCGCCCCATGGTGCTCGGAGGAACTCGAAGAAGAAGCTCTGGTGCAGCTCGTCCGGGACGTTGGTACGACGCGAGCTCGGCGGTGTCCAGCACGCCGACCTCGCCGACCAGCACCCGCTCCCGACCGGTCCGCTCGGTGTACTCCTCCGCCAGGGCGCGCCAGCTGCGCCACACGTCATGGACTTCGGGCTGGTTCCAGGCGTGGGGGTTGACCGGGTCGCCGGTGAGCTCGTCGTCGATCGCGAACTCATGGTCCGGCAGCCCGTCGCTCTTGTGAAGGCCGTGCGCGACGTCGATGCGCAGGCCGTCCACCCCGCGGTCCAACCAGAACCGGAGGACCTCCTCGAAGTGCTCGGCGACCTCGGGGTGATCCCAGTTGAAGTCGGCCTGCTCGGGAGCGAAGGTGTGGAGATACCACTGCCCGGGCGTGCCATCGGGTTCGCTGATCCGGTGCCAGGCGGGCCCGCCGAAGATGGAGCGCCAGTTGTTCGGCGGCAGCTCGCCGTACTGACCGCGGCCGTCGGCGAAGTGGAAGCGCTGCCGCTCGGGGCTGCCCGGGCCGGCGGCCACAGCAGCCGTGAACCACGAGTGCTCGATCGAGCAGTGGTTGGGCACCACGTCGACGATGACCTTGAGGTCCAGCCGGTGGGCGTCGCGGACCAGCCCGTCGAACGTTGCCAGATCGCCGTACTCGTGGTGGACGGCCATGTAGTCGGAGACGTCATAGCCGTGGTCGTGCTGGGGAGAGGCGTAGAACGGGTTGAGCCAGATCGCGTCGACGCCGAGGCTGCGCAGGTACGGGAGCCGTGCTCGCACGCCGCCGAGGTCACCGACGCCGTCGCCGTCGGAATCCTGGAAGCTGCGCACGTACACCTGGTAGATGACGCCAGTCCGCCACCACCCGAGCATGTCACCAGACTCGCCGCTGCTGTTGGCGGAGATTGCGTCGGCGGTCATGGTGGACATTCGGGGACCTCGGGTGGTGGGGACGGCGTTTGTTAACGCTCTCATCGAGGCCGGATCCCAGACATCGGGACAAATACGGAGATGACTACGTAGATTGCGCAGACCTACGTAGCGGAGCCGCGACCGCCGTCAGCGAGCCTGGTGTTCGGCGACCCAGCCGGCGACCTGAGCGCGGGAGGTCATGCCCAGCTTGCCCAGGATGTGGTCGACGTGAGTCTCGACGGTGCGCTGCGAGATGACGAGCCGCGCTGCGATCTCCTTGTTGCTCAGCCCCTCGGCGAGGAGCGCGGCGATCTCCGTCTCGCGCCGGGTGAGGCCACCGGGCGCTTCGGCTCGAGCCCCGGTGGACGCGGAGGTCTCCTCGGGGACCTCGACCTCCTCGTCCTCTCCGAGGGCGAGTGCCAGGGCCTGCTCGAAGGAGTACGACGCTCCCTCCGCGAAGGCGTTCGCAAACGCCTCGGTGTCGGACGGACCGGAGCCCAGTGCCTCGCGCAGCATGGCCTCGGACCTCTTGTCGAACACGCTGTAGGCGTTCGTCTCGTCGACCTTCGCACCGCTCGTCCGCCATATGGCCTGCGCGGCACCGAGCAAACGGGCCGCGCGCTCGCCCGGCTCGGCGAAGGCGGCGCACCAGGAGAGCGCCTGGACGCCGAAGCTGATGCCGGTCAGGTCGTGCATCGGCAGGAAGAGTCGGACACTCCGGCGCAGCGAACGCGTCGCCTCGGCGAAGTCGCCTGTGCGCCACTGCGCGATGCCGACGCTCCAGAGCCCGTAGCCCATCGAGGACTGCGCCCCGTGGCGCTCGGCCAGCTCCAATGCCTCCCGGCTGAACTGGCTGGTCCGCGGGTCGTCGAGGAAGAAGGTGCACGCGGTGAGCAGGATCAACGTGTCGAACTCCCCGAGCGGGTTCCCGAGGGCTTGGAACTCCCGGCGAGCCTGCTCGAGCAGCTCGATGGCGCCAGGCAGATCGCCCTGGTAGAGCGTCGCGTGCCCTTCGCACTCCTTGATCCGCGCATGCAACATGTCGTCGTCGAGTCCGGCGGCGATCTGTTCGCACTCGGCCAACATCGTGGCGTGGCGGTCGAAGTCGGTCGCGAACATTGCGAGGTAGCTGGCAGCCCACAGCGCGTGCGCCCGGCCGCTGGTGGGTTCGGTGGCGAGGTCGAGCCCGCGGAGGAGATAGCGGTAGCCCTCGCGGAGGAACCCGGCGAACCAGAAGTTCCAGATGGAGGCCGCGATGTCGCACGCAGCGGCGGCCTCGCCGGGCTCGGTCAGGCAGAACTCCAGCGCCGCCCGGATGTTGCCGGACTCGCGCCGCAGTCGGATGAACCAGTCCGCTTGGCGCGGGCCGAAACCTTCGTCGGCGAACCGGTGCGCGAGCGACCGGTAGTGATCCCGATGTAGGAGGCGAAGCGCTCGCACCTGGTCTGGGTCGGTGACGCGCCCGGCGCCGTACTGCCTGATGCTCTCCAGCATCTGGTACCAGGCAGTGTGGTGCTCGGTCGCCTGGTGCCGGAGGACGATCGACTTGTTGACCAGGCTCGCGACGAGGTTCAGGACGTCGTCGCGCGAGATCCCGTCGCCGGCGCAGACCTCCTCCGCCGCCTCGAGGTCGAAACCTCCGGAGAAGACCGAGAGCCGGGCCCACATGACCTGCTCGGCGGGCGAGCAGAGGTCGAAGCTCCACCCGACGGTGGCGTCGAGCGTCTGCTGCCGGGCCGGTGCCGCAGGCCGACCGCTGGCGAGCAGCCGGAAGCGGTCCTCGAGCCGCTCGAGGATCTGGGCGGGGGAGAGGATGCGCAGCCACACCGCCGCGAGCTCGATGGCCAAAGGAATCCCGTCGAGCCGTCGGCACAGCTCGACGACCGCGGCTCGGTTCGCCTCGGTGATCGTGAAGCCCGGCGCAACTGACGCTGCGCGGTCCATGAAGAGGCTCACCGACTCGTAGCGCGTGGGGTCGACGGCGCCCACCTCAGCCTCAGCGTCGGGTGTGGACAGTGGAGGTACCGAGAGGATCTGCTCGCCCTCGACACCGAGCACGTGCCTGCTGGTGACCAGGATGCGCAGGTCCGGCGCTGCGGCCAACAACTTGCTGGCCAGCACCGCGCAGGCGTCCGTGAGGTGCTCACAGTTGTCGAGCACCACCAGGAGGCTCTTCGTCTCCAGGTAGTCGGCGAGGTCGCTTGACGGGTCGGCCGAGACCTGGCGCAGCTCAAGGGTGTTGGCCACGGTGTGAGGCACGAGCTGCGGGTCCTGAAGCGCCGCGAGCTCGACGAACCACACTCCGTCGGGAAACGTACGTCGGACCTCGGCCGCCATCCGCAGCGCCAGCCGGGTCTTCCCGACACCTCCGGCGCCGATCAGGGTCAGCAAGCGGCCGCTCGCCAGCAGCCGCCGGGTCTCGCTCAGCTCGCGTCGACGTCCCACGAAGCTGGTCAGCTCGGCGGGCAGCGCTCCCCGACTCGACCCTGCCAGCTTCGTCGTCGCCATACCGGATTCCGCCTCTGCTGTCTGTCTCAGTGACAGCGCGCCCCGACGCGCACACCTCGCAAATGCGAGTCTAAGACCGGCACGCCGGTTGTGCTGGAACCCAAACTGCAGATCGCCCCCAGCTGTGTGAGCTGGGGGCGATCTGGTGACGTTCTTCAGAGCCGGTACAACAGTTCTCGCTACGTGAGCGACGGAGGGGTCACCTCACGTCGTTGTCCTCGCGCCTGCGAGTCCACCGGTTAAATGTCGTAGTAGAGCTCGAACTCGTGCGGGTGCGGGCGCAGCTGCACGGGGAGGATCTCCTCGTTGCGCTTGTAGTCGATCCACGTCTCGATCAGGTCGGGCGTGAACACGTCACCAGCGGTGAGGAACTCGTGGTCGGCCTCGAGCGAGTCGAGCACCGCGTTGAGGGAGGTCGGAACCATGTCGATGGCTTCGTACTCCTCGGGCGGCAGCTCGTAGATGTTCTTGTCGATCGGGGCCGGCGGCTCGATCTTGTTCTTGATGCCGTCGAGTCCGGCCAGCAGCAGCGCCGAGAAGGCGAGGTACGGGTTGGCCGACGGGTCGGGGCAACGGAACTCGATGCGCTTGGCCTTGGGGTTCGATCCCGTGATCGGGATACGGACACAGGCCGAGCGGTTGCGGGCCGAGTAGACCAGCGCGATCGGGGCCTCGAAGCCCGGCACCAGACGGTGGTAGGAGTTGACCGACGGGTTGGTGAACGCCAGCAGCGACGGCGCGTGCTTCAGGATGCCGCCGATGTAGTGACGCGCCAGGTCGGACAGTCCGCCATAGCCGGCCTCGTCGTAGAACAACGGGCTGCCTTCGTTCCAGATCGACTGGTGCACGTGCATGCCCGAGCCGTTGTCACCGAAGATCGGCTTCGGCATGAAGGTGACCGTCTTGTCGTTGGCCCACGCCGTGTTGCGGACGATGTACTTGAACTTCATGACGTCGTCGGCAGCCTTGAGCAGCGTGTCGAACCGGTAGTTGATCTCGGCCTGGCCGGACGTGCCGACCTCGTGGTGGCCGCGCTCGAGGATGAGACCGGCGTTGGTGAGGTTGGTCATCATGTCGTTGCGCAGGTCGGCCGTCTTGTCGGTCGGCGCGACGGGGAAGTAGCCGCCCTTGTAGCGGACCTTGTAGCCACGGTTGTCGTCGATCGAGTCGCCCGTGGACCAGGCGGCCTCGGCCGACGTGATCTCGTAGAACGACTTGTTGGCGCTGGTGCCGTAGTTGACGCGGTCGAAGATGTAGAACTCGGCCTCGGGCGCGAAGTACGCCGTGTCGCCGATGCCGGTGGTCGCGAGGTAGGCCTCGGCCTTGCGGGCGATGTTGCGCGGGTCGCGGCGAGTAGGCCTCGCCGGTGATCGGGTCGTGGACGAAGAAGTCCATCGCGATCGTCTTGCGGGCCTTGAACGGGTCGACGTATGCGGTCTTGATGTCCGGGAACAGCACCATGTCGGACTGGTCGATGGTCTGGAAGCCGCGGATCGACGAGCCGTCGAACGCGACGCCGTTGGCGACCATGTCGGCGTCGAACGTCGAAGCCGGCAGCGTGACCTGCTGCTGGATGCCGGGCAAGTCGGTGAAACGGACGTCCAGGTACTCGACACCTTCGTCCTTGATGAACTTGAACAACTCGTCGGCATTGCCGAACATGGGGCCTCCTCGACCGCTGTGCGGCCTGTGTTGTCGATGACAGGTGAGTGCGTCGACTGCACCGTACCGTTGACGCTAGGGTCGGGCAGTTTCCCGACCGTCACTGGATTGTTTCAGGAATGTTACAAGTGCCCGTGATGGGCGCCATCACAGCGTCTGTAGGCTCGCCGCGTGCAGACCGTCTCCCTCGGCCGCCGCCTCGGCGCCCTCTTCATCGACTGGATCATCGCGTCCCTCAGCGCCGCCGCCCTCGCGGGCATCCAGCTATCCGCCGAAGGACATCCGATGGAGAACCTCGTCATCACGGGCTTCTTCGTCGTCGAGGTGTCGCTGCTGACGGGTCTGCTGGGCTTCACGATCGGCAAGCGGATCTTCGGCATCAAGGTCGAGAACCCCGACGGGCGGCCGATCGGCCTCCTCCGAGCGGTCGTACGTACGGCGCTGGTGTGCCTCGTGATCCCGGCGATCGTCATGACCGACGACAAGCGCGGCATGCACGACCTCGCCGCCGGCTCACGCGTCGCGCGGATCTGACGTCACGAAGTGAGGCCTCGAGCCTCGAAGGTATGACGCAACGTCAGCCGCGCATCGCCTTGCGCGAGCCCTTCATGCTCGTCGGCACGGGGCCGCGCGGCATGGGGGCGGCCGGACGCATCGCGTCGAGGGCCTTGAGCTTGTAGAGCACCGCCGTCATCTGTGCCGGCTTGATGTTCTTGGGCAGCTTGCGCACGTGCTTGACGAGCTTGGTCAGCTTGACCTCGTCGGGGCCGTTGCCGACGACGATGTCGAGCACGGGGACCTCGTCGCCACCGATGCGGGCGTGCTTCTTCTTCTCCGCGGTCAGGAGGTTGCGGACCCGGGTGGGGTTGCCCTCGCCGACGAGGATGATGCCGGGGCGGCCGACGACGCGGTGCACGACGTCCTGGTTCTTGGTGAACGCGACGGCGGGCTTGAGCTCCCAGCCGCGGCGCAGCATCTGCAGGGCGCCGGCGGCAGCGCCGACCTGGCCCTCGACCTGGGCGTACGCGGCCTTCTCGGCGCGACGGCCGAAGACGATGAGCACCGCGAGGATGCCGATCAGGATGCCGAACACGATCGTGATGATCAGGCCGAACGTGCCGGTGCCGAACACGAAGTAGCCGAGCGCCGCAGCCAGCACCGCCGGCCAGCAGGAAGGTCAGCAGCAGGAGCAGACCGATGTTGCGGTCACTGCGCTTGGTGATCGTGTACGCCTGGCGCATCTGGCCCAGGCGACCCTTGGCGGGTTCGGGGGTGGCATTCGACATGAGGGTCAGTCTACGTCGCGTTGCGCAGTGCGACGCTGCCGCGTCCTGACTCGATGGCCTGCTTGTAGAGGCTGCCGGCCCGGTAGGACGAACGTACGAGCGGTCCGGACATGACTCCGGCGAAGCCGATCTCGTCGGCCTCGGTCTTGAGCTCGACGAACTCCTCGGGCTTGACCCAGCGCTCGACGGGGTGGTGACGCACCGACGGGCGGAGGTACTGCGTGATCGTGATGAGGTCGCAGCCGGCCTCGTGCAGGTCGACCAGCGCCTGCGAGACCTCTTCGCGGGTCTCGCCCATGCCGAGGATCAGGTTGGACTTGGTCACCAGGCCGTAGTCGCGCGCCTGCGTGATGACGTCGAGCGAACGCTCGTAGCGGAACGCCGGGCGGATGCGCTTGAAGATGCGCGGCACGGTCTCGACGTTGTGCGCCAGCACCTCGGGGTGGCTGTCGAAGACCTGCTCGAGCAGCTCGGGGATGCCGTTGAAGTCGGGGATCAGGTTCTCGACGCCGGTGCCGGGGTTGAGCTCGTGGATCTTGCGGACCGTCTCGGCGTAGAGCCAGGCGCCGCCGTCGGGGACGTCGTCGCGGGCGACACCGGTGATCGTGGCGTAGCGGAGCTCCATCTTCTGGACGGACTCGGCGACGCGGCGCGGCTCGTCGCGGTCGATCGGGTCGGGCTTGCCGGTGTCGATCTGGCAGAAGTCGCAGCGGCGGGTGCACTGCTCGCCGCCGATGAGGAACGTCGCCTCGCGGTCCTCCCAGCACTCGAAGATGTTGGGACAACCGGCCTCCTGACACACCGTGTGGAGACCCTCGCCCTTGACGAGCTTCATCAGCTCGTTGTACTCCGGGCCCATCTTGGCCCGGGTCTTGATCCACTCGGGCTTCTTCTCGATGGGGGTCTCGGCGTTGCGGACTTCCAGACGCAGCATCTTGCGTCCCTCAGGAGCGATAGTCACCGTGCCAGCCTACGCCCGTGCCCCAGCCGTCACGCCGAGGACCGGCACGCTGGGATGTTCGTCGTGGACCAGGTCGGCGGAGGGCTCGTACGCCTGCCAGTCGAGCAGCTCGCGCAGGTGCGGGGCGATGGCGTCGGCGGCCTCGCGGACGGTCACGTCGCGGCCCAGCTCGGCGCTCAGCGACGTGACTCCGGCGTCGGCGATGCCGCACGGCACGAAGCGGTCGTAGAAGCCGAGGTCGACGTCGGCGTTGAGCGAGAAGCCGTGCATCGTGACGCCGCGCGACACCCGGATGCCGATCGCGCCGACCTTGCGCTCGATGCGGCCCGTGGCCGGCGGCGAGCCAGACGCCGGAGCGGCCCGGGACCCGTCCGGTCGTGACGCCGAGGTCGGCGCACGCGCGGATCATGGCCTCCTCGACCCGGCGGACGTAGTCGACGACGAGGACGTGGGACGGCAGCTTGGTGATGGGGTAGCCGACGAGCTGGCCGGGGCCGTGGAACGTGATCTTGCCGCCGCGGTCGACGTCGACGACCGGCGTGCCGTCGAGCGGGCGCTCGTGCGGCTCGGTGCGCCGCCCGGCGGTGTAGACCGGCGGGTGCTCGAGGAACAGCGCGGTGTCGGTGATCTCGTCGGCGACACGCTGGGCGTGCAGCTCGCGTTGGAGCTCCCACGCATCGACGTAGTCGATCGCGCGTTCGCCGTACCACTCGTCCAGGATCTGCAGCGTCACGCTCTCCAGACTAACTGGCCTGTGGATGGCGGCGAGCACGCTGGTGGCGTACGGCGGCACAGTGGCGCGCATGGACTGGCTGTGGGTGCTGATCGCCGCCGTGCGAGCCGTCTCGCCTGCGCCGGAGGACGAGTGGGCCACGAGGCTCAGCCAGCTCGACGAGGTGCGCGCCGAGGCGTTCGCGACGACGGACGCCGGCGCGCTCGACGGCGTGTACGTCCGGGGGAGCCGGGCGCTTGCGCTCGACGCCGCGACGATCGCGGACTACCGCGAGCGCGGCGGCCGGGTCGTCGGTGCCGACCTGCGGGTCATCTCGTGCCGGGTGCTGGCGGCGTCGTCGTCGCGCGCCCGGCTCGACGTCGTCGACCGCCTCGGGCCCGGCGCGCATCGTGTGGGCCGACGGGTCGGCCACCGACCTGCCGCGTGACGAGCCGTCGCGCCGCGTGATCACCCTCGTACGTACGACCGAGGGCTGGCGCATCGCCGGGGTCGAGCCTCAGGTGACCCAGAACCAGATGCCGGCCGCACCGGCGACAGCCAGCGCCGCCAGGTAGCGCGAGCACGAGCCGGGTGTCGCGGAGCACGCAGCGCGAACGCTCAGGCCGCCGCGCCAGGCCTTCCAGTAGCCGGCGAACCCGAGCGCCGCGAAGCCGAGCAGCGCGACGGGCCCGAGCAGCCAGCCCAGCAGGGCGATCGTCGCGAAGACGCACAGCCGCAGCGGGTCGTACGTCGTGGTGTCGGACTCGGTCGCGTGGTGGCTCATGGCAGCGTCTCCAGGAGGTTGGGCCGGCCGGTGGCGGTCGACAGCCGGGTGCGCGACAGCGGCGCCCACGCCTGCACGGCGCAGAACGGCGCGCACTGGTGGGCGGACGTCTCGGCGTTGACGGTCGCGACGTGCACGCAGCACTGCGTGAGCCGCTCCTCGATCATCGTCGACATGTCCATGAACGGCTTGACCGTGATGCGGACGACCCGCTCGCCGAGCATCTTGCGCAGCCGCTTCTTCTGGCCGGGCAGCGCCGACGAGGCCAGTGTCGTGAGCGTGCCGATGCCGAGGTCGCAGTTCTCGCAGATGTCCTTCCAGATGTTGCCGATGTTGGGGTGCGACAGCGAGGACTGCTCGCTGAGCAGGTCCAGCAGCGAGTCCTTGACGACCCGCTTCATCGTCGCCGGGATCGAGTCGTCGGCGATCCGGTTGGCCAGCACGTCGGGCTCGAGGTCGAGCCACTGCTTGAGCTTGTCGTGGCCGATCAGCGACGTGAGCGACCGCCACGTGCCGGAGTCGTCACGCAGGAGGTAGCCGACCGAGCAGCAGTGCGGGTGCGAGCACGGCAGCGCCGTGAGGTCCCGCCAGGTGACCTGTCCCGCGGTCTGCTCGTCGAGCCGGGCCAGCACGCCGGTGTGGGTCAGCCGGTCCATGGGGTCGATCGCGGCCGAGCGTCCCGAGCCGAACACCGGCTGGATCGTCACCCCACCGACGTACGGGGTGTCGAGCCCGCGCTTGACGACGTAGCCGATCTCGTCGTCGTTGACGCCGAGCGCTGCGGTCATGGTGAGGGTCGTGAAGATCCCGGCCGCCGACAGCCGGTCGAGGGCGCGGTCCTTGAACCGGCGGATGTCCGCTCCGCGGTGGTGCGTCGATGCCTCCGCCGACTCGCCGTCGAACTGCAGGTAGACCTCGACGCGTTCGCGGTGCCGCGTCAGCAGGGCGAGCAGCTCGTCGTCCTGGGCGATGCGCAGGCCGTTGGTGTTGACGAGCACCCTGACGATCGGCCGTTCGGCCACGGCGTCGAGCAGCTCGGCCAGCTGGGGATAGAGCGTCGGCTCGCCGCCGGACAGCATCAGGACGTCGATGCGCCCGTTCTCCCGCGAGAGCCGGGTGTCGATCGACGCGAGCACCTGGTCGAGCGGAGCGACCGACGACATCGCCGGCGCCGACTCCGCGAAGCAGGTGGGGCAGCGCAGGTTGCAGTGGTCGGTGATGTCGGCGAGCAGGATGCAGGTGTGCTGGGTCTGCATCTCCGGCAGGCCGTCGGCGTACGCCGCCGGGACCGGCTGGAAGTTCCCGGCGACGTCCGGCTCGTGCACCTTGGTCGGCGCGGTCCACTCCTCGAGGTACGACAGGATCTCCGGCGACTCGTCGTAGAGCGTCCTGACCAGGCCGTGGTCCGGGCACCCCCGCTCCAGCCACACGCGGTCGTCGCGGACCGCGAGCCAGCCCGACAGTCGGCGGACGTCGGCGAGCGGGCGGTCGGGGACCTCGTCGTGGCACTGAGGGCAGAAGGCGCTGACGTAGCGGTGGATCCGGTAGTCGCGCAGGGGCATACCGGTCATAGCGATCCGTTCAGGCTCGCGATGATCGCGACGCACGATCCGCCGACGACGATCAAGGCGACAGCCCAGCCGATGAGTATGCCGAGCCCCCACGGCCGGGTCGAGTCGCTGAACAAGAGGCCGAGCCCGAGGGCGGGCACCAGCAGCAGAGCCACGATGAACCCGCCGAAGCCGGCCTGGTCGGCGATCGCGAGCGACATCAACGGGAAGACGACGGCGAGGATGCCGCCGACCACCACGCCGCCGAAGATCTCCCAGCCGCGGCCGCGCTTGGGCGGGGGCCCTGGCGGCTGGGGATAGTGGCCCCACGGCGGCGGTCCCTGAGGTGGTCCGGTCGGCGGTTGGGTCATCGTGCCTCCACTGGCTCGAGTCGGTAGACGCCCTTGCGTGCCTGCACGACGATGCGGGCCAGCACGAGGGGAACGGTGAGGAGCAGGAACAGCTGCGGCCGGGTCAGGCCTTGCCAGGCGACGTCGTTGCCGCGGGTGAACTCGACGAGGAAGCGGAAGACCCCGTAGCCGAGCAGGTAGAACGTCAGCGTCTCGCCCGGCGACACGAGGCGATGGCGCAGCCAGAACCAGATCACCACGAACGCGGCCGCCTGGAACGCGATCTCGTACGCGAACGACGGATGCAGCGGCACGCCGGCGGGCGCGCCGAGGCGGGCGGCGTCCTCCGCGTCGAGTCGGATGCCGAAGGACGTGCCGGTCGGCGTGCCGGGAAGCTCGGTGAAGAAGCAGCCGAATCGGCCGATCGCCATGCCGAGCGCCACGGCGGGCGCGAACAGGTCGCCCGTACGAGCTTCGTAGCCGACCAGGCGTTTGGCGACGTGGACGCCGAGCCAGGCGCCGAACAGCCCGCCGAGGATGCTGCGGTTGCCGTAGAGCCACTGCTCGGGGAGCGAGGCGTTGGCGCGCAGGTCGAGGTGCTGGAACCACGGGCCGAGGCGCATGAAGATCGCGCCGCCCACCAGGGCGCCCAGCACGACGTACCAGATCCGCTCGTCGGTCTGCCCGCGCCGCCGCGCCTCGACGACGAAGATCCCTGCCGCTGCGAGCACGCCGAGCGCAACGAACAGCGCGTGGGTCGGGATCGGCAGCCCGAGTACGTCGATCGTCGGCAGCACGGAGTCAGCATGTCAGCGGCGGGCGGCATCCGTACACCGAATCGCCGGTCAGCCCTCGCCGGTCGTCCCGTCGATCAGCTCGCGCACGATGTCGAGGTGCCCGACGTGGCGGGCGTACTCCTGCATGACGTGGAACAAGATCGCGATGAGCGTCGGGGTCGGCTCGCCCTCGGGGAACCGTCCGCCGGTCGCGGCGTGGTCGTGCAGGTCGTGGGCCGCGACGATCTCGCCGTGCGGCGGCCGCCGTCGTCCAGCGCTGCCAGGAGGTCGTCGAGCGTACGGTCGGTGGCCCATACGCCGGACGCGATGCCGTCGACGTTGTCGCCCCACGGCTCGCCGACCTGCTCACCGAGGAATCCCCAGACGAGCCACCGCTGCTCCATGTGGACCAGGTGCGAGATCAGCTCGATCGGGCTCCAGCCCGACGGCAGCCGGCTGTCGTGCAGGTCGCGGTCGTCGAGATCGGCGACCTTGCGGCGGGCCTCGGCGCGGAAGTAGTCGAGGTAGGCGACGAACGCCTGCGCCGGGTCAGACGTCGCAGTTGTCGGCGACGGCAGCGACGGGCTTCATCGCAGCGCGGCCTCGAGCGCCGATCTGAGGTCGGGCTGGTCGAACGTGAAGCCGGCGTCGGCCAGCGCCGCGGGGGAGACCCGCATCGATCCGAGCAGGTCGTCGGCCATGCTGCCGAGCGCGGCCTTGATCGCGAATCGCGGCGCGACCAGGAACGTCGGGCGGTGCACGACGTCGCCGAGGGTGTCGGTGAACTCCGCGTTGGTGACCGGGACCGGCGCCCCGAAGTTGAACGGGCCGCTGAGGTCGGGAGACTCGATCAACAGCGTGGCGGCGCGCACCCAGTCGTTGAGCGAGATGAACGACATGTACTGACGTCCGTGGCCGAGCCGAGCGCCCAGGCCGAGCTTCCAGAACGGCAGCATGAACCGGAGCAGGCCCTCGCCCGCCTTGAGCACCAGGGTCGTACGAATGAAGCAGACCCGCGCGCCGGCCTCGATGGCCGGGGACGCGGCGGCTTCCCACGCCTGGACCACGTCCGGCAGGAAGCCGATCGGCCCGGCGTCCGACCTCTCGGTCAGCACCTCGTCGCCGCAGTCGATGCCGTACTGGGACATGCCCGAGGCCGAGATCAGCGCCGGAGGGTTGGCCGAGGCGGCGACGGCCTTGGCGAGCGTGCTCGTGGCGGACGGTCCGGGACTCGAGGATGATCTTGCGTCGCTTCTCGGGTGCGCGGCCAGCGCGAGACCGACGCACCCGAGAGGTTGACGACGACGTCGGCCCGGTCGATCACGATCTGGTCGATGCGACCCGTGTAGGGGTCCCAGAGCGACGCGTCGTCGGCAGGATCAGCGGAGCGGACCAGGCGGGTGACCTGGTGACCGCGCTGGCGCAGCTGGTGCGTCAGCGCGGTGCCCAGGAACCCTGAGGCACCCCCGATGACAACGTGCACGGGTCAGGACCCGAGCTCGCCTTCGAACGAGCCGCCCTGCAGGCGCTGCTTGACCGCCGTGAGGTAGCGGCCGGCATCCGCGCCGTCGACGATGCGGTGGTCGTACGTCAGCGCGAGGTAGGCCATGCTGCGCACCGAGATGCTGTCGCTGCCCTGCGCGTCGGTGACCACGACGGGGCGCTTGACGACCGCGCCGACGCCCAGGATCGCCACCTGCGGCTGGTTGATGATCGGCGTGTCGAACAGGGCGCCGTTGCTGCCGAGGTTGGTGATCGAGAACGTCGCGCCGGACAGCTCGTCCGGGGAGATCTTGTTGGTGCGCGTGCGCTCGGCCGCGTCGGCGATCTTGCGGGCCAGCCCGGCGATCGACAGGTCTCCGGCGTCCTTGATGGTCGGTACGAGCAGACCGCGCTCGGTGTCGACCGCGATGCCGAGGTGCTCTCCGGCCGGGTACGTGATCGTGCCCGCCTCGAGGTCGACCGCCGAGTTGAGCTGCGGGTACTGCTTGAGAGCCTCGATCGCGGCCTTGGCGAAGAACGGCAGGAACGTCAGCTTGACGCCCTCGCGCTCGAGGAAGGCATCCTTGTGGCGAGCGCGCAGGCGGGCCACCTCGGTGACGTCGACCTCGTGGACCTGGGTGAGCTGGGCCGAGACCTGCAGCGACTCGACCAGGCGGCTGGCGACGACCTTGCGCAGGCGGCTGAGCTTCTCGGTCTTGCCGCGCAGCGGTGACGGCTCGGCCGCGGCAGCAGGCGCTGCGGCGGGTGCGCTGGCGGCGGGAGCTGCTGCCGGCGCGGCTGCGGGCTTCTCGGCTGCGTCGAGGACGTCCTGCTTGCGGATGCGGCCGCCGACGCCGGTGCCGGTGACGGCGGCGAGGTCGACGTTGTGCTGCTTGGCGAGCTTGCGCACGATCGGCGTGACATACGTGTCGCCGCTCGCGCTCGGCGATGCTGCCGGGACCGGAGCAGGCTCGGGTGCGGCTGCGGGCTCAGGTGCCGGCGCCGGCTCGGGTGCCGGGGCAGGTGCCTCGGCGGCGGGAGCGGGAGCCTCGGCCGGGGGCGATGCCTCAGCCGGGTTGGCCTGGGACTCGGGGTCGGCAGCCGCAGGTGCGGACGCGGGTGCCGGCTCCGGTGCCGCCTCGGGGGCGGGCGCCTCGGGAGCGCTGGCGGCAGGAGCGGCGTCGGCCGAGCCGATGATCGCGAGCTCAGCGCCGACCTCGACGGTCTCGTCCTCGGCGACCTTGATCTCGAGGAGCTTGCCGGCGACGGGCGACGGGATCTCGGTGTCGACCTTGTCGGTGGAGATCTCGAGCAGCGGCTCATCGACGGCGACGTCGTCGCCGACCTGCTTGAGCCACTGGGTCACGGTGCCCTCGGTGACGCTCTCGCCCAGGGCGGGGAGAGTCACGGCCGTGCCGCCACCGGACGTCGGCGCGGTCTCGGCCTGCGGTGCGGGGGCGTTCTCGGCTGCGGCCTGCTGCGCGTCGGCGCTGCCGGCGGGCGCGGGGGAGCGCTCCTCAGACGCGCTCTCGGCGACCGGCTGCTCGGCCGGGGCCTCGGGCGCGGGCGCCTCGGCAGCCGGGGCCTCAGCGGCAGGCGCTTCGGCGGCAGGGGCCTCAGCGGCGGGGGCGGCGTCGCCACCGGCGCTCTCGCCCTCCTCGCCGATGATCGCGAGCACGGCGCCGACCTCGACGGTGTCGTCCTCGTTGGCCTTGATCTCGAGCAGCACGCCCGCGACGGGCGACGGGATCTCGGTGTCGACCTTGTCGGTGGAGATCTCGAGCAGCGGCTCATCGACAGCGACGGAGTCGCCGACCTGCTTGAGCCATTGGGTGACTGTGCCCTCGGTGACGCTTTCGCCGAGAGCGGGAAGGGTGACAGACGTAGCCATGATGTCCTCTGGTTCTCCGGGTCAGGCGTGTGAGTGGAGCGGTTTGCCGGCGAGCGCGAGTGCGGCCTCGCCGAGTGCTTCGTTCTGGGTGGGGTGGGCGTGGATGAACTGCGCCACGTCCTCGGGGTAAGCCTCCCAGTTGACCATCAGCGATGCCTCGCCGACCTGCTCGCCGTAGCGGGCACCGATCATGTGGACGCCGACGATGGGGCCGTCCTTCTCGCGTACGAGCTTGACGCTGCCCGCGGTCCCGAGGATCTGCGACTTGCCGTTGCCGCCCAGGTTGTAGTCCTGGATCTCGACCTTGTCGTCGCCGTACTTCTCGCGGGCCTGGGGCTCGGTGAGTCCGACAGACGCGATCTCGGGGTCGCAGTAGGTCACGCGCGGGATGCCCGAGTCGATGACCGGCTGCGGGTTGAGGCCGGCGATCTCCTCGGCCACGAAGATGCCGTGCGCGAAGCCGCGGTGCGCGAGCTGCAGGCCCGGGACGAGGTCGCCGACCGCGAACACGCCGTCGACGTTGGTCGCGAGGCGCTCGTTGGTGGGCACCCAGCCACGGTCGACCGTGATGCCGGCCTCTTCGTAGCCCATGCCGGCGGAGTTGGGTCCGCGGCCGACGGCGACGAGGACCAGGTCGGTCTCGATCGTCGTGCCGTCCTCGAGGGACACCGTCACGCCGGACTCGGTCTGCTCGACGCTGCTGAACTTGACGCCGGTCTTGAAGTTGATCTTGCGCTTGCGGAACGCGCGCTCGAGCTGCTTGGACAGCGACGGGTCCTCGAGCGGGATCAGCGTCGGCAGGCCCTCGATGATCGTGACGTCGGCGCCGAACGACTTCCACACCGACGCGAACTCCACGCCGATGACGCTGCCGCCGATGATGACGACCTTCTCGGGGACCTCGCTCATCGTGAGCGCCTCGGAGCTCGTGATGACCCGGCCGCCGATGTCGAGCCCCAGCGTGCGCGAGACCGAGCCGGTGGCCAGCACGACGTTGGTGCCGGTGTAGCGCTCGCCGTTGACCTCGACCGTCTTGGCGTCGACGAGCTTGCCCTCGCCCTCGACGACCGTGATGCCGCCGGACTTGATGAGGCCCTGGAGGCCCTTGTAGAGGCGGTCGATCACGCCGTCCTTGTAGGTGTTGACCGCCGGCATGTCGATGCCCTCGAACGTGGCCTTGACGCCGAAGTTCTGGCTCTCGCGGCTGGCATCTGCCACCTCCGCGGAGTGCAGCAGCGCCTTGGTCGGGATGCAGCCCGTATGCAGGCACGTCCCGCCGAGCTTGCCCTTCTCGATCAGCGCGACGGACTTGCCGAGCTGGACGGCGCGCAGCGCGCAGGCGTAACCGCCACTGCCGCCGCCGAGAATCACGATGTCGAAGTTGTTGCCGGCGACGTCCGCCACGGTGTCCTCCCAAGGATGTCGTTCGTCATCATCTTGTCACCTGAGGCAACGACGCTGCCACCGGGGTTGATCGGGGTATGCGCCACGATCGGGCACACTTGTCGCATGGGAATCTTCCGAGGGCGTAAGGCCCGGACGGACGGCGGCGCCGTGGTCTCCGACCGCAACGCGAGCCGTGCGGACCTCGATGCGCTGCGCGCCTTCGCCGAGTCACGCAAGGGCGTCGAGGCGTACGTCGAGCCCAAGACGTCGGTCACCCAGACGACGCTGCTCCTGGTCGCCGGCCGACGGCGAGTCGATCCGTCGCCGGGTGGCCTCGGCGCAGGCGGCGTACGAGTTCGCCCGCAAGAAGCTCAACATCCCGGTCTACGACGCCAACCTCGTGGGCGTGCCGTCGCGCAAGCGTGACTACGACCTCCGCAAGGCCAAGGGGACGCCGCCGCCTCCGTCGAGCTCCGCGACCCCGCAGCCGGCGAAGCAGACTCCCAAGGAGCTCGCCGCGATCATGACGCTCGAGTCGATCGCCGGCGTCGACCCGCTGCCGACCAACCCGTCGTTCGACGAGCTCATGCGGGTCTACCGCAAGGCCCGCAAGCAGGCGCATCCCGACCGGCTCGGCGGCGAGCGCACCAAGTGGGACACCGTCGAGGACGCCGCAAGGGCCCTCGGGCCTGCCCGACTGACGTGCCACACTGCTCGTCATGGCAGAGCGTTTCGACACCGTCGACGAGTACATCGCGTCGTTCCCGGGCGAGGTGCAGGTCATCCTCGAGGACGTGCGCTCGACGATCAAGAACGCCGTGCCGGGATCGGGCGAGACGATCCGCTACCAGATGCCGTGCGTCATGCTGGGTGACCGCTACCTGGTGCACTACGCAGGCTGGACCAAGCACATCGGCCTCTATCCGGTCCCGGTCGCGGATGCAGACCTCGAGCCGGAGATCGCGCCGCTGCGCTCCGACAAGGACACCGTCAAGCTCATGTATGACCGACCGGTGCCGCACGACCTGCTGAGCCGGATCGCGCAGTTCATCGCCGCCCAGCACGCCTGATCCGCACGTCTGGCTCGAGTCAGTCGGCAAGCTCCGGCGGCCACACGACCGCGAACCGCTGGAAGACTGTTTCGAGCGCGTCGACACCCTCCGGCGGGATCGTGATGCCTTGCGCAGCGCACCGCCGCTCGGCAAAGGCCCGGTGGTCGGCCAGCCAGGTGTCGCGAGTCCGGTCGCCTTCGCCCTCGTCCCAGGCGAACTGGTCGTCGACGCTGTCCGAGCCGTCCGGTGCGTACGTCGGTGTAGCGGAGCACGGCGCGGGGAACGTCGCGGCCGTCAGTCAGGATCCAGTGATCGCCGACCGTGGGCAGCGGTTCGCTCGTCCGCGGCGTAGTCCGCCACGAGCCCAGCCGTGGCGCGTTTGGACCCTGACAGCACGAGCGCGAGGAGGCGGTCGGCCATCTCCGCCGAGTCACCGAAGGCCTCGGCCGGCGGAGTCGTCGGCCGCATGCTCCGGGTGCGCGGCCACGTACGAGTCCCACATCTCGACGCCTAGTGCCAGCCGGACTCGTGGATGCCGCCGGGGATCGTCGCATCGGGGTCGTAGGGCGTACGGGTGAAGACGAACGACGCGAGCACCAGGCGCACCGCGCGGCCTGACGCGTCGCGCTCCACGGCAAGCGGCTCGCCGGTGTAGTAGCCGTCGAGGCCGACCCACCCGTCGCCGACGGGCTTGAACCGGGCGCCGCGGCCCTCGCCTGGCGTGCCGAGCCGCAGCAGTCCCTCAGGCGCCAGCGAGAGCCTGAACTCGTACGTTCCCCAGAACCACGGGCCGATGAGGTCGAGGCTGCTCGCCTGCGAGGCGTCGGCGCTCCAGGGCTTCGGGAGCGCCGGCTCCTTCTCGGCGAACAGGTTGAGCAGGTCGACGGTCGCCTTGCCGAGGCCGCTGGTGGCGTTCGTCATCAGCACGATGCCGTCGCCGGACTCGACATCGACCCGGAGGTCCGCGACGAAGCCCGGCATCGAGCCGCCATGGCCGGCGAACCGGCGGCCATCGACGTTCCAGGTCTGCCAGCCGAGGCCGTGCGCGCCGGTCCACGCGGCGCCGACGACGTCGTTGACCGCGATCGGCCGCAGCATCTCCTTGAGCGTCTCCGGAGCCAGCACGTCGCCGGTGCGCCCGCCGAGGAACGCCGCCCACGAGGCGAGGTCGTCGACGGTCGACCAGAACTGTCCGGCGGGTGCCATCGAGACGGCATCGTGCTCGGGCTCGACGTGCACGAGGTCGGCCAGCGGGTGCACGGCGAGTCCGGGGGCGGCAGGCGCCGTCGGCCGGGTCGTCGTACGTGTCATGCCGAGTGGTTCGAGGATGCCGACCCGTACGGCGTCGTGCCACGGCTGGTCCCGCAGGCGGGCGATGAGCTCGCCGAGCACCGCGAAGCCGACGTTGGAGTAGTGGAACCCGGTGCCGGGGGTCGATCGCAGCTGCGGGTTGGCGGCCATCAGATCCGCCCACGGAGCCGCCCTCGCTGCGCTCCCACCAGTCACCGTCCGTCTCCGACTGCAGGCCGGACGTGTGGGTCAGCAGCTGTGCGACCGTCACCTGCGGGAACGGCACCTCGGGCAGGTGGGTGCCGATCGTGTCGCCGAGGTCGAGGCGTCCCTCGTCGCGCAGGCGCATGACCTCGACGCCGACGAACGTCTTGGAGATCGAGCCGATCCGGTACTGCGTGTCCGTCGTCGGCGCGGGTCCGTCGGCGCGACCGTCGAGAGTGCCGACGGCGTCGGACCAGACGATCTCGCCGTCCCGCACGATGCCCGCGGCGATCGACGGGAGGCGTTGCTTCGACTGCTCGACCGCGAGCCGCTGGGACAGCGCTCGGGTCGTGGAGGGGTCGATCGTCATCGAGTCCCGGCCAGCTCCGCCGCGAGCCGGACGAGCGTACGTACGCCGACGCCGGTGCCGCCCACGGGCGTGTAGTCGAATGCGCTGCCCTCGTTGAACGACGGTCCGGCGATGTCGAGGTGCGCCCACGGGATGTCGTTGACGAACTCGCGCAGGAACGCCGCTGCGAACAGCGTGCCGCCGTACGGCTTGGGGTTGTGCTGTCGCAGGTCGGCGATGCTCGAGGAGTTGACCTTGCCCTTCATCTCCTCGGTGATCGGCAGCGGCCACATCGACTCGCCGGCAGACTTCGACGCCGCGAAGACCGTCTCGCCGAACTCCTCGTCGTTGCCGAGGATGCCGGACGTCAGCTCACCGAGCGCCACCATGCAGGCGCCCGTGAGGGTCGCGACATCGACGATGCGGTCGGGCTTGGTCTCGGCGGCGAGGGCGAGCCCGTCGGCGAGCACGAGGCGTCCCTCGGCGTCGGTGTTGTGCACCTCGACCGTCGCTCCGCTGCGCATCGTCAGCACGTCGCCGGGGCGGGTCGCTCCACCGCTCGGCATGTTCTCGGCGATGCAGGCGTACGCCGTGATCTTGATCGGCAGCCCGAGTCGCGCGATCGCGACGGTCGCTGCCGCGACCGCCGCGGCGCCGGCCATGTCGAGCTTCATGGTCTGCATCGAGGCGCCCGGCTTGATCGAGAGTCCGCCCGAGTCGAACGTGATGCCCTTGCCGACGAGCGCGAGATGCGTGACGGCGTTGGCCGGGGCGTACGTGAGGGTGACCAGGCGCGGCGGGCTGTCGGATCCGCGGCCGACACCGAGGATGCCGCCGCACCTCTCCTTGGCGAGGCGCTTCTCGTCCCAGACCGCCACCTTGACGTCGGTGCCGGCATGCGCAGTGATCGCCTCGGCGAAGTCAGCCGGTCGCAGGTCACCGGGCGGCATGTTGACCCAGTCGCGGGCAGTGTTGACCGCCGCCGCGACCGTCGCAGCGCGCTCGACGGCCTTGGTCGCGGTCGTCTGGCGCGCGAACGGGCTGAGGATGACGGCGCTCTTGAGCTTGGGCTTCTTGGCGTCGCCCTTCTTCTTGGTCTTGTAGGTCTCGAACGCGTAGGCGCCGAGCGGCACCCCCTCGGCGATCGCCTCGACCTCGTCGACACCGGCGGGATGCAGCGCGATCGCGATGCTCGTGGCGTTCTTGGCTGCTCGTACGCCGCGCGCAGTGGCGCGGCGCAGGTCCTCGGCGGTCGGCTCCTCCGGCAGCGCCACGGCGATGATCACCGACGCCTTCGCGGCGTCGCCCGCCGGGAACTTCACGGTCTGCCCCTTCTCGCCCGTGAAGCCCAACAGGTCGAGCGTCGGCGCCAGGTCGCCCTTGTCCTCGTCGCCTCGGATCCCGAGGATCAGGGCGTCGGCCCGGGCGGTGGTCGGCTTGGCGGTGCTGAGGGTAACGGAAAGCATGTCCGCCACTCTAGGGTCGCCGCCCACACCGGCGCGAGGGCGTGCCCTACCTTGGGTGCCATGGATCTGCTGCACTCGCCGTTGCACGACCGACACGTCGCTCTTGGCGCCAAGCTCGCCGAGTTCGGCGGCTGGGACATGCCGCTGGAGTACGCCGGCGGTGGCGTGCTCGCCGAGCACAAGGCCGTACGCGAGGCCGTCGGCCTGTTCGACGTCAGCCACCTCGGCAAGGCGCTGGTCCGCGGCACCGGTGCTGCGGACTTCGTCAACGAGTGCCTGACCAACGATCTTCGACGCATCGAGAGCGGCAAGGCGCAGTACACGTTGTGCTGCGACGAGGACGGTGGCACGGTCGACGACCTCATCGCCTACCTCCGCAGCGACTTCGAGGTGTTCCTCATCCCCAACGCGGCCAACACCGCTGCCGTCGTCGCTCGGCTGCAGGCCGCCGCGCCGGCCGGCATCGAGGTGACCGACCAGCACCGCGACTACGCGGTCCTGGCGATCCAGGGTCCGCTGAGCGACGAGGTGCTGACGTCGCTCGACCTGCCGGTCGACCACGAGTACATGTCGTTCGCCGACGCGACGATCGCCGGGCAGGAGATCACGGTCTGCCGCACGGGTTACACCGGCGAGCGCGGCTACGAGCTGGTCGTGCCGTCGGCCTCCGCGGGCGATGTGTGGGACGCCGTCATGGCGGCGGGGGAGCCGCACGGCATCCGCGCCTGCGGCCTCGGCGCCCGCGACACGCTGCGCACGGAGATGGGCTATCCGCTGCACGGGCACGAGCTGTCGCCCGAGATCAGCCCGGTCATGGCGCGCGCTGGCTGGGCCGTCGGCTGGAACAAGCCGGCGTTCTGGGGCAAGGAAGCGCTCGAGCGTCAACGCGCCGAGAAGACCGTACGCACGTTGCGCGGTCTCCTCGCGCAGGGCCGCGGCATCCCGCGCCCGGGCATGACGGTCACCGACGCCGACGGCGCCGAGCTCGGCGAGATCACCTCCGGTACGTTCTCGCCGACGCTCCGCCAGGGCATCGCGCTGGCGCTGCTGGAGCCATCGGTCGAGGACGGTGCGACCGTCGTCGTCGACGTTCGCGGTCGCTCCGAGGCGTTCACGGTCACCAAACCGCCATTCGTACAACCGTCGACCAAGGAGGGCTGAATCATGGGCTGGACATGGACGTTGGAGGACACACTCGGCGAGGTCAAGGGCCGGTCCGAGGAGTTCGAGAGCCGCGGCGACGCCGAGTCGTGGGTCGGCGAGGAGTTCGAGACGCTGCTCGAGCAGGGCGTCGACCAGGTACGCCTGTTCGACGGCGAGACCGAGATCTACGGCCCGATGTCACTGCACGCGGAGCGACTATCGCTAGTAGCGGTCGGCGAGGGGTTCGCCGCGCTTGACCTGCGGCTTGGGCAGCCGGAACCGGCGCAGCTGCGTGCTGCGGAGGACCGCGTACGCGACGTCGCGCCGCGGGTCTCGTCGGGTGAGAACCGCTTCTTGAGCTGCTTCCTGAGCCCGCGCACAGGAAGAACTCGTCGATGACCGTCGCCGAAGATACGAACGGGTACAGCACGGACGTGGCACGCGGCGCCCCACTGAGCGGCGCCGAAGATGCTGATGATGAGCACGCGCCAGGAACGGCAGCAGGAACTCTGCGAAGTTCCAGCGGCGGTCGACGTAGTCGCGGCAGAACTTGCGCACCGGGCCGCGCTCGCGCAGCGGGAGGTACTTCTCGTCGCCGGTCTTGAGCGCCTCGCGCTGCTTGAGCCGGAGCTCCTCGCGGGCGGCCCGCTCGCGCTTGGCCTGGTCCTTGCGCGTCACGGGGACTTTCATCTGCTTCTTGCGCGCGGCTTCGGCCTCTTTGCGCGTCGGCGTGCGACGCCCCTTGCCGGCCTCTGTCTCGTCTACCACCCGCGACACCCTACCCGTACGCTTGCGAGCATGAGCATCGGCAAGCGCATCGCCAGGATCTTCCGTTCGTGGCGTTTTCGCGGCAACGACGTCGAGCGATCTCAAGGACAAGCTCGACGAGACCTACCGCACCCAGACGGCTCTGCTCCGACAGGTACGCCGAGGGGTCGCGGACGTGGCGACGAGCCGCAAGCGGGTCGAGCTCCAGCTGGCCGCGCTCGACCAGCAGGCCGCACAGCTCGACGACGAGGCGCGACAGGCGGTCGCGCAGGGCAACGACGACGAGGCCCGCTCCGTCCTGACCCGCAAGGTCACGCTCGAGAAGGCGGCCGCCGACCTCAAGGCCCGGCACGCCGACCTCCAGAGCCGAGGAGGACAAGCTCGAGGCCACGGCGCTCAAGATCGAGCAGGAGGTCGAGGCGTTCCGCGTCCGCAAGGACACGCTGGCGGCCCGCCACACCGCCGCGGCGGCTCGCGCCGAGATCAACAGCGCGACCCGTGGCATCAACTCCTCGGTCAGCGACGTCGGCCAGGCCGTCGAGTCGGCCGAACGGCGTACGCGTGAGCTCGAGGCCACCGCCGACGCGGTCGACGAGCTCGTCGCCGAGGGTGTCGTCAGCAAGCCGGGGGAGAGCCCCGACGAAGCGCTGCGCCGCCAGTTCGACACCGCGCTCGACAGCGCCGAGGTCGACCGGCAGCTCGAGCAGATCTCCACTCCCAGGAAGGACGACGATGGCACGGACGCGATTCAAAAGTGACCGCGGGCTGACGCTGCGCATGGGCGGCGTCGCGCTGGGGCTCGGGGCGCTCTACGTCGCGTTCGGTGTCGGTGCTGCTGACCAGACGTCGCACGGCTGCGTCTCGGCGATCGTCATCGTGCTCGGCATCGCCTGGGGTCAATGGTTCTTCTCCGACTCGCTGGCCCTCAAGTCGATGGGCGCCAAGGTCGTCGAGCCCGAGCAGGCGCCCGAGCTGCACGCCATGATCGACCGGCTGTGCGCCCTCGCCGACATGCCCAAGCCTCGCGTCGCGGTCGCGGTGACCGACATGCCCAACGCGTTCGCGACCGGCCGTTCGCCCAAGCACTCCTCGGTCTGCGTCACGACCGGCATCATGCAGCGGCTCGACGCCGACGAGCTCGAAGGCGTCCTGGCGCACGAGCTGTCCCACGTCGCCAACCGCGACGTCACGGTCATGACGGTCGCCTCGTCGCTCGGCCTGCTCGCCGGGTTCATCACCCGTTGGGGCATGTACGCCGGCAACATCTTCGGCGGCCGCAGCAACAAGAACAGCGGTGCGGTGTTCCTGGTCGTGTTCCTCGTCAGCATGGTCGTCTACTTCGTGAGCTTCGTCCTGACGCGCTCGCTGTCGCGCTATCGCGAGCTCAGCGCCGACCGCAGCGGCGCCTACCTCACGGGCCGGCCGTCGAAGCTCTCGTCGGCCCTCGTCAAGATCTCGGGCGACATGGCCCGCATCCCCAACCGCGACCTCCGCGAGGGGCAGGCGATCAGCGCGTTCTTCTTCGCCCCGGCGATCAACCGCGAGTCGATCGGCGCGATGTTCGCGACGCACCCGCCGCTCCAGGTGCGCCTCGACCAGCTCGCCAAGGTCAGCGCCGAGCTCTCCGAGCAGGGCTGACGCGGTGGGCATCTTCGACGCGATCCTCGGGCGTACCAAGCCGCCGCAGGCCGACCTCGACGTGCTGTTCGCCGTGCCGCAGGCCGCGCTGTCGCTGCAGACCGAGGGATTCTCGACGACCGGATCGGGGTCGGTGTGCTTCCGCGACGTCGAGGGCAACGCCGACGACACCGTGATGGCCGACGCCGAGAAGCTCATCACGACGAATGCCGGTGCCACGGTCACCCGCAGCACGGACCGATTCGGCTTCCACTGGCTCACCGTCACGCGTACGGACCGCGACGTCTCGGGGCTGGTGACCGACCTGCACGCCGTCAACAGCTCGCTCGCCGACGCCGGCTTCGGCTCGGCGCTGCTGTGCTCGACGATGGGCTTCACGGCGGCCGACGGCAAGCCCCTCGCGCTGGTCTACCTCTACAAGCGCGGCACGTTCTACCCGTTCGTGCCGCTCGACGGCGAGAAGCGCGACAACGCCCTGGAGCTGCAGATCCGCGGCGTCGTCGGCGAGGACGTACCGGTCGAGCCCGACCTGACCAAGTGGCTCGCGATCTGGGGCGCTCCCGGTCTCGGCTGACGACAGCCTCGGCCGGATAGGTTGGACAGGTGACGTTCGACACCCTCTCCACAGACCAGATCCAGGCTCTGCTCGACGAGCAGACCGCGGCATACCAGACCCTCAAGGAGTCGGGCCTCAAGCTCGACCTCACGCGGGGCAAGCCCTCTCCGGCGCAGCTCGACCTCTCCAACGAGCTGCTGTCGATGCCCGGCGCGGACTTCAAGGACGCCGCCGGCACCGACACCCGCAACTACGGCGGGCTCACCGGTCTGACCGAGCTGCGGGAGATCTTCGCGCCGATCATGCAGGTGCCCGTCGAGCAGGTCATCGCCGGCGACAACGCGAGCCTCGCGATGATGCACGACAACCTCGTGTTCGCCCTGTTCCACGGCGTCGCCGACTCCGAGCAGCCGTGGGGCGTCGAAGAGGTCGTCAAGTTCATCTGCCCCGTACCCGGCTACGACCGGCACTTCGCCCTGCTCGAGGAGTACGGCATCGAGATGCTGCCGGTCGACCTGCTCGACGACGGGCCGGACGTCGCCGCCGTGCGTGAGCTCGTCAAGGACCCAGCGGTCAAGGGCATGTGGCTCGTCCCGACCTACAGCAACCCGACGGGTGCCGTCGTCAGCGAGGCCGTCGCCGCCGAGCTCGCCGCGCTCGAGACCGCAGCGCCGGACTTCAGGATCTTCTGGGACAACGCCTACGCCGTGCACCACCTCACCGAGCAGCACACCAAGACCGCCGACATCCTCGGCCTGTGCTCCGCCTCGGGGCACCCCAACCGACCGGTGATCTTCGCGTCGACGTCCAAGGTCACGTTCGCCGGCGCAGGCGTGTGCTTCCTCGGCAGCTCGGCGGCCAACATCGAGTGGTACCTCAAGCACCTCGCCAAGCGCACGATCGGCCCCGACAAGGTCAACCAGCTGCGCCACGCGCGGTTCCTCAAGAGCGTCGACGGTGTGCACGCCCTGATGGACGGCCACCGCGCGATCCTGGCGCCGAAGTTCCAGGCCGTCGTCGACATCCTGCGTACGCGCCTCGGCGACTACGGTGTCGCGAGCTGGACCGAGCCCAAGGGTGGCTACTTCGTGAGCCTCGACGTCGTCGACGGCACCGCGTCGCGGGTCATCCAGCTCGCTCGCGAGGCCGGCGTCGCCATGACGCCGGCCGGTTGCGCGTTCCCGTACGGCGACGACCCTCGCGATCGCAACATCCGGATCGCGCCGTCATACCCCTCGCCGCAGGAGCTCGAGGCCGCGATCGACGTGCTCGCCACGTGCGTGCTGATCGCCGCCGCCGAGCAAGCCCTCGCCCAGTAGTTCCAGCGCGAGGGTGAGTCCAGCGTGAAGATCCTCGTGGCGCCGGACGCCTTCGGCGGCACGCTCACGGCGCCCGAGGCGGCACGGGCGATCATCGAGGGCTGGCAGCGCCACGCTCCCGATGACGAGCTCAACCCCGCGGCGATGGCCGACGGCGGTCCCGGATTCGTCGACGTCCTGCACGAGGGGATCGGCGGTGAGCTGGCCGTCGTGACCGTACGCGGTCCGGTCGGCGTCGAGGTGCCGGTGACGGTGCTGCACGCCGACGGCACGGCGTACGTCGAGAGCGCTCAGGCGTGCGGCCTGCACCTGGTCGACCCGCAGGATCCGCTGCACGCGACGACGTATGGCGTCGGCCAGGCGATCGCCGCGGCGCTCGATGCGGGGGCTCGCCGGATCGTCGTGGGACTCGGCGGCAGCGCGACCAACGACGGGGGAGCGGGTCTGCTCGCGGCGCTGGGAGCGACCGCCGACGTGCCGCTCGATGCCGGGCCCGAGGGGCTCGCCGGCGTCACGCAGGTCGACCTCGCCCCGGCCCGCGCCCGGCTCGACGGCGTCGAGCTCGTCATCGCCGCCGACGTCGACGTCGCGCTGCTCGGCATGTTCGGCGCCACCAAGACGTTCGGGCCGCAAAAGGGCCTGACCGACGACCAGATCATCGCCGTGGACGGCGTGCTCGACCGATTCGTCGACGCGACCTGCGGCACGACTCCGGCTGAGCGCCGCGTCGCCGACGCCAAGGGTGCGGGTGCTGCGGGCGGGCTCGGGTTCGCGTTGATGCTCCTGGGCGGGCAGTGTGGTCTCCGGCATCGAGCTCGTGGCGGACGCCGTCGGGCTCACCAGCCAGGCCGGCGCGCACGATCTCGTCGTGACGGGGGAGGGCACGTACGACTTCTCGTCCCGCGCCGGCAAGGTCGTCTTCGGCGTCGCGACAGTGGCGGCTGCTGCTGCCCGGCCGTGCATCGTGCTGGCGGGGCAGGTCCTGGTCGGCTCCCGCGAGATGCGTGCCATGGGTGTCGAGAGCGCGTACTCGGTCACCGAGCTCGTCGGGATCGACGCTGCGATGGGCGAGGCCTATGCCAGCCTCGCAGCGCTCGCCGAGCGTGTCGCACGTACGTGGTCGCCTCGCGCCGAGGAATGACGGCGTACGATGGAATGGAATCGGCACGGAATATGTTGACCACCGTGTCGTGACCAAAAGACCAGATCCATGGGAGACCACATGACGATCGAGACTGAGCAGTCCACCGTCGAGACCGCACCTGCCACCGGGGTGACCCTGAGCGAGGGCGCTGCCGAGAAGGTGGGCAGCCTGCTTGCCCAGGAAGGTCGCGACGACCTCGCGCTGCGCATCGCGGTGCAGCCCGGCGGCTGCTCCGGACTGCGCTACCAGCTGTTCTTCGACGAGCGCTCGCTCGACGGCGACCAGATCTTCGAGTTCGGCGGCGTCAACGTCGTGGTCGATCGCATGAGCCTTCCTTACCTCGGTGGCGCGACGATCGACTTCGTCGACACGATCGAGAAGCAGGGCTTCACGATCGACAACCCGATGGCGACCGGCTCCTGCGCTTGCGGCGATTCGTTCCACTAAGACATACGACACACGACGGCCTCCTGCATTGCGGGAGGCCGTTGTCTATTGTGTGGGGGTGCACCTCGCCATCACCGGTTCGATCGCCACAGATCACCTCATGACCTTCCCGGGCAAGTTCGCCGATTCACTCGTGCCGGACCAGCTCGACAAGATCTCGCTGTCGTTCCTCGTGGACGACCTCGACGTACGCCGTGGGGGGTGCGCCGCCAACATCACGTACGCGCTCGCCAGGCTCGGCCACCGAGCCCTGCTCGTCGGGGCCGTCGGACGTGACTTCGAGGTCGAGTACCGCGGCTGGCTCGACGACGCGGGCGTCGACACCTCGGGCGTCCTCGTGTCGGAGACCCGCCACACGGCCCGCTTCGTGTGCACGACCGACACCGAGATGGCGCAGATCGCCACGTTCTACGCCGGTGCGATGTCGGAGGCGCGTGACATCGACCTGCTCGCGCTCGGCCAGGACTTCGACCTCGTCCTCGTCGGCCCCGACGACCCCGACGGCATGCTGCGCCACACGCGCGCCTGCCGCGACAACGGCATCCCGTTCGCCGCCGACGTCTCGCAGCAGCTGGCGTGGGCCGAGGGCGACGTCATCCGTGACCTGATCGACGGCGCCACCTACCTGTTCAGCAACGACTACGAGGCCGCCCTGATCGAGCAGAAGACCGGCTGGTCCTCCGCCGACGTCCAGGCGCACGTCGGCACCCGCATCGTGACGCGCGGCAAGGCCGGCGTGACGGTCTACCCGGCCGACGGCGACCCCATCGAGGTCAAGGCCAACGAGGGTATCGTCGCGGTCGACCCGACCGGCGTCGGCGACAGCTTCCGCGCCGGATTCCTGGCCGGCATCGCGGCGGGACTCGACTTCGAGCGCTCCGCCCAGATCGGCTGCACGATCGCCGCCAGCGTGGTCGAGACCAAGGGCACGCAGGAGTACGAGCTCGAGCGCGAGGGCTTCCTCAAGCGCATCGGCGCGGCATACGGCGAGCAGGCCATGGCCGAGGTCGACGCAGCGCTCTCGCTCGCGTGACGCTTCGTTCAGACACACGTACAACAGAGGCTGACCTCACCGCAGGTGGCCGGTCCTGCTCAAGTAAGGTGCTGCACGTGGCATCACGTGACAGTCATGGTTCAGAAAGGCGCGCCCCGTGGGTCGGATGAAGCTGGCGGTTCTCGCCATCGCCGCCGTGGTTTTGAGCGGCTGTTCTCCCGTCGATGACTCCGACCTCAAGCGGCTTGCGCTGCCCGTCGAGGCCAGCGACCGATCGCGGACCATGTGGGACGTCTGGCTGGGCGCGTGGATCGCCGTCCTGGTCGTGTTCCTGCTGGTCTTCGGCCTGATCGTCTACTCGATGGTCCGCTACCGCCGGCGCAGCGACGACGAGGTGCCGGTCCAGATCCGCTACAACCTGCCGATCGAGGCGCTCTACACGTTCGCGCCGGTCATCATCGTCGCGGTGTTCTTCTTCCACACCGTCACGTCGCAGAACGAGATGCTCGAGAAGGTCACGAACCCCGACCACACCGTCGAGGTCGTCGGCAGCAAGTGGCAGTGGGCCTTCAACTACCTCGACGAGGACGCGACGCAGGGTGAGGACGTGTTCGACGTCGGCACGCCCCAGAACCCCGCAGACCTGTGGCTCCCGGTCGACGAGTCGGTCCGGTTCAACCTGGTGTCGCCCGACGTCATCCACTCGTTCTGGGTCCCCGAGTTCTACTTCAAGATGGACGTCGTTCCCGGCAAGGTCAACACGTTCGACATGACGCCGACCCGCGAGGGCGTCTTCACCGGGTCGCTGCGCCGAGCTCTGCGGCCTCTACCACTCGCGCATGATCTTCAAGGTCCACGTGGTGTCGAACGCCGAGTACGAGGCGCACCTGGTCGAGCTCAAGAACGCCGGTCAGACAGGCGCGCCCAAGGGCGCCGAGGAAGCCCACACGATCGCAGGACTCGGCAAGAGCGGGGACGTTGCCGGCGTCCAGGGCAACGGAGGCGGAAACTGATGGCCACCACCACGGCGGCATTCGAGACACCTCGCGAGGTGACGCACGAGCGCACCCTCGGCCAGAAGGTCGTCACGGTCCTCACCACGACCGATCACAAGGTGATCGGCAACATGTACCTCTTCACGTCGTTCGCGTTCTTCATCATCGGCGGCATCCTGGCGCTGCTGATCCGCGCCGAGCTGGCGCAGCCCGGCACGCAGATCGTCGACGAAGAGACCTACAACCAGCTCTTCACGATGCACGGCACGATCATGCTGCTGATGTTCGCGACGCCGCTGTTCTTCGGCTTCGGCAACGCGATCATGCCGCTGCAGATCGGCGCGCCCGACGTCGCGTTCCCGCGGCTCAACATGTTCAGCTACTGGCTCTACCTGTTCGGCTCGACGATCGTCGTCTCCGGGTTCTTCGTGCCCGGGGGAGCGGCGAGCTTCGGCTGGTTCGCGTACGCGCCACTGAGTGATGCGGTCAACTCGCCGGGCATCGGTGGTGACCTATGGGTCATGGGCCTGTGGATGTCGGGTCTGGGCACGATCCTCGGTGCGGTCAACTTCATCACCACGATCTTCACGATGCGCGCGCCCGGCCTGACGATGTTCCGCATGCCGATCTTCGTGTGGAACACGCTGGTCACCAGCATCCTCGTCATCATCGCGTTCCCGATCTTCGCCGCCGCGCTGCTGTCGCTCGAGGCCGATCGTCGCCTCGGCGCCCACGTCTTCGACGCCGCCAACGGTGGACCGATCCTGTGGCAGCACCTGTTCTGGTTCTTCGGGCACCCCGAGGTCTACATCATCGCGTTGCCGTTCTTCGGCATCATCACCGAGATCCTGCCGGTCTTCGCCCGCAAGCCGATCTTCGGCTACATGGGCCTGGTCGCCGCGACGCTCATGATCGCGGCGCTGTCCGTCGCGGTCTGGGCCCACCACATGTTCGTGACCGGCTCGGTCGACCTGGCGTTCTTCTCGTTCATGACGTTCCTGATCGCGGTGCCGACAGGAGTCAAGTTCTTCAACTGGATCGGCACGTTGTGGGGGGGATCTCTGTCCTTCGACACCCCGCTGATCTTCTCGCTGGGCTTCCTGACGACGTTCCTCTTCGGCGGTCTGACCGGCGTCATCCTGGCGTCGCCGACGCTGGACTTCCAGCTGTCCGACAGCTACTTCGTCGTCGCCCACTTCCACTACGTCGTGTTCGGCACCGTGGTGTTCGCGATGTTCGCCGGGTTCTACTTCTGGTGGCCCAAGCTGACCGGCCGCATGCTCGACGAGAAGCTCGGCAAGATCCACTTCTGGCTGCTGTTCATCGGGTTCCACATGACGTTCCTGGTGCAGCACTGGCTGGGCGTCGAGGGCTTCCCGCGCCGCTACGCCGACTACAGCCCCACCGACGGCTTCACGACGCTCAACGAGATCTCCTCGATCGGCGCGTTCCTGCTCGGCGCCTCCACGCTGCCGTTCTTCTACAACGTGTGGAAGTCGCGCAAGGGGCCGCTCGTCGGACTCGACGACCCATGGGGCTGGGGCCGCTCGCTCGAGTGGGCGACGTCCTCACCGCCGCCGCGTCACAACTTCACGTCGCTGCCGCGCATCCGCTCCGAAAGCCCGGCCTTCGACCTGCACCACCCCGAGATCGCGAGGCTCGAGCTGCTCGACAACCCGGGGGAGACATCTCCGATCGCCGATGCGCCCGACGTCGAGGGCAAGGGCGAGCCCCAGGCGCCGACAGACACCACCGACGAGGGCAAGGACGGTCACTGATCCATGAAGGCCGAGTACTGGACCATCATCGCGTGCGGGATCTTCTTCGCGATCGTCGCGCCCGTCTACTGGGTTCTCACGCACGACCCCACGGGCACGTCAGCACTGACCATGACGTTCCTGCTGACGGCGCTGCTGGGCTTCTACCTCGGTGTGGTCGCCAAGCAGATCCCCGACCGTCCTGAGGACCGCAGCGACGGCGAGATCGCCGACGGCGCCGGCGAGCAGGGCTTCTTCCCGCCCTACAGCTGGTGGCCGCTGTTCTGCGCCTCGGCGCTGGCAGTCGTGGTGCTCGGTGTCGTGATCGGCTGGTGGCTGTTCATCATCGGTGCGGTGTTCCTCTCGATCGCCGCCATCGGCTGGATCTTCGAGTACTACCGCGGCATCCACGCGCACTGATCGCAGTCAGGGTGCCCGTCGCCGGCCACCCTTCGCTTGAACCTGCGGTGCACGGCCTGTTTGGACACCCCGAGGCGGCTGCGATTCCGCCCAGCTGACGCCGGCTGGCGCGCACGCATGACCTCGTAGTACTCCTCGCGCTCCAGCGCCGCGAGCGCCTTGGCCACGCGGCTGAGCGCTGACAGGGATCTTCGGGCCGGTCTTCGTCGGCTGCCACGATGCGGTTCATGACGTCAATGTATGTTGACGCGACTGCGTCGTCAACATACTTGACGCTCGTGACGAGGGAGCGACCCGGCACCACCTAGAATGATCGGTGAAGGATCTTCGTCTGCCTGCCGCGCTTGTGTGCGCGGCACTTCTGGCTCTGTCTGCCTGCACGACCGACGGCGTCAAGGACGCCGTCACGCCCGAAAAGGCGAAGGACCCGATCAAGCTGACGGCCAACGTCGAGCAGAAGGCCGCTGACGTCGAGGTCAGCACGATCGTCGCGGTCAAGGCGGCAGCACGGCTCGATCACGAGCGCGGAGCTGAAGAGCGACGACGGCAAGTCGGCCGTCAAGGGCCGGGTGGCCGGCGACTCGTGGATCGCGAGCCAGCGGCTGGAGCCAGGCAAGGCCTACACGCTCCAGGTCGAGGGCAAGGGCGAGAACGGCAAGCCGGGACGCATCACCCGCCAGTTCACGACCCAGAAGCTGTCCCTCGCCCAGCAGACCTACCCGTCCGTGGCACCGCTGAAGGGTGAGACGGTCGGCGTCGGAATGCCGGTCATCGTCACGTTCGACGTACCGGTCAAGAACCGGGCCCTGTTCGAGCGCAACATGCACGTGCAGTCGACGCCCGCGGTCGATGGCTCGTGGACCTGGTTCTCGGATCGCGAGGCGCACTTCCGCCCGCGCGACTTCTGGCCCGCGCACGCCAAGGTCGCGATCAACCTGCGGCTCAACGGCTTGCCGGCCGGCGGCGGCATCTACGGCCAGCAGGACCAGCTCTTCGACTTCAAGATCGGCAGCGAGCGAGTCAGCGTCGTCGACGTCGCCAAGCACCAGCTGAAGTACACCGTCGACGGCAAGGTCGAGAAGACCATCCCGGTGACGACCGGTGACAACGGGCACCGGACGCGCGAGGGCACCAAGGTCATCATGGAGAAGTTCTCCTCGATCGACATGGACGCTGCGACGACGGGCGTCGACTCGGAGGACCCGGGCTACTACAACATCAAGGACGTCCGCTGGGCCATGCGGGTGACCAACTCCGGCGAGTTCCTGCACGCCGCACCGTGGTCGGTCGGCTCGCAGGGGAGGGCCAACGTGAGCCACGGCTGCACCGGCATGAGCACCGCGAACGCGGACTGGCTCTACCACCGCTCCATCCGCGGTGACGTCGTCCGCTACGTCAACAGCCCCAGGCGGCTCGAGGATCGCAACGGCTGGACCGACTGGAACGTGTCCTGGTCGACGTGGCTCAAGGGCTCAGCGCTCCACAACGCCTGAGCGGAGCAGAGCTGGCGCGAGCCCGGTGCAGCTGCGGCATCAAGCCGTAGATCACGATGGGCACCGCGACGGTGACGAGAACCAGCGTTCGAACGACGCTGGGCAAGTCATCGAGTGCCCCGCTGAGGGTGACGTTCAGGACGCTCAGCGTCGGGAAGACCGCGATCCAGATCATCAGCGCGAGCTGGTGCTTGCTGGGCGGCGGGACGGGTGAGCTCGGGGTGTGATTGACATGCATCAGCCTGCCGCCTTGTCGCTGGGTCGACAAACCGCCTTGCTGATTCAGCGAATTGCGGCGTGGTCGACGAAGCCCCCGCCAGCGCTGCTGACGGGGGCTTCGGTCGTACGGGCTCAGTGCACCCGGGGGATGCCGGTCTCGGACACGCCCTGGAACTCGTCGCCGAGCTCGACCGGGTGACCGTCGTGGTCACGCAGGTGCTCCTCGGCGTGGTGGACGTCCTCGACGGTGGGCTTGTCGACCGAGCCGTCGTAGTAGAACGCCCGCGCCTTGGCACGCAGCTTGGCCATGCGGCCGTGCGGCGCTGCCACGCCGTTGTGGTCGGTCTCAGGCGGAGCCTCGAGCACCGGCAGCCGGTCGTGGTTGGTCAGCGTGAACTGCGCGCCGACCGGCAGCGGAGCGTGGCGCTCGGTGAAGCCACCGTCGGGCGACCGCTCGATGACGCCGGTCTCGTAGCCGTGCAGGATGCGGTTGGCATCCGCGCGCTGGAGGCCGATGCAGATCCGCTTGGTCACGATGAACGCGATGATCGGCAGCACGATCCACCCGATGCGCACGAACCACGTGATGGCGTTGAGGCTCAGGTGGAACTTCGTGGCGATGATGTCGTTGCCGCCACCGATCCAGAACACGCCGTACATCGTCATGCCGGCGACACCGAACGCCGTGCGGACCGGCGCGTTGCGCGGGCGCTCCAGCAGGTGGTGCTCGCGCTCGTCACCGGTGATCCACTTCTCGACGAACGGCCAGGCGCCGAGTGCCGTGAACATGACGCCCATCAGCAGCACCGCGGGGATGAAGACGTTCCAGCTCCACGTGTAGTTGAAGAACGTGCTCTCCCAGTTGGGCATGACGCGGACGGCACCCTCGACGAAGCCCATGTACCAGTCCGGCTGGGAGCCGGCGGTGACCTCGGACGGGTTGTAGGGGCCGTAGACCCAGATCGGGTTGATCTGCAGCGTCGCGCCCATCAGGGCCGTGAAGCCGAAGACCACGAAGAAGAACCCGCCCGCCTTGGCGGCGTAGACCGGGAGCATCGGGTAGCCGACGACGTTCTTCTCGGTGCGTCCGGGGCCAGGCCACTGCGTGTGCTTGTGGTAGACGAGCAGCAGCATGTGCGCGCCGATGAGCGCCAGCAGCAGCGCCGGGATCAGCAGGATGTGCGCCATGTAGAGGCGCGGGATGATCACGTCGCCGGGGAACTCGCCGCCGAAGATGAAGAACTCGAGATAGGAGCCGACGATCGGGATCGATCTGCAGCAGCCCGTCGACGAAGCGCAGGCCGGTGCCGGACAGCAGGTCGTCGGGGAGCGAGTAGCCGGCGAAGCCCTCGACGAGGCCGAGCGTCAGCAGGCCCAGGCCGATCAGCCAGTTGAGCTCGCGCGGCTTGCGGTAGGCGCCGGTGAAGAACACGCGCAGCATGTGCACGATCATCGCGGCGACGAACAGCGCTGCGGCCCAGTGGTGGATCTGGCGGATCAGCAGGCCGCCGCGGATGTCGAACGAGATGTCGAGCGTCGAGGCGTACGCGTGGGACATCTCGACGCCGTTGAGCTGGCGTGTAGGAGCCGTTGTAGGTCGTCTCGGCCATGCTCGGCTGGAACCAGAACGTCAGGAACGTACCGGTCAGCAGCAGGACGACGAAGCTCCAGAGCGCGATCTCGCCCAGCATGAACGACCAGTGCTCGGGGAAGACCTTGCGGAGCAGGTGTGAGCGCTTGCTGGCGCCGGCGAGGCCGAGACGGTCATCCAGCCACTCGACCGGACCAGCGGCCTTCTTGCCGAACCCGGTGTCCTCGATGTTGGTGTTCTCGTCGATGGTGCTCATGACTTATCGTCCAACCTCTTCTGGTCGCGGGCCAGTTCTGGATAGCTGGGCGCCACGATTTCGGTGAAGTCGCTCACGGCGATCAGGTAGCCCTCGGCGTCGACCGCGAGCGGCAGCTGGGGGAGCGGCCGGTGCGCAGGGCCGAAGACGACCTTGCCGTTGTCGGCCAGGTCGAACGTCGACTGGTGGCACGGGCAGAGCAGGTGGTGCGTCTGCTGCTCCCACAGGCTGATCGGGCAGCCGACGTGCGTGCAGATCTTGGAGTAGCAGAGGATGCCGTCGACGCCCCAGTTCTCGCGGCCCTTGGCGGGGGAGATGTCCTCGGGACGCATCCGGACGACGATCACCGCGGCCTTGGACTTCTCCTGCAGCAGCTCGGTGCCGTGCAGGACCGGGTGGCCGTCCTTGTCGGTCTCGTACATGATGGCGGGCTCGGCGTTGACGAGCTGGCCGACCTGGAGGTCCGAGGGCTTGATCGGCGTGCCGGCGACGTCGTTGACGACGCGCATGCCCTTCTTCCACACGGTGTTCTTGTGGCCGTAGGGCAGGGGACCCATGTCACGCAGCAGGATGACCGTCGGCAGCGCCAGCGCGCCCATCGACAGGAACAGCGTGCGGCGGATCAGCGGGCGGCGGCCGAAGCCGGACTCGTTGATGCCGTCGTTGAGGTCCTTGAGCGTGTCGGCCCGGTCCTCGGCGGTCGAGCCGGCCGGGTGACGCAGCTCGACCATCTCGTGGTCGCCCATGAGCTTCTTGGCCCACTGGATGATCCCGACGCCCATCAGCAGCATCGCGCCACCGAGCGTCGCGCCCAGCGTGAAGTTCATCGCCGACCAGCCCAGGAACGTCTGGTCCTTGTCGATCATGATGTAGCCGACGCAGAACCCGACGAGGAGCAGCGTGGCCAGGGTGAACATGCCCGAGATCTGGCGCTCGGCACGCTTGGCCTGCGCCTCGTCGACGTCGGTCGGGCGGTACTGGTGCTCCGGCAGGCCGGGGTCCTTCACCGGCTCGGTGTCGGGCAGGCGGTCCAGCTCGTCGCTCATTTCTTCTTCACTCTCGCTCCGTGGGCGCCGATCCAGACGCCGCGATCAGCAGGCCGCCGATGCCGATGATCCAGGTGAACAGGCCTTCGGACACCGGGCCGAGGCCGCCACCGGCCATGCCGCCGTAGTTGGGCTGGTCCTGCACCTGCCTTGATGTAGGCGATGATGTTGCTCTTGTCCTCCGGCGTGATGACGTCGTCGGAGAACACCGGCATCTGCTGCGGGCCGGTGATCATGGCCTCAGCGATGTGCTTGGCGCTGACGCCGTCGAGCTTGGGGGCGTACTTGCCGCCGGGCAGGGCGCCGCCGGCGCCGACCGAGTTGTGGCACGCCGTGCAGTTGGTGCGGAAGAACTCGCCACCCTCACTGATCTGCTTGGCGGTCTTGCCGGAGATGTCGGTGTACTCGTCGTCAGGGATCGCCGGTCCGGGGCCCAGCGACGCGATGTAGGCGGCGAGCTGCTTGGTCTCCTCGGCCGTGTACTCGGGATCCTTGACGGGAGCCTGCGGCGCGGACTTGGCCATCGGCATGCGGCCGGTGCCGACCTGGAAGTCGACCGCGGCAGCGCCGACGCCGATCAGGGACGGGACCGTAGTTGCCGCCGCGCTTGGTCTCGATGCCGCTGGCGTTCTTGCCGTGGCAGCTCGCGCAGCCGATCAGGAACAGCTTGCGGCCGGCCTTGACGTCGTTCGCCGACGCGGTCTCGGCCTTCGCGGGCTCGGGTGCGACTGCTGAATAGACCCCTCCGACAACGCCGAGCGCCAGGAGCAGCACGACGATGCCGGCGAGTGGGTGCCGGCGTCTGGTGGACAGTTTCCGCACCGAGAACCTCATTCCTTGAAGTGCTGCTGAGAATACCTTCGGGCGGTGACCCGACATGCAGTGAGGGGAGCCTTATCGGAGCAGGTAGATCGTGGCGAACAGCCCGACCCACACGATGTCCACGAAGTGCCAGTAGTAGGACACCACGATCGCGGAGATCGCCTGCTCGTGGGTGAACTTGCGCGCGGCGAACGTACGGCCGATCACCAGCAGGAACGCGATCAGGCCGCCGATGACGTGCAGGCCGTGGAATCCGGTCGCGAGGTAGAACAGGCTGCCGTAGGGCGAGGACGAGATCGTGACGTGCTCGGTGACCAGCGCGGCGTACTCGGTGGCCTGGCCGGCGATGAAGATCGCGCCCATGAGGTAGGTGAGGAGGAACCACTCACGCATGCCCCAGAGCTGACCTGGCGGAGCTTGCCGGTGCGCCCGGGCTTGCCGCGCTCCGCGGCGAACACGCCGAACTGGCAGGCGACCGACGACAGCACGAGGATCGTGGTGTTGGCCGTGGCGAACGGGATGTTGAGCTTGTCGGTCTCGATCGCCCACAGTGCGGGGGAGATGTTGCGGATCGTGAAGTAGGCGGCGAACAGGCCCGCGAAGAACATCAGCTCGCTGGAGAGCCACACGATGGTCCCCACCGTCACCATCGACGGGCGGCCTTCCTGGCCATGGAGTCGGGAAGCAGGAATCACGGATGTAGTCGCCACGCGATCATTATGTACGATCGACCCGTGAGCGAGCACAAGCCCCTACGTGTCCTGGTCTACAGCGACGATCGTGACGTCCGCGCTGCCGTGTTGTCAGCCCTCGGAGCCCGCCCGCACCCCGACCTTCCGCCCTTCGAGTACGTCGAGTGCGCGACCGAGCCGGTCGTGTTCCAGCACCTCGACGAGGGCAAGATCGACCTCGTGATCCTCGACGGCGAGGCCGTGCCCGCCGGTGGCCTGGGCATCGCCCGACAGATGAAGGACGAGATCTACCAGGCACCGCCGGTGCTCGTGCTGACCGGACGTCCGCAGGACGCGTGGCTCGCCACGTGGTCGCGCGCCGAGGCCGCGCTTCCCCACCCGATCGAGCCGATCCGCCTGGCCGAGGTCGTCATCGACCTCGCCCGCGGTGTGCTCCAACCCGGCTGACGATCATGTCGACGACATGGCCTGACGTCCTCTCCGCGCTCGTGGCCAGGCAAGACCTCGACGCCGGCTCCGCGACCTGGGCGATGGAGGAGATCCTCTCCGGCAACGCGACACCCGCGCAGATCGCCGGTTTCGCCGTCGCCCTGCGCGCCAAGGGCGAGACCCTCGCCGAGGTGCAGGGCCTGGTCGATGCGATGTACCGCCATGCCGTGCCGCTCAAGGTCGAAGGCCGCGTCGTCGACATCGTCGGGACCGGCGGCGACCTCGCCAAGACCGTCAACATCTCGACGATGTCGGCCGTGGTCATCGCCGGCGCGGGCGTTCGCGTGGTCAAGCACGGCAACCGCGCAGCATCCAGTGCGAGTGGCGCCGCCGACGTCCTGGAGGAGCTCGGCGTCCGCCTCGACGTTCCGCCCACCCGGCTCGGTCGAGGTGCTCGACGCCGTCGGCATCACGTTCTGCTTCGCGCCGGTCTTCCACGCGTCCTACCGCTTCACCGCGGTGCCGCGGCGCGAGCTCGGCATCCCGACGACGTTCAACTTCCTCGGCCCTCTGGTCAACCCGGCCAAGCCTGCCGCCTCGGCGGTCGGGGTCGCGGATGCCCGGATGGGGCCGATCATGGCCGGCGTCCTCGGCGCACGAGGAGCCGACGCGTTCGTGTTCCGCGGTGACGACGGCCTCGACGAGATCACGACGAGCACGACGTCCCGCGTGTGGATCGCCGACGGTGCGACCGGCGAGGTCACCGAGGACACGATCGACCCACGGGCGTTCGGCTTCGACTACACGCCGGTGTCCGAGCTCACCGGTGGCGATCCGGCGTTCAACGCCAAGGTCTTCGAGCGGGTGCTGGGCGGCGAGGAGTCATCCGTGCGTACGGCCGTCCTGCTCAACGCCGGCGCCGCGATCGCCGCCCATGAGGCGGCCACCGGTGACCTGGAGACGAGGCTGCGGTCCGGCATCGAGCGGGCCAGGGAGTCGATCGACACCGGCGCGGCGGCGAAGGTCCTCGAGAACTGGGCAAGGACCACGCAGACGTTGGTGTGACGCCTAGAGGCCGATCGAGAAGGCTTCCTCGAGGTCGTGCTGGCTGAACGTCTGGAAGGCGATCTGGGTCTGGGTCGACAGGACCCCGTCGACCTTGTTGAGCTGGTCGGCGACGACCGATGCCACGTCGTCGACCTGGCGCACCCGGACCATCGCCAGCAGGTCGAGGTCGCCGGTGACGGAGTAGACCTCGCTGACTCCGTCGATGTCGGCGATCTGCTCGGCGATCTCGGACAGCCGCGAGACCTCGGCCTGGATGAAGACGATGGCGGTGATCACGGATCATCGTCGCAGCCGTCGCGTGCCGCATCCGTCTGGCGGCGTTCGTCGGTCGCCGCACCGCGCCTCTCCTCTAGCCTGCCAGTCGGACGGCTGCCACGCTCGCGATCGAGCTGGCGCCTCGAACGGGTCGACGAGGTGGCGCGGCGGGTGCGCGCGCCGCCGAGCGGGGTGTGCCACGAGCCGCGGACCATCCGCAGGCCGGGGGAGTCGAGCCAGCGCAGCAGCGTCTCGGTCTCCTCGGCCGTCGCAGCGGGGATGGGACCGAAGCCGGGCTCGACCGTCTCGGCCGTCGCGAGGAGCGCGTCGACCCAGCCGATCGGGTGCGTGCCGCGCGGCATGACGCCCGCGGCAGCGAGCCGGCCGAAGCGGATCACGTGGATCTCCCAGCCCTCGGGGTGTGGCGCCGCTGCGACGAGCTCGTCGGTGCCGGTCAGCTCGCGGAGCCGTTGGGTGCGGGCGACGGCGCGCAGGAATCCGGTGAGCCGGTCCCGCCAGATCGCGGCGTCCTCGAACCGCTCGGTGCGGGCGAGGTCGAGCATGCGGGCGCGGATGGCCGTGACGAGCTCCTCGGGATCGCCGGTCATGGCGTGGCGCACGTGCGCGACCTCGGCGGCGTATGTCTCGAGGTCCGCCGATCCGTCGCACGGGGACAGGCAGTGGCCCATCTCGGCGAGGGCGCACGGCGAGATGCGCGACTTCTTGGCGAGCTTGGTCGTGCACTGACGGATGCGGAACGAGTCGTGCAGCGCCGTGAGCGCGCCCTCGGCGGCCGCGCGGCCACGGAACGGGCCGATGTAGTCGGCGTCGTCGTCGAGGATCTTGCGGACGATCGACAGCCGCGGCCACGGCTCGCGGGTCAGCTTGAGCCAGCTGAGCCGGTCGGGGAACCGCGAGCGGCGGTTGTAGGGCGGCCGGTGCTTGCCGATCAGCCGGAGCTCGCGGACCTGCGCCTCGAGCGCCGTGGCGCAGACGATGCCCTCGATGCGCTGGGCCAGCATGACCATCTCGCCCATCCGGGTGCGGGTCTCGGCCTTGGTGAAGTAGGACCGGGTGCGTGCGCGGAGGTTGCGGGACGTGCCGACGTAGAGGATCTCGTCGCGGGCGTCGCGGAAGAGGTAGACGCCCGGGTGCCTCGGGCAGGTGCTCGGCGAGGTGGCGCTTGCGGCGCTGCTCGGGCTTGACCTTGGCGGTGTAGGTCGACACCTCCTCGAGCGTCGTGACGCCCAGCGGGCCCAGGCGCTCGAACAGGCCGTGGAGGACGTCGACCGTCGCCCGGGCGTCCGACAGCGCCCGGTGGTTGGGCGTCGTCGTGGCGCGAGAACTTGGCCGCCAGGGTCGCGAGCTTGCAGTTGGGCACCTCCTCGCGGGACAGGACGCGGCGGGCGAGGATCGCGGTGTCGAGCGTCTCGAACCCCGGCCACGGGATGCCGAGCTCGCGGCTGAAGTGCTTGAGGAACCCGACGTCGAACGGCGCGTTGTGCGCCACCAGCACGCTGCCGCGGGCGAACTCGAGGAAGCTCGGCAGCACCTCGGCGATGCGGGGCGCGCCGATGACCATCTGGTTGGTGATGCCGGTCAGCACCGTGATGTAGGCCGGGATCGCCTCGTCGGGATTGACCAGGCTCTGGAACTCGCCGACCACCTCGCCGCCGCGGATCTTGACCGCTCCGAACTCGGTGATCTTGGAGCCCTTGGCGGCCGAGCCGCCGGTCGTCTCGAGGTCGACGACGCAGAACGTGGTGTCGGACAGGGGACGGCCGAGCTCGTCGAACGATCCCTGAACTACCTCCATGTGGTTCACCGTAGGTGGGGGTACGGACAGAGCAGCGGCAACCTGCAATGCGCGGCGTTTTTGTCCGGACCGGCTCCTAGCGTCGTACGTGTCCCCGAACGACGGGGCATGTGGCAACCAGCAGGAGGTGCAGCCATGACCGAGAATTCCCCCACCGACTCCGTGGTCGTCGATTGCGACCGGTGTCTCGTACGCAGTCCGAGCGCGTGCGGCGACTGCATCGTGACGGTCCTGCTCGGCGCTCCACCCGCCGGCATCGAGATCGATGCCGAGGAGATGGCGGCGCTCGGCGTGCTCGCCGATGCCGGGCTGACGCCGCCGCTTCGCCTTGTGACTCCGGTCACGGGGCCCGAGACACAGGTTGGTTGAGAGTTGATCTGACCCCGACCTCCCCTTACAGTGGGGCCTTGTGTGACCGGTGAACGCCGTCCCCCCGGGCGGCGTCGGGCGCACCGCCGAATTGCCACAGTCATGGGGAAGATGTCTGAGGCGAACCGGGGACCCATGTGTGTGGGGTGAATCGGATCGCGCTGATCTGTCAAAGGATTGGCGCGGACTGTAGGGCAGACCTTGGCCCGAACCCGTCAGCTCACCCGGTAGGCGTCGAGGCAACATAGGAGTATTGCGTGCGCTTGCCCGCTACCCGAACACGTCGTCAAGGATTCGCCGCAGCTGCAGGCACTGGCTTTGATCGGTGGGCTGTTCGCCCTGCCGTCGGCCGGAGCCGATCCAGCCGTCACGCCCAAGGACGTCGAAGCCGCGTTCCACAAGGCCGAGGCCATGAACGAGCAGGTCAACCAGCTCGACGTGCAGGCCAAGCAGACGCAGGCCGAGATCGACGACATCACCGGCGACATCGACCACGACCTCGTCGACTACAACCGCCAGAAGGCTGAGCTCGGCGACGCGATCGCCCAGCAGCAGATGGACGCGCCCCTCGGGCCGAGCGTCAACCTGCTCAGCAGCGGTGACCCCGACCAGTTCCTCGCCGGCCTCGGCGCCGTGCAGGCGCTCAACAGCACCCGCGCCGACGCCCTCGAGAAGTTCGGCGAGACGAGCAAGGAGCTCAAGAACCGTCGCGCGCAGCTCCAGGACCGCAAGGCCGAGCTCGCTGCCGCCAAGAAGGACGCCGACGCCAAGCGCGACGAAGATCCGCAAGCAGTACGCCGACGCCAAGGCCGAGCTCGCTCGCCTGACCGCGGCGCAGCAGGCCAAGTTCAACGCCAGCGACACCACGATGCCCGAGGTCGAGGCCTCGGGCCGTGCCAAGATCGCGATCAACTTCGCGCTCGCGCAGCTCGGCGACCCGTACGTCTACGGCGGCACCGGACCCAACCGCTGGGACTGCTCGGGCCTCATCATGAAGGCCTGGGCCGCGGCCGGCGTCTCGCTCCCGCGCGTCGTGGGTCCGCAGATGGCTGCCACGCAAGCGGGTCCCGATGAACGCGCTGCAGCCCGGTGACCTCGTGGCCTACGGCAGCATGGCGCACATCGGCATGTACCTCGGCGGCGGCAGGGTCGTGCACGCCCCTCGCCCCGGCAAGAGCGTGGAGATCACGGGCCTCAGCGGCTTCACCGTCGGCGGGCGGGTTGGCTGACCCAGGCCGAAGACTGGGGCCGAATGCGGTCGCAGTCCTAGTCCTGATCGCGCTGGGCGCGACGCTGCTGCTCTGGCAGCGCCCGTGGCAGGAGATCCGGCACGACGCCGTCGTCGGCATGCCCGCCGACGCCTCGTCGCGGCTGACGGCCCAGTTCCGTACGCTCACCGAGGCGGACTCGGAGTCGGCGTTCGTCGCCGCTGCCGGTACGTCCCGGGCCGCCAAGGCGTTCGCCCGTCAGGCGTGGCGGGCTCGCGAGGCGCTGGGCGCCAGCGCCGTCGAGCTCAGGTATGTCAGTGGCGGCGACGTCGCCGACCGTGCTGACGGCTCTGCGGTCGGCGATGGTCGACGTCAGCTGGCGTGCCGGTGCGCGAGATCGGCCTGGGTGACACGACGGTGCGCACGTCGTCGGTGGCGTTCCGGGTCGCCCCTCAGGCAGACGGCCACTTCGCCGTGGTCGGGGCGAGCCCCGTGAGGGCGCCCTGCCGATCTGGCTCGCCGGTCGCGTGGCGGTCGAGCGTACCGCCGGGTCGGTCGTCATCCGGGTCGACGGCGGCGACGCCGGAGCTGCCGGTGGAGTCGATGGCCACGACTGCGCGGGCAGCCGTCGGGCGAGTCGTGCCCGGCACCAAGGGCGAGGTCACGGTCGTCTCGCCGCACACGCAGCAGCAGATGGCGCGGCTCGTGGGGCAGCCGCTCGACCAGGTCCGGCAGATCGCCGCCGTCACGACCCGGCTCGACGGGCGCGGAGGCTCGTCGGCCGACACCGTCATCGTGCTCAATCCCGACGGTGTTCTCGACGATGGACCGGCGCGCGGCCCAGATCGTCCTGACGCACGAGGCGACCCACCTGCTGACCCATGCGGTCGGCACCCGAGCCGAGAGCTGGGTCGTCGAGGGATTCGCAGACTTCGTCGCGCTGCACGACGACTCGGCCTCCGCTGTCGGTCAGTGCTGGACAGATCCTCGGCGAGGTCAATGCCGGCCGGGCGCCCAAGCACCTGCCCACCGCGACTGACTTCGACGCCGAGAGCCATGGGCTGGGTGCGGTCTACGAGTCGGCGTGGATGATCTTCCGGATGCTGGGGGAGCGCTACGGAGACGCGCGCGTCGTGGGGTTCTACCAGGCGGTCATGGGCGGATCAGAGCTCGGCGACGCCCTCAGGACGTCGTTCGGTCTCACCGTCGACCAGCTGACGACGAGCTGGCGCGACTACCTTGCGAAGAGTGCCTCGACAGTGTCGTGAAAGTCCCGCAGCACGGCGTTGCGCTTGACCTTGAACGACGGGGTCAGGTAGCCGTTGTCCTCGGTCCAGTCCTCGGCCAGGATCACGAACTTGCGGATCGACTCGGCTTGGGACACCTGTGAGTTGGCGTCGTCGATCGCCTTCTGGACCTCGGCCTTGAGCGCCGGGTCGTCGAGGTCGCCGGTCCAGGCCTCAGCGTCGATCGTGACGAGCGCGGCGACGAACGGCTTGCCGTCACCGACCACGAGGCACTGGCTGACGTACGGGCTGGCGCGGACGCGATCCTCGAGCACGGCCGGTGCGACGTTCTTGCCGCCCGCGGTCACGATGATCTCCTTCTTGCGCCCGGTGATGCGTACGTAGCCGTCGTCGTCGACCTCGCCGAGGTCGCCGGTCGCGAACCAGCCGTCGGCGTCGAGGGCCTCGGCGGTCGCCTCGTCGTTGTGCCAGTAGCCGGTGAACACCTGCGGGCCGCGGAAGCTGAGCTCGCCGTCGGCGCCGACCCGGACCTCGGTGCCCGGCAGCGGACGGCCGACCGTGCCGATGCGCTGATCGCCCGGGGTGTTGACGCACAGCGCGGCGGTCGT
>CAVXIX010000005.1:0-140824 GCA_963761965.1 uncultured Actinomycetota bacterium
GACATGTCGACGACATGGCCTGACGTCCTCTCCGCGCTCGTGGCCAGGCAAGACCTCGATGCCGGCTCCGCGACCTGGGCGATGGAGGAGATCCTCTCCGGCAACGCGACACCCGCGCAGATCGCCGGTTTCGCCGTCGCCCTGCGAGCCAAGGGCGAGACCCTCGCAGAGGTGCAAGGCCTGGTCGATGCGATGTACCGCCATGCCTTGCCGCTCAAGGTCGAAGGCCGCGTCGTCGACATCGTCGGGACCGGCGGCGATCTTGCCAAGACCGTCAACATCTCGACGATGTCCGCCGTGATCATCGCGGGCGCGGGCGTTCGCGTGGTCAAGCACGGCAACCGCGCAGCATCCAGTGCGAGTGGCGCCGCCGACGTCCTGGAGGAGCTCGGTGTCCGCCTCGACGTTCCGCCCACCCGGCTGGTCGAGGTGCTCGACGCCGTAGGCATCACATTCTGTTTTGCACCGGTCTTTCACGCGTCCTATCGCTTCACCGCGGTGCCGCGGCGCGAGCTCGGCATCCCCACGACGTTCAACTTCCTGGGCCCCTTGGTCAACCCGGCCAAACCTGCCGCCTCCGCGGTCGGGGTCGCGGATGCTCGGATGGGGCCGATCATGGCCGGCGTCCTCGGCGCACGAGGAGCCGACGCGTTCGTGTTCCGCGGTGATGACGGCCTCGACGAGATCACGACGAGCACCACGTCACGCGTGTGGATCGCCGACGGTGCGACCGGCCAGGTCACCGAGGACACGATCGACCCACGGGCGTTCGGCTTCGACTACACGCCGGTGTCCGAGCTCACGGGTGGCGATCCGGCGTTCAACGCCAAGGTCTTCGAGCGGGTGCTGGGTGGCGAGGAGTCTCCGTGCGTACGGCCGTCCTGCTCAACGCCGGCGCCGCGATTGCTGCCCATGAGGCGGCCACCGATGACCTGGAGACGAGGCTGCGGTCCGGCATCGAGCGCGCCAGGGCGTCGATCGACACCGGCGCGGCGGCGAAGGTCCTCGAGAACTGGGCAAGGACCACGCAAACGTTGGTGTGACGCCTAGAGGCCGATCGAGAAGGCTTCTTCGAGGTCGTGCTGGCTGAACGTCTGGAAGGCGATCTGGGTCTGGGTCGACAGGACCCCGTCGACCTTGTTGAGCTGGTCGGCGACGACCGATGCCACGTCGTCGACCTGCCGCACCCGGACCATCGCCAGCAGATCGAGGTCACCCGTGACGGAGTAGACCTCGCTGACTCCGTCGATGTCGGCGATCTGCTCGGCGATCTCGGACAGCCTCGAGACCTCGGCCTGGATGAAGACGATGGCGGTGATCACGGCTTCACCCTAGCATCTCGTCCCGCCCAGGCTCGCCGCTCGCGTCCGCCGCGCCGGCCGCGGCGCCGCTCGCTGATCGAGCCTGGACGAATACCCGGCCGCTGGAGTCCCTGCCACGACGCGCTGGCGTCCTCAAACGGTGAGAGGTGGCGTGCGGCGCCGCCGAGCGGGGTGTGCCACGAGCCGCGGACCATCCGCAGGCCGGGGGAGTCGAGCCAGCGCAGCAGCGTCTCGGTCTCCTCGGCCGTCGCAGCGGGGATGGGACCGAAGCCGGGCTCGACCGTCTCGGCCGTCGCGAGGAGCGCGTCGACCCAGCCGATCGGATGCGTGCCGCGCGGCATGACACCCGCGGCAGCGAGCCGGCCGAAGCGGATCACGTGAATCTCCCAGCCATCGGGATGTGGGGCCGCTGCGACGAGCTCGTCGGTGCCGGTCAGCTCGCGGAGCCGTTGGGTGCGGGCGACAGCGCGCAGGAATCCGGTGAGTCGGTCCCGCCAGATCGCGGCGTCCTCGAACCGCTCGGTGCGGGCGAGGTCGAGCATGCGGGCACGGATGGCCGTGACGAGCTCCTCGGGATCGCCGGTCATGGCGTGGCGCACGTGCGCGACCTCGGCGGCGTATGTCTCCAGGTCCGTCGATCCGTCGCACGGGGACAGGCAGTGACCCATCTCGGCGAGGGCGCACGGCGAGATGCGCGACTTCTTGGCGAGCTTGGGGGTGCACTGACGGATGCGGAACGAGTCGTGCAGGGCCGTGAGTGCTCCTTCGGCGGCAGCGCGGCCGCGGAACGGGCCGATGTAGTCGGCGTCGTCGTCGAGGATCTTGCGGACGATCGACAGGCGCGGCCACGGCTCGCGGGTCAGCTTGAGCCAGCTGAGCCGGTCTGGAAAGCGTGAGCGGCGGTTGTAGGGCGGCCGGTGCTTGCCGATCAGGCGGAGCTCGCGGACCTGCGCCTCGAGCGCCGTGGCGCAGACGATGCCCTCGATGCGCTGGGCCAGCATGACCATCTCGCCCATCCGGGTGCGGGTCTCGGCCTTGGTGAAGTAGGACCGCGTGCGTACGCGGAGGTTGCGGGACGTGCCCACGTAGAGGATCTCGTCGCGCGCGTCGCGGAACAGGTAGACACCCGGTGCCGCGGGCAGGTGGTCGGCGAGGTGACGCTTGCGGCGCTGCTCGGGCTTGACCTTGGCGGTGTAGGTCGACACCTCCTCGAGCGTCGTGACGCCCAGCGGCCCCAGGCGCTCGAACAGGCCGTGGAGCACGTCGACCGTGGCGCGTGCGTCCGACAGCGCCCGGTGGTTGGGCGTCGTCGTGGCGGAGAACTTCGCCGCCAGCGTGGCGAGCTTGCAGTTGGGAACCTCCTCGCGGGACAGGACGCGCCGGGCGAGGATCGCGGTGTCGAGCGTCTCGAACCCGGGCCAAGGGATGCCGAGCTCGCGGCTGAAGTGCTTGAGGAACCCGACATCGAACGGCGCGTTGTGGGCCACCAGCACGCTGCCGCGAGCGAACTCGAGGAAGCTCGGCAAGACCTCAGCGATGCGCGGCGCGCCGATGACCATCTGGTTGGTGATGCCGGTCAGCACCGTGATGTAGGCCGGGATGGCCTCGTCCGGATTGACCAGGCTCTGGAACTCGCCGACCACCTCGCCACCGCGGATCTTGACCGCACCGAACTCGGTGATCTTGGATCCCTTGGCGGCCGAGCCTCCGGTCGTCTCGAGGTCGACGACACAGAACGTCGTGTCGGACAGGGGACGGCCGAGCTCGTCGAACGATCCCTGAACTACCTCCATGTGGTTCACCGTAGGTGGGGGTACGGACACTGTGCCGGAGGCGCACGGAGAGCGGTGCCGGAGGCAGCCGGAGAGCGGTGCCGAAGACGACAGGTCGACCGCCGAACCTGCAATGCGCGGCGTTTTTGTCCGGACCGGGTCCTAGCGTCGTATGTGACCCCGAACGGCGGGGCGTTTTCCAACAGCAGGAGGTGCAGCCATGATCGAGAATCCCCCCACCGACTCCGTGGTCGTCGATTGCGACCGCTGTCTCGTACGCAGTCCGAGCGCGTGCGGCGACTGCATCGTGACGGTCCTGCTCGGCGCTCCACCCGCCGGAATCGAGATCGATGCCGACGAGATGGCCGCCCTCGGCGTGCTCGCCGATGCCGGCCTCACGCCGCCGCTGCGCCTTGTGACACCGGTCACGGGTCCGGAGACACAGGTTGGTTGAGAGTTGAACTGACCTCGACCTCCCCCTACAGTGGGTCCTTGTGTGACCGGTGAACGCCGTCCCCCCCGGACGGCGTCGGGCGCACCGCCGAATTGCCACAGTCATGGGGAAGATGTCTGAGGCGAACCGGGGACCCATGTGTGTGGGGTGAATCGGATCGCGCTGATCTGTCAAAGGATTGGCGCGGACTGTAGGGCAGACCTTGGCCCGAACCCGTCAGCTCACCCGGTAGGCGTCGAGGCAACATAGGAGTCTTGCGTGCGCTTGCCCGCTACCCGTACACGTCGTCAAGGATTCGTCGCAACTGCGGCACTCGCTCTCATCGGTGGACTGTTCGTCCTGCCGTCTGCCGGAGCCGATCCTGCTGTCACGCCCAAGGACGTCGAAGCCGCGTTCCACAAGGCCGAGGCCATGAACGAGCAGGTCAACCAGCTCGAGGTCCAGGCCAAGCAGACGCAGGCAGAGATCGAAGACATCACCGGCGACATCGACCACGACCTCGTCGACTACAACCGCCAGAAGGCTGAGCTCGGCGACGCGATCGCCCAGCAGCAGATGGACGCGCCCCTCGGGCCGAGCGTCAACCTGCTCAGCAGCGGTGACCCTGATCAGTTCCTCGCCGGCCTCGGCGCCGTGCAGGCGCTCAACAGCACGCGTGCCGACGCTCTCGAGAAGTTCGGCGAGACGAGCAAGGAGCTCAAGAACCGCCGCGCGCAGCTCCAGGACCGCAAGGCAGCGCTCGCCGCGGCCCAGAAGGACGCCGACGCCAAGCGCGCGAAGATCCGCAAGCAGTACGGCGAGGCCAAGGCCGAGCTCGCTCGCCTCACCGCCGCGCAGCAGGCCAAGTTCAACTCCAGTGACACCACGATGCCTGAGGTCGACGCCTCGGGCCGCGCCAAGACTGCGATCAACTTCGCGCTCGCGCAGCTCGGCGACCCCTATGTCTACGGCGGCACCGGACCCAACAGCTGGGACTGCTCGGGACTCGTCATGAAGGCGTGGGCCGCGGCCGGCGTCTCGCTTCCGCGAGTCGTGGGGCCGCAGATGGCTGCCACCAAGCGGATCCCGATGAGCGCTCTGCAGCCGGGTGACCTCGTGGCGTACGGCAGCATGGCGCACATCGGCATGTACATCGGCAACGGCAGGGTCGTGCACGCGCCTCGCCCCGGCAAGAGCGTGGAGATCACGGGCCTCAGCGGCTTCAGCGTCGCAGGGCGCGTTGGCTGACCCAGGCCGAAGACTGGGGCCCAACGCGGTCGCAGTCCTAGTCCTGGTCGCGATGGGCGCGGCGCTGCTGATCTGGCAGCGCCCGTGGCAGGAGTCCGGCGACACGGTCGTCGGCATCCCAGCCGACGCCTCGTCGCGGCTCACGGCGCAGTTTCGTGCGCTGACCGAAGCCGACTCGGAGTCGGAGTTCATCGCGGCCGCCGGTACGTCCAAGGCCGCCAAGGCGTTCGCGCGCCAGGCGTGGAAGGGCCGCGAGGCACTCGGCGCGAAGTCCGTCGAGCTCAGGTATGTCAGCGGTGGCGATGTCGCCGACCGCGCCGACGGCTCGGCAGCGGCGACGGTCGACGTCAGCTGGCGTGCCGGAGACGACATCGGCCTGGATGACACCACGGTGCGCACCTCGTCGGTCGCGTTCAGGGTCGCCCCGCAGGCTGATGGTCAGTTCGCAGTCGTCGCCGCCTCGCCCCGCGAGGGCGCCCTGCCGATCTGGCTCGCGGGCGACGTGGCGGTCGAACGTACCTCCGGCTCGGTTGTCATCCGGGTCGACGGCGGCGATGCCGAGCTGCCGGTGGAGTCAATGGCCACGGCTGCACGGGCAGCCGTCGCGCGAGTCGTCCCGAACACCAAGGGCGAGGTCACCGTCGTGTCGCCGCACACACAGGGCCAGATGGCGCGGCTCGTGGGGCAACCGCTCGCCCAGGTCAGGCAGATCGCTGCCGTGACGACCCGCCTCGACGGGCAAGGTGGCACGTCGGCCGACACCGTCATCGTGCTCAACCCGACCGTGTTCTCGACGATGGACCGACGCGCGGCACAGGTGGTCCTGACGCACGAGGCGACCCATCTGCTGACGCACGCCGTCGGCACACGAGCCGAGAGCTGGGTCGTCGAGGGCTTTGCCGACTTCGTCGCGCTGCACGACGACACGGCACCGCTGTCGGTCAGTGCCGGGCAGATCCTCGGCGAGGTCGATGCGGGCCGGCTCGCCGAAGCGCCTGCCCTCCACGGCCGACTTCGACGCCGAGAGCCACGGCCTCGGAGCGGTCTACGAGTCGGCGTGGATGATCTTCCGGATGCTGGGGGAGCGCTACGGCGACGCGCGCGTCGTGGGCTTCTACGAGGCGGTCATGGGCGGCTCGAACCTCAACGCCGCCCTGACGAGGTCGTTCGGTCTCACCGTCGACCAGCTCACGGCGCAGTGGCAGGACTACCTGGCGAAGAGTGCCTCGACGGTGTCGTGAAAGTCGCGCAGCACGGCGTTGCGCTTGACCTTGAACGACGGCGTCAGATAGCCGTTGTCCTCGGTCCAGTCCTCGGCGAGGATCTGGAACTTGCGGATGGACTCGGCTTGAGAGACCTGTGAGTTGGCATCGTCGATCGCCTTCTGGATCTCCGTACGCAGGGCCGGGTCGTCGAGGTCGCCGGTCCAGGCCTCTGAGTCGATCGTGACCAGGGCGGCCACGAACGGCTTGCCGTCGCCGACCACGAGGCACTGGCTGACGTACGCATTGGCGCGCACACGGTCCTCGAGCACGGCCGGGGCGACGTTCTTGCCGCCTGCCGTCACGATGATCTCCTTCTTGCGGCCGGTGATGCGCACATAGCCGTCGTCGTCGACCTCGCCGAGGTCGCCGGTCGCGAACCAGCCGTCGGCGTCGAGCGCCTCAGCCGTGGCGTCGTCGTTGTGCCAGTAGCCGGTGAAGACCTGCGGACCACGGAAGCTGAGCTCGCCGTCCGAGCCCACCCGCACCTCGGTGCCCGGCAGCGGACGACCGACCGTGCCGATGCGTTGGTCGCCCGGTGTGTTGACGCACAGGGCGGCGGTGGTCTCCGTCAGTCCATAGCCCTCGAGGACCGTGACGCCGATGCCGCGATAGAAGTGGGCGAGGCGGTCGCCGAGTGGTGCGCCGCCGGAGATGGCCCACTCCGCGCGGCCGCCGAGAGCGTCGCGGAGCTTGCCGTAGACGAGCCGGTCGAACAAGGCATGCCGCGTGCGCAGCGCGAGTCCGGGCTTCCCGGCGTCGAGCGCCTTGCTGTAGGCGATCGCGGTCTGCGCGGCCCGGTCGAAGATCTTGCCCTTGCCGTCGGCGTACGCCTTGCTGCTCGCGGTGTTGAACACCTTCTCGAACACCCGCGGGACGGCGAGCACGAAGGTCGGCTGGTACGTCCCGAGGTGGGTCACCAGGTCCTTGACGTCAGCTGTGTGGCCCAGCTTGGCGCCCGAGCGGATCGCGCCGACCTGGATGATGCGGGCGAACACGTGGGCGAGCGGCAGGAACAGCAGGGTCGAAGCCCCTTCGCGTTCGAACAGCTCGGGAAGCTCGGGGATCGCGGCGCCGAGCTCGTAGCGGAAGCTGCCGTGCGTGAGCTTGCAGCCCTTGGGACGCCCTGTCGTGCCGGACGTGTAGATCAACGTCGCGAGCGTGTCGCTCGTCAGGGCGGCGCGACGCGACTCCACGTCGCTGTCGCTGACGTCGGCACCGCGCTCGGTGATCTGCTCGATCGCGCCGCTGTCCAGCACCCAGACGTCGCGGAGGTCCGCTGAGTCGGCCTCCTTGACCCTCGCGAGATGAGCCTCGGACTCGACGATCGCGGCGACCGCTCCGGAGTCGGACAGGATCCACGCGATCTGCGCCGTCGACGACGTCTCGTAGATGGGGACCGTTGCGGCACCGGTCCACCAGATGGCGTAGTCGGCGACGGTCCACTCGTAGCGCGTCTTGGAGAGCAGCGCGACCCGATCACCGGGGGATACTCCGGCACCGATGAGGCCCTTGGCCACCGCGAGGACGTCGCGGTGGAACTCGCCGAGCGTGACGTCGCGCCATTCGCCGCCCACCATCCGGGCCAGGGCGACGTCGTCTGCGTGTCCTGGAAGACGGTCGAGGATGTCGTCGGAAAGGTTGCCCAGCTCGGGTGCATGCGCCTGTGTCACGTACGGCAGGCTACTCTCACCGGCTCGGGCGTACGGAATCGGTGGGCCGTGTCGCAGGCGACCTCCCGGGGGCGGCGCGCGGCGGGATGACCAAGGGCGTGTCTGCCAGTTCACGGCCTGGGTTGCATGGCCCCGCATCCCGCCTGACTGCGTTATCGTCGGTCGCCGCACAACCCCGGTGCGTCTCCCTCCTCTGCCTTGTCAGCCGGGCGCGGATACCGCGCACCCCGTCGGACGCCAACTGGCAGACACGCCCTAGCATGGACACACATATTCGAGCCGGACGAGGAGGGGTGATGGCGCGAACCACGAGCGACATCGTCATCGACGCTCCGGCGGACCAGATCATGGACGTCATCGCCGACTTCGGGGCATACCCGTCGTGGGCCACGGGGGTCAAGGCCGCAGACATCGTCGTCGCGTCCGACGACGGCCGGGCCAAGCAGGTCCACTTCGTCCTCGACGCCACGCCGATCCGCGACGAGTACGACCTGGGCTATACGTGGGACGGCAATCGTTCTGTCTCCTGGAGCCTCGCCGAAAAGGGCTCGATGCTGAAGTCGATGGACGGCGCGTACACGCTCGAGCCGCTCGATGGTGCGCAGACTCGCGTGACCTACCAGCTGGCCGTCGACGTCTCGATCCCGTTGCTCGGCATGCTCAAGCGCAAGGCCGAGAAGGTCATCATCGACACAGCCCTCAAGGGGTTGAAGAAACAGGTCGAGGCTCTGTGAGCGAACACAGCTCCGCGGCGTCAGACTCAGATCCTGTCGGCTCGGTCGCCGAAGAGGCGTTCAAGCTGTTCCGCGCCATGGCGTCGCAGCCGCATGCCGCGAGCGACGAGGCCACGACCCACGTATGCACGACGACCTGGTGCCCCGTGTGCCAGGTCACCGGCTTCGTACGCGACAACCCCGAGGCGCTGGCCAAGGTCTCGGAGTCCGCAGCACAGCTCACCCGCTCGCTCCGCGAGCTCATCGACACCGCTCTGACACCTCGGGAAGAGACATGACACTGGCCGTTGGCGTCGACATCGGCGGAACCAAGATCGCGACAGGGCTCGTCTCCGAGGATGGCAAGATCCTCGACTCGGCTTCAGAGCCGACGCCCGACGATGCGACCAAGATCCCGGCGATCGTGGCGGACCTCGTCGAACGTCTCGTCGGTGACGAGAAGGCGGCCGGCATCGGCATCGGAGCCGCAGGCTTCGTCGGCGAGGACCGCTCGACGGTTCGCTTCGCGCCCAACATCGACTGGCGCGAAGAGGCTCTCGGCGAGCACGTGCGTGCGCTCGTCGACCTGCCCGTCGTCGTCGAGAACGACGCCAACGCCGCGGCGTGGGGTGAGTTCCGGTTCGGTGCCGGTGAGGACACCGACGACCTGCTGCTCGTCACGATCGGCACCGGGATCGGTGGTGGCATCGTGCACCGGGGGCAGCTGTTTCGTGGTGGCTTCGGCGTCGCAGCCGAGATCGGCCACATGCGGGTCGTCCCCAACGGCATCCTCTGTGGTTGCGGCCAGCACGGGTGCTGGGAGCAGTACGCCAGTGGCAGCTCCCTGGTACGCAATGCGCGTGAGCGCGTGGGCAACGAAGACGAGGGCGCTGAGGCGATCGCCGCGCTCGGCGACGGCGACCTCAACAAGATCACCGGGCCCGGAATCACCAAGCTCGCCCAGGAAGGCGACGCCCTGGCGATCGAGCTGCTCGCCGACCTGGGTCGCTGGATGGGCGAGGGAATCGCGGTGCTCACGACGATCCTCGACCCCAGCGTCATCGCGATCGGAGGTGGCGTCGGCGCGGCCGGCGACCTGCTGATGAACCCGGTCGTCGAGGCGTTCGAGGCCAACCTGCCGGCCCGCGCGCATCGCCCCGAGGCGGCGCTGCGGCTGGCCACGCTGGGCAACCAGGCCGGCATCATCGGCGCTGCCGACCTCGCACGGGTCGAGCCCGCCTAGGTCATGTCTCTTATTCGATGGCCGGCTCGCGCGGCCCCGCATCCCGACTGGCGGCGTGTCGGTCGCCGCACAAGCCCCCTACTCGCTGCGCTCGTGGGGGGACCCCCCGGTGCGCCTCCCTCCTCTGCCTTGCCAGACGGGCGTGGATGCCACGCTCCCTGACCGACCACGAATAAGAGACACGACCTATGGCCGACAAGCTCGCAGTCGGAATCGACATCGGCGGCACCAAGATCGCTGCCGGCGTCGTCGACGAGGACGGCCACATCCTGGCTCGGCTCAAGCGGGAGACTCCGACGACCGAGCCGCTCGAGGTCATCGACGCGATCGCCGACATCACCGAGGAGTTCCGCCGCGAGCACCACATCCGCGCGATCGGTGTCGGTGCGGCCGGATTCGTCGACGCGACCCAGTCAACCGTCCTGTTCGCCCCGCACCTGGCATGGCGCCATGAGCCGCTCCGCGACGCGGTGGCCCGGCGCACGGGCCTGCCCGTGCTGGTCGACAACGACGCCAACGCTGCGGGTTGGGCCGAGTGGCGCTACGGCGCGGCCCAGAACGAGGCCGACCTCGTCCTCATCACCCTCGGCACCGGCATCGGCGGCGCGATCGTCATCGACGGCCAGCCCTACCGCGGCCAGTTCGGCATCGCTGGGGAGTTCGGCCACATGCAGGTCGTACCCAACGGCAATCAGTGCGAGTGCGGCAACCAGGGGTGCTGGGAGCAGTACGCCAGCGGCCGCGTCCTGACCCGCCGGGCCCGTGCTGCGGCGACCGAGGGCACGGACTTCGGCAAGGTGCTGCTGGCCGAGGCCGGCGGCGAGGTCAAGGCCATCGAGGGCCATCTCGTGACCAAGCACGCCCAGTCCGGCCATGACGAGGCGATCGAGTGGATCGCCGAGGTCGGCGACTGGCTCGGCGTCGGCATCGCCAACCTCGCCGCGGCACTCGACCCCGGCATGTTCGTGATCGGCGGCGGGGTCAGCGACGCCGGCGAGCTGCTGATCGACCCGGCGCGCGCGGCCTTCAGCCGTACGTTGACCGGTCGCGGCTACCGCGCCGAGGCACGGATCGTGCGGGCGCACCTCGGGCCGGAGGCCGGCCTCATCGGTGCTGCCGACATGGCCCGGCTCACAGCACGGCGCCGTCGTCCGGCCAATCCTTCCGCGAGGGCCCGTGTTCGGGCAACTGCAAGATCAAGTAGATCGCCGCGCCGACGAAAGTGAGCGAGGCGGCCGCGACGATCGGCCGATCGAGCACGACGCCTGACATGGTCGCGACGACGAGCGACAGCGGAGCTCCGAGCACGCCGATCCACGCCAGCAGGACGCTGCGGCGCCGCGGGACCAAGGGTGTCGGCTCGACCTTGCGGTAGAACGGCTCCTCGTCGTCGGCAGCGTCGATCTCGTCATCCGTGCGCGGCGACCAGGCCGGCTCCGGCTCCTCGTCGGCCGGCTCCGGGGTCTCGTCGATGAAGGACAGGTCGAGCTCGAGGCCCTCGACGATCTTGTCGAAGTCGTCGCGCTCAGTCATCGGGGTTCCCGACGTGCTCGGCGATGAATGCCGCAGTGCGGTCGAAGATCAGCTGGTCGTCGTTGTCGATCGTCGCGACGTGATAGCTCTCGGGCAGGGCGACGAAGTCGAGCACCTTGGACGACACGCCCGCACGGATGAGGTCGACCGAGGTGGCGTCGAGGACATGGTCCTCGTCGGACTTGAAGATCAGCAACGGCTGAGTGACCTTGTCGAGGTTGTCGCGTACGTCCTTCCACATCGCGAGCTGCGACGCGAGGGCCTTGAGCGGCGTCCGGGAGTAGCCGACCTCGTCCTGGCCGGGCCTTCTTGATGTCGTTGCCGATGCCCGGGAGCGACCGCACGGCCCACTTGAGCGCGGGCAGGAGCTTGAGGTCGAAGCGGGCGAGGTTGACGACGGGATTGACCACGACGACGGCATCGATGTCGGCCGGTCGCTGCTCGGCGAGCCGCAGCGCGAGGCAGCCACCCATCGACAGGCCCGCCACGACGACGTGGTCGCAGCTCGAGCGGAGCTCCGTCAGCGCGGCGTCGACCTCGGCGTACCACTGCTCCCAGCGCGTCGTGTTGAGCTCCTGCCACGTCGTGCCGTGGCCGGGGAGGCGCGGAACCCGCACCGTGTGGCCAAGGTTCGCGAGCTGCTTGCCCCACGGCGTCATCGAGGCGGGCGAGCCGGTGAAGCCGTGGCTGAGGAGCACACCGATGCGGCCGCCGTCGGCGGAGAACGGCTCGGCTCCGGGCAGCAGTGCGGGTGACGTCGTCGAGGTCATGGGTTCATCTTCCCCCATCGTGGTTTCGATCGGGTCGCATCATGCGAAAGGGGAGCGGTTCAGAGTAGTCTCCTGTCCGTGTTCTATTGGTTCCTGAAGTTCCTCGCACTGGGCCCGTTGCTCAAGCTGATCTTCAGGCCGTGGGCCGAAGGCACAGAGAACGTCCCCAAGGAGGGTGCGGTCATCTTGGCCAGCAACCACCTCTCGTACTCCGACTGGCTGTTCATGCCGCTCGTGATCCCGCGCCGGGTCACGTTCGTGGCCAAGGCCGAGTACTTCGAGGGCTCGGGCATCAAGGGCTGGCTGCAGAAGACGTTCTTCTCCGGCGCCGGCCAGGTCCCGATCGACCGCACGAGCGGCTCGGCCGCGGCCGGAGCGATCAAGACCCAGCTTCGACTGCTCGCCGACGGCGAGGTCTGCGGCATCTACCCCGAGGGCACGCGGTCCCACGACGGCAAGCTCTATCGAGGCCGCACCGGCGTCGCGCGGCTGGCGCTGGAGGCCGGCGTGCCGGTCATCCCGCTCGCCGTCATCGGCACCGACATCGTCGCCCCTCCCGGCAAGATCTTCGGCAAGTTCGCCCGGCCGGGTGTGCGTTTCGGCAAGCCGCTCGACTTCAGTCGATACGAGGGCATGCAGGACGACCGATACATCCTGCGCGCGATCACCGACGAGATCATGTACGAGATCATGCGACTGTCGGACCAGGAGTACGTCGACCTCTACGCGCAGGACTCCAAGAAGCGCGATCGCGACGCGGAGCGGGAGGCCGCCAAGGTCGCCGCCCGCGCCGAGGCCGACGAGGTCTGGGACGAGATCAAGCCCGAGTAGACCGAGCGAGCCCTGCGAGCGAGCGTCTGGTCGCGCTAGCGAAGCGGGAGCGTTCACGCCGAAGGCGTCAGCAGCGAAGCGGCGTGAGACAACTCAACAACTGAAACGTCACGACCAACGAAGGGAAGCTCGATGCGCGTCGGCATGCTCACTGGGGGAGGCGACTGCCCCGGACTCAACGCAGTCATCCGTGGAGCAGTGCGCAAGGGAGTGTCCACGTACGGCCACGAGTTCGTCGGGTTCCGAGACGGCTGGCGCGGACCACTCGAGAACGACACCATCACGCTCGACATCAACGCGGTCCGCGGCATCCTGCCTCGCGGCGGCACGATCCTCGGCTCGTCGCGCACCAACCCGTTCGCGATCGAGAACGGCGTCGAGCTGATCAAGGACAACCTCGCGGCCAACGGCGTGCGACGCACTGATCGCGATCGGCGGCGAGGACACCCTCGGCGTGGCGACCAAGCTCGCCGACCTCGGCGTCAACGTCGTCGGCGTGCCCAAGACGATCGACAACGACCTGTCCGGGACGGACTTCACGTTCGGCTTCGACACCGCGGTCAACATCGCGATGGAGGCGATCGACCGGCTGCACACGACCGCCGAGTCGCACCACCGGGTGCTGGTCGTCGAGGTCATGGGCCGGCACGCCGGGTGGATCGCGCTGCACAGCGGGCCTCGCCGGCGGCGCCAACATCATCTTGATCCCCGAGCGCCCGTTCGACATCGAGAAGGTCTGCGCCCAGGTCGAGAGCCGGTTCGCGACGCACTACTCGCCGATCATCGTGGTCTCCGAAGGTGCCGTGCCGGCCGACGGCGGATCGATGTCGCTGATCAGCGGCCAGAAGGACGCCTTCGGCCACGTACGCCTCGGTGGCATCGGCGACCGGCTCGCGTCGGAGATCGAGCAGCGTACGGGCCAGGAGGCCCGCGCCGTCGTGCTCGGCCACATCCAGCGTGGCGGCACGCCGACTGCGTTCGACCGCTGGCTCGCCACGCGGTTCGGCCTGCACGCGATCCAGGCGGTGCACGAGGGAGACTTCGGCAAGATGGTCGCCCTGCGTGGCACCGAGATCGAGCGCGTACCGCTCTCCGAGGGCACCAAGGTCCTCAAGACCGTACGCCCCGAGCTCTACGAAGAGGCCGAAGTTCTCTTCGGCTAGGCGCTGGCCGGCAGGACGGAGCGCCGCGTCCCACGCTGGAAGAGGGGGGACAGAGCACCCAGCAGACGCGAGTAGGATTGGCTGGTGAGCATTCCCAGCCTTGACGACCTCCATGCGATGGGTGCTGCCCAGCAGCCCACGTATGTCGATCCGCTCTGCCCGCGACGCCGCGGTGCAGACGCTGCGGAAGATGCCGCCGCTGGTTTTTGCGGGCGAGTGCGACGCGCTCCGCGACCGGCTCGCCGAGGTTGCCCGTGGCGAGGCCTTCCTGCTGCAGGGTGGTGACTGCGCCGAGACGTTCGAGGGCGTGACGGCCGAGAACGTCCGCAACAAGCTTCGCGTCCTGCTGTCGATGGCCGTCGTGCTGACGTACGCCGCGAGCGTTCCGGTGGTCAAGGTCGGCCGGCTCGCCGGCCAGTACGCCAAGCCGCGCTCGAGCGACACCGAGACGCGCGACGGCGTGACCCTGCCGGCATACCGTGGCGACGCCGTCAACGGCTTCGACTTCAACGCCGCGTCCCGCGCCCACGACCCGCAGCGGCTCGTCGACGTCTACAACGCGTCGGCCGTCGACGCTCAACCTCGCGCGCGCCTTCACGACCGGTGGTTACGCCGACCTGCGCCAGATGCACGCGTGGAACACCGACTTCGTCAAGAACAGCCCCGTGGGCGAGCGCTACGAGCGCATCGGCGCCGAGATCGACCGCGCGCTGGCGTTCATGGACGCGATCGGCGTCGACCCCGACGAGTTCCACACCGTCGACTTCTTCTCCTCGCACGAGGCACTGATCCTCGAGTACGAACACTCGCTGACGCGCATCGACTCGCGCACCGAGCGACCGTACGACGTGTCGAGCCACTTCGTGTGGATCGGCGAGCGCACCCGCCAGCTCGACGGCGCGCACGTCGAGCTGATGAGCAAGATCGCCAACCCGATCGGCGTCAAGCTCGGCCCGACCAGCACCGCCGACGATGCCATCGCGCTCTACGAGAAGCTCAACCCCGAGCGCACGCCCGGCAAGATCACGTTCATCACCCGCTTCGGCGCCGGCAAGATCCGCGACGGCCTGCCCAACCTGGTCGAGAAGGTCACCGCCGCCGGCATCGAGGTCGCGTGGGTGTGCGACCCCATGCACGGCAACACGTTCGAGACCTCCAACGGCTACAAGACCCGCGAGTTCGACGACGTCATCGACGAGGTCCGCGGCTTCTTCGAGGTGCACCGCGCGCTCGGCACGTGGCCCGGTGGCGTGCACGTCGAGCTCACGGGCGACGACGTCACCGAATGCGTCGGCGGCGGCGCCAAGCTGTCGGCCGAGGACCTGACGCACCGCTACGAGACGCTGTGCGATCCGCGCCTCAACCGTGCGCAGTCGCTGGAGCTCGCGTTCCTGGTCGCCGGCATGCTGTCCGAGCAGTCTTGACCCAAGCGCTGACGTACGCGGAGGTCGGGGCCTCGGCTCACGAGCCGCTGCCCGCGGGCTATCACCACGTACGGGCGTCGCGCTCGCTCGGCGTCGTCGACCTCGACGAGGCCGCCGAGGCGCTCATGACCTGGCAGATGCAGGAACGCTCCGGCGTACGCCGGGTGAGCGGGCCGACGCGGGTGACACTCGGCGCCGACGTGACGTTCCGGTTCCTGGGCCAGAAGGTCCCGTGCCGCGTCGTCGACGTCGTCGACGAGCCGGACCGACGGGGGTTCGCGTACGGGACGCTGCCGGGTCATCCCGAGACGGGGGAGGAACGGTTCACGGTCGAGCGCGATCCCGCGACCGGCGAGGTGACCGTGACCGTCACCGCGTTCTCCAACCCGGGCCCTGTGCGGACCAAGCTCGCCGGCCCGTTCAACCGGCTCGTGCAGCGCACCATGACCCAGCGCTATCTCAACGCCCTCTAGCCCTCCGGCTGGACCCTCAGGGTCAACAGCACCGTGGCGAGCGAGTCGTACTGGCCGCACAACAGCAGGAACTCGATGAGCTCCGGCTCGGTGAGGTGCTCACTCAGGCCCGTCCAGGTCTTGTCGTCGATGAACTTGTCATCGACGAACTGGTCGGCCGCCGCGAAGAGCGCCCGCTCGCGATCGTTCCAACCGGGCCACGTCTCGTCGGCGAGGTGGTCGATCTCGGCGGGCGTGACCCCCGCCTTGCGGCCGATCCGCACGTGGTGGCGACGCTCGTACTCGCACTCGCGAATCGTCGCGATCCGCAGGATCACGAGCTCGCTCTCGCGGCGGGGCAACCGGCCGCCCGGCATGAGCTTGCCGCTGTAGTAGAGCCAGCCACGGAACAGCTTGCGCTGCCGTCCCAGGGTCGTGAGGATGTTGGGCCTCGTGCCACCGCCGATGACCCGGCCGGCGAGGGCGCTGACCCCGTAGTTGACGATTCCGAGCTCCTTGAGCCCGCCGGGCGCGATGCGGGGTTCGTCCATCGGCTCAGTCTAGGGGAACCTGTACGTCCGTCTCACTACGTCCTGACGACTCCGCGAGGATCATCGCGGCGAGCACGAGCGCCCCGCCGATCAGCAGCCGCCAGCCCAGGCCCTCGTTGCCGAACGCGATCGCGAACGTCGCCGCGAACACCGGCTCCATCGTCATGAGCAGGGCGGCGCGAGCGGCGTCGAGCTGGCTCTGCGCCCACGTCTGCGCCAGCATCGCGAGGGCTCCGGCGGCGAGCGCCATGTAGACCGTGGCGATCCAGTCGCCGGACCGGTCGGGCAGCGTGAGCCCCCCGGGAGCGGCGGCGACGAAGCACAGCGCCGCGATGACTCCCATCTGGATCGTCGCCATCGCGTATGCGTCCTTGGCCGTCGACCAGCGCGACAGCACCACGATGTGCACGGCGTAGAGGATCGCGCACACCAGCGTGATGGACTCGCCGAACCCGACGGCGAAGCCACGCAGCGAGAGGATCGCGAGGCCGACGGTCGACAGGGCGACGGCGAGCCAGACCGTGCGGGAGACGCGCTGCCGGAACGCCAGCGAGGCCAGCACGGGCGTCGCGACGACGTACAGCCCGGTGATGAAGCCCGAGATGCTGGCGTCGGTATGGCCGAGGCCGACGGTCTGCATGATCTGCGCGACACCGTAGATGCCGCCCGCGTACGCACTGCGGCGGCGCATGTCGGGGGAGAGGCGAGATATCGCGCGCGGAGCGATCAGGAACATCGCGGTGAACGCGATCGCGAAGCGTACGGCGAGGAAGTCCGGCGCCGGGACGCGGTCGAGCAGGTCCTTGATCAGGAAGAACGTGGAACCCCAGACCGCCGTGACGCCGAGGAGCGCCGCCGCGGCAAGCCGAGTGCGCACGGGTCAGAAGCCGACGATGGTGACGTTGCTGCCCTTGGCGCGCTTGGCCCGGCAGGCGGGTTCTGCGCCTTGACCGTGAAGTTGCCGGCGCCGAAGGCCGTCACCTTGAAGCCGGCGTCCTTGAGGAGCTTGGTGGCGTCCTTGCGCGACTTGCCGACCAGGTCGGGCACCTCGACCTGCTCGGGGCCCTTGGACACCGTCATCGTGATGGTGTCGCCCTTGGCCTTGGTGCCGTCGTGGGGCGTCTGCGACACGACATCGCCCTTGTCGACGTCCTTGCTGAAGACCTCGCTGGACTCGACCTTGAAGCCGGCGTCCTCGAGCGCCTTCTTGGCCTCGTCGAACGGGCGCCCGCGATAGTCCTCGACCTTGATCGGCTTGGGTCCCTTGCTGATGCCGAGGACGACTCCGTCGCCGCGCTTGAGCAGGTCGTCGTACGTGTGGTTGAGCGGGCCGACCACGCGACCCTCTTCAACCTTCTCGTCGTACACCTCTTTGGTGTCCTCGACCTCGAGGTTGTGCTGCTTCAGCGCTGCGGTGGCGGCCTCGAGCGTCATGCCCTTGATGTTCTTGGGGATCTGGAACCGCTCTGGTCCCTTGGAGACGACCGCGTCGATCGTGCCTGCCGGGCAGGATCTTGTCGCCGGGCCCGGGATCGGTGCTATGACCACGCCGAGGGCGTAGTCCTCGGAGAACTGCGGACGGAGACCTTGAACTTGAAGCCCTGCGTCCTCGGCGGTCGACTTGCGCGAGGACTCTCGGCATTGCCGGTCAGACTGGGCGTCGTGACGTAGCGGCCGATGCTGAACCAGTAGCCGACCGCGAACACGAGGAGCGCCAGCAGGATCGCGAGGATCAGGAGGTTGCGCCCGCGGTGCGACGTCGGCTCACCGGCGCGCGCCTTCTTGTAGTCCTCGGGCGACATGATCGGGTGCAGGCCGGCCGGACGGTCGGCCGCCTCGGGAAGCACGGGCGGGGTGTCGAGGCCGGCACGCGTGTCGGCATCCACCGGTGTCAGTCCGTTGGCCCACTGCACCGTGGCCTCGTTGGCGTAGACGGCCTCTGTCGGCTCGGAATCGGCCGACGAGGAGAGCGTTGCCACCGGGGCGACCCGCGGGACGGAGACCGTGGGCGCGTCGTCGTGTCGTCGGTGGGCGCGCTCCAGGCATGAGGTCGGCGACGAGGTCGGCGTCATCGGTCAGACCCGCATCGAGTGCCCGCTGCACGGAGCGGACCTGCTGCAGCATGACCCGCGCATCGGTGGAGCGCTGGTCGCGGTCGCGGACCGTCGCCCGGGCCACGAGCGCATCGACGTACGGCGGGATGCCGCGGCTGGACTGCCGACGGCTTGCCGATGTCCTCGTGCACGTGCTTGTAGGCGACCTGGATCGGGGACTCGCCGGCGTGCGGCTTGAGCCCCGTGAGCATCTCGTAGAGCATCGCGCCGCATGCGTAGATGTCGGAGCGGGCGTCGGCGCCGTCGTTGGTGACGATCTCCGGCGCGAGGTAGGAGACCGTGCCGATCAGCGTGCCGCCGGTCGCCGTCGTGGCGGCGCTGACGGCGCGGGCCAGGCCGAAGTCGGCGACCTTGACCTCGCCGTCTGGGGTGATCAGGACGTTCTCGGGCTTGACGTCGCGGTGGATGATCTTGGCCGCGTGCGCGGCGGACAGCGCGATCAGCACCTGCTCGAGCAGCTCGAGTGCGCGGTAGGACGGCATCGGCGACTCTTCGCGCATGATGTCGCGCAGCGTGCGCCCCGGGACGTACTCCATGACGAGGTAGGTGACGTCGCCGTCCTTGCCCTGGTCGAAGACCGAGACCACGTTGCGGTGGTTGAGCTTGGCGGCGGACTTGGCCTCGCGGACGAACCGGTCGGTGAACTGCTGGTCGTCGCCGAGGCCGTGGTGCATGACCTTGATCGCGACGTCGCGGTCGAGTCGGCGGTCGACAGCACGGAACACGCTGGCCATGCCGCCGCGCGCAATGCGGTCGCCGATCAGGTAGCGGTCGTTGAGGACGCGCCCGACCAGGGCTTCGTCGCCCGTCACCGTCACGCCACTCTCCCTCGACCTTTGGATCCCCCGACCCGTTGATTGATTCTAGAGACTCTTCCACAGGATGAACGTGACGGTGGGCGTGTCACGGTCCTCTCGTGACGTTCGCCACTCGTATGGGGGACGATGAGGGCATGCGCCGCGGTGGATGGATCCTGCTGTTGCTGCTCGCGGGCGTGGTGCTCGTCGTCGTCGGCAGCCGCGATCTGACCAGCCAGGACGAGCCGAGAGCAACGGCGAGTACGCAGACGCAGTCACCGCGATCCAGCCAGGGACTCCCGCGTGAGGCGCTCGAGACGATCGCCTTGATCGGTCGGGCGGCCCGTTTCCTCACAGCCGCGACGGTGCGGTCTTCATGAACCGCGAAGGCCTGCTGCCCAGCCATGAGCGTGGCTACTGGCACGAATACACCGTGCCGACGCCCGGCGAGTCCGATCGCGGCGCGCGAAGGATCGTCGCCGGACGCGGTGGGCGAGCTCTACTACACCGGCGACCACTACCGTTCATTCGTACGCGTGAAGGAGCCTCGATGACTGCGACCTTCCAGTCGGTGCTGTCCGGCGTCGTGTCGCCGGGCCTGTTCAGCTGGCGCGGCCGACCCGATCGCGACCTGGTCGGGCGAAGCCAGAGCGGCCGGCTGGCAGGCGCTGAGCCTCGACACCCGGAACGTGACGTCGTTCGAGGAGTTCTACGACGAGGTCGCGACGGCGTGGGCCCTCCCGGAGTGGTTCGGCCGCAACCTCGACGCGTTGTTCGACGTCCTGGCCGACCTGGCCGCTGCGCCCGACCGTCATCACCTGGGACGGGCTGCGCCAGCTGGCGGACGTCGATCCGGTCCAGACCAGCGCCGTCGTCGAGGTGCTGCGGGACGCGTGCGGTCAGGCCGCCGCGCTCGTGGTGATCGTGCGTGACGACCTCGGGATCAGCGAGTTCGACGGGTTGCTGTGAGCGCGAGCGGGCCCAGCACGTCGCGCGCTCCCGCTCCCAGCCGGTCGATCGCCTCGTCGGCCGAGGCCTCGAGCCGGGCGATGTCGTCTTCGACTGCCGCGAGTGCCCCAGACGTAAGGATGAGGTCTCGCACGGCGTCGACGCCGTCGGACGTGCCGAGCGACGTGCGGAGCAGCGTGCGCCCGGCGTCGTCGGTCAGCTCTGCGGCGCGGGCCACCAGCACGGTCCGCTTGCCCTCCCGAAGGTCGTCGCCGGCGGGCTTGCCGGTCAGCTCGGGGTCGCCGAAGACGCCGAGCACGTCGTCGCGCAGCTGGAACGCCTCGCCGAGGGGGAGCGCGACGTCGGTCAGGCGCGGCGATCAGGTCGGGGCCGGCGCCGGCGAGTGCTGCGCCGATGTGCAGCGGCCGCTCGACGGTGTACTTGGCCGACTTGTAGCGGACGACCTTCATGGCCTCGGCGACCGACAGTGCTTCGCGGGTCTGACCCACGACGTCGAGGAACTGGCCGGCGACGACCTCGGTCTTGCACAGGTCGAGGAAGCCGAACGCCTCGTCGGTGTGGGGGAGGCCGTTGCTCCGGAACAGCTCATCGCACCAGGACAGCAGCAGGTCGCCGAGCAGGACGGCCGCCGACGTACCGAATCCGACCGGATCGCCGTGGCGTGACTCCTCGCGATGCCTGGCCTCGAACGCGCGATGCACGCTGGGCCGCCCGCGCCGGGTGTCGGAGCCGTCCATGAGGTCGTCGTGGACGAGCGCGCTGGCCTGCAACCACTCGAGTGCCGCCGCCGCCCGTGACGATTGCCGGCTCGTCGGGATCACCGCCGGCGACGAGCCAGCCGGCGTAGCAGAACTGGGGTCGCAGGCGCTTGCCGCCGGCGACGAACCCGATCGCGGCATCGGCGAGATCCTCGAGATCCGGTCCGAGCTCGGCGAGCAACACACGCTGGCCTGCGACGAAGGACTCCAGAGTGTGATCAACGCGGGTCCGGAATCCTGGGTCATCGGCGCGTGGAGTCACAGCCCGGACGATACCGTTGGGGCATGCCATCCCAAGACCAGTCCCTCGTCGACGCCATTCGCGGGCCGTCGCCGAGCTACTCGTTCGAGTTCTTCCCGCCCAAGGACGACGAGGGTGAAGCCGTGCTGTGGCAGACGATCGCCGAGCTCGAGTCGCTCGAGCCGACGTTCGTCTCGGTGACGTACGGCGCCGGTGGCACGAGCCAGGAACGCACGGTTCGCATCACCGCCCGCATCGCTGAGCAGACCCAGCATGCGTCCGGTCGGCCACCTGACCCTCGTCGCCCAGACGCGCGGCGAGATCGAGTCGGTGCTCAAGCAGTACGCCGCGGCCGGCGTCGACAACGTGCTCGCCCTCCGCGGCGACCCCAAGGGCGGCCCGCGCGCCGCCTGGGAACCGCACCCCGACGGCATGAACCACGCGATCGACCTCGTCGAGCTCGCGACAGATCTCGGCGGCTTCCGCATCGGCGTCGCGGCGTTTCCCGAGGGGCATCCCGACGCGGCGAGCCTTGACGACGACGCCCAGGTGCTGGTCGACAAGGCCGAGTGCCGGCGCTGAGTACGCCATCACCCAGCTGTTCTTCCGGGCGTCGGACTACTTCGACCTCGTCGAGCGGGTGCGCGCCAAGGGCTGCGACATCCCGATCGTCCCGGGCATCATGCCGATCCTCAACTTCGCGCAGGTCGCCCGCATGGCCGAGCTGTCGGGTGCCGAGCTGCCGCGCGAGGTGCTCGACCAGATCGAGCCGATCCAGGACGACAAGGTCGCGGTGCGCGCCAAGGGCATCGAGCTCGCGACGCAGCTGTGCCGCGACCTGCTGGCCGGTGGTGCGCCGGGTCTGCACTTCATCACGCTCAACCGTTCCAAGGCCACGCGCGAGATCTTCGAGGCGCTCCGCGCCGACGGCATCGTCTAGGAGCTAGCGCGGCGCAGGACCGATGGCCTCGGCCGATCGCGGCGGTCGCCATGCCGATCGCCTCGAGCGTCGCGCCCGGATGGGCGTGCGCTCCCGCGAAATAAAGGCCGCCCGTCGGTGCGACTCCGGGCAGCTCGAAGGCGCTGGTCCAGCCCCGCCACGCCCACCCGGAGTGCCCCTGCCGCACGAGATCGCTGGGGTTGAGGTCGATCTGCTGATCGACGTACGGGCGCAGGTCGATCCCGAAACGTACGAGCGCCCGCAGGGGGTCCTCGCCGCTGCGGTGCTCGATCGTCCAGAGGCCGTCGCCGCCGGACCACAGCCGGATCGGCGGGTTGGCGTGCACGAGGATCTCGTCGGGCATGTCCGGCGCATCTGACGGTCAGCGCGACCAACGTCCTCGACGCCGGTATGACCGGCATCAGCTGGATCGGCGGCAGGGGAGCGGGCCACGTCGGCGCACACCACACGACGATGTCGGCCGGCACGGTGCGCAGCGAGGTCACGACACCCCGTACGTGCCCGTCGTCGAGGATGAGCTCGTGCGCCGACTCGCCGAGCTCGATCGTGACGCCGCGTTCGCCGAGCCGTGTCTCCAGTGCGGCCGCAAGCGCGGGCAGGCCGCCGGCGAACCGCCAGCGGCCGAACGAACGCTCCACGTAGTGGCTGACGGCGACGAACCCCGGAGTGGCGCTGCCGGTCCTGGCCGGCAAGGCGTACGGGGTCGAGCACGAGCTTGCGGAGCCGGTCGTCGTCGAAGTCCTTCTCGGCGAGGGTCGCGATCGTGCGGCGCGGGCGCAGGACCTTGCGGACGGTCCGGTCGACGGCGGGCTTGCCCGCGAACACCTGGTCGAGCGCCATGCGGCGGATCACGTCCCAGGGCTCCGCGAGGGTGTCGATCCACGGTGACCACGCGTCCTCGCCGAACGCCTCCACGATCGCTCCGTGCTGGTCGCCGCGATTGCCGAGCGGAAGGTCGAGGACCGACTTGTCCTTGAAGACGTGTCGTCGGCCCTCGGTCTTGGTCAGCTCGAGAACGCGCTCCAACGGCCGGCCGGACTTGCGGAACAGGTCACGGAACACACCCGGCAACGTCACGGTGTCGAGCTCGGTCTGCCACGTGCGGCCGTCGATCGTGATGCCGTTGAGCCGGCCGCCGAGCTGCTGCCCGCTCTCGAGCAGCGTCACCTGGTGGCGCAGCTTGGCGAGGCGCGCTGCCGCCGACATCCCGGCGAAGCCGCCACCCACGACCACGACGTTCGCCATGCGCGCAGACTACGTGGTGACTCGGCGGTGCCTGCGCCATGCCTTGCGGATGACGCGCCACAGCAGGATGACCGTTGCGACGCCCGCGACCAGCAGGGATGCGGAGATGCCGAGCGCGATCCACGGATGGGACACCGCGAGGGCGACGACCGTGACGACGCTGACATCCTCCGCGGTGCTGACGATGCTGTTGCTGAACGGCTCGGGGGAGGTGTTGACGGCGAGCCGGACGCCGGTCTTGATGCCGTGCGACGTGAGCGCCGTGCCGCCACCGAGGGCCGTGAGCAGGGCCTGGTCGACACCGCTGGAGTCGCCGGCGAACTGGTAGGCCACGAACGCGCCGACTGTCGGGCGTACGACCGTCGACACGACGTCCCACATCGAGTCGGCCACCGGGATCTTGTCGACCACGAACTCGATCGCGAACATCACGAGGGAGATCACCAGGACGTCGGTACGTCCGAGGGTGTCCGGGATTGCAGCGCTGTCGCTGAAGCCGGTCCACCAGACCGAGCACCGCGACCGTCGCGTACGCATTGATGCCGCTGGCCCAGCCGCTGGAGAACACGAGGGCGGTGAGTGACTCCATGCCGGGACGCTATCGGAAACGGCGATCAACGCTGTGGCACAGTGTCCGTCATGGGTCCGGTCCGCACCGAGTTGATGTGGCAGTCCGTCGTGGATGCCGTCGACGTCGCGGGATCAGGTGACGCACTCGACGTGCTCGACCTCGGCGGCGGCACCGGCAGCGACGCCGTACGCCTCGCGGCGCTCGGGCATCGCGTCACGGTCGTCGACCCGAGTCCCGATGCGCTGGCCTCGTTGCACCGTCGCGGAGTCGAGGCCGGTCTCACCGAGGGCGTCAACGCCGTCCAGGGTGATGCCGCGGACCTGCTCGAGCACGTTGCGCCATCGTCGTTCGACCTCGTCATCTGTCACGACGTCATCGAGCACGTCGACGACCCCGGCCAGGCCCTCGCCACGATCGCCACGGTGCTTCGCCCCGGAGGCCACGTCAGCGTCGTCGTCGCCGGCCGCAACGCCGCCGTCGCGGCCCGCGCCCTTGCCGGCGACTTCGTCACGGCGCAGTCGCTCGTGGGTCGCTCCTCCAGCACGTGGGACGTCCGCACCATGGGCCCGCGCCGGTTCGTCGTCGCCGAGCTCGAGGAGCTGTTGACGTCGCACGGATTCGTCCCGGTCGCGACGACAGGCGTACGCGTGTTCGCCGACCTGGTGCCGAGCGCGATCGTCGATACGGAGCCAGGAGCGCGCGAAGCCCTCTACGCGCTGGAGCGTCTGCTGAGCACTTCCGAGGACTTCACTTCCGTTTCGGCTGGTCTGCACACGATCGCGCGCCTAGACTTGTCAGTAGCAACACCCGATCCAGGAGGCAAAAGTGCCGCTCTCTGATGAAGAGGCCCGGCTGCTCCACCAGCTCGAGCAGTCATTGGCCGCTGAAGACCCTGACTTCGCGTCCACCCTCCGTGGATCGAAGTTCATGGCACACAACCGCCGCGTGGCGATCCTGGCCGTCCTGGGATTCCTCGGCGGACTGGTGCTGCTGTTCGCCGGCGCCGTGTCGGCCATGACGTGGCTCGGGGTCGTCGGATTCGTCACGATGCTCGGCGCCGCCTATCTGTTCATGAACGCCTGGAAGCGCGGAATCGGCCGCACCAACGAAGAGCCGGTCCGCAGCTCGGGCAAGCCGCCGAAGGCGAGCGGAACGTTCGTCGACCGCATGGAAGAGCGCTGGCAGCGCCGCCGGGACGGCGACGAACGCTAGATCCGCCCCACTTCACTCCACTTTCACCATGACCGCCCCCTCGGGGGCGGTTTTTCTTTGCCCTGACGGCATTTTCGACGTACTCCCTGCCGGGGAGCGGCGACCCAAAATCTCCCTCAAACATGCGCCGAAATGGGGTCGCGGTGGGGGATTGTGGGGTATGGTGGGGCGAAATGGAGGAACTGGCCGGCGGCGAGGAGGAGAGAGGTGAACCCGGATGTCGCAAACTTCTTCGGCACCTACACCCCTCGTCTCGACGACAAGGGCCGGCTCTTCCTCCCGGCCAAGTTCCGTCCCCGGCTCGAGCACGGCATCGTCCTCACCCGCGGTCAGGAGAACTGCATCTACGGGTGGACGACCGAGGCGTTCAACGCCTTCACCGATCGCGTCCGCGACACGCCGTTCACGAACCAGGCAGCCCGCAACTTCACCCGCATGTTCTTCTCCGGCGCCTCGTCGGAGGTGCCGGACAAGCAGGGCCGGATCTCCGTACCGCCCGTGCTCCGGGAGTGGGCACATCTGGGCCGCGACTGCACGGTCGTCGGAGCGATGGACCGCATCGAGATCTGGGACTCGGGCCGCTGGACCGAGTTCTCGAACGCCCAGGAAGGTCCGTTCGCGGACATGTCAGAGGAAGTGATGCCCGGCATCTTCTGACGGTCGCGTGGCGAGATCTGCGCCCGCGTGGTTCTGACATCACTTCCCCGGTGTCAGACCCAGCGGACGCAGATCTGGCCACACGACATCAGCCGGGCAGGACAACACAGCGGAAAGGACGAGGCGGCATGAGGATCGACCAGGGCACCAGGCGCGTACGGCACGAGGTTGCCGACGGCGTGCGGCTCATGGCGTTTTCGCTCGGCTCGTCCGTCGCCATCGCAGTCCTCATCGCGCTCCTCCTGGGGTCCCTGTGAACGAGGCGAAGCACGTTCCGGTCCTGCTCGAACGCGTCCTCGACCTCCTGGCCCCATCGGTCGACTGTCGAACGACCGGTCGTCGTCGATGCGACGCTCGGCCTCGGCGGGCACACCGAGGCGATGCTCAACCGTTTCGCCGATCTGCACGTCATCGGCATCGACCGCGACCCGGAGGCGCTGGCGCGCGCCAAGACCCGCCTGGCGGCATTCGGTGACCGGGTGACGTTCGCGCACGCGGTCTACGACGAGATCGCCGACGTGGTCGCCGAGGCCGGCTTCCGGACCGTCTCCGGTGTCCTGTTCGACCTCGGCGTGTCGTCGATGCAGCTCGACCTCGCCGATCGCGGCTTCGCGTACGCGCAGGACGCGCCCCTCGACATGCGGATGAACCCCGAGGACGAGCTGACCGCGGCGGACATCCTCAACACGTACACCTCGCGCGAGCTCTCCAAGGTGCTGCGCGAGTACGGCGAGGAGAAGTTCGCCAAGCGGATCGCCGACGCGGTGGTCGCCGAGCGCGCCCGCGAGCCGTTCACCAACAGCGCGCGCCTCGTCGACCTCATTCGTACGTCGATCCCGGCGGCGGCCCGGCGTACCGGTGGCAACCCGGCGAAGCGGACCTTCCAGGCTCTGCGCATCGAGGTCAACGACGAGCTCGGCGTCTACCGCCGTGCCCTGCCGGCCTCGCTCGAGATCCTGGCACCCGGCGGTCGCGTCGTCGTGCTGGCGTACCACTCCCTCGAGGACCGCATCACGAAGCGCGCGTTCACGGAGGTCACCACGACCGACGTGCCGCGCGACCTGCCGTTCGTGCCCGAGGGGCACGAGGCCCAGTTCCGCCTGGTCACGCGTGGCGCCGAGATGGCGACCGACGCGGAGATCGAGGAGAACTCCCGCGCCAGGTCCGTACGCCTGCGCGTCGTCGAGCGGATCGCGGCATGAGCCCCCAGCTGGCGCGCGCCGCGACGCGTTGCTGCGCGCGCCGGCGCCGCGGTTCTCGCCGGAGAGCGCCAAGGCTGCCGGGCTCCGTCTCGTCCGGCCCGTACGCAGCCGGGCCCGCAAGGCGCCGTTCGTCGGCGTGGTCCTCACGATCTTGTCGATCGGCCTGGTCGGGCTGATCATCATGAGCACGGTGCTGCAGGCGCAGTCGTTCGAGTCGCAGAAGCTCGACCGCCAGGCGGCCGAGCTCGAGACCCAGCAGCAGCTGCTGTCCCGCGAGGTCGACAAGCTGCAGAGCCCGGCCAACGTGGCTCGGCGCGCCATCGCGTTCGGGATGGTGCCCAACACCAACCCGGCGTTCCTGCGGCTCTCCGACGGCAAGGTCCTGGGCAAGCCCGAAGCGGCCAAGCCCGGCAACACCAACATCCGGAGCGTGACGCCATGAGCGCGAGCAAGACCGTGTCCCGCCGGCGCCTGCGGGTGTGCCTCGCGATGGTCGTCGGCGTGTTCAGCGTCTTCGGCGTCCGCCTCTTCCAGATCCAGGGGCTCGACGCCAGCGCCTACGCGGCCAAGGCGATCGAGGACGGCACGGCCAAGAGCACCGTCCCGGCGCCCCGCGGGACGATCCTCGACCGCAACGGCGCCGAGCTCGCGACGAGCGTGGACGGGCTGACGCTGACCGCCGACCCCAAGATGACGGCGGCGAACGCTCCGCAGATCGCCCGCATCCTGCGCGAGAAGCTCGGCAACCGCATCGACTACTTCGACACGATCGACAAGCTCCGCACGCCCGACACGCGCTTCGTCTACCTCGTCCGTGACGTTCCGGCGTGGACCGCCAAGAAGGCGCTCGCGGCGATCGCCAAGGCCGGCCTGACCGGGGTCTTCAGCGAGAAGGAGACCCTGCGGACCTACCCCGGCGGCAAGCTCGCGGCCAACCTGCTGGGCTACGTCAACGGCACCGGCACGGGCGTCGCCGGCATCGAGGCGCAGTACGACAAGACGCTGCGCGGCACCGACGGCGCCAGCACGTACGAGATCGACCCCAACACCGGCGTCCGCATCCCGATGGCCGACAGCACGGTGACCAAGATGGTGCCCGGCCGCGACGTGAAGACCACGATCGACCGCGACCTGCAGTGGTACGCCGACCAGCGGCTCGCCGACGCCGTGCGCCAGTCGAGCTCGGACTGGGGCCTCGCGATCACGATGGACACCAAGACGTGCCAGATCGTGCAGATGTCGCAGGCGCCGACGTTCAACGCCGACACCGAGACCGGGATGACCGACGCCAACACCGTGTCGCGTGCCGTGCAGAACGTCTACGAGCCCGGCAGCGTCATGAAGACCGTCACGATGGCGGCGCTCGCCGACCAGGGCAAGATCGCGTCGGACACGCCGATCGTCGTCCCCTCGGGCATGGACATCGACAAGTTCCACATCGGCGACTACTGGGAGCACGGGGTCCTGCACCTGACCGCCGCCGGCGTCATCGCGAAGTCGTCGAACCTCGGCACGATCGTCGCGTCGCAGCAGATGAGCAACTCGGTGATGTACAACTACTTCCGCAAGTTCGGGTTCGGCCAGAAGTCGGGCGTCAACCTGCCCGGCGAGTCCGACGGCATCCTCAAGAACGGCAAGGACTGGACCAAGGCCAACCACGCGACGATCGCGTTCGGCCAGGGCATCTCGGTGACCGCGATGCAGATGGTCCGCGCTGTCGGCGCGATCGCCAACGCCGGCAAGATGTGCGAGCCGTCAGTCGTCAGCTCCACGACCGATGCCGACGGCAAGGAGATCAAGATCCCCGGCAAGGCCGGCAAGCGCGTCGTCTCCAAGGACGCTGCGGCGACGGTCACCCGCATGATGGAGGCCGTCACGGCTCCCGACGGCACGGCCCCGGCCGCAGCGATCAAGGGCTACCGCGTCGCGGGCAAGACCGGCACGGCGTGGCGAGTCGACCCGGCGACGGGCCGCTACATCCGCGGCCAGAACACCGTGTCGTTCATGGGCTTCGCGCCGGCGGACAACCCGCGGTTCCTGACCTACATCGTGCTCGACAAGCCGTACAGCAGCGCCGGTGGTGGCTCGACCGCGGCACCGGTGTTCCACGACATCATGTCGATGGCGCTGGAGCGCTTCGGCGTCGCGCCGACCGGCTCGAAGAGCCCGAAGGTCGCCCAAACCTGGTGATCGCTGACGGGTCACTTTTGGCCCACTGACGGGTCACTTTCTGCTATCACGTGAGTTCCGTTTCTGACCCGTCACCGGGCCAAAAGTGACCCGTCAGCGTACGGGTAGGGTCGGGGTTGTGACTGAGGAGATGCGCGTACGGCCGCGGGAGACGCCCGATGGACCCTCGCCGAGCTGGCCGCCGAGCTCGACGCCGTGGCCACCACAGAGGCGATCGTCACGGGCATCTCGCTCAACACCAAGCACCTCGAGCCAGGGCGACCTCTACGCGGCCCTGCAGGGCGCGAACTCGCACGGAGCGGCGTTCGCCGGGATCGCCCGCGACCTCGGCGCCAGCGCGGTCCTGACCGACCCCGAGGGCGCCGCGATCATCAGCGACCTGCCGATGATCGTGGTCGACGATCCCCGTCGCGAGCTGGCCAAGCTCAGCAGCACGTTCTACGAGAACCCCAGCGAGGCGTTCACGACGGTCGGCATCACCGGCACGCAGGGCAAGACCACCACGACCTATCTCGCCGAGGCGGCGCTGGGCGACCGGATGTCGGCGGTCGTCGGCACGATCGGTACCCGCATCGGCCGCATTCCCGCGCCGTCGACGCTGACGACACCGGAGGCGCCGCAGCTGCAGGCGCTGTTCGCGGTGATGCGTGAGGAAGGCGTCGAGCTGTGCGCGATGGAGGTGTCGAGCCACGCGCTGGTCCAGGGCCGCGTCGACGGGTTCACGTTCGACGTCGGGGTGTTCCTCAACCTGGGGCGCGACCACCTCGACTTCCACAAGGACCTCGAGGACTACTTCCTCGCCAAGGCAGCGCTGTTCACGCCCGAGCACGCGCGTCACGCGGTCATCAACATCGACGACCCCCACGGCCGCCGGCTGCGCGAGCTGACGCCGTTGCCGGTCACGACGTTCTCGACCGACGGCAATCCCGCCGACTGGCGCGCCGTCAACATCCGGCCGCACCGCCTCGGCACCGACCTCGAGGTGCTGGGACCCGACGAGCTCGCGATCGACCTCTCGGTCCCGCTGCCTGGCGTCTTCAACGTCTCCAACGCCCTCTCGGTCATCGCCGCGTTGTCGCAGGCCGGATATGACCCCAAGGAGCTCGCCGCCGGGATCGCCGCGAGCACCGGAGTGCCCGGACGGATGGAGCGCGTCGAGGCAGGGCAGCCGTTCACGGCGATCGTCGACTACGCCCACAAGCCCGATGCCGTCACCGCCGTCCTGACGGCGCTCCGTCCGGTCACGGCCGGCCGGCTCATCATCGTGATCGGTGCCGGCGGCGATCGCGACCACGGCAAGCGTCCGCTGATGGGCGAAGCCGCAGCGCGCCACGCCGACGTCGTCATCGTGACGGACGACAACCCGCGCACCGAGACCGCTGCGTCGATTCGTGCGTCGGTGCTCGAGGGCGCCACCGCGGGTCCCGGGGTCGCGATCGAGGTTCCGGGGCGCCGAGAGGCGATCGCCCACGCCGTCCAGATGGCACATCTCGGCGACACCGTCGTGGTCGCCGGCAAGGGGCATGAGCGCGGCCAGGAGATCAAGGGCGTCGTGCATCCGTTCGATGATCGCGAGGTCCTGGTCGAGCTGATCGAGGAGCAGGCGTGATCCCGCTGACGCTGCGTCAGATCGCCGACATCACCGGAGGCACGGTCCACGGCGACGAGGCGATCGTGGTCGACGCGCCGGCAACGCTCGACTCCCGCGCGGCCGAGCCGGGCGGCTTGTTCCTGGCGATCGCCGGTGAGCATGCCGACGGCCACGAGTTCGCCGCGCAGGCCGTCGCCGCCGGTGCAGCCGCGGTGCTCGCCTCGCGGGACGTCGACGCCCCGTCGGTCGTGGTCGACGACGTCGCCGTCGCGCTCGGCAAGCTGGCCCGCCACGTCGCTCGACGAGCTCGAGGACGTCACGGTCGTCGCGATCACCGGCTCGACCGGCAAGACCAGCGCCAAGGACCTCATCGCACACGTCCTGGAGCCCGACGGCATGACCGTCGCGACCGCCGGCAACTTCAACAACGAGCTCGGTGTTCCGCTGACGGTCCTGCGCGCCGACGAGCTGACCCGCTACCTCGTCGTCGAGATGGGCGCACGCGCCCAGGGCGACATCGCCAAGCTGTGCCGGATCGCGCCGCCTGACGTCGGCGTGGTGCTCAACGTGGGCCACGCCCACATCGGTGAGTTCGGCTCGGCCGAGGTCATCGCCCAGACCAAGGGCGAGCTCGCCGAGGCGGTCCAGGGTGACGGCGTCGTCGTGCTCAACGCCGATGACGTGCTCGTCGCCCCCATGGCTGCCCGCACCGAGGCGGCGATCGTGACCTTCGGCGAGACCGGGGACGTGCGGGTCAGCGGGCTCGACGTCGATGCCGCACGGCCGCCCGTGCTTCACGCTGACGCACGATGGGCGGAGCGTCGAGGCGTACGTCCCGCTGATCGGCGAGTACCACGCATGGAACGCCGCGGCTGCGGTCGCGGCGGCGATCGTGCTCGGCGTCGATCTCGCGACGGCGGTCCAGCGGCTGGCGACGGCCGGCACTCGCTCGCCGATGCGGATGGAGCACCACGTACGCCCCGACGGTGTCGTCGTGGTCAACGACGCCTACAACGCCAATCCCGAGTCGATGGCTGCCGCCCTGCGTGCGGTCGCTGCGATCGGTGCCGGACGGGCCGTCGCGGTGCTGGGGGAGATGCTCGAGCTCGGCGCGGACAGCCATGAGGCACACGTCGAGGTCGGCCGGCTCGCCGCGGAGCTGGGCTTCACCAAGGTCATCGTCGTGGGTCAGGGAGCCCGCGGCATCGCCGAAGGCGCTGGTGACATCGCGGTGGGTGTCGACGATGTCGATGTGGCAGTTCGCACGCTGTCCGCGAGCCTGTCGGGAGACGAGGTCGTTCTTGTGAAAGCATCGAGGGGCGGCCGACTCGAACGGGTCGCGAACGCCCTGCTGCAGGGCTGAGGGCATACTCGACCGAGCACGCCCAACCGCCCGGTGAAAGGACCAGCCACCCGATGAAGGCCATCCTGATCGCAGGAGCACTGTCCCTCTTGGGGACCCTCATCGGCACCCGCTTCGCGATCTCGGTCCTGGTCAAGCACGGATATGGCCAGCTGATCCGCGACGACGGCCCCACGTCGCACCACACCAAGCGCGGCACGCCGACGATGGGCGGGCTCGTCATCATCGCCTCGGTGCTCGTCGCCTATTTCGTCGCCAAGCTCGTCACGGGCATCTCCACCGACTTCAAGCCCGGCTGGGCGCCCAGCGCATCGGCGCTGCTGTTGCTGTTCCTGTTCACCGGCCTCGGTGCGATCGGCTTCCTCGACGACTTCATCAAGGTCTTCAAGCAGCGCAACCTCGGTCTCCGCAGCAAGGCCAAGTTCATCGGCCAGGTCGTCATCGGCCTGGTCTTCGCGTGGCTCGCGATCGGCATGGAGGACGACACCGGCCAGACGCCGATCACGCATGCGATCTCGTTCACCCGCGACTTCAACGGCCCCGAGCTGCCCACGGCCCTGCTCGTGATCTGGGTGCTGGTGATGATCGCCGGCACCAGCAACGGCGTGAACCTCACCGACGGGCTCGACGGGCTGGCCACCGGCGCCTCGGTGATGGTGTTCGGCGCGTTCGTCATCATCAACATCTGGCAGAGCAACCAGAACTGCTCCAACCCCATCGCCGGGTCCAAGTGCTACGAGGTGCGCGATCCGCTCGACCTCGCCGTGGTGGCCGCCGCCCTCACCGGAGCCTGTTTCGGCTTCCTGTGGTGGAACGCGTCGCCGGCCAAGATCTTCATGGGTGACACCGGCTCGCTGTCCCTGGGCGGCGCGATGGCCGGCTTCGCCCTCATGACCCGCACCGAGCTGCTGCTGGTCGTCATCGGCGGGCTGTTCGTCGCGATCACCGCGTCGGTGATCCTGCAGGTCGGGTTCTTCAAGCTCAGCGGTGGCAGACGCATCTTCCGCATGGCCCCCCTGCAGCATCACTTCGAGCTGCTGGGCTGGGCCGAGATCACGATCGTCGTCAGGTTCTGGATCATCAGCGGCCTGTGCGTCGCGGCAGGCCTCGGCATCTTCTACGCCGAGTGGGTCACCGGAGCATGACTCTCGAGACTCGAGCTCGGGTCGGGAGTCGTCATGGGAGGGCATACGGGCCGTCGTGGGGGGCCTCGGCGTGAGCGGGTTCGCCGCGGCCGACACCCTGCAGCACCTCGGTGCCGCTGTCATCGCGCTCGATGACAGTGATGACGACGCCTTGCGCGAGAAGGCGACCCTCCTGGAGATCCTCGGCGTCGACGTACGCCTCGGTCCCGGTTCGACCGCGAGCCTCCCCGATGACATCGACCTGGTCGTCACCTCGCCGGGCTGGGGGCCCAACACGCCGATCCTGCTCGAGGCAGCCGGCCGGGGCATCCCCGTATGGGGTGAGGTCGAGCTCGCCTGGCGCCTGCGCGGCGAGGACGCCGCGCCGTGGCTCGCCGTGACGGGCACCAACGGCAAGACCACCACGGTGCAGATGCTCGAGTCGATCCTGCGCGCCGAAGGCCTCAACGCGCTGGCCGTCGGCAACGTCGGCACGCCCGTCCTCGAAGCCGTCATGAACCCCGAGCGATTCGACGTCCTCGCGGTCGAGCTGTCGAGCTATCAGCTGCACTGGAGCGCGTCGATCTCCGCGCAGGCCAGCGCCGTGCTCAACCTCGCGCCCGACCATCTCGACTGGCACGGCGGCCTCGAGCCCTACACGGCCGACAAGGCGCGCATCTACGACCGCACGCAGCTGGCATGCGTCTACAACGTGCAGGACCCCGTGACCGAGCGCCTCGTCGAGGAGGCCGACGTCATCGAGGGGTGCCGCGCGATCGGCTTCACCCTCGGCATCCCGGCGCCGGGCATGATCGGGCTGGTCGACGACGCGATCGCCGACCGCGCCTTCATCGCCGGACGGCTCTCGTCCGCTGCCGAGCTCGGCAGCATCCACGACCTGGCGCCGGCCGACGGGGAGGCGCCCGCACCCCACAACGTCGCCAACGCGCTCGCCGCTGCGGCGCTGGCGCGGGCGCACGGTGTGGCACCCCGGGCCGTACGCGACGGCCTGCGGTCGTTCAAGCCCGATGCGCACCGCATCGCCGAGGTGGCCCGCATCGGTGGGGTCCGCTGGGTCGACGACTCCAAGGCCACCAACACGCACGCTGCCCAGGCATCGCTGCAGAGCTTCGACCACGTCGTGTGGGTCGCCGGCGGGCTGGCCAAGGGCGCGAGCTTCGACGACCTCGTGATCGCGACCCGGGACCGCCTCCGAGCAGCGGTTCTGGTCGGGCCGCGACCGCGGACTCATCGCCGAGGCGCTCGCGCGACACGCGCCTGATGTGCCCGTCGTCGAGGTCGACACCGGGGAGACTGATCCCATGGATCGCGTCGTCGAGGTCGCGGCATCGCTCGCCCGCGAGGGCGACACGGTGCTGCTGGCTCCCGGCGCCGCATCCATGGACCAGTTCCGCAACTACTCCGCACGGGGCGACAGCTTCGCCGCGGCGGTCCACCGGTTGCGTGACAGGTCCTGAACCTTCCTTCCCCGAGGCAGAGGACGACCACGACATGACGCGGAGTAGTGGCACATGAGCGCCACCAGCAGAGCGCCGATCGCCCGCGATCGTCGAGGCCGCCCGTCGTACGCTCGAGCGTCCACTCGCGTCCTACCAGCTCGTCCTCGGCTCGACCGCACTGCTGCTGGGGCTCGGCCTGATCATGGTGCTGAGCGCCAGCTCGGTCTTCGCCCTCCGCAACTATGGCAACTCGTTCGCGATCGTCGAGCGCCAGCTGATCTTCGCGGTCCTCGGGGTCGCCGGCGGCATCATCGCCGCGCGCATCCCGCTCAAGCTGATGCGCAGGCTCGATCCTGCCGTTCCTTCTGGTCTCGGTCGGTCTGATCCTCGCGACGTTCGTCCCAGGCGTCGGCGTCGAGGTGCACGGCAACCGCAACTGGCTTCCCCTGGTCGGCGGCTTCCAGCTGCAGCCGTCAGAGTTCGCCAAGCTCGCGCTTGTCCTGTGGATCGCCGACCTCTACGCGCGCCGGCAGAAGCACCTCAGCACGCCTCGTTACGTCCTGACGCCGATGGTGCCGATCGCCGGCGCCGTGTCCCTGCCTCGTCGTCGGCCAGCACGACCTCGGCACCGCGCTCGTCCTGTTCGCCCTGATCGTCGGCATGCTGTGGGTCGCCGGCCTGCCTGCCCGCCAGATGGGTGCCATCCTCGCGGGCCTGTTCGTGCTCCTCGTGATCGCCGTGGCGACGTCGCCGCACCGCGTGGCGCGCCTGCTCAACTTCACCGATCCCCAGTCCGACTCCGACAGCGCCGGCTTGCAGGCGATCCACGGCATGATGGCGCTCGCGCGCGGGGGCTTCTGGGGTGTCGGGCTGGGCGGCAGCCGGCAGAAGTGGGGCTCCCTGCCGGAGGCGCACACCGACTTCATCCTCGCGGTCATCGGCGAGGAGCTCGGGCTGTTGGGCACGTTCGTGGTGCTGACGCTGCTGGTCGTGCTGGCGTTCGCCGGCATCCGCATCGCGAGCCGTACCAAGGATCCGTTCGTCCGCTACACCGCCGCCGGCATCACGATCTGGATCATGATCCAGTCGATCATCAACATCGGCATGGTGCTGGGCCTGCTCCCGGTCATCGGCATCCCGCTGCCGCTTGATCTCGTACGGCGGCTCGAGCCTCCTGGTGACCCTGGTCGCCATGGGCGTTCTGCTTAACTGTGCCAAGACCGAACCCGGCGCCCGGCGCGCCCTCGCCGCAGGCCGTGCCACCCGTGCACGGGGCCGCGTCTCACGGAGGAGCTGAACCAGTGCGTGCGTTGCTTGCCGGCGGAGGGACCGCCGGTCACACGTCGCCGCTCCTGGCCACCGCTGCGGTGCTGAGCGAGGCCGGCGTCGACATCACCTGTCTCGGGACCCCGCGCGGCCTCGAGGTCACGCTGATCCCGCAGGCGGGCTACCCGCTGGAGCTCGTCCCGCCGGTGCCGCTGCCCCGCAGGCCCGGCAAGGCGATGGTGCAGGTGCCGGGCAGGCTGCGTGCCGCGGTCAAGGCGACCGGCGAGGTCATCGACCGCGTACGCCCTGACGTCATCGTCGGTTTCGGCGGCTACGTCTCGGTCCCGGCCTATCTCATCGCCCGCCGCCGGCACATCCCGCTCGTCGTGCACGAGGGCAACGCGATCCCCGGCATCGCCAACAAGCTGGGTGCGCGGTTCACCGAGCATGTCGCGACGAGCTTTCCCGACACCGACCTGCCGCACGCGCACTACATCGGCCTGCCGATCCGCCGCGAGATCTCCGGCCTCGACCGGGCTGCCGTACGCGCTGAGGCCCGCGCCCACTTCGGCCTCGATCCCGATCGGCCGACGCTGCTCGTCACCGGCGGATCGCAGGGTGCCCGGCGCATCAACCAGACGATCGTCGTCGGCAGCGCGCGACCTGGCCGACGCCGGCGTGCAGGTGCTGCACGCCGCGGGACGACCCGACGAGGTGGCCGGTCAACCCGGGTCCGGGCGACCCGCCGTACGTCGTGCTGCCGTTCATCGACCGCATGGACCTCGCGTATGCCGCGGCGGACCTCATCGTGTGCCGGGCCGGTGCCAACACCGTGACCGAGGTCGCGGCCATCGGCCTGCCCGCGGCATTCGTTCCACTGCCCATCGGCAACGGCGAGCAGGCGCACAACGCGCATCCCGTCGTGCAGGCCGGGGGAGCGCTGCTGATCGACGACGCCGCGCTGACGCCCGCGTGGATCGACAACGTCGTGATCCCGCTGGTCTCGCATCCCGGCCGGCTCGCCGCGATGTCGGCGGCCGCGTCCGACATCGTGCCGCGTGACGCCGACCAGAAGCTCGCCGACATGATCCAGAAGGCAGCGCAGCCGTGAAGATCCCCGTACCTGACACGATCCCCGCAGCCCGGGAGCTCGGCACGGTCCACTTCGTCGGGATCGGCGGCGCGGGCCTGTCCGCCATCGCGCGGCTGATGGCGCAGCAGGGCATTCGGGTCAGTGGCAGCGACGCCAATGACTCGGCCGTCGTCGAAGCCCTGCGGGACGAAGGCATCACCTGCTTCGTCGGCCACGACGCGGCGCACCTCTCCGGCGTCGACACCGTGATCGCCTCGACCGCGGTGCGCGACGACAACCCGGAGATCGTCGAGGCGCAACGCCTCGGGCTCCGGCTGTGGCCGCGGTCAGCCGGCATGCGGTCGCTCATGGAGGGCCGCCGGACGATCGCGGTCGCCGGCACCCACGGCAAGACCACGACGACCGGGATGTTGACCTGCGCGCTGATCGCTGCCGGCGCGGAGCCGTCCTTCGCGATCGGTGCCGAGGTCGCGAGCCTCGGCGCCAACGCGCGCCTGGGCCGCAGCGACCTGTTCGTCGCCGAGGCCGACGAGAGCGACGGCGCGTTCCTGCACTACTCGCCCGAGGGCGCGATCGTCACCAACGTCGACGCCGATCACCTCGACAACTACGGGACCGTCGAGGCATACGCCGCCGCGTTCGACGAGTTCGTCGCGTCGGTCGGCGGATTCATGGTCCTCAACGCCGACGACCCCGGAGCCCGAGCTCTGGTCGCGCCTGCGCGCCAACGCGGCCTCGAGGTGCTGCTGGCCGGATTCGCCGACGATGCCGACCTCCGCGGCCGCGACCTCGTCGTCGAAGGGTCGTCCTCGACGTTCGCGGCCTCGCTCCACGGCGTCGACCTGGGCCCCGTACGCCTCTCGGTGCCCGGCGCGCACTACGCGCAGGACGCTCTGCTGGCCCTGGGCGCAGGACTGCTGCTCGGCCAGAACGTCGACCTGCTCGCCGCGGGCCTGACGGCCTACACCGGCGCCAACCGACGCATGCAGCTCCTCGGCACCGCCGGCGGGGTGCGGGTCTACGACTCGTATGCGCATCACCCGACCGAGATCCGCGCCGACCTGGCAGCCGCACGCTCGATCGCGGGCGGCGACCGGCTCGTCGTCGCCTATCAACCGCACCTCGTCAGCCGCACGCGGCTCTACGGCGCCGAGATGGGCGAGGCGCTCTCGAGCGCCGACCGCGTCTTCGTCGCCGACATCTATCTCGCCCGCGAGGATCCCGACCCGGCCGTCACGTCGGCCCTGATCGTCGACGCGATCCGCGGCACCCAGGCGTCGCTCGGCGGTCCGGTCGAGGGGCTCGCCGAGGTCGTCGCGCCCGAGCTGCGTGCCGGGCGACCTGTTCCTGACGCTCGGCGCCGGGGACATCACGACCGTCGGCCCTGCTGTTCTCGCAGCACTCGAGTCATGACCGACCCGGATGAACGGTTCGCGAGCGCGGGCGTCGTACGAGCGCCGGCGCCGACTCCGTCGCGTTGCGGTCACGCTGCTCGCGCTGGTCGTCGTCGGGACGATGATCTGGCTCGTGATGTTCTCGAGCGTCCTGGCGGTCCGGCGGGTGGCGGTCGACGGCGAGACGACACTGAGCGAGTCACAGGTGCGCAGCGCCGCGGACGTCCGCATCGGGCAGCCTCTGGCGCGGATCGACGTCGCGGCGATCGAGGCGCGGGTTGCCTCGATGGACCGCATCCAGAGCGTCACGGTCTCGCGGTCGTGGCTGCACACCGTGCGCATCACGGTGGTCGAGCGCACACCCGTCGCCTGGCTCACGGTCGGCGGTGTGATTCGCGGCGTCGACCGCTACGGGATCGACTTCCGTACGTACGACAAGGCGCCCAAGGGGCTGCTCAAGGCGGAGGTCACCGCGACGGATCCGCGGCCGCGTCAGCAGACCCTCGAGGCGGTCGCGGCCGTCGTCCAGCTCATCGAGGCCGACGACCCCGCGCTGCGCAAGCAGATCAGGGCGATCAGCGCGGCGACCAAGGACTCGATCCAGCTCAACCTGACGAATGGGCGGACGGTCGTGTGGGGGAGCAGGGCCGATTCGGCGCACAAGCTCACGGTCCTGAACGCCCTGCTGCGCATCAAGGCGAACCGCTACGACGTCAGCGCGCCGGACCAACCCACGACAACCGGTGTAGACGCGGCGTGTCGCCCCGGCCCAGTGGGTCGGCGCGCGTACCGTTTCACATGAGTCACAGGTTGACATAACTATAAACCTCCACCTCAGGGTTAGAGTTCACATCCTCGGAAAGGGACACACGATGGCGGTACAGAACTACCTCGCCGTGATCAAGGTTGTCGGCATCGGCGGAGGCGGCGTCAACGCCGTCAACCGCATGATCGAGGTGGGACTCAAGGGAGTCGAGTTCATCGCGATCAACACGGACGCCCAGGCGCTCCTGATGAGCGACGCAGACGTCAAGCTCGACGTCGGTCGCGACTCGACACGCGGGCTCGGCGCCGGCGCCAACCCCGAGATCGGCAAGCGCGCCGCCGAGGATCACGCCGAAGAGATCGAGGCGGCCATCAAGGGCGCCGACATGGTCTTCGTGACGGCCGGCGAGGGTGGCGGCACCGGCACCGGTGGCGCTCCCGTCGTGGCCCGCATCGCGCGCTCGCTCGGCGCGCTGACGATCGGTGTCGTGACCCGGCCGTTCAAGTTCGAGGGGCGCAACCGCTCGGGCCAGGCCGATGCCGGCATCCAGGCGCTGCGCGACGAGGTCGACACCCTGATCGTGATCCCCAACGACCGGCTGCTGTCGATCAGCGACCCCAACGTCAGCCTGCTCGACTCGTTCCGCCAGGCCGACCAGGTCCTGCACCAGGGCGTCTCGGGCATCACCGACCTCATCACCACTCCGGGCCTGATCAACCTCGACTTCGCGGACGTCAAGTCCGTGATGTCCGACGCCGGCTCGGCCCTGATGGGCATCGGCTCGGCTCGCGGCGAGCACCGCGCGGCAGTCGCCGCCGAGAGCGCCGTGTCCAGCCCGCTGCTCGAGGCGTCGATCGAGGGCGCACGCGGCGTCCTGCTGTCGATCGCCGGCGGTTCGGACCTCGGCCTGTTCGAGATCAACGAGGCGGCCGGCCTGGTGGCCGACGCGGTGCACCCCGACGCCAACATCATCTTCGGCGCCGTGATCGACGACGCACTGGGTGACGAGGTACGCGTGACGGTCATCGCGGCGGGCTTCGACGGTGGCGAGCCGATGCTGCGCGATGCGACCAAGCCGGCGCTGCTCAAGGAGACCAAGCCTGCGCCCACCGAGGTCGCAGCCCCGCCGACGGCGCAGAGCTTCCTCGACCCCGATCCCTACCTCGACGGGCCCAAGGCCCCCGAGGACGGCGCCGGCAACGTGACGGTCCCGCCGGACCCGATGCCCACCGAGTACGGCGACGACCTCGACGTGCCTGACTTCCTCCGCTGAGCTTGTTCCTCCACCGCGAGACAGTCGGCCGGGTCGAGCTCGCCTTCAGCGATCGTGAGGGTGGCGTCAGCGCCGGACCTTGGGCCTCGCTCAACCTCGGTACGTCCAACGGCGACGACCCGGGCCTGGTCGATCGCAACCTCGCACTCGTCGGTGACGAGCTCGGGGTGGACCGACTGGTACGGATGACCCAGGTCCACGGAGCCGACGTGGCATGGACGGGTGACCTCGCCGAGGGTGAGATGCCGGTCGCCGACGCGCTCCTGACCGACCAACCAGGCGTCGGTGTCCTCGTACGCGTCGCCGACTGCACGCCGATCGTGCTCGTCGGCCTCGACGAGCCAGTTGCCGGCGTGGTGCACTGCGGCCGTGAAGGCCTCGTCAAGGGGGTCGTGATGGCGGCCGTCGCGGCAATCCGCGAGCACGGCACCGAGTCGATGGAGGCCTGGGTGGGTCCGCGAGCATGCGGTCGCTGCTACGAGCTCCCGGAGGAGATGGCCGACGCGGTCGCAGCTGTCGTGCCCGAGGCGCGGTCGACGACGTCCTGGGGCACGCCGGCGATCGATGTCGGCGCCGGCGTCGTGGCTCAGCTGCACGAGCTGGGCATTCCCGTGACCGACATCGGTGCGCACGAGTGCACGATCGAGGACGAGCGGTTCTTCTCCCACCGCCGCCAAGGGCACGAGGCCGGGCGCTTCGGCGCCATTGCGGTGATCCGATGAATCACCCCACGAAACCGCTCGCTCCGAAGCCTTGGCCGGGCACGGTCCCGGCTCCGCTCACGCTTTCGCGGGGACCCCGATGAATCGCCGGGACGAGCTGGTCGCCGGTCTGGCGAGCACCGAGCAGCGCATCGCCGCGGCATGTGAGGCCGCAGGTCGTGACCGCTCCGAGATCACCTTGATCGTGGTCACCAAGACCTATCCCGCCTCCGACGTCGAGCTGCTGGCCGACCTCGGCGTCACCGACGTGGGGGAGAACCGTCACCCCGAGGCCGGAGACAAGGCCGCCGAGGTCGAGGCGGATGTCCGCTGGCACTTCCTGGGTGGCCTGCAGACCAACAAGGCCGGTGCCGTCGCGCGCTACGCCGACATGGTCCACAGCGTCGACCGCATCAAGCTCGCCAACTCGCTGTCACGCGGCGCCGAGGCTGCCGAACGTACGCTGCCGTGCCTCGTCCAGGTCGACTTCGACGCGACCAACCCCGGACGCTCCGGCGTCGTGCCCTCGGGCATACCGGAGCTGGCGGCCGCGATCGCCGACTCGAGCCACCTGACCCTGGCCGGGCTCATGACGGTGGCGCCGCTGGGCGAGGACCCGGCTCCGCACTTCGACCACCTCGTCCGGCTCTCCCAGGACCTCCGCCGCGACCATCCGGACGCCACGATCGTGTCTGCGGGGATGAGCGGCGACTTCGAGGTCGCGATCGCCGCCGGCGCGACACACCTGCGCATCGGGCGCTCGGTACTCGGAGAGCGTCCTTCCGCGGGGTAATCTCAGTAATGTCATTTCCGATCGCACACACGGAGTTCTCATGGCTGGCGCAATGCGGAAGGTCGGCGAGTATCTCGGCCTCGTGGAACAAGCTGACTTCGACGACGAGTTCGAGGATGACATCGACGACCCCGCGCCCGTGAGCCGGCAGCCTGCTGTCGTACGCCCGGCGCCGGTCTCGAGCATCGAGGACCACCGCCGTCCCGAGCGTCGCCCGGAGCGTCGTGCGTCCACCGCGTCGGACCTCGCCCGCATCGAGACCGTGACCCCTCGCACCTACAACGACGCCCGCACAGTCGGCGAGCACTACCGCGCCGGCGTTCCGGTCATCATGAACCTCTCGGAGATCGATGACGACGACGCCAAGCGCCTCGTCGACTTCGCCGCCGGGCTCGTGTTCGCCGTGCACGGTTCGATCAACCGTGTCACCGCCAAGGTCTTCCTCCTGTCGCCCGAGAACATCACGGTGACGGACGAGGACAAGCAGCGCATTGCTGCCGGCGGCTTCTACAACCAGAGCTGACGCATGGCGCTGGTTGGCGAGATCCTTCTCTTTGTCCTCTGGCTTGCCATCGTCTTGCTGATCGCCCGGTTCGTCCTGGACTGGGTGCAGATGCTGGCGCGGCACTGGCGGCCTCGTGGCCTGGTCCTCGTGATCTGCGAGGGCCTCTACTCGATCACGGACCCGCCCCTGCGAGCCGTGCGCAGGGCGATCCCGCCGCTGCGGCTCGGCACGGTGATGCTCGACCTGTCTCCGATGATTCTGCTGATCGCGATCTTCATCCTCCAGAGAATCGTCGCGAGCGTCTTCTTCGGATGAGAGGTTCCCAAGAGTCCTTGGCGCGACCCGCTGAGTTTGGGACTCCTGTGGAAGAAGTAAACCTCGGCAGAGTACGGTGGAGGCTCAGAGTCCCCAGGACTAACCCCAACCCCGAGGTGTACTCATGCCATTGACGCCAGAGGACGTGCGTAACAAGCGCTTTACGCCTGTCCGTCTTCGCGAAGGCTATGACATGGGCGAAGTGGATCAGTTTCTCGACGAGGTCGAGGCCGAGCTCGAGCGACTCACGGTCGAGAACGAAGAACTTCGCGCCAAGGTAGCCGCCGCATCAACCGGCGAACCGACCGGTCTCATCCCCGCAGTCCAGCCGGCGACCCCGGCCCCCCAGGCTGCGCCGACCCCGGCCGTCCAGGAGCCCGTACAGCAGTACACGCCACCGCCGCCGCCGCCCGAGCCGATCCAGCAGGCGCCTGCCGCCATGCCGGAGCCGTCTCGCAGCGCGCCGTCGATGGGCGACGCGTCGTCTGCCGCCGCCCGACTTCTGGAGATCGCGTCTTCCAACGCCGACCAGCTCATGGAAGCGGCCAAGGAAGAGGCTGACCGCATCGTCGGCGAGGCTCGCGCCAAGGCTGAGCGTCTGGTCAACGAGGCACGTGGCAAGGCTGACCGACTCGAGACCGATGCCCGCATCCGCGCGCAGAAGCTCGACGACGAGACCAACGAGCGCCGCCAGCAGGCCGTCGCGACGATCGAGCGGGATCGCTACGAGATCCAGCGCGAGGTCGAGCACCTGCGGGCATACGAGCGTGAGTACCGGGCCCGGCTCAAGAACTACTTCCAGAGCCAGCTCGACCAGCTTGCGGCCAACGAGAGCTCCAACAACTCGCAGCCTGTCCAGGCTCCGGCTGACGCGGGTCCCCGCCGTCTCCGGTCCCTGCTCGGCGACGACGAGAGCTTCTGAGCAGCATCTGACCAACGAAGGGCCCGCCACCGTGAGGTGACGGGCCCTTCGTCATGCCGTGTGTGACTAGACCTTGGCCAGCGCGAAGCCGAAGCCCAGCTCCTCGTCGGTGAAGTCCGACGCGCCGTCGCTCTCGCTGATCGACGTCGCCAGCACCTCGTCGGCGATGAGGGCGTCGTGGGCCCGCAACGCGTCGGCCATCGGCCCGGATGCCGACCACGAGAGCGTGATGCGGTCGCTGATGTCGAGGCCGGAGGACTTGCGCGCCTCCTGGATGACCCGGATCGCCTCGCGGGCGAAACCGGCCAGGCGCAGCTCGTCGTCGAGCTCGAGGTCGAGCGCGACGGTCTCGCCCTGGTCGTTGACGACCGACCAGCCCTCGCGCGGACGCTCGGAGATGATGACGTCGTCGGGCCCGACCTCGACCTTGGAGCCGTCGACGTCGACCGTCGCGGTGCCGGTGGCCGCCAGCGAAGCGGCGAGCTCGGCGGCATCGGCGCCGGCGATCGCGGCGGCGACCTGAGGCGTCTGCTTGCCGAACCGCTTGCCGAGGTTGCGGAAGTTGCCCTTGGCCGAGTGATCGACGAGATCGCCACCGGCATCAGCGAGGGACTCCAGCGTGCCGATGTTGAGCTCTTCGCACACCTGGCCGCGCAGGTCCTCGCCGAGCTGCTGCCAGGCGCCGGACGCCACGAGCGCGCGGCGCAGGGGCTGGCGCGTGCGGACCTTGGCCTCGGCGCGTGCGGCGCGGCCGAGCTCGGTCACCCGACGGGCGAGGTCGACTCGGGCGCCGAGCCCGTCGACGATGAGCGACTCGTCGGCGACCGGCCAGTCGGCCAGGTGCACCGACTGCGGAGCGCCCGGGGTCACCGGCAGGATGACGTCCTGCCAGACCCGCTCGGCGATGAACGGCGTCAGCGGCGCCATGAGCCGGGTCAGCACGTCGAGCGTCTCGTGCAGGGTCGCGAACGCCGCGGTGTCGCCGCGCCAGAAGCGGCGGCGCGACCGGCGGACGTACCAGTTGGACATGTCGTCGACGAACGTCGCGATGCGCGCTCCGGCCGCCTGCGTGTCGAACGTCTCGAGCGACGCTGTGACGTCGCGGGTCAGCGTGTGCAGCTCGGACAGCAGCCACTGGTCGAGCACCTCGCGCTCGGCGACCGGCGGCACCTCGCCTTCGGCGGGCGTCCAGCCCTCCGTGCCGGCGTACAGCACGTGGAAGGCCGTGGTGTTCCAGTACGTCAGCAGGACCTTGCGAACGATCTCCGACAGCGCGGTGTGGCCGATGCGGCGCGGCGACCACGGCGAGCCGGAGCACGCCATGAACCAGCGCAGCGCGTCGGCGCCGTGCTCGTCCATGAGCGGCATCGGCAGCAAGATGTTGCCGAGGTGCTTGCTCATCTTCTTGCCGTCCTCGGCGAGGATGTGGCCGAGGCACACGACGTTCTCGTAGGAGCTCTGGTCGAACACCAGCGTGCCGACCGCCATGAGCGAGTAGAACCAGCCGCGGGTCTGGTCGATCGCCTCGCAGATGTACTGCGCGGGATAGGCCTGGTCGAACTTCTCCTTGGAGCCCTCGACGTGCGGGTAGCCCCACTGCGCGAACGGCATCGAGCCGGAGTCGAACCACGCGTCGATGACGTCGGGCACGCGTCGGTAGGTGCCGGACTGGCCCTCGATCTCGAACGTCACCTCGTCGATGAACGGGCGATGCGGGTCGAGGTCGGTCAGGTCGCGCCCGGTCAGCTCCGACAGCTCGCGCAGCGAGTCGATGCACACGAGCTTGCTGGGGTCCTCGTCGTTGCGCCAGATCGGCAGCGGCGTGCCCCAGTAGCGGCTGCGCGACAGCGACCAGTCGATGTTGTTGGTCAGCCAGTCGCCGTAGCGGCCGTTCTTGATCGTCTCGGGGAACCAGTTGGTGCCGGCGTTCTCGGCCAGCAGCTTGTCCTTGATCGCCGTCGTGCGGATGTACCAGGCCGGGAGCGCGTAGTACATCAGCGGCGTGTGGCAGCGCCAGCAGTGCGGGTAGGAGTGCTCGTACGCCAGCTCGTTGAACATCAGCCCACGAGCCGCGAGGTCGTCGGCCAGCGCCCGGTCGGCGGTCTTGAAGAACTGGCCGCCGACCAGCGGGACGTCGGCCTCGAAGTGGCCGTCGGGCGTGATCGGGTTGACGACCGGCAGGTCGTACGCCTTGCAGACCGCCATGTCGTCGGCGCCGAATGCGGGGGACTGGTGCACCAGTCCGGTGCCGTCCTCGGTCGTGACGTAGTCGCCGAGCACGACGAAGTGCGCCGGGCTCGGGAACGGCGACGAGCTCGAACGGCCGCTGGTACGTCCAGCGCTCCATGTCGCTGGCCGCTGAACGACTCGCCGGTGAGCTGTCCAGCCCTCGCCGAGCGCCTTCTCGAGCAGCGGCTCGGCGACGACGAGCGTCTCCTCGCCGTTGGTCGCGGTGACGTAGGTGACGTCGGGGTTGACCGCGACCGCGGTGTTGGACACGAGCGTCCACGGCGTCGTGGTCCAGACCAGCATCGACTGCCTTGCCGGCGAGCGGGCCGGAGGTCAGCGGGAAGCGTACGTAGACCGAGGGGTCCGTGATCGTCTCGTAGCCCTGCGCGAGCTCGTGGTCGGACAGCGTCGTGCCGCAGCGCGGGCAGTAGGGCGCGACCCGGAAGTCCTCGGTCAGCAGGCCCTTGTCGAAGATCGTCGACAGGGCCCACCAGACGCTCTCGACGTACGACGACTCCATCGTGCGGTAGGGGTTGGCCATGTCGACCCAGTAGCCCATGCGATCCGTCATCTCCTCGAAGAGATCGACGTTGCGGACCACGGCCTCGCGGCACTTGGCGTTGAACTCGGCGATGCCGTAGGCCTCGATGTCGAGCTTGCCGTTGAAGCCCAGCTCCTTCTCGACCGCGATCTCGACCGGCAGGCCGTGGCAGTCCCAGCCGGCCTTGCGGTCGACGTGATAGCCCTGCATGGTCTTGAACCGCGGGAAGACGTCCTTGAACACGCGCGCCTCGACGTGGTGCGTGCCGGGCGTGCCGTTGGCGGTCGGAGGACCCTCGTAGAACGTCCAGCGCGGTGCGTCGGACGGGGTGTCGAGGCTCGCCGCGAAGGTGCCCTGATCGGCCCACAGCTGGAGGATGTCGCGCTCCAGCGCCGGGAGATCGACGTGGGCGGGGACGGGGCGATAGGACGCGTGCTGGGTCACACCTTCAATTCTACGGGTGACCAGCGGCGACACTGCGGCGGTGCGAGTTGGCTTTGCCCCACAGGGGGTCTAATCTTCGTGCATGCCAAACACCAAGCTCGCCGTTCGAGCCGACGAGAAGCCCTGGACCGCCGCCGAGACCAAGGCCGTCCGGGCGGAGCTCGAGGGCGACCTCGTGAGGTTGCGCGGGGAGCTCGACCAGTCCGCTCGCGAGCTGCAGGACCTGCTGCGCGACGGCGTCGACGGTGCCGGCAACGATCAGGCCGATGTGGGCTCCAAGGGCCTCGAGCGCGATGCCGAGATGTCCCTCGCCGCCAACCAGCGCGAGCTGCTCCTCCAGACCGAGAAGGCGCTCGATCGCCTCGAGAAGGGCAGCTACGGCCAGTGCGAGATCTGCGGGGAGCCGATCGGCAAGAATCGTTTGATGGCGTTCCCCCGTGCGACACTGTGCATGACATGCAAGCAGCGCGAGGAGCGTCGCTGAGCCCTGGCGACGACCACGGCCCGACCGCCACACACACGTACGTACGACTGTTTGCGGTGGTTGCTGCCCTGACGCTGGTCGTCGACCAGGTCACCAAGGTGCTGGCGGTCGAGAAGCTGCAGGGCCGTGAGTCGATCGAGCTCATCCCCAACGTGCTGTCGCTGTCGTTCATGCGCAACGGCGGAGCGGCGCTCGGCACCGGAGCGGGATTCACGCTCGTGCTCAGCATCGTCGCGGTCGCGGTGTCGATCGCGGTCGTACGCATGGCCGCTCGCCTGCGCGATCGCGGGTGGGCCGTCGGGCTCGGCCTGCTGTTCGCCGGCGCGGTCGGCAACCTGTGCGACCGGATCTTCCGCGAGCCCGCGCCGTTCAAGGGTCATGTCGTCGACTTCATCGACTACGGCGTGTTCGTCGGCAACGTCGCCGACATCGCGCTGACGGTCGCCGCCGTCGTCATCGTCTGGCGCACGTGGCGCGGCGTCGGCCTCGACGGATCCCGCCAGGAGAAGTCATGACCGCCGAAGGAGCTCGAGCACAAGGTCATCCAGGTCCCCGAGGGCCTCGCCGGTGAGCGCGTCGACAGCGCCCTCGCCCGGCTGCTCGGCCTGTCGCGCACCCGCGCCAGCGAGCTCGTCGCCGAAGGCCACGTCACGCTCGACGGCGCGGCACCGGCCAAGTCCGACCGGGTCACACCCGGTTCGATCCTCGAGGCGTCGATCCCGGCGCCGCGGCGCATCGCGGTCGTCGCGGCCGAGGTCGAGGGCATGCGCATCGTGTTCCAGGACGACGACTTCGTCGTGGTCGACAAGCCGGTCGGCGTCGCCGCGCACCCCAGCGTCGGCTGGTACGGCCCCACGGTCCTCGACCACCTCGCGGGCGCCGGCATCCGGATCTCGACCTCGGGCGCGCCGGAGCGTCGGGGCATCGTGCACCGCCTCGACGTGGGCACGAGCGGTCTGATGGCGGTGGCCAAGTCCGAGCACGCCTACACCGTGCTCAAGCAGGCGTTCCGCGACCGTACGGTCGACAAGACGTACCACGCGCTCGTGCAGGGCCACCCCGATCCGCACATGGGCACGATCGACGCGCCGATCGCGCGCCACCCCAAGCACGACTTCAAGTTCACGGTCAAGGACGGCGGCCGCGAGAGCGTCACGCACTACGACACGCTCGAGGCGCACCGCTACGCCAGCCTGCTGACGATCAAGCTCGAGACGGGGCGTACGCACCAGATCCGCGTCCACATGAGCGCGCTGCACCACCCGTGCGTCGGCGACCTGATGTACGGCGCCGACCCGACGCTCGCCAAGAAGGTCGGGCTCGACCGCCAGTGGCTGCACGCCAAGAAGCTCGGCTTCATCCATCCGCGCACGGGCGACTACGTCGAGTTCGACTCGGACTACCCCGACGACCTCAACGAGGCCCTCGCCGTCGTACGCGACCTCGACTGACGCCGCACCGGACGCGGTGGGCGTTGCTCGGGTGACGTTCGTCGGGGTCGTGGAGAATGGCTCCCATGAGCATCGTGCGCCAGTCCGAGAAGCTGAGGGATGTCCTCTACGACATCCGTGGACCCGTCGCGTCACGAGCCGCCGCCCTGGAGGCCGAGGGCCACCGGATCCTGAAGCTCAACATCGGCAACCCGCAGCCGTTCGGCTTCGACGCGCCGGCGGAGATCCTGCAGGACGTCATCGCGGCGCTGCCGAGCTCGGCCGGCTACTCCGACTCCCGCGGCATCCAGTCCGCCCGGCGTGCGGTCGTGCACCACTACCAGCTGCAAGAGGGCTTCCCGACGATCGACATCGACGACGTCTGGATCGGCAACGGCGTCTCCGAGCTGATCCAGATGGCGCTGCAGGCGTTGCTCGACAACGGCGACGAGGTCCTCGTGCCGGTGCCGGACTATCCGCTGTGGACCGCCGTGACCAACCTCGCCGGCGGCGTGCCGGTGCACTATCGCTGCGACGAGGACAACGACTGGAACCCCGACCTCGAGGACCTCGAGTCCAAGATCACCGACCGCACCCGGGTCATCGTCGTGATCAACCCCAACAACCCGACCGGAGCGGTCTACTCCCGCGAGACCCTCGACGCGATCGCCGATCTGGCGCGCAAGCACGACCTGGTCCTGATGGCCGACGAGATCTACGACAAGATCCTCTACGACGACGCGGTCCACATCCCGCTGGCCAGCGTCGCGCCGGACGTCCTGACGCTGACGTTCAACGGGCTCTCCAAGGCGTACCGGGTGTGCGGCTACCGGGCCGGCTGGCTCGTCGTGACCGGACCGCTCGAGCGCGCCGGCGACTACCTCGAGGGCATCACGCTGCTCGCGTCGATGCGGCTGTGTCCCAACGTGCCGGCGCAGAACGCGATCCAGGTCGCGCTCGGCGGCTACCAGTCGATCAAGGAGCTCATCCTGCCCGGCGGACGCCTGCTCGAGCAGCGCGACACCGCGGTCAACGAGCTGCGCAAGATCCCCGGCGTCAGCGTCGTCACCCCCAAGGGTGCGCTGTATGCCTTCCCGCGCCTCGACCCCGAGGTCTACCCGATCAAGGACGACCAGCAGCTCGTGCTCGACCTGCTGCTGCAGGAGAAGATCCTGCTGACCCAGGGCACGGGCTTCAACTGGCCCGAGACCGATCACCTGCGCATCGTCACGCTGCCGTGGGCCCGCGACCTCTCGGACGCGATCCAGCGCCTCGGCAACTTCCTCAGCACCTACCAGCAGGTCTGAGGCTACTTCCCGGCGTCCTTGCGCTCGGCGTACGCCGGCGGCTTCCTCGGCGCGGAACGCGCGATGGCGTCGATCAGGTCGACCGGCAGCGGCTCGTCGAGCGGGAACTGGATCGCCGACTTGCTGGTCCTGTAGGGCGCCAGCTCCTCGCTGAAGTGCGCGAACGTGGCTGCCGAGGGGAAGAAGTTGAGCGACGTGTGCTCGGTGTAGCCGGCGAACTGGACCACGACGACGCCGTCCTGCTTGTAGGCCGGGATGTTGTAGCTGATGGTCTCCTCGGCGTCGGGCAGGGCGGCGCGGATGATCGCGGCGGGTCTCGATCAGCCGCGGCTCGACGTCATACGTCGCCGCCTCGATGTAGTCGTCGACGGTGGTGAATCTTCTGCGTTGTCGTCAGTCACCACTCAGGTGTAGTCGAGTTTGCGTCGCAAAGCACAATTTTCGCCGTGGGGACGGGCCGACACGGCCGATGTTGGTCCAGAGCGTCGGGCCCCTCGACTAGGCTGAAGTCCTTCCCCCACGATCGCGCCGAGGAGGCCATTTTTCGATGTCGAGCGACTCGCCATTCGTGCACCTGCACGTGCACACGGAGTACTCGATGCTCGACGGTGCCGCTCTGCTCGACGCGCTGTTCGAGCGCACCGCAGAGCTCGAGCATGCCGGCCATCGCGATGACCGATCACGGCAACCTGCACGGCGCCTACGACTTCTACGGCCAAGGCCAAGGCGCACGGCGTCAAGCCGATCATCGGCATGGAGGCCTACCTCACGCCCAACATCCCGCGCACGGAGAAGAAGGCCGTGCAGTGGAACAAGGGCGGCCAAGGACGCACGACGTCGCGGGCCGCGGCGCCTACACGCACATGACGCTGCTGTCGGAGACGACCGAGGGCATGCACAACCTGTTCCGCATCGGCTCCTACGCGAGCCTCGAGGGGCAATACCGCAAGCCTCGCGCCGACCGCGACCTGCTGCAGCGCTACGGCAAGGGGCTCATCGCGACGACGGGCTGCCCGTCCGGCGAGATCCAGACCTGGCTGCGCATCGGCAACTACGACAAGGCGCGCGCGTCGGCCGCCGAGTTCCAGGACATCTTCGGCAAGGAGAACTTCTTCCTCGAGCTGATGGACCACGGTCTCGCGATCGAGGCGCAGCGTCCGCGAAGGGCTGCTGCGGCTCAAGAAGCCGACCTCGGCCTCCCGGTCATCGCGACCAACGACTCGCACTACATCGCTCCCGAGGACGCCGAGGCGCACGACGCCCTGCTGTGCGTCGGCAGTCCGGCACGCACGCTCGAGCGACCCCAAGCGGTTCAAGTTCGACGGCGGCGGCTACTACATCAAGTCCGCCAAGGAGATGCGCGACCTCTGGGAGGACCGCTTCGACCTCAAGGAGGCGTGCGACAACACGCTGCTGATCGCCGAGCGGTGCAACGTCGAGTTCACCGAGTCCAACGGCGGCTACATGGCGCGCGCCGACGTCCCCGAGGGCGAGACCGAGGAGTCGCTGGTTCGTCAAGGAGGTCTGGCGCGGCGTCGAGTCGCGCTATCCCGGCGACAAGCTCACCGACGAGGTCCGCGCCCGCACCGAGATGGAGCTCGACGTCGTCCGCGACAAGGGCTACTGCGGCTACTACCTCGTGGTCGCCGACTTCATCAACTGGGCCAAGGACAACGGCATCCGGGTCGGCCCCGGCCGTGGTTCAGGCGCCGGCTCGATCGCCGCGTACGCGCTGCGGATCACCGACCTGTGCCCGCTGACGCACGGCCTGATCTTCGAGCGCTTCCTCAACCCCGAGCGCCCGTCGATGCCCGACTTCGACATCGACTTCGACGAGCGTCGTCGCGGCGAGGTCATCCGCTACGTCAGCAACAAGTACGGCGAGGAGCGCGTCGCGATGATCGCGACGTTCGGCCGGCTCAAGTCCAAGGCCGCGATCAAGGACGCCGCCCGCGTCATGGACTACCCGTTCACGCACGGCGAGCGCATCACCAAGGCGCTGCCGGCCGACGTCATGGGCAAGGGCGTGACGCTCAAGGGCCTGTTCGACAAGGACGACAAGCGCTACGGCGACGGCGCCGACTTCCGCCGGCTGCACGACGAGGACGCCGACGTCCGCAAGATCTACCAGACCGCGCTGGGGCTCGAGGGCCAGATCCGCCAGTGGGGCGTCCACGCCGCCGGCGTCATCATGTCGAGCGACCCGCTGATCGACATCGTCCCGATCATGAAGCGCGAGCAGGACGGCGCGATCATCACCCAGTTCGACTACCCGATGTGCGAGGCGCTCGGGCTGGTCAAGATGGACTTCCTCGGCCTGCGCAACCTCACGGTGCTCGACGACGCGCTCGAGAACATCAAGCGCAACCGCGACATCGACCTGGTGCTCGAGGACCTGACGTTCGACGACCCGGCGACGTACGACCTGCTGGCCCGCGGCGACACGCTCGGCGTCTTCCAGCTCGACGGCGGGCCCGATGCGCGCGCTGCTGCGCAGCATGAAGCCCGACAAGTTCGAGGACATCTCGGCCGTCGGCGCGCTCTACCGGCCCGGGCCGATGGGTGCCGACTCGCACAACAAGTACGCCCGCCGCAAGAACGGCCGCGAGCCGATCGACCCGATCCACCCCGAGCTCGAGGAGCCGCTCGGCCAAGGTGCTCGGCGAGACGTACGGCCTGATCGTCTACCAAGAGCAGGTCATGGAGATCGCCCAGGTCCTGGCCGGGCTTCTCGCTCGGACAAGCCGACAACCTGCGTCGCGCGATGGGCAAGAAGAAGAAGTCCGAGCTCGACAAGCAGTACGCCGGCTTCCAGGCCGGCATGCTCGAGCGCGGCTACTCCCAGAAGGCGATCACGACGCTGTGGGACATCCTGCTGCCGTTCTCGGACTACGCGTTCAACAAGGCGCACTCCGCGGCATACGGCGTCATCTCCTACTGGACGGCCTACCTCAAGGCCAACTACCCGGCCGAGTACATGGCGGCGCTGCTGACCAGCACGCGCGGCGACAAGGACAAGTCGGCGATCTACCTCAACGAGTGCCGGCGCATGGGCATCAAGGTGCTGCCGCCGGACGTCAACGAGTCGGTCTCCAACTTCGCCTCGGTCGGCGCCGACATCCGCTTCGGGCTCGGCGCGATCCGCAACATCGGCGAGAACGTCGTCGCGGGCATCGTCGAGGGGCGCACGTCGAGTGGCCGCCTACGCCGACTTCAACGACTTCCTCGACAAGGTGCCGACCCTGGTCTGCAACAAGCGCGTCCTCGACTCGTTGATCAAGGCCGGCGCGTTCGACTCGCTCGGACACCGCCGCCGGGCCCTGACGACGGTCGCCGAGGAGGGCGTCGACCTCTACATCGACCTCAAGCGGCAGGCCGCGATCGGCCAGGACTCGCTGTTCGGCGGCGTCGACGACGCCTTCACCGGCGGCACGATCGAGGTGCCCGACACGATGCCGGAGTGGGAGAAGACCCAGCTGCTGGCGTTCGAGCGCGACATGCTCGGCCTCTACGTCTCCGACCACCCGCTGCAGGGCCTCGAGCACGTGCTGCGCGCCAGCAGCGACTGCACGGTCGGCGAGCTGCTGACCAACGCCGACCTGCCCGACGGCAGCACCGTGCGCATCTGCGGCCTCATCACCGGCGTGCAGCGCCGGATGAGCAAGAAGGGCGACTCCTGGGCGTCGGTCACGATCGAGGACCTCGAGGGCGGCATCGAGGTCATGGTGTTCCCGGGCGCCTACCAGCTGGCGATGCCGGTGCTGATCCCCGACACGATCGTCGTCGTCAAGGGCCGCGTCCGCCGCAAGGACGAGGGCGTCGAGCTCAACGCGCTCGAGGTCACCCTCCCGGCGATGAACACCGGCGGTCCCGAGCGTCCGCTGCGTCGTGAGCCTGCCGGTGGCCCGCTGCACGACCGACACGATCGGCACGTTCAAGCAGGTGCTGGCGGCCCATCCCGGGCGTCTCCGAGGTGCACCTGCGCCTGATCGGCAACGGCTCGACCAAGGTCATGCGACTCGACGACAGCCTGCGTGTGGCACAGTCGTCCTCGTTGATCGCCGACCTGAAAGAGCTGCTGGGCCCCCATTGCCTCTCCTGAGACGACTCTGTCCTGTCTGCCGCCGCGATGCTCCTTGTGGGCGTCGCGGCAGGTTTCGTGTGGGAGCGGCTCGCCACTCCCGCCGAGTGGGAGGTCCGCGCAGACGGGCCTCGTGATGGATGAGGCGGCCTCCAAGGGGCAGTTCGCGGTCATCGTGGTGTTCGTCCTCGTCGGCGCTCGTCGCCTCGTCTGCTGCTGGGGCGCGGTCACGGCATGGACGCTGCGCGACCTGGGTTGGATCGTCACGCCCCTGGTCATCACGGCCACGACGTCGCAGCCGCCGTGATCGCCTGGCGACTGGGCGTGCGCCTCGGTCCGCCGGACCCGTCATCGGTCAAGGGCGCGTCGGTCGGCGACCACGTCCCGGCCAAGCTGGCGATCGACGGGATGGCGCCGTTCCTGGTGTGGCCGATCTTCGGTCTCGTCGGCCTCATCGTCGCGACCCTGATCGGCGTGGCTCGCGAGCCTCGATGCAGCTCGCCGCACCCCTACGTGGGCGACTTCCCACACAGCTAGCGCGCGATGCGGGCGACGACGGCGTCCGTCAGCAGGATCAGGTCGTTCGGCTGCAGCTCGGCCTCGAGGCCGCGGCGACCACCCGAGACGAAGATCGTCGGCCATTGCGCGGACGTCTTGTCGATGACCGTCCGATGCCTCCGCTTCTGGCCCAGCGGCGAGATCCCGCCGATCACATAGCCCGTGGCCCGCTGTGCCTGCGCGGCATCGGCCATCTGGGCTCGCTTGCCGCCCAACGCATCGGCGAGCGCCTTGAGGTCGAGGGACCCCATGACCGGCACGACCCCGACGCACAGCTCGCCGTCGACCTCGGCCATCAGCGTCTTGAAGACCCGGCCCGGCTCGACCCCAAGCGCCTGCGCGGCTTCCATGCCGAACGAGTCGGCGCGCGGGTCGTGAACGTACGCATGCGGGGTGAACGGGATGTTGGCTCGGTGGAGCGCGACGAACGCCGGCGTTGCGTCGGTGGGCTTCTTGTTGGCGGCCACCAGTCCACGGTAGCCCGTCCGTAGACTTGGCGTCGTGATGCGACGTCTTGACCTGCGAAGTCTCGAACCCGCTGCCGAGGAACGGCAGCTGGTCTACAGCGCTGCCGTGCCGCGCGCCGAGGTCGATGTCGAGCACGCCCTGGCCGCGGTTCGGCCGATCTGCGAGGACGTCAAGTCACGAGGCGCCGATGCCGTGCTCGACGCAGGGGAACGCTTCGACGGCGTACGCCCGGCACAGCTCCGCGTCCCGCTCGACGCGATCACCGGCGCGCTCGACGCACTCGCGCCGGACATCCGCGCCGGCCTCGAGGAATCGATCCGCCGGCTGCGCCAGACCTGCGAGGCCGAGCTCGAGCACAGCCTCGTCACCGATGTCGCGCCCGGCGCCACGGTCGAGCGCCGCATCGTCCCGATGCAGCGCGTCGGCCTCTACGTTCCCGGTGGCCTGGCGCCGCTGGTCAGCACCGTCATCATGAACGCCGTGCCGGCCCAGGTGGCGGGCGTGCCGGGCATCGCCCTCGCCAGCCCACCCAACGCCGAGTTCGGCGGCCTGCCGCACCCCACGATCCTGGCGGCCTGCGGCCTGCTCGGGATCGACGAGGTCTACTCCGCCGGCGGCGCGCAGGCTCTCGCGATGTTCGCCTACGGCGCGGGGGAGTGCCGCCCGGTCAACCTCATCACCGGCCCGGGCAACATCTACGTCGCCGCGGCCAAGCGCTACCTGCAGGGCACCGTCAGCATCGACGCCGAGGCCGGGCCGACCGAGATCGCGATCATCGCCGACGACACGGCCGATGCCGCGTTCGTCGCGGCCGACCTGATCAGCCAGGCCGAGCACGACCCCATGGCCGCCAGCGTGCTGATCACCGACAGCGAGCAGCTCGCCGACGCGGTCGACTCGGCCCTCGTCGACCAGATCGGCTCGGCCAAGCACGCCGACCGCATCCGCACCGCCCTCGAGGGGCAGCAGTCGGCGACCGTGCTCGTACGCGATGTCGACCAGGCGGTACGAGGTCGCCAACGGCTATGCCGCCGAGCACCTCGAGATCCACACCGCCGGCGCCGCCGATGTCGCCGACGCGGATCGTCAATGCCGGTGCGGTCTTCGTCGGCTCGCACACGCCGGTCTCGCTCGGCGACTACGCCGCGGGCTCCAACCACGTCCTGCCCACCGCCGGCTGCGCCTGCCACTCGTCGGGCCTGTCGGTGCGGGCGTTCTGCAAGAACATGCACGTCGTCACCTACGACGAGGCCGCTCTGCGCGAGGTCGGCGACCACGTCGTGACCCTCGCCGAGGCGGAGAACCTGCCGTCGCACGGTGCGGCCGTGTCGATCCGGATGTCGCGCTGATGCCGCTGCCCGCATGGGTGCCGATCCGCGAGGAGCTGCGCGACGACGAGCCCTACGGCGCGCCGCAGCTCGACGTGCCGGTGCAGCTCAACACCAACGAGAACCCTTACGGGCCGAGCGACGAAGGCTGCCCGCGACATCGGCGACGTCGGTCTACCGGGCTGCGCTGTCGCTCAACCGCTATCCCGACCGCGAGGCGACCGAGCTCCGCGACGTCGCTTGGCGGCCTATCTGGGCCACGGGCTGACGCCCGACCGGGTCTGGGCGGCCAACGGCTCCAACGAGATCATGCAGCAGATCCTGCAGGCGTTCGGCGGTCCCGGGCGCACCGCGGTGTCGTTCGCCCCGACGTACTCGATGTATCCGGAGTACGCCCGCAACACCCACACCCGCTGGGTCGCCGGCGCAGCGGCGCGAGGACTTCGGCCTCGACGTCGACGCGGCGCTCGCGCTGATCGCGGCCGAGCAGCCCGGACGTCGTCATCCTCACGTCGCCCAACAATCCCACCGGCACGGCGCTCGAGCCCGCGCACACCGCGGGCGATCGTCGAGGCGGCACCCGGCATCGTCGTCGTGGACGAGGCCTATGCCGAGTTCCGCCGCGACGGCACGCCGAGCGCGCTCGAGCTGCTCGACGAGTTCCCCCGGCTGCTGGTGACCCGCACGATGAGCAAGGCGTTCGCGCTCGCCGGCGGCCGGCTCGGCTATGTCGCGGCCGACGCCGCCATCATCGACGCCCTGCGCATCGTCCGGTTGCCCTATCACCTGTCGGCGGTGAGCCAGGCGGCCGCGATCGCGGCGCTGCGGCACGAGGACGAGCTGCTGGCCCAGGTCGACGCGCTCCGGGCCACCCGCGACGAGACCGCAGCGTGGCTGCGCGAGCAGGGTTTCGAGGTCGCGGAGTCCGATGCGAACTTCATCCTGTTCGGCCGGTTCGACGATCGGCACGCCGATCTGGCAGGGCCTGCTCGACCACGGCGTCCTGATCCGGGAGGTCGGACCCCTAGAATGGCTGCGCGTGTCGATCGGCACGCCGGACGAGATGCACGCGTTCCGACAAGCACTCCTGGAGGTGACCCGATGACCCGCACTGCGCGCATCGAGCGAAAGACCTCGGAGTCCCATGTCGTCGTCGAGGTCGACCTCGACGGATCCGGCATCAACGACATCTCGACCGGCGTCGGCTTCTACGACCACATGCTGACGGCGTTCTCGCGCCACTCCCTGATCGACCTGACGGTCAAGTCCGAGGGCGATCTGCACATCGACGCGCACCACACCGTCGAGGACACCGCGATCTGCCTCGGTGAGGCGATCCGCGAGGCGCTCGGCGACAAGGTCGGCATCCGCCGCTACGGCGACGCGCTCGTCCCGCTCGACGAGTCGATCGCGCAGGCCGTCGTCGACGTGTCGGGGCGCCCCTACTTCGTGCACTCCGGCGAGCCGGATCGGCAGATCACCGCGATCATCGGCGGCCAGTACACCGGCGCGCTGACCGCGCACGTCTTCGAGTCGATCGCGCACCACGCCGGCATCACGATGCACGTACGCCTGCTGGACGGCCGCGACCCGCACCACATCGCCGAGGCTCAGTTCAAGGCCGTCGCCCGCGCGCTGCGTGACGCCGTCGCGATCGACCCGCGCGAGTCAGGGATCCCCAGCACGAAGGGTGCTCTGTGACCGCGACCGCGCGTCGCGGTGCTCGACTACGGCTCAGGCAACCTGCGATCGGCGGTACGCGCGGTCGAGCGTGCCGGGGCCGAGGCCGAGCTCACCAGCGACGCGACCGACGGCGATCGAGGCCGACGGCCTGCTCGTGCCCGGTGTCGGCGCGTTCGAGGCCTGCATGCGCGGGCTCGTCGGCGTCGACGGCGTACGCATCGTCGAGCGCCGGCTCATCGCCAATCGTCCGGTGCTCGGCATCTGCGTCGGCATGCAGATCCTGTTCGGCGAGGGCATCGAGCACGGCGTACGCACCGAGGGCTGTGGCGAGCTGCCGGGCATCGTCGAGCGGCTCCAGGCGCCGATCGTTCCGCACATGGGCTGGAACACCGTCGAGCCCGGCGACGGGCTCGCGGATGTTCGCCGGCATCGAGGACGAGCGGTTCTACTTCGTGCACTCCTACGGCGTACGCGACTGGGTGCTCACTCAGCCGCCGGCGATGCCGGAACCGGCCGTGACGTGGACCGAATACGCCGGGGACCGGTTCGTCTCGGCCGCCGAGCACGGGCCGTTGTGGGCGACGCAGTTCCACCCCGAGAAGTCCGGCGACGCCGGCTCACAGCTGCTGAAGAACTGGCTCGCGACGCTCTGACCGCTGACTGGTCAGATCGCGTCGCGCAGGACCTCGGCGAGCTGCTCGGGCTTGGTGAACTGCGGCCAGTGGCTGGTCGGCAGCTCGATGATCGTGACGTCCTTGATCTTGGGCAGCTCGGAGAAGTAGGCCTCGCCTGCGGCGACGTAGTCGTCGATCTCGTCGCGGGTGAAGGTCGTGCTGATCAGCGTGATCGGCACGTCGAAGCGTGATTCGTCGGTGAGCACCTGGGGGTCTCTGGCGACGCCGATCGGCAGCGGAATGGCGCGGGCACGGAAGTCGTCGAGCTGGGCGTCGGTGAAGTCGTTGAGGTCGGCGAGCACCGTCCTGTCGGAAGACCTCCCACGGCGGCAACGGGATCTCGCCGTCCGTCGTCCGGCAGGCCGGCATTGATCGCGGCGCCGTGCGGCAGCGGGCCGCTGTCGACGTAGATCGCGCGCGCCACCCGGTCGGGGCGCCGGTCGACCGCGCCATGGACGGCGGCACCGCCGCCGCTGTGCCCGACGAGCACGACCGGCTCGTCGGCCGCGTCGATCGCCGCCACGATGGCGTCGACGTGGTCGGCGAGCCCGATGCCGGAGCGATCGGCGTCGACCGACTCGAGGCCGGGCAGGGTGAGGGCGGTGACGTCATGGCCGGCCGCCTCCAGGGCAGGGGAGATGCGGTCCCACGACGAGGCGTCGAGCCAGAAACCGGGTACGAGGATGACCTTCATACCGACCAACGTAGGGGTGACCGACCGACAGATACGATCACCTGCGTGACTCTCGAACTCCTCCCCGCCGTCGACGTCGCCGATGGACAGGCCGTGCGCCTCGTCCAGGGCGAGCTCGGCAGCGAGACGACATACGGATCCCCGCTCGACGCCGCCCTGCAATGGCAGACCGACGGTGCGGAGTGGATCCACCTCGTCGACCTCGACGCCGCCTTCGGCAAGGGCTCCAACCGCGAGCTGCTCGCCGATGTCGTCAACCGGCTCGACGTCAAGGTCGAGCTCTCGGGCGGCATCCGCGACGACGCGTCGCTGGAAGCCGCCCTCGCCACAGGATGCACGCGGGTCAACCTCGGCACCGCCGCGCTGGAGAACCCGGAGTGGTGCCGCAAGGTCGTCAGCCAGTACGGCGACCAGATCGCGGTGGGCCTCGACGTGCGCGGCACGACGCTGGCCGCGCGGGGCTGGACGCAGGAGGGCGGCGACCTGTTCGAGGTGCTCGAGCGACTCGAGCGCGACGGCTGCGCCCGCTACGTCCTGACCGACGTCACCAAGGACGGCACGCTGACCGGCCCCAACCTCGACCTGCTGCGTCAGGTCTGCGAGATCACCGACAAGCCCGTCGTCGCCTCCGGCGGCGTCTCGAGCCTCGACGACCTGCGCGCGATCGCCTCGCTGACCGGCGTGGGCGTCGAGGGCGCCATCGTCGGCAAGGCCCTGTACGCCGGCGCGTTCACGCTGCCCGAGGCCCTGGCCGCGGTCGCCGAGGTCTGATCCTGCCGGATCTCGCAACGCGGTGAGGTTGAGCAACTAGAACCAGTCCGTCACATTCGACGGGCGGTGCGGCTATCCCCTAGCGCCTGGATCGACCTCAGGGCCGCTCGGGTTCACCGAGGTGGCCCGGGCGGCATCGATCCACGGTGTCGCGTTCGATGGCGCCGAAGGCGTGCTGTTCAGGATCGCTCTTCCGGACAACACCGGGAGCCAGGAGCCGGCTCGAGACGCCTGAAAGCCCTGCAATTCCGGGCGTACGATCGGTGAGACAGGCGACGGGCCAGGGCCTGACCAAGTGGCCGCCGACGCATGGGGGAGCCGCGCGGACGAGCTTCGATGCAGCGGCTGGCGGCCGTGAGTCCGAGGAGGCGGAGCCATGGCGTCGGTCGACGAGCAGCTGGTCGAGAAGTTCGCGGGGGAGCTGATCGGCCACTACACCAGTGGAATGGTGACGATGATGGTCGACATCGGCCATCGCAGCGGATTGTTCGAGGCGGCAGCCGAGGGGCCGGCCACCAGCGAGGAGCTGGCCGCACGCGCCGGCCTCACCGAGCGGTACGTCCGGGAGTGGCTCGGCGCGCTCGTCTCCGCCGGGATCTTCGCTCTACAGCCCGAGGACCGGCATCTACACGTTGCCGCGCCGAGCATGCCGCCTGCCTGACCGGACCCGGCTCCGCCAATCTCGCGATCGGTGGCGCAGATCAACACGCACCTCGGCAAGCACCTGCACCAGGTGGCGGCCGCGTTCCGTGAGGGCGGCGGGGTGCCGTACTCGGAGTTCCGTCCCGAGTTCACCGATGTCATGGACAGCTTGAGCCGGGGAACGTTCGACGAGCTGCTGGTCGACGCCTGGTTGCCATTGGCCCCTGGTCTGACCGAGCAGCTGATCCACGGGCATCCGGGTCGCCGACATCGGCTGCGGGACCGGTCACGCCAGCGTGACGATGGCTGCGGCATTCCCCGCATCGACGTTCGTGGGCTATGACATCGCCGAGGACGCTCTCGAGCGGGCCCGTGCCGAGGCGGCGGGGCGTGGCCTCGCCAACGCCCATTTCGAGGTCAAGGACGCCGCAACCCTCGAGCCGGACACGCCGTTCGACGCTGATCACCTCGATCGATGCGATCCATGACCAGGTCGATCCGGTGGGCGCGGTGCGCAGCATCTTCGGCGCCCTCGTGCCCGGCGGGACGTACGTGATGGTCGAGCCGGCGGCATCGAGCAACCTCGAGGACAACGTCAGCAATCCCTTCGCGCCGTGGATCTACGGCGTGAGCACCCTGCACTGCCTGACGGTGTCGCTCGCGCATGGCGGGGCGGGCCTGGGGACGGCGTGGGGGGAGCAGCGCGCTCGCGAGATGCTCATCGACGCGGGATTCGCGAGACGTGACGACGCACGAGACACCCGGTGACCCGCTCGACACGATGTTCGTCGCCACCAAGCCGGCGTGATCCCTGCGAGGGCCGTCAGCGGTGCAGGACCTCGTGCCAGAACTGGATCGCCCCGTAGACCATCAGTGCCACGCCCGCAGCGCCGAGAAGCACCAGTGCCAGGCAGCCGAACATGGCCGTGACCTCGCCGCTGTCGTCGATCGCGACCGAAGGCAGCGGCGTCCGCTCCATGTGAGCGCTGAGGTGGTGCTGGCTGCAGTAGCGGAACGCCAGCTGCTCGCCGGTGATCAGCGCGTCGGGCTTGTTGTCCCACTCGTCGGCGTCGACCCGACGATGCACGCCGAGGATCAGCGCGTTGTCGGTCGAGATGTCGATCGTGCTGCGGCAGTAGTCGCAGCTGAAGGTGTCGGTCACGCGTACGATCCCGGGCTCGGGGTCAGCAGCCGCTGCGCATGAGGTCGGGCTTCTTGCCGGTCGTGACCTCCATGAACGAGACCTTCGACGCGTCGGTGACCTTCGCCGGTGTGGCGTCGCCGAACAGGAAGCCGATGTGGTCGTCGCCGACGGTGTGGAACGCGCCGGCCTGGTCGAATCCGGTCCCTTCGATCGGGCGAGAGCTCGGGGTATGCCGCCTTGACCTCGGCCAGCGTGCTGCCCACGCCGATGCCTTCCGCCGTCTTGGGCCCGCCTGCCGTGACGCCCAACGCCGAGATCGAGCCGTTCTCGAGGGTCAACACGTCGACCCCCTTGAACTGCTTCTTCCACTGCAGATCGAACGTGCAGCCCTCGACGCCCTCGACATCGGCGTCGAACAGGCCCGTCGCGATGGCCTCGTCCTTGGTGATGCCGGCGCTGCACCGGCCCGATGCTGCCGGGCTTGACGACGAGCTCGCTCGAGTCGGCCGGCGGCGCGGTCGACTCCGGAGTCGCCTCCGGAGTGGCCGACGTCTGCTCGACGGTGGAGTCGGTGTCGTCGGTCTTCGGGTCGCTGCCGCATCCCGCGGTCAACAGGACGAGCACTGCGACGATGCCAAACATGCGCTTCATGAGGTCCTCCGACCGGGCAGGTGTGAGTCGACCGTAGTGGGTGCGGAGCGCCCGCCGCGCGGATTTCCCCGCCGGAAGTCATGTCGGCGCCGACAGATAGGCTCATCCGGTGAGCCTCGCCGTACGTGTCATCCCGTGCCTGGACGTCGACAACGGCCGGGTCGTCAAGGGCGTCAACTTCGTCAACCTGCGTGACGCGGGCGACCCCGTCGAGATGGCCAAGGTCTACGACGCCGAGGGCGCCGACGAGCTCACCTTCCTCGACATCACGGCGTCCTCCGACAGCCGCGACACGACGTTCGACGTCGTCGGACGCACGGCCGACCAGGTGTTCATCCCCCTGACGGTCGGCGGCGGAGTCCGTACGCCCGAGGACGTCGACCGCCTGCTGCGGGCCGGGGCCGACAAGGTCGGCATCAACACCGCGGCGATCGCGCGGCCGCAGGTCATCGCCGAGATCGCCCAGCGATTCGGCAACCAGGTGCTGGTGCTGAGCGTCGATGCCCGGCGCAGCAGCGAGCAGCCCAGCGGCTTCGAGGTGACGACCCACGGCGGGCGTACGTCGGCCGGACTCGACGCCGTCGAGTGGGCGCGCACCGCCACCGAGCTGGGCGCCGGAGAGATCCTGCTCAACTCGATGGATGCCGACGGCACAAAGGACGGCTTCGATCTGGAAATGATTCGGGCGGTCCGTGGCGTTACACAAGTGCCGCTCATCGCGAGTGGCGGCGCCGGCCGGCTCGAGCACTTCCCAGCGGCCATCGATGCCGGCGCCGACGCAGTGCTCGCCGCAAGTGTGTTCCACTTCGGCGACATGACCATCGGACAGGTGAAAGAGACGTTGCGAGCAGCAGGACACTGTGTCCGATAGGACCACGGCGGAGCCCATCGAGGCCGCCGCTCCCGATCCGGACGAGCGCGACCTCGGATCGGCCGATCACACGCATGTGACCGGCCGTGGCTTCGCGCTGCTCGGCCGGGGCATCCGCGAGCAGCGATTCCTGTTCTCGCTGTCGGTGATCGGCAGCATCCTCTACGGCGCGATGACCGTCGCCGACGCCTGGGTGCTCGGCTGGGCGACCGACCACGTGATCCGGCCGTCGTTCGAGCGAGGCGAGATCGCCAAGGGCGCGCTCGCCGCTGCCATCGCGCTGTTCCTGGCCGTCGCGATCCTCCGTGCGCTCGGCATCATCGGCCGCCGGCTGATCGGCGGCATCGTGTTCTACCGGCTCATCGCCGACTACCGGCGCCGGGTCACCCGCAAGTACATCTCGCTGCCGATGGCCTGGCACCACCGCCACCCCACGGGGCAGCTGCTCTCCAACGCCAACGCCGACGTCGAGGCGACCTGGTCGGTGTTCATGCCGCTGCCGATGGCCGTCGGCGTCATCGCGATGCTCCTCGCCGCGATCATCGCGATGCTCGCGGCCGACGTCGTCCTGACGATCGTCGGGCTGATCGTGTTCCCGGCGCTGTTCGCGATCAACGTCTTCTACCAGCGCTGGCTCTCGCCCAAGGTCTCGTACGCCCAGTCGCTCCGCGGCGACGTGAGCTCGGTGGCGCACGAGTCGTTCGACGGCGCGCTCGTCGTCAAGTCGCTGGGCCGCGAGGCCGACGAGACCGAGCGGTTCACCCGGGTCACGCACGAGCTGCGCGACGCCAACATCGCGGTCGGCCGCATCCGCAGCATGTTCGACCCGCTGCTCGAGGCGCTGCCCAACCTCGGCATCCTGCTGGTCATCGTGCTCGGCGTCGGCCGGGTGGCCAGCGGTGCCGCCGACCCCGGCGACGTCGTCCAGGTCGCCTACCTGTTCACGGTCGTGGCGTTCCCGGTGCGCGCGATCGGCTGGGTGCTCGGCGAGCTGCCGCGCAGCGTCGTCGGCTGGGAGCGGGTCTCGTCGGTGCTCGATGCGCGAGGGATCGATGGCCTACGGCCCGCGCACCCTGCCCGGCAGCGGACCGGTGGCGCTCGACGTCGACGGCCTGACGTTCGGCTTCGCCGACGGCGATCGGGACGTCCTGCGCGGCATCGACTTCGAGGTCGAGCCCGGCAAGGTCATCGCCGTCGTCGGCGCGACCGGCAGCGGCAAGAGCACCCTGACCTCGCTCCTGACCCGGCTCGTCGACCCCCAGCACGGCGCGATCCGCGTCGACGGGCACGACATCCGCGAGCTCAGCCACGCCGAGCTCGCCAAGGCGATCGCCGTCGTCCCGCAGGCCACGTTCCTGTTCGACGACAGCGTGCGTGAGAACGTCACGCTCGGCGGCGACTTCAGCGACGAGGAGGTCTGGGCCGCTCTGCGTACGGTCCAGGCCGACGGGTTCGTCGCCAACCTGCCCGCCGGTCTCGACGCCGAGCTCGGCGAGCGCGGCACGACGCTGTCCGGCGGCCAGCGCCAGCGCCTGTCGCTGGCCCGCGCGCTCGTACGCCGCCCCCGCCTGCTGGTGATGGACGACGCCACCAGCGCGGTCGACCCCGAGGTGGAGCAGCGCATCCTCAAGGCGCTCGCTGCCCACACCGCCGACGACGACGGTCCGACCGTCCTCGTCGTCGCCTATCGCAAGGCGACCATCGCGCTGGCCGACGAGGTCGTGTTCCTCGACGAGGGCGTCATCGCCGACCGCGGCAGCCACGCCGAGCTGGTCGCGCGATCGGCCGACTACCGCGACCTCGTCAACGCCTACGACCACGCCAGGGAGGTGGAGTCATGAGCACACCACCGACACCGACACCGACACCGACCGGCTGACCGGCATCGCGATCATGCGCCGCGGCCTCGCGCTCTCACCGGCGATCAAGGACGGCCTCGGCCTGACCCTGCTGCTGGCGATCCTCAGCACGATCGGCGGTTCCGTCGTGCCGATCGTCATCAAGGAGACCGTCGACTCCGGGCTCGGCGAGGGCAACGGCACCGAGCTGAGCGACGTCGCCCCCTACCTCCTCGCTGCGCTCGGCGTGATCATCGTGTCCGGGCCTGCTGGCCTACTGGATGCGCGTACGCCTGTTCGTCGCCAGCGAGCGCGGCCTCGCCCAGCTGCGCGTCGATGCGTTCCGGCACGTGCACGACCTGTCGATGCTGACCCAGAACTCCGAGCGTCGTGGCGTGCTGGTCTCGCGGGTGACGTCCGACATCGACCAGGTCTCGCAGTTCCTGCAGTTCACCGGGATCATGATGGTCGTCAGCATCGGCCAGATCATCGTCGCCACGGGCATCATGGCCTACTTCTCGTGGCAGCTGACGATCGTCGTCTGGGTGTGCTTCCTGCCGCTGGGCATCAGCCTCAAGTACTTCGCCGAGCGGCTCAGCCGGGCATACGACATCGTGCGCCGCACGGTCGGCGAGATGCTCGCGGTCATCGCCGAGCCCGTCGTCGGCGCCTCCGTCGTCCGCGCCTACGCGATCGAGCGCCGCACCCAGCAGCGGGTCGACGACGGCATCGCCCGCAACCTCGACGCCAACGTCAAGGCGCAGAAGCTCGTCGCCGTGACGTTCGCCTCCGCCGGTGTCGCCGGCGGCCTCGCCAATGCCGCAGTGATCGCGTTCGGCGTCGCGATCGGCCTGTCCGGGCAGCTGTCGATGGGCACCGTGATCGCGTTCGCGTTCCTCGTCGGGCTGTTCGTCGGCCCGGTGCAGATGGCCACCCAGGTGCTGACCGATGCCCAGAACGCGATCGCCTCGTGGCGCCGGGTCATCGACCTGCTCGACACGCCGGCCGACGTCGTCGATCCCGGGGAGGCCGGCACGACGCTGCCCGGCGGCACGCTCGGCGCCCGCTTCGAGGGCGTGACGTTCGCCTATCCCGGCGGCCCCGACGTGCTCAAGGACGTCGACGTCGAGATCGCGCCACGCCAGCGCGTCGCGGTCGTGGGGGAGACCGGTTCGGGCAAGACCACGTTCGCCAAGCTGCTGACCCGGCTGATGGACCCGACAGCCGGCGTCGTACGCCTCGGGGAGACTGACATCAGCCGCGTGTCGTTCGACGACCTGCGCCAGCACGTGCTGATGGTCCCGCAGGAAGGCTTCCTGTTCGACGCCACGCTGCGCGACAACCTGCTCTACGGCAAGAAGGACGCGACCGAGGCCGAGCTGCTGCGACGTCTTCGACCGGCTCGGCCTGACCGACTGGTACGCCTCGCTGCCGCGCGGGCTCGACTCGCAGGTCGGCCAGCGCGGTGAGTCCCTGTCGGCAGGAGAGCGCCAGCTCGTCGCCCTCGTACGCTCCGCGCTCGCCGATCCGGAGTTCATCGTGCTCGACGAGGCGACCAGCGCGGTCGATCCCGCAGACCGAGCTGCGGGCGACCCGCGCGCTCGACCGGCTGCTCGACGGCCGGTCCAGCGTGACGATCGCCCACCGCCTCTCGACCGCTGAGAACGCCGACCGGGTCCTGGTGTTCGACGCGGGCCGGCTGGTCGAGGACGGCACGCACGCCGAGCTGGTCGAGCTCGGCGGCGTCTACGCCCGGCTGCACGCGAGCTGGGTCGCCCAGGCGTCGCTGTCCAGCCACCACCCGGTCGTCGACCCCGTGTGACTCCGTCACCGTCGCAGGGGCCTGAGACACTGGTGGGCGTGAGCTCCCTCGACCCGGCCATCGCCGCGCGCCTCAAGCGCGACGCCGACGGCCTCGTGACCGCCGTGATCCAGGACGCCGAGAGCCGTGACGTGCTCATGGTCGGCTGGATGGACGACGAGGCGCTGCACCGCACCCTGACGACGGGCCGCGGCACTTACTGGAGCCGCAGCCGTCAGGCAGTACTGGGTCAAGGGGGAGACCTCCGGCAACACCCAGGCCGTGCGCGAGGTGCGGCTCGACTGCGACGGCGACACGCTGCTCGTGCTGGTCGACCAGACCGGTCCCGCGTGCCACACGGGTGCGCGCACCTGCTTCGATGCGGACCGGCTGTTGTGAACCCCCGCCGCCTCTACGCGCCGGTCGTGCTCGGCACGCTCGCCGCCGGCGGGCTGGCCTTCTTCGCGGCGTCACGCACGTGGGCCCACGTCCGCGTCGCCACCGACGGCCTGCCGTCGGACTCCGTCGACGTCACCGGCGCCGACGCCCAGCCCCTCGTGTCGGCGCTCGCGCTGGTCGTCGTGACCGCCGCGCTCGCGGTGCTGGCCGCATCCCCGCGCGTACGTCGGGTGGTCGGCGGTGTTCACGGTCCTGGTGGCGGTCGCTGCCGCCATCGTCGTGCTGCTCGGCGGCTCGTCGCTCGACAACGCGGTCGATCATGCCGTCAAGGCGTCGCCGGCCTACACCGGCTCTGGCGACCACGACTTCACGACGTCGGCCTGGAAGTACGTCACGGCGTTCGCCTTCGTGCTGGCGGCGCTCCTCGGCGGTGTCACGGCCAGGCTCGGGGCACCATGGCCGACGATGAGCAGCCGCTACGACGCCCCAGCCGCGCGACCAGCAGTCACGGCTCCGCAGTCCGACGCCGAGATGTGGAAGGCGTTGGACGAGGGGCGCGATCCCACCCAGTAGTCTGAGCGCAGATCACGACCACGAGGAGAAATCACCCATGCACGGATCATCGCCCGCCGCCTGGACCGCCGTCCTGCTGTGCCTCGCCGGCATCACGATCGGTGGCGTCGCTCTGATCCCCGACCCGCACTGGGTGTGGTTCACGGTCGGCTGCGTCATCGCCGTCGGCTCGGGCCTGGTCGGCCGGGTCATGTCGGCGGCCGGTCTCGGCGTCGACCGCGCCGAGCACGCCGAGCACTGAGGCCTGAGCATGAGCCGAGCCGCCGCAGTACCCCAGCTATCCCGGCTCGGACGAACCGCAGGGCAGGAGCCGGGCCAGCAGCAGCAGCCGCCTCCGCCGCCCGGCTACGGCCAGGCGCCGCAGGGCCCGCCGGCGTACGGCCAGGCCCGCCGTACGGCCAGCCCGCGTACGGCCAGCCCGCGTACGGCCAGCCCGCGTACGGCCAGCCCGCGTACGGCCAGCCCGCGTACGGCCAGCCGGCGTACGGCCAGCCGCGCGTACGGCTACGGCTACCCGCCGCAACCGCGCACCAACGGCAAGGCGATGTGGTCGATGATCGTCGGCATCATCTCGATCGTGTTCTGCTACCTCGGCGTGCTCATCGGCCCAGTCGCGATCGTCCTGTCTGTCCTCGGCAAGAAGGACATCAAGCGGAGCAACGGCGCCGCAGACGGGCGAGGGCATGGCGACCGCAGGCCTCATCACCGGGATCGTCGGCACGGTGATCCAGGCGGCCTTCACCACCCTGATCATCCTGTCCGAGGTCAACAACTGGTGACCACCGTGCCGAGGCTCGAGGGTGAGCGCCGCGTGACGGCGGCGAGTCTTCGCGCCCCGGCATTGGTCGGCGCCGCCGGCCTCGGAGCTGCCGTGCTCCTGCACTTCCACGACCCGCACGATTCGGGGTCCTACGGCTACTGCCCGTTCCTCGTGCTCACCGGCAAACCGTGCCCGGGCTGCGGGGGCCTGCGCGCGGTCAACGACCTGACGCGAGGCGACTTCGTCGGTGCGGCCAGCAGCAACGTCCTGGCGGTCGCGCTGGTCGCTTCCTTGCCGTGGCGTGGGTGCTGTGGTTCGCCCGTCGCCTGCGCGGCAAGGTCGACGGGATGATCGCGTTCAACGCCAAGGCTGGGTTCGTGCTGATCGGCGTGCTCGTGGTGTTCGGAATCCTCCGCAACACCCCGTGGGGTTCCTGGCTCGCGCCCTGATCGTCTAGGGCAGTTCACGGCGTGTACGTATAGCTGGTGGTCACGGTCAGCAGGTAGATCACCCAGCCAACAGCGCCGATCATTCCGAGCGTGAGTCCCACTTTGGAACGCATTTTCCCGGGTTGAGCGCCGCCCGTCGCGGCGATCTCCCTGTCCGCGAGATTGGACAGGATGATCGCGGCTGGACCCAACAGCACGCCGGTGCACCAGCACAGGGACAAGATCCCGAGGATCATCGACCAGAGCGCCTTGGTGTTGCCCTCCAGAGGTGTGCCTCGAGCGGTCAAGGGGAGTGGCGGCTCGGGAGTGTGGCTGGCTTGAGGTGAAATCGAGCCGTGGCTTGGGAGGTTGTTCGAAGGGCCGGGATCGCCCGGGTAGGGAGGCGGCTCGTTCGTCATGCCGCGAGCATAGGTGCGGGAGAATGCCGATGTGCAGGCTTTCGCTCAGCCGGTGATGTACGACGAGGTCACCCAGGTGAGGATCACGAACGCGAGTGTGGTTGCGCCGATCGTGAGGCCGACGACGGCTGTCATGTCGCCGCCTTCGGTGCCTTTGGCCTCGCGGATCTCCCTGCGGGCGAACACGCCACACGTCACGGACGGCACGGCCAGCGCGAATGCGAAGAACGGGTAGATGAAGAGCCACGGGAACGCGACGGCCCCGAGGATCACGCTGTAGATCGCCTTGGGGTTGGTGCGAAGCCCCGCCCCTCCTTCGGGAGGACCCGAGGAAGGGGCGGGGTCCGGACTCACGTGGTGGTCGAGAAGTCGATGGCGCCAGTCGCGAACAGGATCACGGAGATGACACCGAACACGATGGAGACGATGCCCATCACGAAGCCGGCGGTGGCCATGCCCTCGCCGGTCTGCGTGCCGCCCGAGGCGCGGATCTCGCCCTTGGCCATGTTCGCCAGGATCAGGGCGGGGATGCCTGTGAAGAATCCGCAGCACACGATCCCGACGATGCCGAGGATCATTGACCACAGGGCCTTCTTGTTCTGCTGAGGCGCGCCACCGTAGCCGCCTGGCGCAGGCGGCGGGTAGCCACCAGGAGGCGGCGGTGGGTAGGGCCCTCAGGAGGCTGGGTCGAGCCATAGCTCGGCAGCGGCGGTGGGGTCTGGGGGTCGTTGGCGGACGGGTTTGGTTCGCCCGGATACGGGGGAGGCTCGTTCGTCGTCATGCGGAGAGCATAGTGACAACTGGACTCCGGGGAACCCCTGCGAGACGTGAGTCGACTCAGGGATACTCTTGAACGAGTCCATCGCGAGGCAGGAGGAGGGTTCCGTGTCCGTACTCGACGAGATCCTGGCCGGCGCCGCCGAAGACCTCCGCGACCGCATGGACAAGACCTCCCTCGACGAGCTCAAGGCCCAGGCCGCTCGCCAGAACGAAGCCCTCGACCCGATGCCGGCGTTCCGCGCCGACGGCGTGTCGGTCATCGCCGAGGTCAAGCGCGCGAGCCCCAGCAAGGGTGAGCTCGCCGCGATCAAGGATCCCGCCGCGCTGGCAGCTGACTATGCCGCCGGTGGCGCGGCCGCGATCAGCGTGCTCACCGAGCAGCGCCGGTTCGGCGGGACGCTCGACGACCTGCGGGCCGTACGCGCGAACGTCGACGTCCCGGTGCTCCGCAAGGACTTCATCACGACCTCCTACCAGCTGTGGGAGGCACGAGCCGCCGGCGCCGACATGGCGCTGCTGATCGTGGCTGCCCTCGAGCAGATCGCCCTCGAGAGCCTCATCGAGCGAGCTCGCTCGATCGGCCTCACGCCGCTCGTCGAGGTGCACGACGAGGACGAGGTCGACCGCGCAGTCGATGCCGGCGCCGACCTGATCGGCGTCAACGCGCGCAACCTCAAGACCCTCGAGATCGACCGTGGCACGTTCGAGCGGCTCTCGCCGCGCATCCCGGACGGCGTCGTCAAGGTCGCCGAGTCGGGCGTACGCGGCCCCCATGACGTCATCGAGTACGCGAAGTGTGGCGCGCATGTGGTCCTGGTCGGCGAGACCCTCGTACGCGGCGACGATCCCCGCGCGAGCGTCGCGGACCTCGTCGCAGCCGGAGCGCATCCCGCTCTGCAGCACCGCTGGTAGAGGCGTCATCGTTGCGACGGTGACGCGCCTTCGCCCTGCCGCTTCCACCATCAAGAGGACCACATGTACGCGCAACCTGACTCCACCGGGCACTTCGGACGCTTCGGCGGCCGCTTCATGCCCGAAGCACTCATCGCCCCACTCGACGAGCTCGACCACGCCTGGACCGATGCCAAGGCCGACCCGGCGTTCATGGCCGAGCTCGACCGCATGCTGCGGGAGTACGCCAACATGCCGAGCCCGCTCTACGAGGCCCATCGCTTCTCGGAGGCGGCCGGCGCCCGCATCCTGCTCAAGCGCGAGGACCTCAACCACACGGGCGCCCACAAGATCCGCAACGTCATCGGCCAGGCGCTGCTGGCCAAGCGCATCGGCAAGCCTCGTGCCATCGCCGAGACCGGTGCCGGCCAGCACGGCGTCGCCTCTGCGACGGCGTGCGCCTACCTCGACCTCGAGTGCGTCGTCTACATGGGCGAGCTCGACACCCAGCGCCAGGCGCTCAACGTCGCCCGCATGAAGATGCTCGGCGCCGAGGTCGTCCCGGTCACGACCGGCAGTCGTACGTTGAAGGACGCGATCAACGAGGCGCTGCGCGACTGGGTCGCGAGCGTCGACACGACGTCATACCTGTTCGGCACCGCAGCAGGCCCGCACCCGTTCCCGAGCATGGTGCGCGACCTGACGAGGGGCATCGGCGACGAGGCCCGGGCGCAGGTCCTGGAGCTGACCGGCACGCTGCCTGACGCCGCAGTGGCCTGCGTCGGCGGCGGATCCAACGCGATCGGCCTGTTCACGGCGTTCATCGACGACGCCGACGTCAAGCTCGTCGGCATCGAGGCCGGCGGTGACGGGGTCGAGACGGGACGTCACGCGGCGACCATCACGGGCGGCGACGTCGGCGTCCTGCACGGTGCGCGCTCGTTCCTGCTGCAGGACGAGGACGGCCAGACGATCGAGTCACACTCGATCTCGGCGGGTCTCGACTATCCCGGTGTGGGCCCGGAGCACTCGTTCCTCGCCGACACGGGTCGCGCGTCGTACGTCCCGGCGACGGATGCCGAGGCGATGTCGGCGTTCGACCTGCTCTGCAAGACCGAGGGCATCATCCCCGCGATCGAGTCGGCGCACGCCCTGGCCGGCGCGCTCGAGCTGGCCAAGGAGCTCGGCCCAGACTCGACGATCCTGGTCAACCTGTCGGGTCGTGGCGACAAGGACGTGCACACCGCCGCCGAGTACTTCGGGCTGATCGAGGAGCCGGTCGTGCTCGAGCAGGGGGTCGAGGAATGAGCAGCATCGACGAGCTGTTCGTCCGTACGCGCGCCGCGAACCGGGCGGCGCTCGTCGGCTACCTGCCGGCGGGGTTCCCGTCCAAGGAGCTGTCGATCAAGGCCATCGAGGCGATGGTCGAAGGCGGTGTCGACCTCGTCGAGGTCGGCCTGCCCTACAGCGACCCGGTGATGGACGGCCCGACGATCCAGGCCGCCGCCGACCAGGCCCTGCGCGCCGGAACGCGTACGACCGATGTGATCGATGTCGTGCGGGCCAGTGCCGCGACGGGCGCGCCGACCGTCGTCATGACGTACTGGAATCCGGTCGAGCGCTTCGGCGTCAACCGGTTCGCCGAGGCGCTGGCCGACGCCGGGGGAGCAGGACTCATCACCCCTGACCTGATCCCCGACGAGGCGGACGAGTGGGTCGCGGCGTCGGAGCAGTACGGCCTCGACCGGATCTTCCTGGTCGCGCCGTCGTCGACCGACGCTCGCCTCGCGATGACGGCCGAGGCGGCGAGCGGCTTCGTCTATGCCACCGCGGTCATGGGTGTCACCGGCGCCCGCGAGCAGACCAGCGCCTTGGGCCCAGAGCTCGTCGCTCGACTGCGCAAGGTGACCGACAAGCCGGTCGGCGTCGGTCTCGGCGTGAGCAACGGCGACCAGGCGCGCGAGGTCGCCGCCTTCGCCGACGCGGTGATCGTGGGGTCCGCCCTCGTACGCTGTCTGCTGGATGCCGAGGACGAGTCCGCCGGGCTCGAGGCCATCCGCCGGTTGGCCCAGGACCTGCGCGCCGGCGTCGAGAGGAACTAGCCACGTGAGCGTCGCGTCATACATCCCCAGCCCGTCGCACGGTGTGTGGGACATCGGCCCGATCCCGCTGCGGGCGTACGCGCTGGGCATCATCATCGGCGCCATCGTCGCGATCATGATCGGCGAGCGCCGGTTCCAGGCGCGAGGCGGTCGTGAGGGCTTGATCGGCGACGTCGCGATCTGGGCGATCCCGTTCGGCATCGTCGGTGCGCGGATCTATCACGTCTCGACCGACCCCGAGCTCTACTTCAGCGACGGCAAGCACCCGATCAACGCGCTCAAGATCTGGGAGGGCGGGCTCGGCATCTGGGGCGCCATCGCCGGCGGTGCCCTCGGGGCATACATCGCGTGCCGCCGCTATGGGGTGTCGTTCTCCTCGGTGGCCGACGCGCTGGCGCCCGGGCTGCTCGTCGCGCAGGCGATCGGCCGCATCGGCAACTACTTCAACCAGGAGCTGTTCGGCAAGCCGACGACCCAGCCGTGGGGCCTGGAGATCGACGCGGCTCACCGGCCCGGACGGCTACGCCCAGTTCGCGACGTTCCACCCCACGTTCCTCTACGAGCTGCTGTGGAACCTCGCCGCTGCCGCGCTGATCATCGCGATCGACCGCAAGGTCAAGCTCACCGGCGGGCGGGCGTTCGCGCTCTACGCGATGCTCTACACGTCCGGCCGCGTGTGGATCGAGGCGCTGCGCATCGACGAGGCCAACCACATCGGTCCGTTCCGGCTCAACGTCTGGACCTCGATCATCGTGTTCACGGTGGCCGCGGCGTTCTTCATCGCGACCCGCAAGCGTGCGCGAGTCGACGACCCCGGGTCAACTGATGACGTGCCTGCCGACGAGACGACCGACGAGACGGAATCCACCACGTAGTCATGGACGCCCGCGCTGTGATGACCCGTCTGTGTGATGCCATCGACTCCCACAGATGGGATGACCTTCCGGGGCTGCTCCACGACGACTTCGTCTGCCGATACGTCCACACAGGGGAGACGTTTGACCGTCAGGCCTGGGTGCAGCTCAACGCCGACTATCCGGGATTCGACCGCATGGCCCTCGAGGACCTGGTCGGTTCGGAGGACCGCGCCGCAGCCCGTTGTCATGTCACTGGTCATGCCGACGGCCGGCTGGTCCATTTCGAGGTAGCCACCTTCATCACCGTCCGTGACGGCCGCATCTCGGAGATGACCGAGGTCTGGACCGACGTCGCGCAGGTGCCTCCCGAAGGCACCCGGCTGAGCTGAGCGGGCGCCGGCCGCCCTCAGCCTGAACCTCAGGAAAGCCTGACCTTCGGTGCGCATACGCGCGGTCAGACGTACGTTTTCACCATGACCGACGCACTCGAGAGCACCGAACCGCTGCCTGATCCCGAGCATGTCGAGCACGAGCACCCCGACGTCACGGGCGGTTGGCTCCGGCCGGCGGTGTTCGGCGCGATGGACGGGCTGGTGTCGAACTTCGCGCTGATCATGGGCGTCGTCGGCGGCAGCAGCGCCAACGACACCAAGCCGATCGTCCTCGCGGGGCTTGCCGGCCTGGCCGCGGGTTCGTTCTCGATGGCGGCGGGGGAGTACACGTCGGTCGCGAGCCAGAGCGAGTTCGCGCATGGCGCAGGTCGACATCGAGCGCGACGAGATCCTCAACAACGAGCACGCCGAGGAGGCCGAGCTCGCGGCGATGTTCATCGAGAAGGGCGTCGACGAGGAGCGTCGCGCGCGAGGTGGCGGCGCAGATCCACCGCGACCCCGAGAACGCCGTCAAGGTGCACGCCCGCGAGGAGTTCGGCGTCGACGTCGACGACCTGGCCTCGCCGATGCTCGCCGCGGTGTCGTCGTTCTTCTCGTTCGCGCTGGGCGCGCTGATCCCGGTGTTCCCGTACCTGATCGGCATCGAGTCGCCGTGGCTGGCGATCGTGCTGTCGCTCGTGGCGCTGTTCGCGTGCGGCGCGATCGTCACGCGCATCACCGCCAGGTCGTGGTGGTTCGGCGGGTTCCGGCAGCTCCTGCTCGGCGGAGCGGCGGCCGGGCTGACCTACCTCGTGGGCGACGCGGTGGGCAGTGCCATCGGCTGATGCGATGCGCGGAGTCAGCGAGCGGCGCGTCCGCCGTGTAATCTTGTTCTGCTGTCCGAGGCCAACGTCGTCCCCGGTACGAGAGTTTCGTAATCCTGATGACGTGAAGTGAGGCCCATGATGCGCGCCCCCCTCTATTCGGCTCAGCCTCCTGCTCAAGGTCTGTATGACCCGCAGAACGAGCACGACGCCTGTGGTGTCGCCTTCGTCGCGACGCTGACCGGCGTGCCGAGCCACGAGATCGTCCTCCAGGGCCTCACCGCCCTGCGCAACCTCGACCACCGCGGAGCCGTCGGTGGCGACCCGGACACCGGCGACGGCGCCGGCATCATGATCCAGGTCCCCGACGCCTTCCTGCGTGGAGTCAGCGGCGTCGAGCTGCCCGAGGCCGGCACGTACGCCGCCGGCATGGCGTTCCTGCCGACGGATGAGGCCGAGGCGGCCGAGGCGCGCGCCCGGTTCGAGGAGATCGCGACCGAGGAGGGCCTCACGGTCCTGGGTTGGCGCGACGTGCCGATCGAGCCCGAGGTCCTCGGCCACGGCATGTCCCGCGCCGCGATGCCGGCGTTCGTCCAGGTCTTCGTCGACCGCGGCGGGTGAGCCGCAGAGCGGCATCGAGCTCGACCGCACGGCGTACTGCCTGCGCAAGCGCGCCGAGCACGAGCTCGCGGTCTACTTCCCGTCGCTGTCGAGCCGCACGCTGGTCTACAAGGGCATGCTGACGCCCGAGCAGCTCGAGGGCTTCTTCCCCGACCTCGCCGACCCGCGCATGGAGTCGGCGATGGCGATCGTCCACAGCCGCTTCTCGACCAACACGTTCCCGAGCTGGCCGCTGGCGCACCCGTTCCGCTTCATCGCGCACAACGGCGAGATCAACACCGCGCGGGGCAACCGCAACTGGATGCGTGCCCGTGAGGCGCTCCTCGAGAGCGACCTGATCCCCGGCGACATGAACCGGCTCTTCCCGGTCTGCGACCCGCTCGGCAGCGACACCGCGTCGTTCGACGAGGTGCTCGAGCTGCTGCACCTCGGCGGCCGCAGCCTGCCGCACGCCGTCATGATGATGATCCCCGAGGCGTGGGAGAACGACGACGACATGGACCCGGCCCGCCGGGCGTTCTACGAGTTCCACTCCTCCGTCATGGAGCCGTGGGACGGCCCTGCCGCGATCGCGTTCACCGACGGCAACCAGATCGGCGCGGTCCTCGACCGCAACGGCCTGCGCCCCGGCCGCTACTGGGTCACCGAGGACGGCCTCGTCGTGCTCGCCTCCGAGGCCGGCGTGCTCGACCTCGACCAGAAGACCATCACCCGCAAGGGCCGCCTCGAGCCCGGCAAGATGTTCCTGCTCGACCTCGACCAGCACCGCATCATCGAGGACCACGAGATCAAGAACACGCTCGCCTCGGAGAACCCGTACGACGAGTGGCTCTACTCCGGCCTCGTGCGCTTCGAGGACCTGCCCGACCTCGAGCACATCGTGCACACGCACGCCTCGGTGACCCGCCGCCAGCAGGTGTTCGGCTACACCGAGGAGGAGCTGCGGCTCCTCATCGCGCCGATCGCCCGCGCCGGCGCCGAGGCGATCGGGTCGATGGGCACCGACACGCCCATCGCCGCGATCTCCGACCGTCCGCGCCAGCTGTTCGACTACTTCTCGCAGCTGTTCGCGCAGGTCACCAACCCGCCGCTCGACGCGATCCGCGAAGAGGTCGTCACGTCGCTCGCCGGCACGATCGGCCCCGAGCGCAACCTGCTCGCGCCCAGCCCGGCGTCCTGCCGCATGCTGCAGCTGCCGTTCCCGGTGCTCGACAACGACGAGCTCGCCAAGATCCGGCACATGAACAAGGACGGCGACATGCCGGGCTTCTCGGTGCACGTCGTCCGCGGCCTGTACGACGTCCACGGCGGCGGCACGGCGCTCAAGGCCGAAGCTCGACGAGATCTGCGCCGAGGTGTCGAAGGCGATCTCGGACGGCGCCCGCATCATCGTGCTGTCGGACCGCCACTCCAACGCCGACCTCGCCCCGATCCCGTCGCTCCTGCTGACCGGCGCGGTGCACCACCACATGGTGCGCGAGAAGCTGCGCACGCAGGCGGGTCTCATCATCGAGGCCGGTGACGTCCGCGAGGTGCACCATGTCGCGCTGCTGATCGGCTACGGCGCGACCGCGGTCAACCCCTACCTCGTGCTCGAGTCGGCCGAGGACCTGGCCCGCGAGAAGGTCTTCGTCGAGGGCGTCGAGCCCAGCCAGGCGCTGCGCAACGTCGCGTACGGCCTCGGCAAGGGCGTGCTCAAGGTCATGAGCAAGATGGGCGTCTCGACCGTCGCGTCCTACACCGGCGCCCAGATCTTCGAGGCCGTCGGACTGTCGCCGGAGCTCATCGAGGCGCTACTTCACCGGTACGTCCTCCAAGCTCGGCGGCGTCGGCCTCGACGTGCTGGCCGAAGAGGTCCGCTCGCGGCACCTCAAGGCATACCCGACGAGCGGCATCGCCGCGTCGCGTCGCCACCTCGAGGTCGGCGGCGAGTACCAGTGGCGCCGTGAGGGACCGGAGCACCTGTTCGACCCCGAGACGGTGTTCCGCCTGCAGCACTCCACGCGCACGGGCAGCTACGAGATCTTCAAGCAGTACACGTCGCGCGTCGACGACCAGTCCGAGCGGCTCATGACGTTGCGCGGACTCTTCAGCTTCCGCGACGGCGAGCGCCCGCCCGTGCCGATCGACGAGGTCGAGCCGGTCTCGGAGATCGTCAAGCGGTTCTCGACCGGCGCGATGTCGTACGGCTCGATCAGCCAGGAGGCGCACGAGACCCTCGCGATCGCGATGAACCGCCTCGGCGGCAAGTCCAACACCGGCGAGGGCGGCGAGGACCCCGAGCGCCTGTACGACCCGGAGCGCCGCTCCGCGATCAAGCAGGTCGCGTCGGGCCGCTTCGGCGTCACGTCGGAGTACCTCACGAACGCCGACGACATCCAGATCAAGATGGCGCAGGGCGCGAAGCCCGGTGAGGGCGGCCAGCTGCCCGGCCCCAAGGTCTATCCGTGGGTCGCCAGGACGCGGCACTCCACGCCCGGCGTCGGCCTCATCTCGCCGCCGCCGCACCACGACATCTACTCGATCGAGGATCTCAAGCAGCTGATCCACGACCTCAAGAACGCCAACCCCGCGGCGCGCGTGCACGTCAAGCTCGTGTCCGAGATCGGCGTGGGCACGGTCGCGGCCGGCGTCTCGAAGGCCAAGGCCGACGTCGTCCTGATCTCCGGCCACGACGGCGGCACCGGCGCATCGCCGCTGACGTCGCTCAAGCACGCCGGTGGACCGTGGGAGCTCGGCCTCGCCGAGACCCAGCAGACCCTGCTGCTCAACGGGCTGCGCGACCGCATCGTCGTGCAGGCGGACGGCCAGCTCAAGACCGGCCGTGACGTCATCATCGCCGCGCTGCTCGGTGCCGAGGAGTTCGGCTTCGCCACCGCTCCGCTCGTCGTGAGCGGCTGCATCATGATGCGCGTGTGCCACCTCGACACGTGCCCGGTCGGCGTCGCGACGCAGAACAAGGCGCTGCGCGAGAAGTACGCCGGCAAGGCCGAGTACGTCGTCAACTTCTTCGAGTTCATCGCCGAAGAGGTCGGGAGCTCCTTGCGCAGCTCGGCTTCCGGACGATCGCAGGAAGCCGTGGGTCACGCCGAGATGCTCGACGTCCGCAAGGCCGTCGACCACTGGAAGGCCGACGGGCTCGACCTGACGCCGATCCTCTACGTCCCGGAGCTGCCCGAGGGCGCGGCGCTGCACAACACGACGGGCCAGGACCACAGCCTCGACAAGGCTCTCGACAACGAGCTCATCGCGCTCAGCGCCGATGCGCTCGAGAGCGGCGAGCCGGTGCGCGCGCAGGTCGAGATCCGCAACGTCAACCGTACGGTCGGCACGATGCTCGGCCACGAGGTCACCAAGCGCTACCGCGGCGAGGGCCTGCCGGAGAACACGATCGACATCACGTTCCTCGGCTCGGCCGGTCAGTCGTTCGGCGCGTTCGTGCCCAAGGGCGTCACGCTGCGGCTCGAGGGTGACGGCAACGACTACGTCGGCAAGGGCCTGTCCGGTGGCCGGATCGTCGTGCGCCCGCCGCGCGAGGTCCAGTTCACCGCCGAGGCGCAGATCGTCGCCGGCAACGTCATCGGCTTCGGCGCCACCAGCGGCGAGATCTTCCTGCGCGGCATGGTCGGCGAGCGCTTCTGCGTCCGCAACTCCGGTGTCAGCGCCGTCGTCGAAGGCGTCGGCGACCACGCCTGCGAGTACATGACGGGTGGCCGCGTGGTGATCCTCGGCCAGACCGGGCGCAACGTCGCCGCCGGCATGAGTGGTGGCGTGGCGTACGTCCTGGATCTCGACGAGACCAAGGTCAACATGGACATGGTCGAGCTGAGGGCCCTGGGGGCGCTGACGCGGCGGCTCCGCCGCGCATGACAGGACGAGCTGAAGACGCTGGTCCAGAAGCACATGGAAGAAACCGGCTCGGTCGTCGCCGAGCAGCTGCTCGGCAACTGGGAGCAGTCGCTCGCCCGCTTCACCGAGATCATGCCGGTCAACTACCGGCTGGTGCTCGAGGCGCGCGACGCCGCCGAGTCCGAAGGACTGTCCGAGGAAGACACGACCGCACGCATGATGGAGGTGGCCGCACGTGGCTGATCCCAGAGGATTCATCACGACGCCCCGCCAGGTCGCCGAACGGCGCCCGGTCGAGGAGCGCATCAACGACTGGAACGAGGTCTACCCCGGTGGTCCCGGCCGCGCCCTGCTGCCGATCATCACCGAGCAGGCCGGCCGCTGCATGGACTGCGGCATCCCGTTCTGCCACTCGGGCTGCCCCCTGGGCAACCTGATCCCGGAGTGGAACGACCTCGTGTGGCGCGAGGACTGGGACGAGGCGCTCGATCGTCTGCACGCGACCAACAACTTCCCGGAGTTCACCGGGCGGCTGTGCCCCGCGCCGTGCGAGACCGCCTGCGTCGTCGGCATCAACCGCGACGCCGTCACGATCAAGAACGTCGAGGTCTCGATCATCGACAAGGCGTGGGACGACCGCCAGGTGCGGCCCGAGCCGCCCGAGTGGCTGACCGGCAAGACCGTCGCGGTCGTCGGCTCCGGCCCGGCCGGGCTCGCGGTTGCCCAGCAGCTGACCCGCGCGGGCCACACCGTCGCGGTCTACGAGCGCGACGACAAGCCCGGCGGACTGCTCCGCTACGGCATCCCCGAGTTCAAGATGGAGAAGATCCAGGTCGACCGCCGCATCGACCAGATGCAGCGCGAGGGCACGGTGTTCCGTACGGGCGTGCAGGTCGGCGACACGCTGACCGGCCACCAGCTGCGGGACCGCTACGACGCCGTCGTGCTGGCGATCGGCGCGACCGTACGCCGTGACCTGCCGGTGCCGGGCCGCGAGCTCGGCGGCATCCACCAGGCGATGGAGTTCCTCCCGCAGGCCAACCGCGTCGCGCTCGGCGAAGAGGTCGAGGACCAGATCGTCGCGACCGACAAGGACGTCATCATCATCGGTGGCGGCGACACCGGCGCGGACTGCCTCGGTACGTCCGTCCGCCAGGGCGCCAGGTCGATCACGCAGCTGGAGATCCTGCCCAACCCGGGCACGGATCGTCCCGAGTCACAGCCGTGGCCGACCTACCCGATGATCTACCGCGTCTCGTCGGCACACGAGGAGGCGGGGGACCGGGTCTACTCGGTCTCGACCAAGGAGTTCCTCGGCGAGGACGGCCACGTCAGCGGACTGCGACTCGTCGAGGTCGAGATGGTCGACGGGAAGTTCCAGGAGGTCGACGGCTCGGAGCGGGTCATCCCGGCCCAGCTCGTGCTGTTCGCGATGGGCTTCACAGGTCCTGAGAAGGAGGGCCTGGTCGACCAGCTCGGCGTCGAGCTGGACGAGCGCGGCAACGTCAAGCGCGACAAGAAGTACATGTCGAGCGTCGACGGCGTGTTCGTCGCCGGTGACGCCGGACGTGGGCAGTCGCTCATCGTCTGGGCCATCGCCGAGGGCCGTTCCGCGGCCGCCGGCGTCGACGCATACCTCTCCGGATCGACCAACCTGCCGGCCCCGATTCCGCCCAATGCGCGCCCGCTGACGGTGTGACTTGATGTCTCATCCAATTTGTTGCGCCAGACCACTTAAGTGACTCGCCGGTAGGCGCAGCACTGGATAGGCTCGTTCAAGTGAGAAGAGCGAAGATCGTCTGCACCCTCGGCCCTGCTGTCGGGAATGCCCACAAGATCCTGCAGCTGACCGAGGCCGGCATGGACGTCGCGCGGCTCAACATGAGTCACGGCGAGCAGTCCGACCACGAGCAGAACTACGCCTGGGTCCGCGAGGCCGGCGACAAGGTCGGCAAGGCGATCGCCGTGCTGGCCGACCTCCAGGGCCCCAAGATCCGGCTCGGCCGGTTCGCCGACGGCCCCGTGCAGCTCGAGGTCGGTTCGACGTTCACGATCACGACCGACGACATCCTCGGTGACGTCGAGCGCTGCTCCACGACCTACAAGGGCCTGCCCGGCGACGTCTCGGTCGGCGACGAGATCCTGATCGACGACGGCCGCATGCGCCTGCGCGCGACCGCCGTCACCGACACCGACGTCACGTGCCTCGTCGAGACGAGCGGCCCGGTCAGCAACAACAAGGGCATCAACCTGCCCGGCGTCATGGTCAGCGTCCCCGCGATGAGCGAGAAGGACATCGACGACCTGCGGTTCGCGCTGCGCCTCGGCGTCGACTTCATCGCGCTGTCGTTCGTACGCTCGGCCGACGACTACTACGACGTCAAGAAGATCATGGTCGAAGAGGGCATCATGCGCCCCGTCATCGCCAAGATCGAGAAGCCGCAGGCCGTCGACAACCTCGACGGCATCATGGACGCCTTCGACGGCGTCATGGTGGCGCGTGGCGACCTCGGCGTCGAGCTGCCGCTCGAGGATGTCCCGATCGTCCAGAAGCTCATCGTCGAGAAGGCCCGCCGCAACGCCAAGCCGGTCATCGTCGCGACCCAGATGCTCGAGTCGATGATCTCGGCCCCGCGCCCGACCCGCGCCGAGGCGTCCGACGTCGCCAACGCGGTGCTCGACGGCGCCGACGCCGTGATGCTGTCCGGCGAGACGAGCGTGGGGGAGTACCCCATCCACACCGTCACACACGATGGCCCGCATCATCGAGTCCACCGAGGAGCACGGCCTGCCCCGCATGGCGGCGTTCACGTGGAAGGCCAAGACCAAGAGCGGCATCATCTGCCGCGCCGCCGCCGAGGTCGCCGAGGCGGTCAACGCCCGCTACGTCGTCGCGTTCACGACCAGCGGCGACTCCGCCCGACGCATGACCCGCTACCGCTCCAAGGTGCCGGTCATCGCGTTCACGCCGGACCCGCTCGTACGCTCGCAGCTCGCGCTCAGCTGGGGCATCGAGACGTTCCTCGTCCCCGAGGTCACCCACACCGACGAGATGGTGCTGCAGGTCGACAAGGCGCTGCTCGAGATCGGCCGCTGCGCCGACGGCCAGCAGGTCGTCATCGTGGCCGGGAGCCCTCCGGGCATCCCCGGCTCGACCAACGCGCTGCGCATCCACAACATGGGCGATGCGATCAACGGCGTCGTGCCGGCGTACAAGGACACCGAGGAGTAGGACTCGCTCGAGGGTCACCCGCGCGCTCCGGCACGGCTTTGGGGGGAGCTGCGGTACCGTCCCGCGTCGCGGCTGACACCGTGCCGCAAGCCGGCACGGCGGCCTTCGGCCGTTGCTTCCGGCGCTGGGACGAGCCCGAGCGCCAGCGAGGGCTCAAGTCCCCGTGCCGGGTGCGGGACTCGAACCCGCACGCCCTTGCGGACAACGGTTTTTGAGACCGTCGCGTCTACCATTCCGCCAACCCGGCATGCACACGCTGCCGGCCGAACCGATGCAGCGTTCTTGTGCGGGCCAGCCGCGCACCGGTCAGTCGACCAAGTATGCGTTCACGTGCGGGATAACCTTCTCATGTGACTGATCAAGCGCCTGAATCGGGACGGCCCGCGCCACGTGTCGTGATCGCCGAGGACGAGGCGCTGATCCGGCTCGACCTCGCCGAGATGCTCGCCGAGGAGGGCTACGACGTCGTCGGCCAGGCCGGTGACGGCGAGGAGGCGATCGAGCTCGCGATGGAGCACCGTCCCGACCTCGTCGTCATGGACGTCAAGATGCCCAAGCTCGACGGCATCGCGGCGGCCTCCCAGATCGCCCAGGCCCGCATCGCTCCCGTCGTGATGCTCACGGCCTTCAGCCAGCGCGAGCTCGTCGAACGGGCCCGTGACTCCGGCGCGATGGCCTACCTGGTCAAGCCGTTCACCAAGTCCGACCTCGTGCCGGCCATCGAGATGGCGATGAGCCGATTCGCTGAGATCACGGCGCTCGAGACACGAGGTCGGGGACCTCACCGACCAGCTCGCGACGCGCAAGGCGATCGAGCGCGCCAAGGGCCTGCTGCAGGAGGCCCTGAGCATCAGCGAGCCCGAGGCATTCCGCTGGATCCAGCGCACCGCGATGGATCTGCGGCTGACGATGCAGCAGGTCGCGCAAGGCGTCATCGACCACGGTCCTGAGCTCGGATCGTCCGTCGATCAGCCCGGGCTGACCACCGGCTGGTTACAAATTGGCTACGTTACCTTGTCGTAATCGGCTCGTTGACCCAATTGACCCCTGAAAAGACTAAGTTCATCGGTACGTACACGCTCCCTGGCACGGGCCATGGGCTTTCTACAAATCCGGAGGATTGATGAAACGCAGTACCCAGACGATCCGCCTCGCGGCCGTCGTGGCCGCGAGCGCGCTTGTTCTCGCTGCATGTGGCGGCGGCGACGACGAAGGCGACGGCGACAAGAAGACCGACGCCCCCGCAGCCAAGGGCGACGGCGTCCTCACGGTCGGCACGCTTCTGCCGTCGACCGGCGACCTCGCCTTCCTCGGCCCCCCGGAGTTCGCAGGTGTCGACCTCGCGGTCAAGGACATCAACGACGCCGGCGGTGTGCTCGGCAAGCCCGTCGTCACAGTCCAAGGCAGACTCCGGCGATGGCACGCCGAAGATCGCGCCCGGCTCGGTCGACAAGCTCCTCGCAGCCAAGTCCGACGTCATCGTCGGCGCGGCTTCGTCGAGCGTCTCGCTGAGCGTCATCGACAAGATCGTCGGCGCGGGCGTCGTCGAGTTCTCGCCGGCCAACACGTCGACCGCTTTCGACACCTACGACGACAAGGACCTCTACTTCCGTACGGCGCCGTCCGACGTGCTCCAGGGCGACGTGCTCGGCAACCTCGTCCTCAAGGACGGCGCCAAGAACGTCGCCATCATCGCGCGCCAGGAGGCCTACGGTGAGGCGCTCGCCGACAACGCCGAGAAGACGATCAAGGACCAGGGTGGAACGGTCGCCGCGAAGGTGCTCTACAGCGTCGACGCGACCTCTTACACCTCGGAGATCCAGAAGATCAAGGACGCCAAGCCTGACGCTGTCGTCGTGATCGCGTTCAACGAGAGCCACGAAGATCATTCCTGGCCTCGAGGCAGCCGGCATCGGCCCGAAGGACGTCAAGACGTACTTCGTGGACGGCAACACCGCCGACTACAGCAAGGACTTCCCGAAGGGAACCCTCAAGGGCGTCAAGGCGACCTACCCGGGTGCCCAGCTGAAGGACGACTTCAAGAAGCGCCTCCTCGAGACGGACCCGAAGCTCAAGGACTTCACCTACGGTCCTGAGTCCTACGACGCGACGGTCCTCTCGGCGCTTGCTGCCGAGGCGGCCAAGAGCGACGACGGTGTCGCACTGTCCAAGAAGATCAAGGAAGTCTCCGAGGGTGGCGAGAAGTGCACCGCTTACGCCGACTGCCTGGCGCTGCTCAAGGACGGAAAGGACATCGACTATGACGGTGTCTCCGGCCCGGTCGACATGAACGAGACCGGATCGCCGTCGAAGGCGACGATCGGCATCTTCCAGTACGACGACAACAACCAGTACAAGAACCTCGAGTACATCACCGGTGTCGTCGAGTAACCAGCCGCAGCACAGCACGAGCACCAGGGCCCCGGCTTCGGCCGGGGCCCTTCTGCGCGCTCAGGGCGCTGCTCAGGGCGTTCTCCTGACGCGTCGCGCTCGCCGGGCACGACAAAGGGACGCGAGGTGAGCCTCGCGTCCCTTTGTCGTTGCTGGGTTGGTGGTCAGTGCGCCTTGGCGAGTGTGCCGAGGTAGAGCTCGATGACCTTGGGGTCGGTCATGAGGTCGCGTCCTGTGCCGGTGTGGGCGTTGCGGCCCTGGTCGAGGACGTAGGCGCGGTCACAGATCTGCAGGCACCGGCTGGCGTTCTGCTCGACCATGACGACCGAGACACGCCGGCGCTGTTGATGCGCTTGGTCTGGACGAAGACCTCGTCCTGGAGAGCGGGGGACAGGCCGGCTGAGGGCTCGTCGAGCAGCAGCACCGACGGCGACATCATGAGCGCGCGGCCCATCGCGACCATCTGGCGCTCGCCGCCGGACAGCGAGCCCGCGCGCTGGTCCTTGCGCTCGAAGAGCCGCGGGAAGATGTCCGTGACGTAGCCGAAGCGCTCCTTGAACTTCTTGGGATCGAGGTACACCCCATCTCGAGGTTCTCCGACGACCGTCAGGCGACGGGAACACGTTGTTGGTCTGCGGCACGAACCCCACGCCCGATGGCGACGAGCTGGTCGGCGCGCAGGTTGGTGATGTCCTTGCCGTTGAGCACGACCGTGCCCTCGTGGATCTTGACCAGGCCGAACATCGCCTTGAGCAGCGTCGACTTGCCGGCGCCGTTGGGACCGATGATGCCGACCAGCTCGCCGTCGTGGCAGTGCAGGCTCGCATCGTTGAGGATGTTGACCCCGGGCAGGTAGCCGGCGATCAGGTTGTCGGCGCGCAGGATCGCGCCCTCGGGGGAGGCGTAGTCGTCGACCATCAGTTGTTCTCCTCGGCTTGTTCTGCTTCGGCTGCTTCTGCGTCGAGCTCGGCCTCGGCGTCGGCCAGGATCTGCTCCTCGGTCTCGTGGGTCAGCGCGGCGTCGTGGTGGGCGCCCAGGTAGGCGTCGATGACCGCCTGGTTGGCCATCACGGTGTCGGGCGGGCCCTCGGCGACGATCTTGCCCTGCGGCCATGACGACGACCCAGTCGGAGATGTCGCGGACCATGTCCATGTCGTGCTCGACGAACAGGACCGTGCGGCCCTCGTCGCGCAGCGACTTCACGTGACCCAGGAGCGACTGCTTGAGCGCCGGGTTGACGCCGGCCATCGGCTCGTCGAGCATGATGAGCTCGGGGTCGACCATCAACGCGCGCGCCATCTCCAGCAGCTTGCGCTGTCCGCCGGACAGCGAGCCGGCGAAGTCATCGGCCTTGGCGTCGAGCTTGAACCGGGCGAGCAGGTCCATCGCCCGATCGGTGTTGGCCTTCTCCTGGCCGCTCCAGAGCGCCTTGAACAGGCTCGGGCAAGAACTTCTCGCCGCGCTGGCCGGTCGCGCCGAGGCGCATGTTCTCGATGACCTTGAGGCGGGACAGCACCTTGGTCAGCTGGAACGTGCGCACCATGCCCTTGCGGGCGACCTTGTAGGGCGGGACACCGTGCAGGCTCTCGCCGTTGAACGTCCACTCGCCGCTGTCGGGCTCGTCGAACCCGGTCAGCAGGTTGAAGAACGTCGTCTTGCCGGCACCGTTGGGTCCGATCAGGGCGGTGATCTTGCCGCGCTGGATCTCGAAGTGCTCGACGTCGACGGCCGTGAGGCCGCCGAACTTCCGGGTCACCCCGTCGGCGACGAGGATCGAGTCGGACTTCTTGGTCTGGGTGTCGCTGGTCTGCTCGGTTTCAGCGGGCATCGATCGCCAGCTCCCTTCTGTCTCCGAAGATCCCTTGTGGCCGGTAGATCATGATCAGCATCAGTATCAGCCCGAGGAAGATGAGTCGCATCAGGCTGGCCTGGTCGTCGGTCATGATCGACGCCGGGATGGTCGGGTCGGCGCCCGAGGTCATCTTGTCGAAGAACAGGTCGAGGCCGCTGATGAAGAACCAGAAGATCAGCGCACCGGCGACCGGGCCGAAGACCCGGGCGGCGCCACCGATCAGCAGGACCGTGTAGGTGAAGAACGTCGTGTCGGTCGCGAAGTCCGACGGCGCGACGTTGCTGGTCGCCAGGCCCGACATGATGCCGGCCAGGGCGCCGATGACACCACCGAGCACGAGCGCCTGCATCTTGTAGGAGTAGACGTTCTTGCCGAGGCTGCGCACGGCGTCCTCGTCCTCGCGGATGCTCTTGAGGACGCGGCCCCATGGGCTGCGCATGAGCAGGAAGACGAACCCGCAGAGCAGGAGCGCGAGCGTCCAGCCGACGATCATGATGAAGAAGTCGTACGACCGGAAGTCCAGGCCCAGGAAGTGCACACCCCCTGAGGGGACGAAGTTGAGCGACCGCATGCCGTCGACGAAGCCGTAGCGGCCGTCCTGGCCGCCGAACTCGTCGTTGAGGGCTGCGGAGCCGAGGACCTGGCGGATGGCCTCGGCGGCGGCGATCGTCGCGATGGCGAGGTAGTCGGCGCGCAGGCGCAGCGTCGGCACACCCAGGACGAGGGCCAGCACGACCGCCATCAGGAGTCCGACGATGAGGCTGGGGAAGAGCGGCCAGCCCCAGGTCTGGATCAGCGAGCCGAGGGCATAGCCGCCGACCATCATGAACGCGGCCTGACCGAAGTTCAGCAGGCCGGTGTAGCCGAAGTGGATGTTGAGGCCGATCGCGGCGAGGCAGTAGATGATCGCGCTCGGACCGATTCCCTGCTCGATCGCACCGGTGAGGACACTTGACCATTCCATGGTTCTTCTCCCTTCCTAACCGACGCGCTCTGCTCGACCGAGCAGACCTTGGGGGCGGACCAACAGGATCAGCACGAGCACGACCAGTGCGGTGACGTACTTGAGCTCGGACGGCAGGATGATCGACGACATCTCCACGCAGGAGACCGACGATGATGCTTCCTGCCATCGTGCCCCAGATCGTGCCGAGGCCACCCAGCGTGACGGCGGCGAACACGAGCAACAGGATCTTGTTGCCGACCTGGTAGTCGAAGCCGTTCGTCAGGCCCCACATGATGCCGGAGAGGCCGGCGAGGGCGCCGCCGACGATCCAGATCGTGGTGATGACGCGGTCGACGTCGATGCCGGACGAGGCCGCGAGTGCCGGGTTGTCCGACACGGCGCGCGTCGCCTTGCCGAGTCGGGTGCGCTGGACGGCGAGCGGAGACGACCACGAGGATCACGACGCACACCACGGCGATGTAGAACGCCTTGGGGGAGATGCCGATCGAGCCGATGTTCCACAGCTTGCCGGCCGTGACGCCCGTGTACTGGTGGTTGTCGGCGCCGAAGAAGTACTGGTAGACGTTCCGCAGGAAGATCGACAGACCGATGCTGACGATCATCATGGCGATGAGGCCGGTGCCCTTGCCGCGCAGCGGTTTCCAGAGCAGTCGGTCGTTGGCCAGGCCGAAGGCGCCGGACAGGATCACGGCGACCACGGCGGCCGGGAGGAACGTCCAGCCCCACTGGTCCTGGAACAGGAACGCCGCCAGGGCGCCGAACGTGATGAGCTCGCCGTGGGCGAAGTTGGTGAGGCCCGTCGTGCCGAACACCAGGGACAGGCCGAGCGCGGCGAGGGCGAGCAGCAGGCCGAGGAAGATGCCGTTGATGCCGCTCTGACCGATCTCGGTGAACAGGCCGACCGAGTTGTCGGTCGCCGGGCCGATCGCGTAGCCGATGCGGATGTCGGAGTCGGTCTTGATCGTGATCTTGTAGCGAGGTCTTCTTGGGATCCCGGAGCTCCGCGCCCTTGGGCAACGTGTCGGTGTCGATCTTGACGGTGATCTGCTCACCGAGCAGGTCGATCGGGGCTGCCGGGAAGGGCGATCGAGAACGAGCCGTCCGGGCCGCTGGTGCCCGACGCGATCTCGGCTCCGTCCTTCTCGACGCTGATCTTGACACCAGGCACCGGTTTGGCTGGATCGGTGCGGGTGTCGGAGAGCTGTCCGTTGACGTCGATCGCGTCGTTGGCCGCCTGTGCCGGCGACATGAGACCCATCATGAGGGTCCCAACCACGATCGAGAGCAGTGCCGCTGTTCGCAGTCGCACGCATGACTCCTGTCCGCTGATGCACGGGTTGGTTCAGATGATGATCCTCGGACTATAGCCACATGCAGGAGTCATGCACGTCACACCCGGGGCTCTGCAGGTAACAGTTGGGTTTCGAGACGGCTGTGTCAGTGCACCGCGACGGCGATCTGGCACAGCAACGGGGCGATCACGAGTGCGGGCAGCAGGTCCGCGACATGGATCGACTTGAGGTCGAGCAGCCGGAACGCGACGCCGATCAGGATGAGGCCGCCGGTCGCGGTGAGCGCGGCGAGGTGGGCGTCGGGGAGGAACGACCCGAGCAGCGCGCCCAGCACGGTCAGCGAGCCCTGGATCACGGCGACCGAGACCGCGGAGGCCATGACGCCGATGCCGAACGATGCCGCGAACGCCAGGGCGGCGAACCCGTCGAGGGTCGCCTTGAGCAGCAGCTGGTCGGCGCCGTTGCCGAGCCCCTCGTTGATCGAGCCGAGGATCGTCAGGGGCCCGATGCAGAAGACCAGCGAGCTGATGACGAAGCCCTCGATGAACCGCTGCCGGCCCTCGGGCGCGTCGCCGCGCGACAGCCGGCCCTGCAGCCAGCCGCCGAAGTCCTCGAGCCGGTCCTCCAGCCGCAGCCACGAGCCGATGATGCCGCCGATGACGAGCGAGCCCAGCACGATCAGCATCGGCGCGCTCGTGCCGACAGCGTCGCTGAGCTCCGGGTCGCTGACGACCATGGCGGCCTGGGCCGCGATCAGCAGCGTGACGAGACCCAGCGCCGAGGTGACGGTCGAGCGTACGCGCAGGCTCAGCCGATGACCGATCAGAAGACCGAGGCCGGAGCCGGCGACCACGGTCGCCACATTGGTGGCTGTGCCGATCCCGACGAACATGTAAGGTCTCCTTCGACTATTGAGGTTTCAACCGGGTACGTCCCCAACACCCCGCGCGTAGTGTGTCATTTCGACGCCTGCGCCTGGTGTGCAGGACGTACCCGACTCGAGACAGGGACGTTCATGTCGGTCCGACCGCACATCGTTCTCAGGGACGCAGATCGCGAGGATGCGCACGCCCTGATCACGCTCTGGGCCGAGTGCGCGGGCGCGGGTCAGGACGAGGGATCCGAAGCGTTCACGCAGCAGTCGTTGTGGCGCGAGCCCGGCGTCGCCGAGGCCGCCGCCGCCCTCGACTTCAACCTCGGCCACCCCGACAAGCGCATCATCCTCGCCCTGGTCGACGGCGAGATCGTCGGTGCGACGGTGTGCACGATCGGCACGCTGACGCCCATCAACCTGACCCGGGTCCTGATCGTCACCGAGATCCAGGTGTCGCCGCGCTTCCGGCGCAAGTCGGTCGCCTCGACGCTGCTGTCGGCTGCGGCGAGCTACGGCGAGGAGCACAACTGCGAGATCGTCGTCGCCGCGATCCCGGTGCACTCGCGCGAGCCGCACCGCTACCTCACCAAGATCGGGTTCAACCAGATCGCGGTCGTGCGCGCGATCCAGGCCAGCAAGCTGCGTTCGCGGCTCACGATGAAGGCCACCAACTCGCGTGACACCGGCAAGCTGATCGCCGTACGCCGGACGCTGCGTCGCCGCACCGACGCACGCGGCGTCTCGCGCACCTGACCGCTCGCGGATCGTCAGACCCGACGACTAGAGTCGACCGGGTGGACCGCCTCCTGCTGATCGACGGCCATTCCGTCGCCTACCGTGCCTTCTTCGCCCTCCCCGTCGAGAACTTCTCGACCACGACGGGCCAGAGCACCAATGCGGTGTTCGGGTTCACGTCGATGCTGATCAACGTGCTGCGCGACGAGAAGCCGACCCACGTCGCCGTCGCGTTCGACGTCTCCCGCAAGACGTTCCGGCTCGAGCAGTACGCCGAGTACAAGGGCAACCGCTCCAAGTCGCCGCCGGAGTTCACCGGCCAGATCCCCTTGATCAAGGAGATCCTCGACGCGTTGCACATCACGACGTTCGAGAAGGAAGGCTTCGAGGCCGACGACATCATCGGCACGCTGACGACGCGCGCCGAGTCCGCCGGCATGGAGGTGCTGATCTGCACCGGCGACCGCGACGCCCTCCAGCTGGTCACCGACAAGACGACGGTGCTCTATCCCCGCAAGGGCGTCTCCGACCTGGCCCGCATGACGCCGGCCGCGGTCGAGGAGAAGTACGCCGTCACGCCCGATCACTATCCCGACATCGCCGCGCTCGTCGGCGAGACCAGCGACAACCTGCCCGGCGTGCCCGGTGTCGGGCCCAAGACCGCCGCCAAGTGGATCAACCAGTACGGCACGCTCGAGGCGCTCGTCAACGACGTCGAGAACGTGCCCGGCAAGGCCGGCGAGTCGCTGCGCGAGCACCTCGACAGCGTCCTGCGCAACCGCAGCATCAACGCCCTGATCCTCGACCTCGACCTGCCGGCCGGGCCGGCCGACCTGGCGTTCGACACGGTGTGGGACCGCGAGGCGATCCACACGGTGTTCGACGCGCTCGAGTTCAACGCGCTGCGGGTCCGGCTGTTCGAGGCGTTCGGCGAGGTCGAGCCGCAGGCCGAGGAGGGGTTCGACCTCGAGGGCACGACGCTGGCGCCGGGCGAGGTCGCGGCGTGGCTCGAGACCCAGTCCAAGTCCGGCGCGCGGCTCGGCCTCCACGTGCAGGGCTCGTGGGGCCGCGGCACGGGCGACGTCGTCGGCCTGGCGATCGCCTCGGACGAGTCCGCCGCATGGATCACCACCGACGACATCACCGCCGACGACGATGCGGCGATCGCGGCCTGGCTCGCCGACCCCGAGCGACCCAAGGTCCTGCACGACGCCAAGGGTCCGTCGCTGGCGCTCGAGGCCAAGGGCTGGCCGCTCAAGGGCGTCGCCGCGGACACGGCGCTGTCGGCCTACGTCGTGCGGCCGGACCAACGGTCGTACGACCTCGGCGACCTGTCGCTGCGCTACCTCAAGCGCGAGCTGCGCGACGAGTCCGACAACTCCGGCCAGCTGACGCTCGACACCGACAACATCGGTGCCGAGTCCGGCATGCTGCGCGCCCGGGCCACGCTCGACCTCGCCGCGGTGCTCGACCAGGAGGTCGAGCAGGCGAGCGGCACGGCGCTGATCCATGACGTCGAGCTGCCGCTCGTGGCGACGCTGGCCCGCATGGAGCGCACGGGCATCGCGATCGACGACGACCACCTGATCGAGCTCGAGTCGGAGTTCGCGGCACGGGCGCAGAACGCCGCGTCCGAGGCGTTCGCGGCGATCGGCGGCAAGGAGATCAACCTCGGATCGCCCAAGCAGCTCCAGGTCGTCCTGTTCGACGAGCTCGGCATGCCCAAGACCAAGAAGACCAAGACCGGCTACACGACCGACGCCGAGGCGCTGCAGCAGCTCTACGACAAGACCGAGCACCCGTTCCTGCAGCACCTGCTGGACCATCGCGACGTCACGCGCCTGCGCCAGACCGTCGAAGGGCTCCGCAAGTCGATCTCCGACGACGGCCGGATCCACACGACGTACGCCCAGACGATCGCCGCGACCGGCCGACTGAGCTCCAACGACCCCAACCTGCAGAACATCCCGATCCGCACGGCGTCGGGCCGGCGCATCCGTGAGGCGTTCTGCGTCGGCGAGGGCTTCGAGACGCTCGTGACGGCCGACTACAGCCAGATCGAGATGCGGATCATGGCGCACCTGTCCGAGGACGCCGACCTGATCGCGGCGTTCAACTCCGGCGAGGACTTCCACACCGTCATGGCGGCCAAGGTGTTCGCCAAGGAGCCGAGCGAGATCGACGGCGGCCTGCGCGCCCGCATCAAGGCGATGAACTACGGGCTGGCCTACGGCCTGTCGTCCTACGGGCTCAGCCAGCAGCTCAGCATCTCGACCGGCGAGGCGCAGGCGCTGATGGACGACTACTTCGAGCGGTTCGGCGGGGTGCGCGACTATCTGCGCGGACTCGTCGACGAGGCGCGGCAGACCGGCTTCACCGAGACGATCATGGGTCGGCGTCGCTACCTGCCGGACCTGCAGAGCGACAACCGCCAGCGCCGCGAGATGGCCGAGCGCATGGCGCTCAACGCGCCGATCCAGGGCTCGGCGGCCGACATCATCAAGGTCGCGATGCTGGGTGTCGAGCGGGCACTCGATGACGCCGGGCTGGCCTCCCGCATGCTCCTGCAGGTGCACGACGAGCTCGTGCTCGAGGTCGCCGCGGGGGAGCGGGAGCAGGTCGAGCAGCTGGTCCGCGCGCAGATGGCCTCGGCGGCCGACCTCTCGGTGCCGCTCGACGTGTCGGTCGGCGTCGGCCGCACCTGGCACGAAGCCGGCCACTAGGCCTCGACGTCGACCCGGGGATGGCTCGGGGCGAACACGAACACCACCGCGGCGAGCGAGGCGGCCACGAGCGCGACGGTGAGCACCAGGCCGGTGATGCCGACGCCCAGTCCGTACGCCGCAGCGATCACCGCGACGACGGCGCCCCAGATCATCACGACGATGCCGTGGGCGTGCCGGGCGAGGGCGTCGAACACCAGCAGGTGCACGACCGCGAGGCACGAGCCGGCGACCGCGAACAGCCACAGCCGGCCGGTGATCTCGTCGTACTGGTGGCCGCCGACGAGGATCAGGGCGACGCGGGGGAGCGCTGCGGTCGCGAGCACCGCCAGCGCGCCGAACCCGGCGACCAGCGAGACGGCACGCAGCCGGGCGTGGTGCGTCGTGGCGCGCGCGAGGTCGGGGAACAGCACGACGCTGACGAACTGGGGGAAGAACAGCGCCGCCTTGGCGAGGATCAGCCCCGAGGCGTACAGGCCGCTCTCGTGCTCGTCGAAGCGGTTGCGGGCGATCAGCGAGTCGAGGTTGCTGAGCACGAAGTAGGCGAGGAGGGCGTGCGTCGAGAACAGCGCCTCCTTCAACAGCGGTCGCCGGCTGATCAGCTCGCCCTTGCCGTGGCCGATCATGAGCCGGGCGCCGGCGAGCGCCGGCAGCCAGGAGCCGATCGCGATGCCGATCATGGCCGAGTTGACGCTCGGGGAGATGGCGAGCGCGAGCGGCTCCGCCGATCAGGCGGCCGAGCCCGTTGCCGACGTAGATCGCGGTGAGCGCACCCCATCGAGCGGTGCCCTGGGCGATGCCTGACTCGGCGCCCATGACGGTGAGCGGTATGAGGGTCGCGCCGCACAGGATCACCGCCCAGTAGCTGTCGAGCTTGAGCACCGGGGTCAGGACGACCGTGGACGCGGCGACCAGCAGGCCGACGGCGGACGCGACGATGACCGTGACCCGGACGGTCGCGCCGATGATGGCGTCGCGATTGCCGGGATCGATCGCGAGGCGGCGTGCGGTGACGGCCTGGAGCCCGAGCGACGCGACGGTGCCCGACGAGCAGGATGCCGAACAACGCCGTGAGGGCGCCGAACTCCTTGGGCAGCAGCGCCCGCGCGGCGATGACGTTGAACCCGTAGACGGCGATGTTCATCGTCATCATGCCGGCCGCCACGAGGGTTCCACCCGTCATCGTCGCGCGCGTGGTCCTCACCACGGCACAATAGCCGTGGCCGGGGTCGGACAAGAGCAGGGGCGAGCATGAGGCGATGGCAGCAGCTCGACTTCCAACGAGCGGCCGTGCCGGCGTGGTCCGCGCTCCTCGCGTTGGTCGATCTGCCTGCCGCTTCTCGGCCGCGGGTACGTCCTGTCGTACGACATGGTGTGGGTGCCCCACCTGGATCTCGACCGCCCGGAGATCTGGGGCCTCGGCACGGGGCTGCCGCGTGCCGTGCCGTCGGACGCGATCGCCGCGCTGCTCGGAGCTGCGATCCCTGCGGCGATCGTGCAGAGACTCGTGCTGTTCGCAGCGTTGTTCCTGCTGGCGATCGGCACCGCGCGCCTGCTGCGTGAGCGTCCGCTCCTGGCCCAGCTGGCGGCAGCGACGCTCGCGGTGTGGAACCCGTTCGTCGCCGAGCGTCTGGTGCTCGGGCAGTGGCCGCTGCTGCTGGCGTGCGCCGCGTTCCCATGGCTGATCGATGCGCTCAGTGGCAAGGGCGAACCGCGCTGGTCCGTCGCCGTGCTGGCCCTCGCGGCCACCGCGCTGACGCCGGCGACGGGCGTCATGGGCGTGGTCGCTCGGCGTCATCGCGGCATGGCGCCGCGGGATCGTCGGCGTCGTGCTGCTCGCCGCGCTGGTCAACGCCCCATGGATCGTGGCGGGGCTCCTGCACTCCTCGATCTCGCGCAGCGACCCGGCCGCCGTCGGCCTGTTCGACCTCCAGTCCGAAGGCCATTTCGGGCGCCTCGGCTCGGCCCTGACGCTCGGCGGCATCTGGAACACCGAGGTCGTCCCGACGTCCCGCACGTTGCTGCTCACCGTCCTCATCGCCGATCGTGGTCGGTGCGGTGATCGATCGTCGGCGGGGTCACGATGTGGCGCGACGACGGACGGTTGCTCGCGGTGCTGTGCGTCGCCGGCGCCATCGGCCTCGCGATCGCGCTCGCCGGTTGGCTCGCCCCTGACCTCGTCGCCCGGATCGTCGCGGACGTCCCGGCCGGTGGCCTCATCCGTGACGGCACACGCTGGCTGGCGCTGCTCGTGCCGCTCGAGGCGGTGGCGTTCGGTGCCGGAGTGCACACGATCCTCTATCGGGCCGAGTTCACCGCGTGGGAGGTGCCGGTCATGGTGTTCGCGCTGGTCCTGCCGCTCGCGGCGATGCCTGACCTGGCGTGGGGTGTGGGCGGCCGGCTCGAGCCCGCGACGTACCCCGCGGCGTGGACCGATGCCCGACGAGTCGTCGAGGCCAGCGACGTGCGCGGGGACATCCTCGTGCTGCCGTTCAGCTCGTATCGCCGGCCGTCGTGGAACCACGACACCTCGGTGCTCGATCCGGCTGGCCGGTTCTTCGACCGTACGACCGTGACGAACGACGACCTCGTGGTCTCGGGCCGGACGATCACCGGTGAGGATCCTCGCGCCGCCCGAATCCAGCGCGTGCTGCGTGGCAAGGACGTCCGCGCGAGGGCTGGCCCGGCAGGGCATCGGGCTCGTCGTCGTGGAGACCGACGCACCCGGTGCACGGGCCGCACTGCGCCAGGTCAGAGGCGCCCGGGAGCTCGACGTCAGGGGCGACTCGCTCCGGGTGTTCGCGATCTCGGGCGCGCGGGCTCAGGCGGTCGACGAGGACGACCGACAGATCATGATCGCCACCTGGGTGCGTCGCCGGGCTGACGCTGGCGTTCGCGCTGGTCGGACGCCGTGCGCGGGGCGGCCGAACGCACGACGACGGAAGCCCGTGCCCCGGAGCTCGACGACTCGGGCGTGACCCTACTCGGCTGGTAATCTTGCGAGGTCTCGAGGGAGGACAACAACGTGGGAACACTTACTGGCGGCATCGTCGCCTTCATCGCTGGTCTCGGTCTGGCCGGAGCAACTGTCGTGGGCGTCGTCCAGACGCAGCAGAGCGCTGGCGAGAAGCCGATCTCATCGACGAGCGTGAGCTACGGCTCCAACGACTGATTCACCGCGTCCAGACGCGACGAAGGGCGGGCTCCTCGGAGTCCGCCCTTCGTGCGTCCGGGCCTGCTCCTACCGCCCGAACGTCTCGACGATCGCTGCGAACTCCCTCTGCGAGCTCGCCCACGTGAACGTGCGGGACTTCTCGAGGGCGCCGCGGCCCAGGAACTCGCGCCATTCGTGGTCCTCGATCAGTCCTCGAAGCGCCGCGACGAACTCGTCGGGCGTGTCGACGAGGACTCCTGAGTCCTTGTGGTCGATCGACTCGGTCGTGCCGCCGGCGGTGCTGTAGGCGACGGTCGGCGTGCTGTGGGCTCCGGCCTCGCCGATGACGAGGCCCCAGCCCTCCTTGAGCGACGGCAGCGCCATGATCCATGACTGCGGCGAGCAGCTCGTGCTTGGCGCGGTCGTCGACGTAGCCGTGGAACACGACCCGGTCGGCCACGCCGCTCTGCTCGGCGTACGCCCGCAGCTCGGCGTCCCACCAGCCGGCGCCGACGATGTCGAGGACGACTTCGGGGTGGTCGTCGCGCATCGCAGCCACAGCGTCGATCGCGTGCTCGACCTGCTTGTGCGGGACCAGCCGGCCCATCGACGCTGATGCGGGGGGTGGCCGAGCGCGGTGTCTGGACGATCGGTGCGGGGTCGTTGCCGTTGTGGATGACCGTGATGCGGTCGCGGTCGACGCCGAGCTCCACGAGCTCGAGGCGAGTCGCCTGCGACACCGCGACGTACTGGCTGCGGCGGTAGAGGCGCGGCGCGACGCGGCTCTCGATCCACCAGCCGATGCGGCCGACGAGGCCGGGATAGACGACGGGCCACTGCTCGCGGTGCACGTGGTGCACCAGGACGACGACCGGCTTGCGGGTCGCGAGGCGGGTGAAGAACGGGAGCCCGTTCTGCACGTCCACGACGAGGTCGACCTTGCCGTAGCGGCCGAGCAGCAGCGCGAGGAACGTACGGACGTAGATGTCCAGCTTGGTGCCGCGCCGGACGAACCGGACGCCGTCGATCGTCTCGTCGTGCGGGGCGTTGTCGTGGGCGGCGCACGCGATCGTGACGCGTGTGGCCGCTCGTCGACCAGGCCGCGGGCCATGTTCTCGACGTAGCGTTCGGAGCCGCCGCCCTCGGGGTTCTTGGTGTCGCGCCAGTTGCAGAAGAGGATGTGCATGGTCGGCCGGCGGTTGCCGGCTCCTCCTTCGGTGCCGGCGCGATGCCGGCTGCTCCCTCGCGACGTCCCTCAACGCTGCGACGTCATGTCCCTCAACATGACGGCAAAATCCTAACATTGGGGTGGTCCACCCCTCCCGTATCCTTTCGGCGTGCCTGACCTGCCCTTTCGCCCGGATCTGGGCCGGTCGTGGCGGTTGTTCCAGGCCTTTCGGGTCGAGCAGACCGACCCCGCGCACTTCTACGGCACGCTCGCCCGCGACTCCGTCGACCAGATCCGTACGTACGCCGAGCTGGACGGCCGGTGGGTGCTCGACGTCGGGGGAGGACCGGGCTACTTCGCCGACGCGTTCCGCAGCGCGGGCGCGACCTACACCCCGCTCGACGCCGACCTCGGCGAGCTGTCGGGGCTCGGTGATCCCGAGCCGGGCACGGTCCTCGGCAGCGGCATGCAGCTGCCGTTCGCCGACGACAGCTTCGGCGTCACCTACTCCTCCAACGTCCTCGAGCACGTCAGCGAGCCGTGGACGATGGCCGACGAGATGGTGCGGGTGACCGAGCCCGGTGGGCTGGTCTTCCTGTCCTACACGCTCTGGTACGGACCGTGGGGCGGCCACGAGACATCGCCCGTGGCACTTCCTCGGCGGCCACCGCGCGGCGCGGCGCTACGAGAAGAAGCACGGCCACCCGCCCAAGAACGTGTTCGGGACGTCGCTCTTCCCGGTCACCGCGGCCGCAGGGCTGCGCTGGGCGCGCCGGCAGTCCACCGCCGAGGTGGTCGCCGTGATCCCGCGCTACCTGCCGCGCTGGTCGTGGTGGGTCCTGCGGGTGCCGGTCCTGCGCGAGCTGGCGACGTGGAACCTCGCGATCGTGTTGAGGAAGACGTGAGCGACGAGCCGGTCGAGTTCGAGCCCGCTGCGCCGACCTTGACCGCCGTCTGGCGCTTCCGGCTCGCCGCCTGCTGCCTGGCGCTCGTGGCGCTCGCGTTCGCGCAGGCACCCGGCAACGTGGTGACCGACACCAAGCTCGACCTGACCGTCGATCCGGTGGGCTTCCTGGGTCGCGCCTTGTCGCTGTGGGACTCGCAGGGCGCCTTCGGGCAGGTGCAGAACCAGGCGTACGGCTATCTGTTCCCGATGGGCCCGTTCTTCGCCCTGGGACACCTCGCCGACGTGTCTCCGTGGGTCACCCAACGACTGTGGTGGTCCCTGCTGCTCGTCGTGGCGTTCCTCGGCACCGTCGTGCTGCTCGGCGCGATGGGTATCGGCAACCGCTGGACCCGGATCCTGGCCGGCTTCGCGTTCGCCCTGTCGCCGCGCATGCTCTCGGTCCTCGGTGCCTCGTCGGTCGAGATGTGGCCGTCGGCGCTGGCGCCGTGGGTGCTGGTGCCGCTCGTGATCGGCCTGGTCCGCGGCGACCCGCGACGGCAGGCGGCGCTGAGTGCGTTGGCCGTCGCGCATGGTCGGAGGGGTCAACGCCGCGGCGACGTTCGCGGTCGTGCCGCTCGCCGCGTGGTGGATCTGGTGCGCGCCGCGCAGCCGCCGGCGCCGCACGATGATGCTGTGGTGGCCGCCGTTGGTCCTGGTCGGGCACGCTGTGGTGGCTCCTGCCCTTGCTGCTGCTCGGGCGCTACAGCCCGCCGTTCCTCGACTACATCGAGGCGGCGTCGAACACCACCTTCGCGGCGACCGTGCTCGACGCGCTGCGCGGCACGACCAACTGGGTGGCGTACGTCGACATCAACGCCGACGCGGGCCACCTGCTGATCACGGAGCCCTGCTGATCCTCAACGGCGGGCTCGTCGTGGTGCTGGGCATCATCGGCCTGTCGCGACGTGATCTCCCGGCGCGCGGCTTCCTCGTCGCGGGCCTCCTGACGGGGCTGGTGCTGGTGACGCTGGGCCACGTCGGCTCGACCTCGGGCCTCGGCTCCCACGCCATCCGTGACCTGCTCGACGGTCCGTTGGCGCCGCTGCGCAACACGCACAAGTTCGACGTCGTCCTGCGGTTGCCGCTGGTCATCGGGCTGTGCCACGCGGTGACGAAGCTGACCCAGGGCCGCGTCGTCGACGAGCACCGGACGGCGCCGGCCCGATCCGCTCGCGATCGGGGTCGGGATGCTGGCCTGCGCCGCGGTGCTCGGCGCGACGGTCCCCGGCTGGACGGGCCACGTGGCGCCGCGTGGGAGCTACCAGTCCGTGCCCGCACTACTGGGACGAGACCGGCGAGTGGATCGGCGAGCACGCCAAGGGCACGACGTTGGTCGCGCCGGCGACATCGTTCGGCACGTATGCCTGGGGGCGTACCGGGGACGAGCCGCTCCAGCCCTTGTCGACGGGCCCGTGGGCGGTCCGCAACGTCATTCCGCTCGCTCCCGGCGGCAACATCGAGATGCTCGACACGATCTCGCAGGCGCTCGTCGACCGGACACGGGACACGAGGGCTCGCAGACTTCCTGCGGCGGGCCAACATCGGCACGGTGGTCGTACGCAACGACCTTGATCGCGGCGCGGGCGTCGTGTCGCCCGAACAGGTACGCGCGACGCTCGCCTCGATCCCGGGCATGCGGCGGGTCGCGACGTTCGGCCCGACGATCGGCGGCGGGCCGATCGTGCTCAATCCTGAGGGCGGACGGGTGTTCGTCGACGAGGGCTGGCGCGCCGACCGGCCCGCCGTCGAGGTGTTCTCGTTCGACGGGCCGTGGAGCGACCGGCACGTCACGGTCGACAGCCGAGCTGGACGCGCTGATCGGAGGGTCCGGGTCGCTGCTGACCCTCGACGAGCTGGGGGTCACGAACGGCGGCTCGACGGTCATGGCCAAGGACGTCACGGGGAAGGCGCCGACCGGCACGATCCTGACCGACGGCAACCGGCGGCAGGAGGCGGCGTTCGGCGCCGTGCAGCGCAACCGATCGGCGTCGCTGACGCCGCAGGAGCCATACCGCGCAGACCGGCGGGTGCACCGCTATGACCAGGAGGCGCTCAAGCGGTGGACGACGACTCCGGAGCTGCGGGGCGCCCGCTCGCTGACGGCATCGTCGTCGCAGTCCGACATCGGAGCCGTCCCGCGCACCGACCCGTCTGCGCAGCCCTGGGCGGCGTTCGACGGTGACCCCGGCACGGCCTGGCGGCCGGATCTGGCTCGGTCCGGCGATCGCTCATGGCTGCGCCTGCGTCTGGATCGCGCCACGTCGATCGGAAGCGCCACGATCGCCCTGGACCTTCCGGCCAGCGAGACCCGGCAGCTCATCGTGTCCACCGAGTCCGGCAACCGCACCGTGACGGTGCGCGGCAGTGCGCCGGTCTCGGTCCCGATCGGTCGCGTCGACCACATCGAGATCTCGGCCCGCTCGACCCTGCTGCGACCCGTGGCGGTGAGCGAGGTCAAGCTCCCTGGCGTCGCCCTGTCGCGGCCGCTCGTCATGCCGACGATTCCCCGTGGGTGGGCCGCGCCCCACGCGATCCTCATGCAGGGAGCCGACGGTCGTTTCGCCGGGTGCCTGGATGTCGGTGGCGCTCCTCGGTGCTCCGATTCGCACGCCGAGCGGGTCGAGGACGACCGTGGTTCTCGACCGCGAGCTGACGCTGCCGGCCGGCCAGGCCTACGACGTCCGTATGCGGGTCGCGCCGCGAGGTGGCGCGGCGATCGACGCGGCGCTGCAGAAGGGGCGGCTGGTCACGGTCGCGGCGAGCTCGCAGCAGACCGACTCGCCCAGCGGCCGGCGCGCTGGCCGCGGCCGATGGCGAGCTGCAGACCGGCTGGGTCGCCGCCGCCGACGACACCGATCCGACCATCACGGTGCGTTGGGTGGGTCCCCGGACGGTGGACACCTTGAGGCTCGAGTCAGCGCCGTCGCTCGCAGCATCGCCTGCGTCGTCGGCGGTCCTGGTGTTCTCTGACGGCTCGCAGCAACGAGTCCCGGTCAACAAGGACGGCATCGCGTTGTTCCGACCGGTCAGGACGACCTCGGTCGAGGCCCACCTCGTGCCGGAGGTCAAACGCGCCTCGTTGGGATTCGACGGGGGGATCACGCCAGCTGCCGGTCGGCGTCAGCGAGGTGCGGGTCGGCAAGGTCGGCGGGCTGCCGATCGCCCTCAGCGAGTCCGTCCGCACGTATGCGTGCGGGAGCGGCCCGACGCTCGAGGTCGACGGCACCGCCGTGCGTTCGCGGCTCGTGGCCTCACCTGCTGGGCTCTTTCGCGGCGAGCTCGCGGCCGTGAAGTGGTGCGGGACCGGCACGGTCGACCTGGCGGCCGGGAGGCATCGCATCACGACGACCGGCACCTCGACGATCCGGCCGGTCGACGTGCTGCTGAGCGCGCCCGGACGAACGACCGCTGGGTGCCGGCGGCGTCGTGGTGTCGACCGGTCACAACGAGAACTCCGGCTGGACCGCGACCACGCGGTCAGGCGATGCGACCCCGGTCGTGCTCGACGGCTGGCAGCAGGGCTGGCGGACCAGCGCGGCGGACGCGGCCGAGCCTCTCGGAGTCGTACCGACCGGGCACGTTGTACCGCGTCCTGCTGATCGTCGGTGGGCTGTTGCTGGCTGCCCTCGCGGGGTTCTGCCTCGTGCCGGGGCGTGACGAGCGGCGGTGGGCTGCGGCTGGCATCCATCGCGTCGCGCGCGCCGGCCGCTGACGGCGGCGGCCGTCGGCGCTGCGGTGCTGGTGGCAGGCTGGCCGGGACTGGGCGCGTCGGTGGCCGCGATCGTCCTGGTCACGGTGCTGCGACGGCGACGCGTCGCGGCCGCAGGCGTCGGCGCTGCGGCCGTGGGTGCCGCCGTGATGTTCGCCGTGGCCAAGCCCTGGGCAGGCCTCGACAGCTGGAGCGGCTCGCTCGCGACGCCTCAGCTGCTGGCGCTGGCCGGCGTCTCGGCGATGGCCGCCGTGGGCTTGCGACGGCCGAGCATTCTTGAGGCGCATGAAAGGCAGCTCGACCACGCGGTAGAGCACCTCGGAGACGGCCAGGCTCACGACGAGCACGGCACCGAGGACGAGCCACATGTTCTCTGAGAACTGGGTCAGGTCGAGCCGGTCGAACATGACGGCGATGACGATGACGTGGCAGCAGAAGAGGCTGTAGGAGATGTGACCCAGGTGGCGCAGGAAACGGTGCGCCATGATCCGGGCGTACGACGGTCGACGGCTTGCCGAAGATGCCCGGCAGCACCACGAGCGCCGCGACCACGCCGAACAGGATCGCGCGGCACACGAGCTGCGTGGGGGTGCGTTCCACCAGCAGCACGGGGCCGAGGAGCGGCGTGCCGGCGACGAACAGCGCTGCACCGGCGACGACCCAGCAGGTCCAGGGGGCCGAGGCGGCGGTGCGGCACCACCGGGTCACGGCGAGCTCGTGGCCGGGGGCGGCGTGCCGGCGGTCCACGTCGATGACGGCGAAGCCGATGCCGATCGCGAACCAGCCCAGGTAGCCCGGGAGCGCCTGGTTGACCCACCCGCCCCACGACGGTGAGCGACCCGGCTGCGACGGCGACCCAGACCAGCGACCCGAGAGCGACGACCGCCAGGGCGACGAGCATACGAGCGGGTCGCCATTGCTTGCGGGCGACCAGCGTGACAAGGAGCGCCATCAGTGCGGGCAGGCTGACGTAGAACGCGACCTCGGTCGCCAGGCTCCACATCTGGGTCATGCCCTCGAGCAGCAGGCCCTCCTTGTACATGTCGATCATGAGCAGCGCGTCGATCGTGCGGGGCAGCGAGGTCCCGTCGTTCTGGGGCACCAGCAGCACGGCGGCCACGACCGCGACCCAGTAGACCGGCATGATCCGCAGGACCCGCTTGAGCGCGTAGCGGCCGATCGAGTCACGCCGTGCGCCCGTGCGCAGCTGGCGCAGCCACGGGATAGGACAGCAGGAATCCCGACAGGACGAAGAACACCGCCACTCCTGCCTCGAGGCGCTGCGACAGTGCCCCGAGCAGCCCGTGGCCGTAGAAGCCCGTCCAGAAGCCCACATGCGTGACGACGACCCAGATCGCCGCCACAGCGCGGATCGTGTCGAGCCCGGGGAACGACGGGGCGGTCCGGGGCACGGCGCTGGTCGTCTGGGTGCTCATGCGATCGCCCTGATCGGTCCTGCGCGGACGATGTCGACGCACAGCTCGGTGCCGGGAGTCTTGGACCGCAGCGTCAACGTGCTGTAGGCGCCGCCCGTGAGGAAGAAGTAGGTGTGCGGCCCGGCCGCGACCTCGAGGTCGGGGACCTCGCGCCCGTCGGCCGTCACCTCGATCAGTCCATCACCCGAGGCGACGTAGTTGACGCTGGTCCACGGGAACGCGTCCATCTGGTCCCGGTCGAGCGAGATGATCGCGTCGGTCGAGCCGACCCGCAGGCCGCATCCCGGGATCGTGTCGAGGTCGGTCTCGGCGCCGCCGCCGACGATCGCCTGCCGGCTCCGGCCGAACTCGTCGAGGATGCGCAGGTCGTTGCCCGACTGGGTCGTCTGCACCAGGTCACCGTATGGCGCCAGCAGGTGCGACGGCAGGTTGCTCGGGTAGTGCAGCGGGAGCTGCACGAGGTCGGGCACCTCCACGTCGGCGATCGGCGTCGGGTCGGCCCGCAACGTGGACACGGCGTTGTCGATGTACGCGCGAGCGACGAAGTCGTCGTGCCACGGCGCGGCGTAGCGAGCCGTGGTGAGGACGCTGCCGGCCACGACGACTGCGACGGCGGTGCCCAGCAGGCGCCGGTGCCAGCCTCCCAACGCCGCGGGGTCGGGCAGCGTACGCCGGAAGGCCGGTGCGCCCTCGACCAGCAGCGGCATCAACGCCAGCCCGATGACGAGGGTCGTGACCGGCAGGGCGTCGGCGAGGTAGCGCGAGATGAGGCCGGCGAGTGCGCCGACCTGCAGGCCGCGGCCGAACACCAGGGCGAGGTAGGTGACCGTGAGCTGGGCGAGAAGGATCGCGAGCGCACCCGCGGCCGGGCCAGGATTGCGGCGGACGAGCCACGCTGCGCCTGCGACGACGACGACCGTGGCGGCGACCTCCAGCGCCGCGGGGGCCGCTGCGACGGACACCGGGTCGGCGATGACGCCCCACCGCCACGGACCGCCGAGGAGCGAGGGCGCCCACGAACCCATGATCAGGTTGTGCAGCAGCGCCGTGCCGGGGCATCGCCGCTGGACTCGACGGGAGCGGGCGTCGTGCGGACGTACAGGACGATGTAGCCGACCGCGATGACGATCGGCGGGACCGCCAGCAGCAGGTGCTGGCGCACGACGTCGTACGGGCGGCGCCACCACGGTCCCCGGGTCAGGAACAGGGCGATCAGGAGGGTCACGGGGACCGCCATCGCCAGGCCGCGCGGTCCGCTGAGGGCTGCCAGCGCGATGGCGCCTCCGGCGCCCAGCACCCAGAGCGGACGACGCTCGCGCGCCCACAGCACGACGCACGTCACGAGCAGGAAGAACGCGATCTGCATCGGCAGCGCGTTGAGCGACGCGGACCACCAGATCCCCGCCTCCAGGCCCATCGGCGAGACCACGAACAGGCCGAGCGGGACGAGGATGCCCCAGCGGTCACCGAACAGCGTGCGCAGCATCAGGAGGCAGGCGAGCGCCGCAACGAGCTGCAGCGCCAGGGTGATGGAGGCCGCGGTGAGCCACGAGTAGCCGTCCGCCTGGGCGACGAGCCACGAGATCGCGACGCCGACCGGCATGAGCTGGCTGTCGTGCGGCGTGAACAGGAAGTCGATCGACAGCCCGTGTGTGTGGGCGTCCTCGATGAAGCGGAAGTCGTCGCTGTAGAACCACGCCGGCAGCACGACCCACGCCTTGAGCCCCAGGCTCGCGACGACCATCGCGTACGCCGTCAGGCGTACCCGCTGCGCCACCGACAGGTGCGCGGGGACGAGTGCCCGGACGGGCGACACAGCAGGGGCGCTCACAACGTTCGATCCTGCCATCCGCGGGGGTCATCGAGCCCACGGGAGCGGGGCCCAAACGTACGCAAACGTCGCGATCCGGTGCCGTCCGGAGATGACCCTCTCCGGTGTTACGGTCAAGCGTTCATACCGTGGAGGGAGCCCACAGTGAGTAAGAAATTGGGAACAGTCGCGCTGTTCCTGGGCGCGTTTTTGCTGGCATTGGCCGCATTGTCCAAGTTCTACATGTACGACCAGCTGGCCGTCGTGCCGCTCAACCACGAGGCGACGAGTGTCGTCGACCACAGCGCCGGGAGCCGATGCCGAGTACCTCGACGTCGCTGCCGGGCTGAAGCCCACGACCGGGCCCTTGAAGAACACCAAGGCCATCGTCGGCAACGTCAAGGCGGGCAAGAAGGCGAGCAAGGAGCTCGACCGCGACGTCGCGGTCTGGGACATCTACGACTGCACCGACAAGCCCACGTTCAACTGCGGCTCGGGCGAGACCGCCCTGAGCGCGACGGACGACCGGGTCGCGTTCGACCGCAACACCGGCGAGGCGGTCGACTGGAAGGGCGCCCGCTCGGACGTCGACGGCGAGGTCATCCAGCCCGGCAAGTTCAAGGGCCTCTACTTCAAGTTCCCGTTCGACGCGCAGAAGAAGACGTACCAGTTCTGGGACGGCACGCTGCGCAAGGCCACCCCTGCCAAGTACGTCGGCGAGGGCAAGGTCAAGGGCATGAAGGCCTACGAGTACGAGCAGACGATCGAGCCGATCAAGACCGGCACGATCGACGTGCCGGGATCGCTCGTCGGCTCCGACGAGGCGACCGTGACGGCTGACCGGATCTACTCCAGCGTCAGCACCTACCAGGTCGATCCGGTGACGGGTGTCGTCCTGGTCGGCCAGACAGCTCAGGACAGCTACCTCGAGCTCGATGGCGAGCGGGTGCTGACGACGACCAAGGCGACGCTCAAGCTACACCGACGCGAACGTCACCGACACCGTCAACGAGTTCAAGACCAAGGCGTTGCTGCTGACGGCCGTCAAGACGTACGTGCCGCTCGGCGGCGGCGCCCTCGGCCTCGTGCTGATCGCGATCGGCCTGTTCACGCGCCGCGACAGCGGTCAGCAGGCGCACGGCAGCACACAAGGATGAGCTCGTCTCGCACTGACCTGACTCCACCACGAGCGTGGCGCCGCGATCTCCGAGGGAGTCGCGGCGTCGCGTCGTTCGGGTGTGTGCGGTGTTCTAGGGTGAGTTTCCTATGACCATCGCCTCCGCTGCCGCGCTCTGCACCTTCGTCGACCGCTCACCGACCCCGTTCCATGTGTGCGAGACCGCCGCCGCCGAGCTCGAGGCGGCGGGGTACGTCCGTGTGGGGGAGCCGGACGCCTGGCCGACCGCCCCGGGGCGCCACTACGTCGTCCGCGGCGGCTCGCTCGTCGCGTGGTCGACCGAGTCGAGCCAGGCGCCGAGCGACCCGTTCCGGGTCGTCGGCGGCCACACCGACAGCCCCAACCTGCGACTCAAGCAGCACCACGACATCGCGCCCGAGGGGCTCGGCGTCGTGGCGCTGGAGCCATACGGCGGCGCGTGGCTCAACTCCTGGCTCGACCGCGACCTCGGCGTGGCCGGCCGGCTCGCGCTGCGCGACGGCACCGAGACGCTGGTCCACCTCGACGAGCCCGTGCTGCGGGTGCCTCAGCTCGCGATCCACCTGTCGGCCGAGCGCAAGGGCGTCGAGCTCGATCCGCAGCGCCACCTCAACGCGATCTGGTCGACCGCACCGGGGGAGTTCCTCGAGTTCGTGGCGGACCGCGCCGGCGTCGCGCGGCGGCGACATCCTGGGGTTCGAGCTCATGGCGCACGACGCCACCCCGAGCGCGCTGACCGGCGCGCGCACCGAGCTGGTCTCGGCGCCGCGGCTCGACAACCAGGTGACCTGCTTCGCGGGCCTGCGGGCTCTGCTCGATGCGTCGCCGGTGCCAGGCGTCCGGCCCGGTGCTCGCGCTGTTCGACCACGAAGAGGTCGGCAGCACCTCCGAGCGCGGCGCCCAGTCCGACCTGCTCACGACGGTGCTCGAGCGCATCGTGCTCGCCGCCGGCGGCACGCGCGACGACTACCACCGTGCGATCGCGGCGTCGGTCTGCGCCTCAGGCGACATGGCCCACGCGACGCATCCCAACTACGCCGAGCGGCACGAGACGCTCCATCACATCTCGATCGGCGGGGGACCGGTCCTCAAGGTCAACGTCAACCTCCGCTACGCGACCGACGCACCCGGGCGCTGCGGTGTTCGCCCTCGCGTGCGAGCAGGCGGGCGTGCCGCTGCAGCGCTACGAGCACCGCGCCGACCTGCCCTGCGGCTCGACGATCGGACCGCTGAGCGCCGCGCGCACGGGCATTCTGACGGTCGACGTCGGCGCCCCTCAGCTGGCGATGCACTCGGCGCGCGAGCTCATGGGCGCTGCGGACGTCGACACGTACGCCCGCGCGCTGTCAGCGTTCTTGTCACCGCGTGCTGACCCGCCTTCCCGTGCACGGGACGCCTGTCGCGTACGATTGGGGCTGCGCTGATGGCCTGTACGTACCTCGGACAGAGCAGGCCCGTGCTCGTGCGCCGTGTCGGGCGAACCTCCTCGACTCATCACGATCCAAGGGCTGTCAGACGTGCCCGACAATTCCACCCATCCATCGGAGCAACTCCTCTATGTCAAGCAGTCTCGCCACACCCCACGTAGCACCGCAGGTCGCCGTCAACGACATCGGCTCTGAGGAAGACTTCCTCGCCGCAATTGACCTCACCATCAAGTACTTCAACGACGGCGACATCGTCGAAGGTGTCATCGTCAAGGTGGACCGTGACGAGGTCCTCCTCGACATCGGCTACAAGACCGAGGGCGTCATCCCCTCCCGCGAACTTTCCATCAAGCACGATGTCGACCCCAACGAGGTCGTCTCCGTCGGCGACAACGTCGAAGCCCTCGTCCTCCAGAAGGAGGACAAGGAAGGCCGCCTCATCCTGTCCAAGAAGCGTGCGCAGTACGAGCGCGCGTGGGGCGACATCGAGAAGATCAAGGCCGAGGACGGCGTGGTCGAGGGCACCGTCATCGAGGTCGTCAAGGGCGGCCTGATCATGGACATCGGTCTGCGCGGCTTCCTGCCGGCGTCGCTGGTCGAGATGCGCCGCGTGCGCGACCTCGACCCCTACATCGGTCAGAAGATCGAAGCCAAGATCATCGAGCTCGACAAGAACCGCAACAACGTGGTCCTGTCGCGCCGTGCCTGGCTCGAGCAGACCCAGTCGGCCGTTCGCCAGAACTTCCTCACCGAGCTCCAGAAGGGGCAGGTCCGCAAGGGCGTCATCTCCTCGATCGTCAACTTCGGTGCGTTCGTGGACCTCGGCGGCGTCGACGGACTCGTCCACGTGTCCGAGCTGTCGTGGAAGCACATCGACCACCCCAACGAGGTCGTCCAGGTCGGCGACGAGGTCACCGTCGAGGTGCTCGACGTCGACATGGACCGCGAGCGCGTCTCGCTGTCGCTCAAGGCCACGCAGGAAGACCCCTGGCAGCACTTCGCCCGTACGCACCAGATCGGCCAGATCGTGCCGGGCAAGGCGACCAAGCTGGTCCCGTTCGGTGCGTTCGTTCGCGTCGAGGAGGGCATCGAGGGCCTGGTGCACATCTCCGAGCTCGCCGAGCGTCACGTCGAGATCCCCGAGCAGGTCGTGCAGATCGGCGACAGCGTCATGGTCAAGATCATCGACATCGACCTCGAGCGTCGCCGCATCTCGCTGTCGCTCAAGCAGGCCAACGAGACCGAGGCTGCAGTCAGCGATGACTTCGACCCGACGCTCTACGGCATGACGTCGTCCTACGACGCCGATGGCAACTACATCTACCCCGAAGGTTTCGATCCCGAGACCGGCGAGTGGCAGGAAGGCTTCGACGAAGCCCGCGCCACGTGGGAGAAGCAGTACGCCGAGGCGCACGAGCGCTGGGAGGCGCACAAGAAGCAGATCGAGGAGGCCGAGAAGGCCGGCATCGAGGCTTCCGAAGCTGCCAACTACTCCTCGGACACCGCAGGCGGCGAGGACGCTCCGCAGCAGGAGGGCTCGCTCGCCTCGGACGAGGCGCTCCAGGCGCTCCGCGAGAAGCTCACGGGCGGCGAGTAACCTCTCCGCTCAACGCAAGAACCCCCGGTCCACTCGGACCGGGGGTTCTTGCGTTCTAGGGCTTCGTGCGGCGCTTCACACGAAGCTGTTGGGCGGGAAGGAGTCGAAGTGGCTCCGCGGGGCCGGGACGAGTGCCGTACCCGTCTTTGGGGATCAGCACGGCGAGTGCGGCTCCGGTGGCGATGACCAGGAGGGCGATCAGGAAGATGAACATGGCAGTAATTCTTGTCCTGTTCAGATCCTGCCACCAGTGGCAGGAATGCCACTCTGCATTGATTTACTGCCATCTGTCTGGCATGCTCGAGCCATGAAGACCGTTGCAGTCGTGGTGCAGGACGGAGCCGAGCCATTCGGCCTGGGATCGATCTGTGAGGTGTGGGCCGAGCCCTATCACCCCGAGGACGACAATCCGGTGTTCGACTTCCGGGTGTGCACGCCGCGGCCCGGCCGGGTGCGGGGCCGGGCTGGATTCGACCTGCACGTCGAGCACGGTCTCGACGCGCTCGAGGACGCCGACCTGGTCTGCTTCTCGCCCAAGCACGAGTACCTCGACTTCGATCCGCTCGTGCTCGAGGCGGCGCGGGCGACGTACGAGCGCGGGGCCCTGGTCTACGCCCACTGCTCGGCGGCGTTCATGCTCGCCGAGGCGGGGCTGCTCGACGGCCGCGAGTGCACGACCCACTGGCGCTACACCGATCGCATGGCGCGGATGTACCCGAAGGCGATCGTTCGCCCCGACGTGCTCTACGTCCAGGAGGACAACATCATGACGGGCGCGGGATCCGCAGCCGGCATCGATGCCTCGCTGCACCTGATGCGGCAGATGTACGGCGCGAAGGTCGCGACGACGACGGCTCGACGCATCGTCGTCCCGCCGCACCGCGACGGCGGCCAGGCCCAGTTCATCCGCACGCCGATGGGTCAGACCGAGGCCGACACGCTCGCGCCGCTGCTGGCCTGGGCCAGCGACCACCTCGACGAGCAGCTCTCGGTCGAGAAGCTCGCCGCCCAGGCGCACATGTCACCGCGTACGTTCGCCCGCCGGTTCCGTGACGAGACCGGGACGACGCCGCTGCAGTGGCTCACGAGCCAGCGGCTCGCCAATGCCGAGGAGCTGCTCGAGAACTCGTCGCTGTCGGTCGAGCAGATCGCCACCCGGGTGGGCTTCGGCAATGCCGCGACCCTGCGTCACCATTTCGCCACCGCGCGGGGCACCACGCCGCAGCAGTACCGCAAGACGTTCACGTGCGTCGACGAGGCCGTCTAGCCGCCCGAATCCGGCACTGATTCGCGGCGGGCGATACAGTCTGACAGTGCGCAGATCCGGTTTGGAGTTCAGCTCCGCGCTTGCGGTGGCGACTCTCATCGCCGCTTTGGTGATGGCGCGAGTCGCTCGGCCTGGGCTTCCACGACCCCGACGGATCGATCGGTCCGACGTTCGTGCTGCTGCCCCTGATCGTGTTGCTGGCGCTCTTCCTCGACGTCGTTCCACGTGCCGTCGATGCGCGCAAAGTCATGGCGATCGGTGCGGGCGACCATGGCCGAGGTCTGGCGCGAACGCTGGTCGACCGCCAACCTGCGCTTCATGCTCGTCGGGCTCGTCGGCTGGTACGTGACCTATGCGTCGGTGCGCAACCTCAAGGGGTTCGTGCCGCTCGCCAACCACGAGCTCTACGACCGCGACCTCTCCCGCATCGACTTCGCGATGTTCGGCGGCCACTCGCCGGCGGTGGTGCTGCACGACCTGCTGGGCACCACGGTCGCCGCACAAGTGTTGTCGTTCTTCTACATCGTGTGGATCGTCGCGCTCCCGGCCTCGCTCGCGGTCGCGCTGGTCTGGGCACGGCGCGATCGCATCAGCTCCTGGTGGGTCACCGCGGTCTCGGTCGACTGGGTCATCGGGGTGGCCCTCAACTACGCCCTGCCGACGCTCGGCCCGATCTACGACCGGCCCGGTGACTTCGCTGGGCTAGCCCACACCTCGACGACGGCGTTGCAGCAGTCGATGTGGACCGAGCGCATCCAGGTCCTCGCAGATCCGGCGCACACCAACACGGTCCAGAACATCGCCGCCTTCGCGTCGCTCCACGTCGCGATCGCGACGACCGCCTGCCTGGTCGCCCAAAGGGCTGGGCTCCACCGGGCACTCGTGTGGGCGTTGCGAGCATTCCTCGTGATCACCATGATCGCCACGGTCTACTTCGGCTGGCACTACGTCTCCGACGTGATCGCCGGGTTGCTGCTGGGCTTCGTCGGAGCCTGGGTCGGCGAGAAGTTCGCCGCTCCCGACCAGGTTCCCGAGGTCGAGGTGTCAGAGGTCGGTGCGGCGGACTTTGCCGGTCGCAGTGCGGGGCAGTGACGCGAGCTTCTCGTACGTCTTGGGCCGCTTCGGCGGCGTGAGTCGTTCGGCCGCCAGACGGCGCAGGGTCTCCTCGTCGACGTCACCGACGTACGCCGCGCAGACCCGCTGCCCCCACTCCGCGTCGTCACGGCCGAACACCGCCAGATCGACGAGTCCCTCGGCATCCTCGAGGGCGGCCTCGACCTCGGCCGGGTAGACGTTGACGCCTCCCGTGATGATCAGGTCCTCGCGTCGTGAGTCGAGGTAGACGTAGCCGTCCTCGACCCGGCCGAGGTCACCGACGGTGAAGGCCGGGCCTTCCGGGGTCTCGGTCCAGACGGACCGCGTCTTGTCGGGCGCATTCCAGTAGGTGAATCGAGCCCATTCAGGCACGGCGCACCACAGCTGTCCGTCTTCGTCGGCGGTCACGACGCGGCCCGGCCTGGCTCGGCCCACAGTTCCGGGATGGGCAGCCCATTCGGGCGCGGGGCATGCCGTGAACTGACCCTCGGTCGAGCCGTAGAACTCCCACACCGCATCGGTGCCGAACGTGTCGTGGGCGCGCCGGCGTACGGGCTCCGGGCACGGTGCGCCGGCGTGGGCGACCAGCCGGAACGACGACGCGTCGAGGGTCGAGTCGTGCTCGTCGAGCCAGGCGAACAGCCGCTGAAGGTGAGCCGGCACGCAGAACATCGAGGTCGGCCGCAGATCGGTCACCGCCTTGACGAAGTCGCGCGGGTCGAACTTCTGCAGCACCGAGATGGCGCCTCCGGCGAGCAGGGTGCCCATGGCGAACCGCAACGGGGCTGAGTGGTAGATCGGGGACACGACCAGGTCGAGGTCGTCCGCCTGGAAGCCCCACAGCGCGCGCTCCTCCTCGACCAGCGCCGCGGCGTTCGCCGGAGTCAGCAAACCCGACCACACACCCTTGGGGGTACCGGTGGTGCCGGATGTGAAGTGCATCGGTCGGCAACGGGGCCAGGCGTCGAGCGGCATCGGTGCGCCCCGCAGGAGCGACTCGAGGACGTCCGCATCGTCGACGACCAGGGCGGGCTCGACGTCACGGATGATTGCCTCTCGCTCGTACGCCGTGAGACGCGGGATCCAACGGCACCGGGACGATGCCGCTGCGGGACGCCCCGAGGACGACGCTGACGTAGTCGGCCGAGCCGGGCAGGCACAGCACGACGCGATCACCTGCACGGAGCCCTGCGGCGTGCAGCGCTCCGGCGACGCGGCGCTTGGGCGATCTCGCTGTCGGCGGGCGGTGAGGACCTGGGGCACCGGAACCTTCCACATCGTGAGACATCGGTCACGTCGGCCAGCGGGGATGGGCGCATCCAATGTGAACCGACGCACAAAGTATGCTTCACTCGAACGCTGAGTCAGACTTTCGTCTACGCACTAGGTGGTCCATCCGTGGCAGATTCTCGCCACAGGCATGCGCACAAAGCGCCCCGCCGGCTACACATCTCGCGAACGATCCTCCCCACCGCCGGCTTGTTGACCATCGCTGCCGCCGGCGCCTTCGTGGTCGCGCAGGATCCAGCCGCCCCAAGCCGAAGCGGCCGCGCAGCCCCGTCAGGACCTCTTCGCGGTCTCGTCGACGCGAGAAGTCGCCCGAAGTCAGCCGCAGCGCCGAGCGCGTCCCGCTGACCAACGAGGCGGCCGCCGAGGACAAGGTCAAGGGCACGCGCTTCGCCGTCTCGGCCGTCGAGGTCCACGCCGCTGCCAACGCTTCGTCACCCGTCCTCGCCACGGTCGCCTCCGGCGAGACCGTGGACATCACCGGCGTCAACGAGGGCGACTGGGCCCAGATCATCCACAAGGGCCTGCCGCGCTGGGTCGAGGCCAAGAGCCTGGCCAAGGAGATGCCGCTGGGCACGTCGCCGTGCGCGTCGGGCTCCGGCTCTGAGCGCGGCCTGCAGCCGGACACCATCAAGGTGCACCGCGCCGTGTGCGCGAAGTTCCCGTCCGTCGCCCGCTATGGCGGGGTCGCCGGCCGTGGTGAGCACGCCACCGGCCAGGCCCTCGACATCATGGTCGGCACGGGCAACCCCATCGGCTACGAGATCGCGGAGTTCCTGCAGGAGCACCGGGCCGAGCTCGGCATCGAGTACATCATCTGGCACCAGCGCATCTGGCGACCGTCGACGTCGGGCGCGTGGCGTGGCATGTCGGACCGAGGTGGCGCGACCGCCAACCACATGGACCACGTGCACGTCACCACCTACGGCCACGCCGCAGGCTAGGGCGTACGTGCTGCGGGTCGGGCTCACCGGCGGGATCGGCTCGGGCAAGAGCACCGTCAGTGCGCTCCTGGCAGCCCACGGCGCCGTCGTGATCGACTACGACGTGCTGGCCCGTGAGGCCGTAGAGCCTGGGAGCCCCGGCCTCGACGGCGATAGCGGAGCGATTCGGCCCCGAAGTGATCGCGACCGACGGAACGCTCGATCGTCCGGCGCTGGCTGCGATCGTGTTCGCCGACCCTGAGGCGCTGACCGACTCTCAACGCGATCACGCACCCGGCGATCTGGCGGCTCGCTGCCGAGCGCGAGGCCGAGGCAGGCCCCGACGCGATCGTCGTGCACGACAATCCGCTGCTGGTCGAGATGGGCGCTGCCGCGCACTGCGACGTCGTCGTGGTCGTCGACGTGCCCGAGGACGTCCAGGTCGACCGTCTGGTGAGCAGCCGCGGCATGCCCGAGGACGACGCCCGCGCCCGCATCGCGACTCAGGCCTCCAGGCAACAAAGAACCGGTGCCGCCGATCTGGTGATCGACAACACCGGTTCGTTGGACGAGCTCGCCGTCATCGTCGGGGGAACATGGGACGAGCTCGTGTCCAGGGCGGCCTCCGCCTAGGCGGCGAGGTCCGGATCCGCGATGCGACGCAGCGTCGCAAGCGCCTCACGCTCGAGCTGGCGTACACGCTCGGCCGAGATGCCATGCCGCTTGCCGATGTCGGCGAGCTTCTGCTGGCGTCCGTCGAGCAGGCCGTAGCGCGCTCGAACGATGTCGGCCTCGCGCTCGCCGAGGTGATCGACCAGCGTCGAGATCAGGTGCCGCGACTCGTCGTCGAGCACCGCGAAGTCAGGTCCGGGCTGCGTCTCGCGGGCGATCAGGTCGCCCAGCGACGTGTCGCCGTCCTCGTCGACAGGTGAGTCGAGGCTGACATGGTCACGACCCCACGACATCAGGTCGATGACGCGGTCGACGTCCATGCCGAGCTCGAGGGCGATCTCCTGCGGCTCCGGGTCGTAGCCGAGCTGGCGCTCCAGGTTGCGGCGTGCCGCCGTCACCTGGTTGAGCTCCTCGACGACATGCACCGGAAGGCGTACGACGCGGGCCTGCTGCGCGATGCCGCGGGTGATCGCCTGACGTACCCACCATGTGGCGTACGTCGAGAACTTGAACCCCTTGGCGTAGTCGAACTTCTCGACCGCGCGGATCAGGCCGGTGTTGCCCTCCTGGACCAGGTCGAGCATCGGCATCGCCGAACGCCCGTACTTGCGGGCGATCGAGACGACGAGTCGCAGGTTGGCCTGGATGAACTCCTGCACGGCCCGGTCGCCCTCGTCGGCGAGCCACTGCAGCTCTTCCTCGGTCGCGTACTTGGGCGCGCCGCCCTTGCGGCGGCCCACGCGGCCCTCTTCGAGGAGATGTCGGGCGAACAGCCCGGCCTCCACGGTCTTGCTCAGCTCGACCTCTCGCTGCGGCGTCGAGCAGGGGAGTGCGAGCGATCTCGGCCAGGTACATGCCGACGCTGTCCTTGCCCTCAATGTTGGTGCTGCCATTTCGTGCGCTCACCGTGCGCCTCCCATCAGTGTCTGTACTGATCAGAACGCATTGAGTACCCCAAGGATTCCGCTCTCAGACGCTTCTTAGGAGTTGCGTGCTAAGGGCCACACCGGGCGAGTCCCCACGATCTGGCGATTGATCAACCTTCGCGACGGTGGAACGCACCGAAAACAGTCGTTGAGCGGCCACATCTTGGGCTCGGGTCAGGGTCGAGAAGCTCTATCGATGATCCAGGCGAGCTCCCAGGCCCGTTCCTTCCACGACGCGTAGCGGCCGCTCACGCCGCCGTGCCCCGCGTGCATCTCGGTCTTGAGCAGGATCGGGGCCTCGCCGGTGGCCGTCGCTCGCAGCCGGGCGACCCACTTGGCCGGCTCGACGTACATGACTCGGGTGTCGTGCAGGCTCGTGACCGCCAGAATGGCCGGGTATGGATGGGCGCCCACGTTCTCGTAGGGCGTGTAGGACTTCATGTAGGCGTAGACGTCGGGATCCTCCAGCGGGTTGCCCCACTCGTCCCACTCGATGACCGTGAGCGGCAGGCTCGGGTCGAGGATCGTGGTGAGCGCGTCGACGAACGGCACGCTCGCGACGATGCCGGCGAAAGCGTCGGGCGCCAGGTTGGCGACGGCGCCCATCAGCAGGCCACCGGCGCTGCCGCCCTCGGCGATCAGGCGGTCTGCGGACGTCCAGCCCTCGCTGACGAGGTGCCGCGCGCTCGGCCACGAAGTCGGTGAACGTGTTGCGCTTGTGCAGCATCTTGCCGTCGTCGTACCAGTGCCGACCGAGCTCGCCGCCGCCGCGCACGTGAGCGATGGCGAAGACGAACCCTCGGTCGAGCAGCGACAGGCGCATGACCGAGAACCCCGGATCCATGCTCGCCTCGTAGGCGCCATATCCGTAGATCAGCGCCGGAGCGGTGCCGTCGCGCGGCGTGTCCTTGCGGCAGACGACCGAGACGGGCACGCGGACGCCATCGTCGGCGACCGCCCAGCTGCGGTGCTGCTCGTACTCGTTCGGGTCGTAGCCACCGAGCACGGGCGCCTGCTTGCGCAGGATCAGCTCGCCGGTCTCGACGACGTAGTCGTAGATCGACGCCGGTGTGATGAACGAGCCGACACCGACGCGGATCAGTGGCTGGTCCCACTCGGCATTGGCGCCGACGCCGCTCGTGAACAGCTCCTCGCCGAAGTCGATCTCCGTGAGCTCGCCGAGCCCGTCGGAGCCCAAGGGGATGATGCCGATGCGGGAGAGGGCGTCGCGCCGGTATGACACGACGAGCTGCTTGGCGAACACGTCGACGTCCTCGAGCCGGGTCGATTCGCTGCCCGGGATGACGACCGTACGAACGCTCGGATCGTCGACCCGCACCGCGGCGAGCTCGAAGTTGAGCGCGCCGTCGTTGTGCAGGACGAGGAAGAAGTCCTCGTCGCGGATGACGGCGTGCTCGAGGGAGTACTCGACGCCGTCACGACGGGGGAGCACGACGCGGAACTCGCCCTCGGGATCATCGGCCTCGAGGACTCGCACCTCGCTGGTCACCTTGGACGAGAGTCCGATGACGAGGAAGCGCTCGGACTGGGTGCGCCCGACGCCGATGAAGTAGCGCTCGTCCGGCTCCTCGAGCACCATGACGTCCTCGGCTGTGGTGCCGAGCCGGTGCCGCCACACGCGGTGAGGGCGCCAGGCCTCGTCGACGGTTGTGTAGAACAGGTGGGTCCCACCGGCCGACCAGGTCGCGCCGCCGCTGGTTGCCGGGATCTCGTCGGGGAGCACCTCGCCGGTGCGCAGGTCCTTGACGCGGATCGTGTAGCGCTCGTCGCCCTGCGTGTCGACCGACCAGGCCAGCAGGTTTTCGTCGTCGCTGATGCTGAACGCTCCGAGCGAGAAGAACTCGTGCCCCTCTGCCTCGGCGTTGGAGTCGAGCAGGACCTCCTCGCCGGCGATCTCGGCGTCGGCCTCGAGCAGCGGTGGGTTCCAGTCGTCGGCATCGTCGATCGGGCAGCGGCATCGGATCGCGTACTGCTGACCCTCGACGGTGCGGGCGTAGTACCACCACTTGCCGCGCCGGACCGGGACCGAGAGGTCGGTCTCGAGCGTTCGCGCCTTGATCTCGTCGAAGATCTGCTGACGCAGGGGCTCGAGGTGAGCGGTGGCGGCATCGGTGTAGGCGTTCTCGGCCTCGAGGTAGGCCAGCGTCGCCGGGTCCTCCTTGTCGCGCAGCCACTCGTAGTCGTCGACGAAGTCGTCTCCGTGATGGCTGCGGACAATCGGCCGGCGCTCGGCGGAGGGAGGGGCGTTCATACCCCGAACGTACCGGTGTGGCCCGCGCCGAGTGCGGGGTCGTCGGCCATGAACGTGTGGACGGGTCCTGGCGGCGTCCAGCGGGTCTCGAAGCGAACCGTCACACGGCCCAGCCCGGCGCCCCACACCCAGCCGTCGCCGTGGTCCTGATGGTGCACGTCCATGCCGGGATACCACCGCGTGGGGCGTACGGCCACCTCCTCGACGGGCTCGTCGTCGGGATCGTCGTCCTCGTCGGAGGCGAACAGGTCGTCCTGCACCCAGTCGGCGAGGCCGCTGACCCCGACTCCGAGCAGACGCAACCCGTTGCTGATGTCCTCGCCGGCCAGCAGCCCGCGCGCGGTCGTGGCCAGGATCCGCGCGTTGTCGGTTGGGTTGGGCAGGGTCGACGACCGGGTGTGCGTCTCGAAGTCGTGATGGCGCATCTTGAGCGTGACGGTGCGACCCGACAGCCCGTTCTTGCGGAGCCGACCGGAGACCGATCGAGCCATGCGCTCGATGATCGCCTCGAGCTGGAGCCGATCGGAGATGTCCTGCTCGAAGGTGTCCTCGACGCTGACCGACTTGGTCTCACGGGACGCCATGACGGGACGGTCGTCGTCGGCGCGAGCCATCCGGTGCAGCGAGCGTCCGGACGACTGGCCCAGCAGGCGTACGAGCTCGTCCTCGCTGGGGGAGCGCAGGTCCTCGACGGTCAGGATGCCGACCCGGCGGAGGCGCTCGGCGGTGGCCGGCCCGACGCCGGGTATCGCGGTCGCCTGCATCGGGCCCAGCACGTCGGCCTCGGTGCCGGGCTGGACGACGAACACCCCATCGGGCTTGTTGATCTCGCTGGCGATCTTGGCCATGAGCTTGGAGGACGCGACGCCGACCGATGCGGTCAGGCCGCCCGTCAGCTCGGCGATGTCGGCGCGGATGCCGGCCACGATCTCCTCGACCCGTGCGGGGTCGAAGTCTGAGCCCGCGGCCAGGTCGACGAACGCCTCGTCGAGCGACAGCGGCTCGATGACCTCGGACTCCTCGCGGAGCCGCTCCATGACGAGTCGGCTGGCCTCCCGGTAGGCATCGAACCGGCCGCCGAGGAAGGCCGCGTGCGGGCACCTGGCCCGTGCCTCGGCCGTACGCATGGCGGAGCGCACCCCATGGACACGCGCCTCGTAGGACGCCGTCGCCACGACGCCGCGCGGGCCGATGCCACCGACGATGACCGGACGGCCGCGCAAGGAGGGCTTGTCGCGCTGCTCGACCGACGCGAAGAATGCGTCCAGGTCGAGATGCATGATCGACGCCGTGGACCGCATGTCCACAGTCTCCCGTGCGGCGCAGACACATCTCCACAGGCATGCTGCGTCATGGTGTCGCGAGAGCGATCAGACCGCGAGCGTGAACGTATGACGCAGACACCCTCGGTCTACACGGCCCACGACATCCCCGACCTCCTCAACACGCTTCCCACCCTCTTCGGCTTCCGGCCCGAGGAGTCGCTGGTCGCGGTCTCGACGCGTGGGCCGCGCTGCCGGTTCGGCTTCCGGCTGCGTGTGGACATGCCGAAGCCCGAGGATGTCGAGGAGCTCGCCGAGATCGTGGTGGGCCACTTGGGACGTCAGGGGGCAGAGGGCGCGATCTTCCTGGCGGTGACGCAGCAGCAGCGGGTCGCGCGGGACCTGCTCGCGGCGCTCGAGCGGCAGCTCCCACCGATCGCGTTGATCGTCGCGGTCCGCGCCGACGGCGAGCGCTACTGGTCGGACGAGCCGGGATTTCCGGTGGACGGCATCCCCTACGAGACGTCCGACCATCACCTCGCTGTGGTCCAGGCCATCGCTGCCGGGCAACAGATACTGCCGGATCGGCAGGCACTGATCGACCGCTTCGCCGCAGTGACGCAGCCGCGGCGTGCCTGGATGGAGCGCGCCGCGGACGAGGTGCTGCGCGAGGTCGTCCCGCTCATCGCGCGTACGCCCGACAGTGAGCTCGCCGCCGTGGGGATGCAGCAGGTGCAGCCGATCCTCGACCGTGGCCTGGCGGGGGAGCGACTCAACGATGACGACATCGCCCGGTTCTCGGTGTGGATGAACGGCATCCCGGTGCGTGACGAGGTGTGGGGCCAGATCACGGCCGAGACCGCCGACGACATGCTGCGGCTGCTGACCCTGGTCTCGCGCAGCGTCGTGCCGCCGTTCGAGCCCGCGGTCCTGAGCCTCGCAGCGTTTGCGGCCTGGCTGACCGGCGACGGCGCCCAGTCGCTGATCGCGGTCGAGCGTGCGCTGGAGGCGGACCGCACGTACTCGATGGCGCAATTGATGCTCCAGATGCTCGAAGGCGGGGTCTCACCGTCTCATTGGCTCGCTATTCAAGCCGCTGACGCGCCATCGCCCTAGGCTGTCTGCATGGGACAGGATGTCGACGCACGCGAGTTCAGTCGCGAGGACCGCACTCGCTACCGCGCCAAGGTGCGCCGATGCCTCGACGTCTTCGCGCGGATGCTGAGCGAGTACGACCTGTCGTTCGAGCACACCCACGTGGGCATCGAGATCGAGTTCAACCTCGTCGACAATCAGGGCGATCCGGCGCTCAAGAACGCCGAGGCGCTCGAGGCGATCGCCGACGAGGACTTCCAGACTGAGCTCGGACTGTTCAACATCGAGATCAACGTGCCGCCGGCACGGATCGAGGGCGCGGGCCTCGACCGGCTCCAGGCCACGTTGCGCGACGACCTCAATTTCGCGCAGTCCAAGGCCGCCGAGGTGGGTGCGCACCTGCTCATGATCGGCATCCTCCCCACCCTGCAGGAGGGGCACTTCAGCCGTGAATCGATCTCGGCCAATCCGCGCTATCACCTGCTGTCCGAGCAGATCCTGAACGCCCGCGGCGAGGACATCGAGATCGTGATCGACGGGGTCGATCGCCTCGACACGACGGCTGACACGATCATCCCCGAGGCCGCTTGCACGAGCACCCAGCTGCACCTGCAGGTCGAGCCGGACGAGTTCGCGCCGATGTGGAACGCGGCCCAGGCGATCGCCGCCGTCCAGGTTGCGGTCGGCGCCAACTCGCCGTTCCTGCTGGGCCAGCAGCTCTGGCACGAGACCCGGATCGCGCTGTTCGAGCAGGCGACCGACACCCGCAGCGAGGAGCTCAAGGCCCAAGGCGTACGTCCGCGGGTGTTCTTCGGCGAGCGGTGGATCACCTCGGTCTTCGACCTGTTCGAGGAGAACGTCCGCTACTTCCCGGCGCTCCTGCCCATCGTCGACGACGAGGACCCATTGGTCGAGCTCGAGGCGGGTCGCGTGCCCAACCTGCCCGAGCTACGACTCCACAACGGCACGATCTATCGCTGGAACCGACCCATCTACGACGTCGCCAACGGCCGGCCGCATCTGCGGATCGAGAATCGCCTGCTCCCGGCCGGCCCGACCGTCGCGGACACGATGGCCAACGCCGCCTTGTTCTACGGACTCGTCAAGGTCCTCGGGAGCAGCGACCGGCCGGTCTGGTCGCAGCTGTCGTTCCGTGCCGCCGAGGACAACTTCCACCAGGCCGCCCGTGCCGGCATCGACACCGAGATCTACTGGCCCGCGGTCGGCACGGTCCCGGCTCGCGAGCTCGTCCTGCGCCAGCTGTTGCCGTTGGCCCATGCCGGACTCGAGGAGATGAACGTCGATGTCGCCGTCCGCGACCGGCTGCTGGGGATCATCGAGCAGCGCTGCATCACCGGGCGCAACGGTGCGACCTGGCTGATCGGCGAGTTCGGCCATCACGTGGGGTCTTCGACCGATCGCGTGGCCGCGATGCGAGCCACGACTCAGGCGTACGAGGAGCACATGCACCGCGGTGATCCGGTTCACACCTGGCCGACACGCGCCTGAGAGGACCCTGAGATGTCAGGGGTTGGCTCTGCATGGCACACTGGAGCCAGAGGTTGACCACAGGCCTCATTGTTGCGCCCATCTACCGCTTGTGAGGTTGACGTGCCGGTGAATCCCGCAGCAGGATCACCGATCCGCGCCGTCAAGAAGCTGCTGGGTGGGGCCAAGGAAGAGCCTGTGGACAACGACAAGAAGGCCCCGGCCAACAAGACCGCTGCCAACAAGGCACCCAGCAAGACCACAACATCACACAGCAAGACGGCGGCCAAGAAGTCCGCCACCGCCAAGACCCCGGCCAAGAAGGCCACCACACCGTCCCGTTCCCCGGCCAAGACAGAAGTGACAGTGACCAAGACCGCATCGAGCACGACCGCCAAGAAGACCGCTGCGAAGAAGGCCCCGGCCAAGAAGGCTGCGCCCAACAAGGGTGCAGAGTCCCAGGAGGAGTCGAAGATTCCTGCGGGCATCGATCTGGCTGACGCCCTCGAGGTGCCGCCCGTTGCTGACGGCACCGTGATGGTCGACGCGCAGGGCAAGAAGATCCTCCCGGACATCCCTGATGAGGAGTTCGAGAAGGACCTCGCTACGGACCCGACGCTCAAGGAGGACGAGCAGTCGTCCTTCACGATCTCGGCGGCCGACGAGAGCGACGAGCCGGTCCAGCAGGTCATGGTCGCCGGCGCCACTGCCGACCCGGTCAAGGACTACCTCAAGCAGATCGGCAAGGTCTCCCTGCTGACCGCCGGCCAGGAGGTCGAGCTCGCCAAGCGCATCGAGGCCGGGCTCTTCGCCGAGGAGAAGCTCGCCAAGGGTGGCCGCATCTCGGCCAAGATGCTCGAAGAGCTCGAGTGGATCACGATCGACGGCCGTCGCGCCAAGAACCACCTGCTCGAGGCCAACCTGCGTCTCGTCGTTTCGCTGGCCAAGCGCTACACGGGCCGCGGCATGCTGTTCCTCGACCTCATCCAGGAAGGCAACCTGGGCCTGATTCGCGCGGTCGAGAAGTTCGACTACACCAAGGGCTTCAAGTTCTCGACCTACGCGACGTGGTGGATCCGCCAGGCGATCACCCGCGCGATGGCCGACCAGGCCCGCACGATCCGCATCCCGGTCCACATGGTCGAGGTCATCAACAAGCTCGCCCGTGTGCAGCGCCAGATGCTCCAGGACCTCGGTCGCGAGCCCACCCCCGAGGAGCTCGCGATCGAGCTCGACATGACGCCCGAGAAGGTCGTCGAGGTCCAGAAGTACGGCCGCGAGCCGATCAGCCTCCACACGCCGCTCGGCGAGGACGGCGATTCGGAGTTCGGCGACCTGATCGAGGACTCCGAGGCGATCGTCCCGGCCGACGCGGTGTCGTTCACGCTCCTCCAGGAGCAGCTGCACGCCGTGCTCGACACGCTCTCGGAGCGTGAGTCAGGCGTCGTCTCGATGCGCTTCGGCCTCACCGACGGACAGCCCAAGACGCTCGACGAGATCGGCAAGGTCTACGGCGTCACCCGAGAGCGGATCCGCCAGATCGAGTCCAAGACCATGAGCAAGCTGCGGCACCCGTCGCGCTCGCAGGTCCTGCGCGACTACCTGGACTGAGCGACCGACAGACACGACAAACGCCTCCGCCCCACGGAAATCCGTGGGGCGGAGGCGTTCGTGCTGTGGGCTCCTGATCGATCAGCGTCCTTGTTGCTGATATCCGGTGGCCGTTGCGCCAGACCCCCAAACACTTCCCATTGCGCAGCGCACGTCGCAGACTGAAGCATCATGGGTGCCCATACCGGCAGCGCATTTCGTCAGGTGGTGCTCGCGGCGGCGTTGATGGCGTTCGTCGTGGCCTGTTCGAGCGGCGATCCTCAGGAATCCAGCAGTCCTTCGCCATCAGTCGACCCGGCCCAGAACCCCTCGATCGACAAATCATTTGTGGTGGCTCCCGACGGGAGGAAGGATGCGTTGGTCTGCTGGGGCAAGGGACAACCAACCGTGCTTCTCGAGACTGGCGGGAACAACGTCGAGGAATGGACAGGCTCGAACTTCGTCAGCGAGCTCGCGCCGATCACACGCGTGTGCACCTACGACCGCGCGGGGACCGGGAACAGTGATCCCGCACCGAACAAGAAGCGCACGGCAGACGACGTCGTCCGCGAAGCTGACGCGTTGCTCAATGCGGCTGGTCTCGATGGCCCGCTGGTGCTGCTTGGCCGCTCGTTCGGGGGAATGGTCGTGACCCACTACGCCGAGACGCTGCCCGACGACGTCGTCGGTGTCGTCATCCTCGACACTCCTGCTCCGTCGGCGGAGTTCACCGAGGAGAGCGAACCCGAGCTCGTGTGGGACAACCCCGGCAACACCGAGCACCTGGATGTTGTGGGCGGCTTTGAGAACCGGTTTGCGAAGGCCCCGCCGCACTTCGACGCGCCACTTCTTCTGATCACGCCAGTCGGGGGCGAGGGGAGTGTCGAGAACGAGAGCTTCTGGCTGCAGACAAGTCCCGACTCCAGGCAGGTCGAGTTGAGCTGTGGCGACGACGGGACCGATGGGCCATGCGCCGCCGAGCTCGTCACGTTCGTGAAGAAGGTCGACACCGATTGACACGACAAACGCCTCCGCCCCACGGAAAATCCGTGGGGCGGAGGCGTTGTGCTGAGTCCTGGTGGTCTCAGACCTCGTCGTCGACCAACGTCTGGGACGGAGCGAGTCGCTCGCTCTCGTCATGGATGTCGGCGGACAGCTCGCGGAGCTTGTCCTCGTGCTGTCGCGCGTGGTGAGCGCAGAACAGAAGCTCACCACCGCCGCCGAGCGTCACACGTACGTATGCCTGAGCGCCACAACGGTCGCAGCGGTCGAGGGAGCTCAGCATGGGGGCTGTCAGTGTTGTCACGATGACCTTCTCTCTGAGCGTTCGGCGGTTATGACCTGGTCAACATCCAATCACGGGGCGGTATTCCTCGTGGCCGTTCGTGACCTACGACATACATACTCCCCGGGCGGGACAAATCGACGCAGGCGCGCGGATGAGCAGCGTGTCCAAAGCCGCGACGCAAGATGACGCAGATAGTCTTGGAGGAGCTCGACCAGCTCGAAAGGCAACCCATCATCGACAGCACCTATGACGCGCGCAACCTCCTCGTCCTCGAGGGGTTGGAGGCCGTCCGCAAACGCCCCGGCATGTACGTCGGCTCGACCGACACTCGCGGTCTCATGCACTGCCTCTGGGAGATCATCGACAACTCCGTCGACGAGGCACTGACGGGCCACGGCTCCCACATCCGGGTCGCCCTGAACGACGACGGATCCGTCGAGGTCCAGGACGACGGTCGCGGCGTGCCTGTCGACATCGAGAAGAAGACCGGCCTCACCGGCGTCGAGGTCGTCTACACCAAGCTGCACGCAGGCGGGAAGTTCGGCGGTGGCTCCTACGTCGCGACCGGCGGCCTCCACGGCGTCGGCGCGTCGGTGGTCAATGCGCTGTCGTCGCGGCTCGATGTCGAGGTCGACAAGGGCGGCGCGACCTGGGCGATGTCCTTCCGTCGCGGCGTCCCGGGTGTGTTCGCCGGTGAGGGTCCCGACGCCGAGTTCACGCCCACCAACGAGCTGCGCAAGATCGGCAAGGTGGCCAAGGCCAAGACCGGTACGCGTGTGCGCTACTGGGCCGATCCGCAGATCTTCATCAAGGGCGCCAAGTTCGCCTATGAGGAGCTCGTCGCGCGAGCTCGCCAGACCTCGTTCCTCGTGCCCGGCCTTGAGATCGTCATCAGCGACCGGCGCGGTGACGAGCCGCACGAGGAGAAGTTCCGCCACGACGGCGGCATCGCCGAGTTCTGCGAGTTCCTCGCTGCCGACGAGCCGGTCACCGACGTGCTGCGGCTGCAGGGCGAGGACGTGTTCACCGAGACCGTGCCGCTGCTCGACGACAAGGGGCACATGACGCCCCAGGACATCGAGCGCACCCTCGGCGTCGACATCGCGGTGCGCTGGGGCACCGACTACGCCACGCACGTGCAGTCGTTCGTCAACATCATCGCCACGCCCAAGGGCGGCACCCACCTCAACGGCTTCGAACGCGGCATCACCAAGACGTTCAACGACGTGCTCAAGACGACGCCGCCTGCTCAAGGCCGGCGACGCCGACGTCATCAAGGACGACGTGCTCGAGGGCATGACCGCGGTCGTGACCGTACGCCTGGCCGAGCCGCAGTTCGAGGGCCAGACCAAGGAGGTGCTGGGCACACCCGCGGTGACCAAGATCGTCAACCAGGTCGTGTCCCGCGAGCTCAAGGCATTCCTGACGTCCACCAAGACCGCCCACAAGGCCAAGGCTCGCCGGGTCATGGAGAAGGTCGTCGACGCGTCCAAGACGCGTCTGGCCGCCCGCCAGCACCGCGACACGCAACGCCGCAAGAATGCGCTGGAGTCCAGCGCGCTGCCGGCCAAGCTCGCCGACTGCCGCAGCAACGACGTCGAGCGCTCCGAGCTGTTCATCGTCGAGGGTGACTCGGCGCTCGGCACCGCCAAGTCGGCGCGCGACTCGGAGTTCCAGGCGCTGCTGCCGATTCGCGGCAAGATCCTCAACGTCCAGAAGGCCAGCATCGGCGACATGCTCAAGAACGTCGAGTGCTCGTCGATCATCCAGGTCGTCGGCGCGGGTTCAGGCCGTACGTTCGACGTCGACGCGGCGCGCTACGGCCGCATCATCTTCATGGCCGACGCCGACTCCGACGGCGCGCACATCCGCTGCCTGCTCGCGACGCTGTTCTTCCGCTACATGCGCGAGCTGGTCGACGCCGGCCGGGTCTACACGGCCGTGCCGCCGCTGCACCGCATCGAGCTGTCCAACCCCAAGAAGGGGCAGGAAAAGTACGTCTACACCTATTCCGACGCGGAGCTGCAGCGCAAGCTCGCCGAGCTGCAGCGCAAGAACGTCAAGTGGAAGGACCCGGTCCAGCGCTACAAGGGCCTCGGTGAGATGGACGCTTCGCAGCTGGCCGAGACCACGATGGACCCGCGCCACCGCACGTTGCGCCGCCTCACGGTCGACGACGGCGAGGAGGCCTCTTCGGTCTTCGAGCTGCTGATGGGCAACGAGGTGCCGCCCCGCAAGGAGTTCATCGTGCAGGGCGCCTACGAGATCGACGCCGACCGGATCGACGCCTGACGGTCAGGGCTTTGCGTGACCGCGGGTCACGAGGACGTACCGGCCCACCAGGTCACCGATGAAAGCGCTGGCGGCGATGTCGCTCGGCGCCGCCTGCCCGCGCAGGAGCTGGCTGGTGTCGACCTGCGCCTCGAACCACAGGTACTCGCCGCGTCGGTGCGTCGAGAGGTCACCGAGATAGCGTCGGGCCGCTGCGCTTCGTGCGACGATCTGGGATGGATAGCTGCACGGGCAGCTGACGGTCGACTTGGCAGCCTTCTGGTTGTCACGCAACGCGGCGTTCGCGACATAGGGCGCCGGCACGCTCACCTTCTGGGCGCCCAGCTTGGCGACGCGTGTCGCCAGGTCGACGGCCGTCCGCAGCTCCGCCGCAGCGGGTGCGTCGTCGCCGGCGCCATGCAACGCGGCCTGCTGCTTGCGCATCAGCTCCCAGCCGTCGGCATCGGCGTGGCGATCCAGCCAACGGGCGGCCTTGAGGTCCGCAGACGAGCGGGAGCTGACGGTGGTCGCCAGCTCGGACAGCTCTTGGCTGCGGGTGAATCTCGTGGGAGGTGCCGGGATCTGCTGAGCCGCCCAGGTCACGAAGGCGTCGTCATCGATGTCGGTGCCGTGCGTGCTCCACCAGGTCTTGAGCAGCGTGGCTGCTGGTCCTGCTGATCGGAGACCAGCGTGGCGACGGGGTCGATGTCGGAGCGGTCGAGCAGCGGTGGGGCCGGTTCGGTCGTGGGCAACGGATCCGCCGCGGCGGTGACCTTGGGCGAGGGGGTCGGCGTGGCCTTGGAGGTGGGTGCTGCCGTGGGCTCCGGCTGTCGGCAGGTAGTGCGAGCCTGTGAGCCCGACGATGATGGCAGCGATGCCGAGGACCGTGGCCAGAAGCGAACCTGGCCGGCAATTGCAGACGTCACGACGCCGCCGGCCGGTCGTGGAGCACATGGCCGCGCAGGACCCGGAAGTCGTTGTCGGCCACGTTGGTGTGCATGATCGATGCGGCTGCGACGTACTTGCTGAACGAGCGCGGCCGCGAACCGAGGCTGTTGAGGACCCGGTCGGCCTCGGATGCCGTGGACGGCCCCTTGGTCTCGACGAGTGCGTAGCCGGGATCGAGCCACACGTCGCCGGGCTCGAGACGGCAGTGCAGGTTCCAGTCGATCGTGACGCGGGTGCCTGCCCCGAGGTTGGCGAGCGTGGCCCGCGTGTAGGAGATCTCGGCAGACGGGACGAGTGTCGAGACGTCGAGCTCGGGGTGCTGAGCGGCCAGGTGCGAGTTGACGAAGTCGCGCTCGTCACCGATCAGCAGGCCGTAGCGGTCGGGGTGGCTGGGTGCCATGACCTTGTCGGTCCCGCCGCGATTGTCCTTGGTCTTGACCTCGATGCGGCACAGCTGGTCCTCGACGTAGAGCCGGCTCCGCGCCTTCCAGCGACGTCGGCGACGCTGAACGTGCGCGCGACAAGCCTGCAGATCCGGCGTGTCGAAGTAGAGGGTCCGGTACGTCGTGGACCGGCGGCCATCGATCTCCAGCACTTGGTGTGTCTCGGAGAGCCTCTCGATGAGGGTGCGCACCTTTGCGAGGTCCACGATGTACTTGCGGTCGGTCCGGTGCATGAGGGCCGCGTGCTCGACCAGCTCGCGCAGTCCGACCGGCGCCACGTCGTCGAGTCCCAGGGCGGATGCCGTCAGCAGTGGCTGGGGCACGACGGTTGTCACGTAGTCGCGGGCGTCGTCTTCGCCGGATTCGGCGGTCTGGAGGAGGGCGGTCATCAGTCGTCCGCATCCGACATCTGCTTGGCGCCGGCGACCTCGGCATCGCCGGTGGCTGCGTAGCAGAGGACCGTCACCGACGTCGTCTCGCGGACGAAGTCGATCTCGTCGATGACGACGTTCTTGATCTCGACCCCGAGGCGATCGTCGAGCACCCGGCGGGCTTCGGCGGGATCCACGTATGCGTGCTCGAGGATCAGCTGCATCAGCCTGGTCGGCCGGTCTCTGCGGGTGTTGTCGGTGGCGAACACGACGAGCAGCAACGTGATGTTGATGATGGCGATCATCTCGTAGGGACGGTCCGGCAGACCGTTGACCAGCGCGAAGATCAGCGACATGAACGTGTAGGCGACGTCCTTGATCGTGAACGCGGCGCTGCGCAGACGCAGCAGGGACAACAGTCCGAAGAGGCCGAAGCCGATCCCGGCGGCGAACTCACCGGTGCTGATCGCGGCGAGCGCGGCGAAGAGCCCGCCGTTGAGCGCCGCGAGCACCAGCGGCATGGACGGCACTGACTGTTGCGGGCGATACAGCACTCCGACGAGCAGGAGCATGCTCAAGATGTTGAACCCGGTGCGGGTCAACAGGTCGAGTGTGTCGGGTGAGAAGTGCACTGTCGTCCTCGGTGCTCCTCACGGCAGAACGAGGTCCCCCGTGAGTTGCAAGTTGTGGGAGTGATGGGACTCAAAGAACTTACTGCGAGATCGAAGGCTCTGTGAGGTAAATGGCGGGAAAACGTGGAGTGAACTGGGGCACGTGCGCCGTATGACAACTTGGGCGCCTCATTCGGGCGAATTGTCGGCTTTCCCGCCGACGACGTACGGCGTGCTGACGCCTTCGTACATCAGGTGCGCCACCAATCCGTCGGCCGCGTGCGTCAGGTTGTGGCAGTGGTCCATCCATACGCCGGGGTTGTCGGCGAGGAACGCGATGTCGTAGTTCTCGCCGCGCCTGACGTCGAGGGAGTCGGTCCACCACGGGCTGCCTGTCGACGGCTTGCCGTCGCGGCTCAGGACCAAGGCGTGATGACCGTGCAGGTGCATCGGGTGGACCTCGCCGGAGTGGTTCTCGATGTGCATCACGACGACGTCGCCCTCGGCCACCATGAACATCGGGACGTCGGGGAACAGGTGGCCGTTGATCGACCACCACATGCCCGGCACGCCGTCGACGAACCCGGGCTTGCGGTCGACGGAGTAGGTGAACTCCCGGTCCGGGTTCGATGCGTCGAGACCGGGTGCGGTTGGTGCGCCGTACGTCAGCAGGTCGACCTCGTACGTGGGCGGCGGAGGCCTCGGGCGGAGCCGCCTGGCCCCGCGGGCCGATCAGCAGCGCCGTGGCTCCGCCGATCTGCACGCGTGCAGGTGAGGTCACGACGAGGTCGATGCGGCCGCCGGCGGTCACGGTCACGTCCTTGCCGGAGACCGCCGTCGGCCTGTTGACCTCGGTGCCGTCCACCGCGACGATCCGGTAGTCGGAGTCCGCCCAGACCCGCATCGGCGCGTTGTCGGTGTTGATCGCCCGCACGCGTACGGACTCGCCGTCGGCCGCCGAGACCGGCACGTTTCCGCGGACGGCGTTGAGCGTACGAACGCCGCGATACGTGTGGGCCACAGCAGCGACGTCATGGTCCTGGTCGATCCCGGCGGCGGGCAGCACGATGAGCGGCCCGAGCAGGCCACGGATCACCTGTACGTGCGACACCTGGTGGGAGTGGTACCAATAGCTCCCCACGCGATCGACGACGAACCGGTACGTGTGGCTCTCGCCGGGACCGATGGCGTCCTGCGTCACGCCGGCGACGCCGTCCGCGGCATTCGGGACGTCGATGCCGTGCCAGTGCAGCGCGATGCCGTCAGGCACGTTGTCGTTGACGACGTGCACCTCGACGAGCTGCCCGACCCTCGCGGTGATGGTGGGACCCGGGGACCGGCCGTTGAGCGTGTAGCCATCGACGGAGTAGCCCGACGAGAGATTGATCTTGCCGCGTTTGGCGGTCAGCTCGACCTCGACGTCGGGCACCCGCTCCGGATCCTCGACAAGGTCGGTCACGCTCGTCGTGTGGGCGCCATGATGGCCGCCGTGGTGTCCCGGGACGCCGCCGGTGTCGACGTAGCCCATGTCCATGACGGAGTACGTCGACGGGACCAGGCTGGCGTGCCACAGCCACGCAAGAGGCGCCATGACGACCAGCGTGGCCAGCGACGCGATCAGGAGCCGGCGGCGCCTCAACGCTCTAGAGCGCGGTCGACGGGGTCGTCACCGCATCGGGTTTGGCCACTCTGGCGCTTCTGGCGGCCATCAGCGCGGAACCGAACAGGATGAACGCGTTGAGCCCATGGACCAGACCGAGGTAGGGCGACTCGCTCGGCGAGCTGACCGGCAAGGACCTGGACCACGATCGACGCCGCGATGATCAGGGCCCACTTGACGCCGCCGTTGACGGCCGCGAAGAACGACACGATCAGCAGGGCGATGCCCAGCAGCGGGATCAGGAACGTGCCGTTCATGACGTGGATGAAGTGGCCGATGGAGCCCGTCCACGTGGGAGGGTCGTCCTCCCAGGACTCGATGACGGACTTGTCGAGCGTGGCTCCGTCGTCGATCCACTTGAACAGTCCGGCAACGGCGAAGACGATGGCCATGGCCTGGATGACGACCTCGATCGCGATGATGTCGGCGAGGATTCGGTATGTCTTTCGCATGTCGACCCCTTGAGGATGTCCCCCAAGGCCCATGATGTGCCTGATCCGGCGTTTTGTCTTCCCGAACGAGCTACAACTAGGCGACGGGGTTGAGCAGACCCGTGTCGACGTCGTAGATGAAGCCACCGACCAGGATGTCGTCACCGATGAGCGGGTGGCTCCGCACGCGCATGACGTCGGCGCGCACGGTGTTCTCCTGGTCGACGATCGCGCCGAGGGTCATCCAGGACGCATCGGTGCCGGCGGACTTGCCGACGCGCGACTTGAGCTCGTCCTCGCTCGCGGACGCCATCGCGCAGCGGGTGTGCTCGACGACGAGGATGCGCCGGACCTGCAGCAGGGTCACGCCCATGACAAGGGCGACGAGCGCGGCATCGGTGACGCGGCCTCCGGGATTGCGGAGGATCTTCGCGTCACCGGGCTCGAGACCGATCATGCGCAGGGGGTCGATGCGGGAGTCCATGCAGGTCACCATGGCAATTCCGGCGTGCGCGATGCCGTCGAAGCCCGAGAGTCCGAAGTCCTCGGCATACTCGCGGTTGGCCTTCAGCAAGTCGTCGAAGTCAGGCATGGGCACAGGTTATCGGGTGGCTGTTACGGGCTCGTCACGGAGCACCACCAGTGCCAGGACGGCCGCTGTGAGGGCGCATATCGGCGGCGCCGACGAAGACCGCGTGCAGCTGCGTGATGCCGGCATCGCGGACCGCGTCCTTGTACGCCTGACAGAGCGTCGCCTTGCCGTTGCACAGCTCGGCGGCCGGCGGGATCTTCTCGGATGCGTGATAGAACGCCCGCAGACCGATCGTGGTGAGCGCCGAGATGCCGAGCAGCATGCCGACCATGCGCGCGACGATCAGCAGGGCCGAGGCGACGCCGTGCACGGCATCCGCCGTGTGGGCGAGCAGCACGGCATTGACCGGGGCGATGGCGAGTCCGAAGCCCAGTCCGCCGAGGATGAGCGACAGCGTCTCGACCTGGTGATCGAGGGAGTGGGCATCCCAGGTCGACATGTGCCAGAACGCAGCGGCGCTCATCAGCATCGCGACGCACGTCAGGACGGACGCGGACACCCGGCGCAGCAGCCAGCCGCCGATGACGGCACCGATCGGCAGGGCGACCAGGAAGCGTACGAGGACCAGCGCAGCGTCGAGCTGTGAGTCGCGGTGGACCGTGAGCCGGGCGAAGAACGGGATGTCGACGAGCGCGGCGATCAGGGCCGCGCCGACGAAGAACGAGACGACGAGGGCACCCCAGGCGGGCCTGGCGCCGAGCGCGCCGCGGGGGACGAGCGGCCGAGCGGCCCGGCGTTGACGCATCGCGAATCCCGCGAACGCGACGACCGCGACCGGGATCAGCCACGGTGCCTGGTCGGAGATCGGCGGCGCTCTCTGGCTCGGCGGAGGCAAAGGTGAGGATCACCGCGCCGAGTCCGGTCGTGAGCAGCAAGGCACCCGAGATGTCGGTGTCGCGGGCGAGCGCCGGCCACTGACGCCAGCCGACGAGGGGCGTACGCGCCAGAGCCTGCCGCAGCAGGAACAGGGCCAGCAGACCGTACGTCGTGAGGGCCAACGGCGTGAGCCAGCGGGAGTCGCCCGTGACGGGCAGGAATGCCCTCCCGATCGTGACGCCCTGGGTCAGCCGGTCCGGCTCGAGCATCACGAAGGCGACGCCGGCCAGCGTGAGCACAGCCAGTGCGGCGCCGATGACGTCGAACCGACGCACGCCGACCGGCTCGCGCGTGGCCACGGCGTCACGCTGCGCGAGCATCGCCGCGGCCAGCACGAGGCCGATGGCGCAGTTGAGCCAGAAGATCAGCCGCCAGTCGCCGAACGCCAGGACGACCGCGCCGTAGAGCGGGCCGAGGACGCTGCCGAGCTCCTGGACGGCACCGACGACGCCCAGCGGAAGGCCGCGACGCTGCGGTGGCCAGAGGTCGGCGACGAGCGCGAGGGTCGGCGGGATCAGGCCACCGCCTCCGATGCCCTGGATCAACCGGCCGAGGACGACGCTCTCCAGGTTGTAGGCCGCCGCGGTGACCAGCGAGCCGACCGCGAAGACCACGAGCGAGCCCAGCAGGACGGGGACGCGCCCGCGGAGGTCGGAGATGCGCCCGATGAGGGGCAGCACGCCGACATAGCCGAGCAGGAAACCCGACACGATCGGCGCGGCGCGCTGCAGCTCGTCGAGGTCGAGCCCGGTCGAGGTCATCATGTCGGGCAGTGCGAGCACCACGACGTACGTGTCCGCGGCCGCGAACGATATCGCGACAGCCGCCAGCCCCAGGAGGACTCTCGAGGCGGGACTGATCGCCTCCCGTGAGGTCATCGACCGGCGCGGGTCGGCGGCTCGATGGTCACGGCGGTGTCAGAGGTCGTGAGCTTGACGGTGTAGGTGACGTCGCCGCCGTTGGGGTAGAACGGCCCCTTGAGGGTCGCGTCACGCAGGACGTTCTTGTCGTCGAGCCGGTAGGTCACGGCGAACGACTTGCCCTCTGCGGCCGACGGGATGATGTCCTTGACCAGGCTGCCCGGCAGCGTGCCCTTGATCGTCGTCAGCACGTCCGCGCCGTCGCGGGACTTCCCGCCCTCGGTGAGCTTCTTGGTCTTGACGAGGATCTGCGTGATGCCGGTGTCGGAGTCCAGGAGCGACGCGGGGTCGGGCGCCTTGAGCGACTTGCCGGGTCGATCGTGAGGAAGACCGGGGCGAAGCTCGTCTTGGCGTAGACCTTGCCCTCGACCGCGATGACATCGGCGTCGAGGCTCGAGCCACCGGTGACGACCTTGACCTTGCCGTCGAACGCAGGGGAGTGGTTGCCCTTGCCCTTGGCCGACAGCAACCCGGTGACGCCGGACGGCAGCTTGGCGCGTGGCGAGCGAGATCGTGATCGTCTCGGCATCGTCGAGTGACGCCTTGGCCTTGGTCAGCCGGGCCTGGAGCTTGGCCGGATCGCCTTTGTCACCGTCTGAGGAGCCCGTGCAACCGGCGAGGACCAGGGTCGACGCAGCGAGCGTGAGGATCAGGTGTCTGGTGCGCACGGCTCAGTCTTGCACGCCGGACAGCTCAGATCGTGAGTGAACCGGCCGGACCCGAGACCGCCAGGATCGGCTGGGCAGCAGGCACGCCGGAGCCGTCGCGACGGTCCGTGGGCTCGGGCAGGTCGACCGGCGATCCGCTCGTGGCGCACGCCATCGGCTGGCCGTCGCCGACCCAGGCCAGCAACAGGCCGTCCTCGCCCTTGAGCAGGCGCTGGCAGCGGACGCCGCCGGTGGCGCGGCCCTTGGCCGGGTAGATCGCCATGGGGCTGACCTTGACGGCACCGTTCTGCGTGCCGGGCAGGGCGTCACCGGATCCGGCGATCGTCACGACATGCGCCGAGTCGATGTCACGCACCGCGCCGAACGACACGGCGCGAGCTCCCGGGGACAGCTTGATGCCCGCGACCCCGCCGCCGGCGCGGCCCTGGGGGCGTACGACGGAGGCCGAGAAGTGCAGCAGCTGGGCGTCCGACGTGACGAAGACGAGCTCCTCGTCGCCGGTCGCCAGCTCGACCGCGCCGACCACGACGTCGCCGTCGTCGAGGGAGATGATGTCCCACGAGTCGCGCGAGAGCTGCTCGGGCTTGACCCGCTTGACGACACCGGCGCGCGTGCCGAGCGCGAGGCCGGCGCCGGAGTCACCCAGCCGGGTCAGCGCGAGCACGGTGCCCTCGAGGCCCGGGATCTCGCGCAGAGGCATGCCGCCCTGCAGGTTGGGGGACTGGGCGGTCGGCGGCAGAGCCGGCAGCTCGAGCACGGAGATCCGTTGGACGCGGCCGTCGGACATGACGACGCCGATCTCGCCGCGTGCTGTCGTGCGTACGGCCGAGACGATCGTGTCGTGCTTGACCCGGCGGTCGACGTCGCCGAGCGGCGAGTCGTCGGACGTACGGGCGAGCAGCCCGGTCGCGGACAGCAGCGCCCAGCACGGGTCATCGGCAACCTCGAGCGGTGATGCGGCCGTGGCGGTCTGGCCCGACGACTCGAGCAGCACGGTACGACGTGGGTGTGCCGAACGTATGCGCCATCTCGTTGAGCTCGTCGCCGACGACTTTGCGGAGCAGCTGCTCGTCGGCGAGGATCGCGTCGAGCTCGTCGATGATCTTGCGGAGCTCGGCGATCTCGCGCTCGACCTCGATGCGGTCGTACTTGGTCAGCCGGCCGAGCGTCAGGTCGAGGATGTAGGTGGCCTGGATGTCGGACAGGTCGAACACCGTCATGAGGCGTTCCTTGGCCGCGGTGCGGTTCTCGCTCGCGCGGATCAGCTGGATGACCTCGTCGATGTCGACCAGCGCCAGCATCAGCCCGTCGAGCAGGTGGAGGCGATCGGCAGCCTTGCCGCGGCGGAACTGGGTGCGGCGGCGCACGACATCGATGCGGTGGCCGAGGTAGACCTCGAGCATCTCCTTGAGCCCGAGCGTGCGGGGCTGGCCGTCGACGAGCGCGACGGCGTTGATGCCGAACGAGCTCTCCATCGGCGTGCTCTTGTAGAGCTGCTCGAGGATCGTCTCGGGGATGAACCCGTTCTTGATCTCGATGACGAGGTTGAGGCCCTTGTGGCGGTCGGTGAGGTTCTTGATGTCGGAGATGCCCTGGAGCTTCTTGGCCTGGACGAGCTTCTTGATCGCCTCGATGACCTTCTCGGGCCCGACGTTGTAGGGCAGCTCGGTGATGACGATGCCCTTGCGCCGCGGCGTGACGCTCTCGATGCGCGCCGAGGCGCGCATGCGGAACGAGCCGTTGCCCGTGGCGTACGCGTCGCGGATGCCCTCGAGCCCGACGATCTTGCCGCCGGTCGGCAGGTCGGGACCGGGGATGAACCGCATGATGTCGTCGAGATCGGCCGACGGGTGGTTGATGAGGTGCCGGAGCGCCTGGACGACCTCGATCAGGTTGTGGGGCGCGATGTTGGTCGCCATGCCGACGGCGATGCCGCTGGCACCGTTGACGAGCAGGTTGGGCAGCGCGGCCGGCAGCACGACGGGTTCGGTCTCGCGGCCGTCGTAGTTGGCCTTGAAGTCGACCGTGTCCTCGTTGATCGACGCCGTCATCGCCTCGGCCGCACCGTGCATACGGACCTCGGTGTAACGCATCGCGGCGGGTGGGTCGTCCTGGGAGCCGAAGTTGCCGTGGCCGTCGGCGAGGGGGAGGCGCAGTGACCACGGCTGGATCAGCCGGACCAGGGCGTCGTAGATCGAGCTGTCGCCGTGCGGGTGCAGGCGACCCATGACCTCACCGACGACGCGGGCGCTCTTGACGTGGCCGCGGTCGCTGCGGAGGTTGAGGTCGTCCATCGTGTAGAGGATGCGCCGCTGGACGGGTTTGAGGCCGTCGCGCGCATCGGGCAGGGCGCGGGCGTAGATCACCGAGTAGGCGTACTCGAGGAAGCTCGATCGCATCTCGTCGCTCACGTCGGTGTCGACGATGTGCTCCTCGAAGTCCTCCTCGGGAGCTTGCTTGCTGCTGCGGGCCATGCCTTCTCTCCTGTGGTGCCTGTCGTGCACTGCTCAGTGGTCCATTTTCGCCGGTCTGACCTGCGGACTTCCCGCGCCACGCCGTGGGCCACCCGATAGGTTGGGGACGTGACCAGCGAGGTGCAACCCGTAGAGCATTGGGAAGCCGATGTCCTGCTCAAGGACGGCCGGGTGGCCCAGCTCAGGCCGATTCTGGAGGCCGATGCCGAGCGGCTCGTGGAGTTCTATTCACGAGTGTCCGAGCAGTCCAAGTACTTCCGGTTCTTCGCGCCCTATCCGACGCTTTCCGACAAGGATGTCACGCGCTTCACCACGGTCGACAACGACCGCCGCGTCGCGTTCGTCGTGACGCTGCACTCCACGATCATCGGCGTCGGTCGCTACGACGCGGTGGGCGACGACGAGGCCGAGGTCGCGTTCCTCGTCGAGGACGCCCACCAGGGCCGTGGCGTCGGGCAGCTGCTCCTGGAGCACCTGGCCCAGGCCGGCCGCGAGCGCGGCATCCGTACGTTCGTCGCCGACGTCCTGCCGTCGAACTCCCGGATGCAGCAGATCTTCCGCGAGATGGGCTACCAGGTCGAGGGCATGGTCGACGGTGGCGTCACGCGGCTGACGTTCCGCATCGAGCCGACCGATCTGGCTGTCGGCGTGATGCGAGCCCGTGAGCAGCGGGCCGAGGCCGCGTCGATCGAGCGCATCTTCCGCGCCCGCAGCATCGCGGTCATCGGCGCCAGCCGCCGGCAGGACTCGATCGGCCAGGCCATGGTGCGCAACCTCGTGCTGGGTGACTTCAGCGGCAGCGTCTACGCCGTCAACTCCCAGGCCGAGGCGGTGTCCGGGCTTCCGGCCTACAAGACCGTGCAGGACATCCCCGGCGAAGTCGACGTCGCGATCGTCGCGGTGCCGGCCGACTCGGTCAACGACGTCGTGCTCGACTGTGCCGCCAAGGGTGTCCACGGCCTCGTGGTGATCTCGGCCGGGTTCGCCGAGGAGGGCCCAGAGGGTCGTCAGCGGCAGCGCACCCTGCTCGGGCTCAGCCGGTCCTACGGTCTGCGGCTCATCGGCCCCAACTGCCTGGGCTTCATCAACACCGCCCCTGACCTGCAGCTCAACGCCTCGCTGTCGCCGTCGATGCCGCCGCAGGGCCGCGTCGGCTTCTTCTGCCAGTCCGGCGCGCTGGGCACCGCGATCCTCGAGTCGGTGTCGCGTCGTGGACTCGGCCTGTCGACGTTCGTGTCGGCCGGCAACCGTGCCGACGTGTCGGGCAACGACCTGCTCCAGTACTGGCAGGAGGACGACTCGACCGAGGTCATCCTGCTCTACCTGGAGTCGATCGGTAACCCACGCAAGTTCTCGCGCATCGCCCGCCGGGTCTCGCGGACCAAGCCGATCGTGGCGGTCAAGTCCGGACGCTCGACGCAGGGCGTGCCGGTCGGGTCATACCGTCAAGCGCACGTCGGCGCCGCAGTCTGCGGTCGACGCGATGTTCCGCCAGGCCGGCGTGATCCAGGTCGACACGCTTGACGAGATGTTCGACGTCGCGCAGCTGCTGGCCCACCAGCCACTGCCACGGGGCAACCGGGTGTCGATCGTCGGCAACTCCGACGCGGTTGCGCTCATCGTCGCGGACGCCGCGTCGGCCGCCGGGCTGCAGGTCACCGACCCGGTCTCGCTCGGTGCCGACGCCAACGCCGACGACTTCGAGGCGGCGATCGAGCAGGCGATCGCGAGCCCCGACACCGATGCGCTCGTCGCGGTCTACGTCCCGCCGCTCAACACCAGCGGCGAGGAGGTCGCCAACGTGCTGGCGGCCGTCGGCGAGCAGTCCGACAAGCCGATCGTGTCGACGTTCCTCGGCAGCGAGGGCGTGCCCGTGCTGCTGCGCGTGCCCGACCTGCTCGGCGGCTCCGCCGGTCGCGGGTCCGTGCCGTCGTACGCAGCGCCGGAGTCCGCCGTCCGCGCTCTGGCGCGCGTCGTCAACTACGCCGAGTGGGCCGCCAAGGACCACGGCGAGTTCCACATCGCGCTCGACCACCGCACGGGCGACGCGCGAGCGCTCGTACGCCAGGTGCTCGCGGCCGCGCCGCGAGGTGCGATCCTCTCCACCGACCAGGTCCACGCGCTGCTGCGCCTGCTACGGCATCGACCTGTGGACCTGGATCAACGTGCACTCCCGTGAGGAGGCGATCGCGGCGGGGGAGAAGCTCGGCTGGGACGTCGTCCTCAAGGCCGGCAGCGAGCACCTCCGCACGCGTCCGGACCTGGCGCACGTCTGGCACAACATCCGCAGCGCCAGCGAGATGGGCGAGGCGTGGGACGAGCTCACGACCTGGAAGGGCATGCGCAAGGACACCAAGTTCTTCGTGCAGCGCGCCGCCGCCGACGGCATCCAGGTGTCCTTCAGCGTCACCGAAGATCCGCTGTTCGGCCCGCTGGTCTCGTTCGGCCTCGCCGGAGCGCCGAGCGAGCTGCTGGGCGACCGGTCCTACGGCATCCCGCCGCTGACCGACCTCGACGCCGAGGCGATGATCCGCGACCT